>NZ_AP019368.1:1117500-1745000 GCF_004295685.1 Fluviispira sanaruensis
TCTTTATGAATTTGCCCCGTTTTTTTCTCTGCAAAAGTTTGAAGAAATGTCAGTTAAAATGCTCGAAATACTTGAATGCAACAAAACATTCCTCAATGCAGATTTTATTTATTTTTATGAAAAAGAAGCTCCTGTTTCTAAAATAAAAGGAATGACAGATATTGCGGTGAGTATAGAAATCGCTGTAACTCGTAATGAAACGGCGCTCACCAAAATAAGTTTGAGGATTCCAATAAAAAGTCTTTGTCCATGCAGCAAAGCAATTTCAGAATTTGGTGCACACAGTCAACGCAGTCATATGACAATCACGCTGTGGAATCCACAGATCTCTGTTCTGGATTGTATAGAAATTGCCGATAACTCCGCTTCGAGTGCGATTTATCCCGTTCTCAAAAGAGCGGATGAAAAATATGTTACAGAAAAAGCTTATAATAACCCTCGTTTTGTTGAAGATCTTGTGCGAGAAGCCGCTGTGCTTTTAAAAAAGAAATCACCCAATTTACGTTTTGAAGTCAGTGCCGAAAATTTTGAATCCATCCATAATCACAATGCCTATGCGATTGTGAGGAGTGATGATATTTTTTAAAGTTTTTTTTGGGTGGGTTTTATAAATATATAAGTATTCATTTTTTTTATTCTGCTCGCAGTGCAGATAGTTCTGAATCGATAATGCATATCCTGATTCAATTAGAAGATTTTAAAAAAGAGTTATAATTTTGAATAATAAAATTAGGAAACGAAGCTTACATAAACGGACTTGTCGCACGTTTATAAAGCTTTAAAGTCAGAAAATCGATAAGATTGGGTATGAGACTTTTTAAAGATAAAGTATTTGCTTTTTTATAACCAATCCAATTGGCAAAGGAAATATAAGCTTCTTCAGAATAATATTTATTTATCTCATGAAATGCTGCTTGTAAAGTTCGCTTAATATCTTCAGGACCTATGTGTTTGAGTAAACGAATGGTTTTTTGGAATTCACCCGCTGAATTTTGATAAAATCCATTAAAATCATAGTCTTGAAAGTGATTGGTGGGTCTGCCAATCGCTTGGAGACCTGACCATGGGGTTTTCTTAAGGTTCATTTGATCTTGTATTTGGGCAAAGCTCCAGCCGTGATCGATTTTAACAAAGCTATAGCGACCATTGATTTTTGCTCCACCTATATTGGCTGTATGAGTGTCGTAATCTCCGAGCCATAGGGCGGCAGCTAAAATACGTCCTAAATTCGTATTTTGGAAAATTTGGACAAAGTCTTTCCCTCTACTAGAGTGGAGACTTCTAAAGAAATAAGGTCTTTCTTCGTAACCCATGATTTTATGTGCTTCAATAAATTCTTCAAAAAATATTGTGCCAATATAAATATTTATATGGAGATCATTTTTCCGCACATTTTTAGTATATGTCAATTGATCATATTTTGAGAAAAAAACATAAGAAGCATAACCAGGAATAATAAGATTATACAAAGCAGTTGCTAAATATTCACTGATTGTTTCTCCATCATTGCGTCCTTGTTTAAAAAGAACGGTAATTTTCTTGTTATTTTTATAACCTTCATAAACTCCACCATGTTGGCAACGAGAAACTTGGCCTCCCAGTTTTCTCCCTTTTTTGCTAAAGTTTGTGATATATTTTAGCGAAGTCTTTGGTGAAGTATTGCATGAAAAATTTGTCATAAATACCTCTAAAATAAATTTACTGATTCAAATAATAAAGATTGCGTTTCAATGAAGCCGGTTCGGCCCTATTGATATATTACAAAGTATTTTATGTTTTTCAATATAAGTTTGTAAAATAAAATTTAATTAAAAGTATTAATTATTTAAAAAAAAGGTCTCGAAAAAATTTCGAGACCTCAAAGTAAATTTACGAAAACTTACATAGTAAGAACTTCTTTTTCTTTTGCGACACAAAGCTCATCCACTTTTTTTGCATAAGTATCGGTTAATTTTTGTACTTCATCGCTTGCGCGTTTGACCTCATCTTCAGACCAACCATGTTCTTTTTGCGATGCTTTTGCCTTTGTGTTTCCATCTTGGCGGTGGTGACGGACGGCAACCTTTGCTTCTTCACCAATTTTTTTAACTTGTTTAGCAATTTCTTTACGGCGTTCTTCAGAAAGTGCTGGAATAGGAATGCGAATCACTTTTCCGTCATTATTTGGCGTGAGACCAAGGCCAGAGGTTAAAATTGCTTTTTCTACGACTGGGAGCATGCTTTTATCGAAAGGATTGACCGTGATGAGGCGAGCTTCGGGGGTTGCTAAAGTTGCAACTTTGCTTAATGGCATTTGTGTTCCGTAGGAATCAACCCTCACATCATCTAATAATGCTGCAGATGCTCTGCCTGTTCTGATTTTTTGCAGATCGGACTTTAAAGAATTAATTGTTTTTTCCATTCCCTCTTTAACTTTTTCTACAAGTTGTTTTTTATCCATGAGCTATCCTTTTCTATAAATACAAAATGCAGTGATTAAACTGCTGCGGATTAATTTGTATAGGTTTACCAACCAATACTACTTCTTTTGAAGTTTTTTCTTATTTTTTCTATACCACTCCAAACCAACTCGCCCGTGGAGATATTGGTGAGTTTCATTTCAATTTGATATTGAACGGAACTCTTACCCCCCTGTTGCGAAACGATACTTGAAATAGCACCTGAAAGGAAGAAATCAGCACCGTGTTGGTTCCCAGGGCCTTTTACGCCACCTTTTCTAACCACACCAGACTGCTGGTATTTATATTCGTCTAATATTTTTTTACGAAGATCACCATCTAAAAAACGAACTTTTCCGTCGTTGAGGATTTGGCTGCGCAGATCTTCGAAGAGTGCTTTGGTATCAATTACTTCACTTGTTCTGTTTTCCATATCATCGACAAGGACAAAGGGTCTATCTGTGGATTTCTTATTCATATCTTCACGCCAATTAAGAATCCATGGAGCTGAAGTCATGTCTTTAACCATTTTTTTAACCGTCACAGTCGCATCGGTTGGATTCCAACGATCATCTAATATTTGTGCTTGGTCAGGATCGCCGTAATCTCCTTGAAAAGAAGTGCAACTTACGAGTGGGAGAGTTCCTGCAATAAAGAGAGTTGAAACAGAAAATAATTTTCTTAGATTTAACATCAAATATTCCTTTCATTGATTCATTAAAAAATAACCAGACATGAGAATAAGTATTTCTTAAAGCTTACGTTTGCAAGTATATGCGTTTTATTTGCAAGCTTGCAAGAGAAAGCTATCACGCTTAATGTCCTTTTTCGAGGTTATGGAGTTATGTAGTGCAAAGGATTGAATTATGAAGAAGAAATCTTCACTCCAAGTTATTGAGCATGTGATGTTTGATTTTCTCATTATTGGCTCTGGGATTGCTGGCGCATCACTTGCGCTCAAATTGAGTGCGCTTGGTAAAGTCGCTTTGTTGTGTAAAGAGTCTTTTTTTGAATGCAACACGCGCTGGGCTCAGGGAGGCATTGCCTCTGTGTTGAGTGATGAGGATAATTACGCTTTGCATATTCAAGACACACTCAATGCAGGTGTGGGTTTGTGTCATGAGAATGTTGTGCAAAAAGTTATTTCTTCGGGACCGCGCTCGATTCAGCAATTGATTGCCCTAGGGGTGCAATTTACCCAGAACACTCAATGCAATCAGTATGATTCAGAATATCATCTGACGAAAGAGGGTGGGCACAGTGCACGACGCATCATTCATTCTGCAGATATGACAGGGATTGCGTTGCAAAATACTTTAGCGCAAAAAGTGAATGAAAATAAAAATATCAATTTGTTAGAATTTCATACAGCAATTGATCTCATAGTGACCGATAAAGTGGCACCTGATTTTTCCCGCAATCGTGCATTGGGAGCCTATGTTTTAAATGAAAAAAACAAAAACATTTTCGCTATACTTGCCAAAGCGACTGTCTTAGCGACAGGGGGGCATGGTAAACTTTATTTATATACAACGAATCCAGATGTTGCGACAGGAGATGGGGTAGCCATGGCCTGGCGTGCTGGGGCAAGAGTTGCAAATTTAGAATTTATGCAATTTCACCCAACATGTTTGTACGATCCCAAATCGAAGAATTTTCTTATTTCAGAAGCATTGCGCGGAGAAGGCGCCATATTAAAAACGATCACCGGTGATAGATTTATGGAAGATATTCATCCTTTGAAGGAGTTAGCCCCTCGGGACATTGTCGCCAGAGCTATCGATGCGCAAATAAAAAAATCAGGAGCTCCCTATGTTTATCTTGATATTTCGCATAAGGAGCCGAGTTTTGTCAAAAATCATTTTCCAGGAATTTACACAAAATGTTTAGAAATAGGTCTTGATATTACGCAAGAGCCTATCCCTGTCGTTCCCGCTGCGCATTATAGTTGTGGTGGAATTGTGACGGATATGCGAGGGAGGACCGGGATTAAATCTCTTTGGGCTTTAGGTGAAGCGGCTTGCTCTGGATTACATGGAGCAAATCGGTTAGCCTCGAATTCTTTACTTGAAGGTGTTGTCTTTGCTGATTTTGTTTTCGAAGATATCGCGAGTATAATTGCAGACTTAAATTTATATAAAAATCCTGTCGTGCCAAAGTGGGAGCTCGGAACAGCAGCAGAACCCGATGAGATGGTCGTGATAAGTCAGCTTTGGGATGAAATTCGTAGAACAATGTGGAATTATGTTGGTATTGTTCGCACGGAAAAAAGGTTGGCGCGCGCAGCTGCTAGGATTGATCAAATCTGCCAAGAAATAGAGACCTATTATTGGAATATTATTCCAAGCCGTTCATTAATTGAAGTTAGAAACTTAGCGACAGTTGCTCAACTTACTGTTAAATGTGCAAGAATGAGAAAGGAGAGCCGAGGGATTCATTATTCTTTGGATTGTCCAATTACAGATGATAAAAAATATAAAAAAGACACAGTCGTTTTAAGTTAGATTAATATATACTAAATTGGAGTATAAATGACACAGATTTCCTTGATTATCCCTACATACAATGAAAGTAAAAATATTCCAATTTTACTTGATAAACTCGATCTTTGTTTATCTGGCATAAACAAAGAGGTGATTGTTGTGGATGATAATTCTCCAGATAAAACATGGGAAATTGCCAGAAATCTTTCGTCTCAATATCCATGGTTAAAAGTGATTCGGAGAATGACAGATCGTGGTTTGAGTTCTGCGGTTCTCACTGGATTTGAACAAGCTGAAGGCAAAATTCTTGCTGTGATGGACTCTGATCTCCAACATGACGAAGAAGCCTTGGTTTTATTTCTCTCTGCTTTCGATAAGGGCGCAAATATTGTTGTCGGTTCGCGTAAAATCAATGGTGGGAGTGTAGAAAACTGGAGTCCTATTCGCAAATTTGTATCATGGGTTGCGACTGTTATGGCTCGCATTGCATTGCCTTGTAAAGTAACAGATCCAATGAGCGGATTCTTTGCATTAGATAGGTCAATTTATTTAGACAATAAAAATAAAATAAATCCCCGTGGATTTAAAATCTTATTAGAATTTTTAGCGCGAGCAGAAAATGCTCAAGTGCAAGAAGTGGGTTATACTTTTAAAGGACGTATACACGGAGAAAGTAAATTATCGAGTCGCGTAATTTATGATTATATTTTTGCTTTATATGAATTGAGCCTCGGACAATATATTCCTGCTAGATTTATTAAATATGGAATTATTGGTTTATCAGGCTTATTGATAGCAACTTCCGTCATATTTTTCTGTCAAAAATTCACTTCTTTTTCAGATGCAACTTCAGTGGCAATATCTATTGAGTTGAGTATATTAACCAATTTCTTTCTCAATAATTATTGGACATTTAAAGAAAATAAACTGTTTGGTTTTTGGAAGACATTTAGAGGAATCATAACATTTCATGCAATATGTTTGGGTGGAGCCTTTATAAACCAAGCAATCGCGATAAAAATGTTAGGCTATGGCTTTGATGTTTATTTATCAAATGCTCTTGGATATTTGGTTGCTGCTATTTGGAATTATATGATCAATGTGAATATCACATGGAAAGTGAAGAGCTAGTTATTTTTTTCGAAGATTTTATTCTTGCATGGCAAGTTAAAAATTGGATTGTTTTAATAAATGATTGGCAAAATAGAGTTTGTGCTTCCCCTCTTTTGTAAACTTTTTTACTTTCTTTATTTTTGCTAATGTTGCCTAAAATATTGTGAACACTTCCCCTCGAAACATTTAATATACGTGCAATTTCAGAGTGATTTTTTCCTTCTTGTTGTAACGCACGCATTTGTTCAGCACATTTGAGCGCTTTTCCTAATCTTTTTGCTTTGGGTTCACTTGATTTAGCAATAATGGATAAATTTTGTTTATGTAGAATATTTTTTTCTTTTTCAAATTTAGCAAATGCGGTTAAAATATCTGTAAAAGTTTTACGAGTAGGGGTTGAGGAATCGAGCGATTCTGATAAAGAAACAAAACTAACACCATATTGAGTCAATTCATTTAAACTTAAAATAAGGTCACAGGTTGATTCTGCCCAGCACTTTAAACTCCAAACAAGCACCACGTCGATTTCTTTTTCTTTGGCAAGTTGCATAATCTTGTTGCGTTCACTGACTTTCTTTTGCTGAACTGCGCAGTGATCTACAAACTCGTTTATAACTTTCCACCCACGATATTGAATGTAATTGTTTAAACTGTTTTTTTGCTTTTGAGGCATCTTCTTTTCAACGGTATCATTTTTGCTGTAAATAGCTACTTTCATAATGAGGCCCTCCCTTAGCAGAACGCAATATAATAAGGGAAAGCCAATATGGCAATTTCTATTAAAATACTTAATTCAACCAAAAATAAAAAGATATCATTGCAGAAGGTTGTGTTTTTGTGGATGATACTATGCGTTTTGATTTTGCAACATCAAACTTAGGAAATTACTATGGCTAACTATATTTTCAATATGGTCAAACTCCGCAAAAACATTGGCGGAAAAGATATTCTTAAAGACATCTATTTATCCTTTTTCCACGGGGCAAAAATTGGTGTGATCGGCTCAAACGGTGCTGGTAAATCAACACTTTTGCGTATCATGGCTGGGGTGGACAAAGATTTTGCTGGGGAAGCTTTTCCACAAAAAGGTACAAAAATTGGGTATCTACCACAGGAGCCACAACTTGATCCCACAAAAAACGTTGTGGAAAATGTGGAAGAAGCTGTAAAAGAAATAAAAGATCTCATCCGTAAATTCGACTCCCTCAACGAGCGTTTGGGTGAACCTCTCAGTGATGATGAAATGAATAAAATCTTAGAGCAAACAGCTATTTTGCAAGATGAAATCGATGCCAAAAACGGTTGGGATATCGATCGCACCCTTGAAATTGCGATGGATGCTTTGCGCTGCCCTCCTGCCGATGCCGATGTGAAAACTTTGTCTGGGGGTGAGCGTAGACGGGTTGCGCTTTGCAAACTTCTGCTCGAAAAACCAGATCTTTTATTGCTTGACGAGCCTACGAACCATTTGGATGCAGAAAGTGTACAGTGGCTTGAACGTTACTTAAAAGAATTTACTGGAACTTTAGTGACGATTACGCACGATCGTTATTTCTTAGACAATGTGACGGAATGGGTGCTTGAACTTGATAAAGGTGAAGGTATTCCTTGGCAAGGAAATTATTCTTCTTGGTTAGGACAAAAAACCACACGCTTATCTGAAGAAGAAAAACAAGAATCTGCTCGACAAAAAACTTTAAAGCGTGAACTTGAGTGGATGAATATGTCACCGAAAGCACGCCAAGCAAAAAGCAAATGGCGTATTTCTGCTTACAGTGAATTGCTAAAAGAGCAAAATGATCGCAGCGAAGGTATTCGCGAAATTGTTTTCCCACCAGCGCCACGTTTAGGCGACAGTGTTGTTGAAGCAATCGACATTACCAAAGCGTTTGGTGATAAAGTTCTGTTTGAAAATTTAAATTTCAAGCTCCCTCCTGGTGGAATCGTCGGAGTGATTGGGCCAAATGGAGCCGGTAAATCCACTCTCTTTAAAATGATTGCAGGTATTGAAAAACCTGAACAAGGTGAAATTAAAATCGGTGAAACTGTAAAAATCAGTTATGTTGATCAACACCGTGAATATCTTGATAGCGACAAAACAGTTTTCCAAGAATTGAGTGGAGGAAAAGAGCTTATTCAAGTGGGCAGTCGAGAAATTCCTGCGCGTTCTTATATTTCTTCCTTCGGATTTAGGGGAGCAGATCAGCAAAAGTCAGTTGGGAAGCTTTCAGGTGGCGAGAGGAATCGATTGAATCTTGCAAAAATGGTGATGAATGGCGGGAATCTTTTGTTGCTTGACGAACCTACAAACGATTTGGATGTAGATACTCTACGTGCTCTTGAAGATTCACTTGTTTCTTTTCCTGGTTGTGCTGTGGTTATTTCCCACGATCGTTACTTTTTGGATCGTATTGCGACTCATATTCTCGCTTTTGAAGGAGACAGTAAAGTCGTTTGGTTTGAAGGGAATTACCAAGACTATATGGCAGATAAAAAACGCCGTCTGGGTGATGATGCTGTCAATCCAAAACGTATTAAATTTAAAAAACTTATTCATTAAAGAATTTCAATGAATAAAGTTTTAATGGGCACTTAACTATACATTAAGTGCCTTTTTTTATGTTTAATGCATTTTATTTGGGTCGGAATTTATTGTTTCTTCTGCTGTTGAGTCATCATTCCAATCACTTTCAGATTTGCTGACTCTTTCGATCATATTAGAAATCTTTCCGCCAAATTCAAAATAGAGTTTTGTATCATTCATTCTGAGATCAGAGTTATTTAAATATTTAATCATATCTATTAAATCACTTCTGATTTCACGACACAGATCGCTTTTCATATCTATTCCTTTTTTATTAATATATTAAATAATAGTGTTTTTAAACTCATTTAATTTTTTTTGCATGAATTAGAATGTTTTTAATCTAAAATTAAGAAATATTTAACTGATTTAAACTTAATTTCAATTGAGTAAATTATCTAAATTATAGCAATAATTAAAATTTAATTAAAAATAATTTTTGGTAAAATAAGTAATCACAGATGATCTCCTATATTGATAAGTTGCTATTTAAATTCATCCGTGTTAGCTTTTCTTTGCGAGAGAGGGTGCATTTACGGATGTACTCTTTTTTTGTATTGTGTCCTTTGCTAAGTGTGTTCACTATGAGAATATAAAAACTATATTAATTTATTATTAACATTAATTAAAATGGATTGCAATTATGTTAGAGAAAAAAAATGAAAACGAATTAGATAGACTCGAAAGCACTGTCCGCAAACGTTTCGCAACTTTATTGCGAAGAGAACGCACACGGATGAATTTAACACAGACAGAATTTTCCAAGCTGATGGGGTTTAAAGGATTTAACCTCTTAGCAAAGTACGAAAACTCAGATATAGTGAATATTCCTCTATCAACCTACTATAAATTTGCAGAAATCACCGGCCTCAATTTTAAATATGTTATCTGTGATATTTTCTTATCGGATGTAAATGAAAATCAATATATTCCACAGAAATTTATTGATTTTATTTTTGCCGATTTTATGACTTACTATAAAGCTCCAGACAGTGAAGATGTAGGAAAATTACTCGATATGAAAAATGCCTTTCGTATCGCTCTGATGTGGGCGCGCCTTCCTGATTTTAGAAAACTTTGTGTCGAAGAAGTTATTTTAAAAGAATTGTATATTGAAGAAGATGATGTGAATGAACAAAAATTCTTACGCAAAAAAACGATGAGCATCTTTGATGTAATGTCAGGTCGAGTAGCAAAAAAGAAAGTGGATGTAAAAGTAACAGAAATTGAGGAGAGAAATTAAAGCTTTTAAGTTTCCTTAAAAGCTTGAGAGGGGAGGGGATTAAAGATTTATCCTACAATGCCAGTCGAACCTGGCTCTAATTTCATACTTACAACGCCAGAGTCACTTGACTCTAATTTCATACTTACAACGCCAGAGTCACTTGACTCTAATTTCATACTTACAACACCAGAGTCACTTGACTCTAATTTCATAGAAAAATTAGTTGCACTTGCAGCAGTAATTGTAAAAATTGAAGCAATACTTATAAGTATTTTTAACATGACTTAATCCCTTTCTGTGTAAAATCTATAGCCAAAAATATCTAACTCTTCTATTTCGTAGTCAGGCGTACTTTTTAATTCTGATACTTTTTTTAAGAGAGCATTTTGTAAACTGATAATGTCATCTAAATCTCTTCGAGATATTTTTTTGCAATTAAAGAGATATGTTTTAGTATTTTGTGCATTGTCTTTGTTGACTTTATCCGATGCTGACTGCATCCATTGTGGTGCAAGTTTTACAAGACTGTATTTATCTAATTTAAAAATTATATTACCATGCAGTGCTCTGTAGCCACCGGAAACTTCTTCTATTAAACCATCGTTCAAAAGAGTAGGTATAACGAGAATTCTGATTTTGTCACAGGCAAGGTCGGAATGACCTTTATAAATATCGAGATTTTCTTTGATGCTTTCATAAACTTCTACAATTAGTTTTGCTTCGTATTTGCTAATGGCTTCATAGCAGCAAGGAGCATCCTCTTTTGTGAGTATAAAGTGATTTTTTTGAATTTCTTTATCAAACTTTTCGTCTTCCACTCTTTTTCCCTCCTCGATTTACTCCAAGAAATATACCAATTGGCCAGATATGTCAATGAAAGGCTTGTTGATTTCAAGTATTGTTGTGTTTTATTTTATTTAAAATAAAAATAAAAATATTTTTATAATTCGAATTTCAGACTGAGAAGTTGAAAATTTTTTATGCCTCGGTTAATGAGCGTTTAAGGAGATATTTTATGACCACCCTGCATTTTATTCATGGTTTTTTAGGACTCCCATCGGATTGGCAACTCTTTATAGAGAATATAAATGGCTATAATTATAAATTTCATGCCATTGCCGATTTTTTACCTAAATCGGAAAATAACAACAATTCAGCTTTTAAAAATTGGGCAAATTGTTTTAACCAAAAAATTTTTGCAAAGAAAAATAATTTTGAGAAAAATGTTTTGGTAGGTTATTCTTTGGGTGGACGCCTCGCTTTACACGCACTCATTGAAAATCATGATTGGGATGCCGCTCTGATAGTCTCGGCAAATCCAGGCTTAAACACTGAAAATGAAAAATATGCACGCATACTGAACGATAAAAAATGGGCAGAGCGCTTTTTAAACGAAGATTGGGACGCAGTGATGCAGGCATGGAACGGGCAAGGGGTTTTTTCTGGTCTGAGCAATACTCTCGTGCGGGCAGAAAGTCAGTATAACAAAGCAGAACTTGCTTGTGCTTTAACCCTCTTTTCCTTAGGGCGACAAGAAGATCTCCGGCCGCACATTGCCTCTTTGCAAATCCCCCTGCTCTGGCTTGCGGGAGAAAAAGATTCGAAATTTGTCGGCTTTGCCGGGGAAATGAGTGCTCTCAATCACAAGGTCGAAAGTTTTGTGGTGAAAGATGCTGGTCACCGTATCCCTTGGGAAAAACCTTTGGAATTCAGTGAAAAGTTGCTTGAATTCGTCAAACGAGTTGGGTGAAAGCTGACTTTGTATAGGTTTAGTAGCTAAAAATTTAGAGATTATTTTCCGTATGAAATCATACAACCATTAAAAAGAATACTTTATTTATAGCATATTTTGCTGTATGATTTCATACATGGAAGTGGAGGGTGTATGACTCAACATTTAAGTGATAAAAAACAGAAACTTTCAGAAGAAGAAGTTCTCGGTCAAGCATTTTGGGCTTTGGTTCACCACTATGGCTTTACTCGTGAACAACAGGCGGGACTGCTTGGTATACCTAACTACCGACAACGACTCAATAAACTAGACAGTGAAAAAATTATCCCGAAAGACGTCGACAAAAAAAATCGCGTGGGTCTCTTGCTCGGAATTCATAAAAATTTAAGAATTTTATTTCCTTATAACAGAGAGGTCGTCTACGGCTGGATGTCGAAACCGCAGTCTGCGCTTGGAGGGCTCGTGCCTATCGACTTTATTCTCGAGGATCCCGTTTATTCTTATGAACGCATGGCCATCGTGCGCAGAAGACTCGACTACATTCGATGTGCAGGATGATAGAGACTGAAGAAATTTTAAAATTGAAAACGAATTTCCACGGAACGGCTTATAGAAATATTTATACCATTTTTACTTCGCAGAATTTATTCGACGATCTGATTGGCCCAGATGCAGAAAGTGAAGCAATTTTACAAAAATATGAAAATGCCACGAGTGGAATTTCACACGTGCTACCGCAAAAAAATCGACTATTTGACTATAGCCAAGCCCACCCCTCCTGTATTTCTGGAAGTTTTTTGCCACCTTATTCGAAAGGGCGTTTTGGCGATGGCAATGGCTATGGGGTTTGGTATTCCGCTCTCGAAGAAAAGACTTCTATTTTCGAATCTTTTTACCACCAATGGAAATTTGCCCAAGAGCAATTCATCCACTTTCCCAATGAGCAAAAAATAAGCGTGGATCGCAAAATGTTTGCTTGTTCGCTCACAAGTGAAAACGTCTTCGATTTTAGCAACAGCACTCAGTGGCATAATCAATTGATTTCCGATAATTACGAGTTCTGTCGAGAACTCGGGAAAAAAATAAAACCACTCGGGGGAGAAATGTTAATAGTGCCCTCTGCTAGAAAAAGCGGTGGTTTTTGTGCTCCTGTTTTCAGCCCAGACATTATAGTCAGTGAAAAAACAATTTATTATTTAAAATATTATTTTTATAGCGATGGGAAAGCTGAAATAGAAAAAATATCTAAAGTGAAAGAAATTTTTACGGTGCCATCGCGTTGGAAAGAAGAAGCAAATATTCAACTTTGACCTTAAGTTATTTTTATATGAGAAAAAAATCTCAACTCTTAAAAATATTTTTTAATCTCTTGATTTTATATGATTATTTTCATCAATAAATCCTTCCATGCGGGCAAGTTGAAGAAGCGTCGCTGAAAGAAGTTTATCCAGATTATCTGCAGAAGATTTTAACCATAGATGCACTTTGGCATCATTGGGATATAAATCAATGCAATTCACTGTATAACTTTTAAAATCTCTAACAACCGCCAAAATATGCAATAATTTTTCGGGACATTTGCATTCAATCATGTCTGAATTTTGACTTAATAAGTGAACTGTTTCATCAGTCAGTCTGCCATCTTCAGAAATTAAGTTATTCGTTTGTTCATTCATGTTGTTTAAAACCTCCTTATTATTAGCGCTATTATAATGAAATATATTTTACTTATTCGTGAATGAATTTGTTGGTAAGAGCCAAAAAAGAGAGTGCTTACCCTTTTTTCCTCTGAGTTCATGTTCACCTATGGCAAAAAAATCTAGACAATGTTTACATAAATCATATGTCGCTTTTGAAACTAAAATATCAACAGAAAATAATCGTGTCATCCGCTCTATTCGCGAAGCCGTATTGACCACATCACCGAAAACTGAAAATTCTGTATATGAACTTGCATCAATTTTTCCAAAGACAATATCACCAGAATGAATGCCAATTCCTAATGAAATTATGATTTGATTTAAAATATAACGGTCACAATTGATTTTCCAAATTTCATCCAGCAACTGCAAACTAAAGTAACAAGCTTTCATTGCATGATCGGGGCATGAGTTTGTGACCCCAAAATGGGCGAGCAAACCATCACCCATAAATTTATCAATTGTACCGCCGCATTGCACTACGACGTTACTTAAAGTTTTTAAAACATAATTTGCAAAAAAAAATGCTTCTTCAGGATCTTTGTCATCGAATAGTGTTGTGAAATTCATAATATCACAGAACAGAATCGTTGCTTCTAAGCGTTTTTTTGTAATAGATGACATAAATTATACATCCTAAATTTAACTCATTTCTTACTGAGTGACTTCTTTGTATCTTAACTCAATTCGACAAAGAAGCTCATTGCTCTTGCTTATTCTTTTGTCTTAAATAATAAAGGCACTCTCCCCAAGAATGCAAAAAATATTTTATAGTTAAATTGTGGGTATATTTTTGTATTTATAAAATAAAAAAAATTATTTAAAAATTATACAAAAACAAAGCTTTATCAGTTTTTTGTTAAAATATCTGTGTTTTATTTTTTTTGATTTTCTCAATTTGTTCTTCAAAAAATGAAAGTATAATAAAAAAATCGGATATTTTAGTGCCTATTCTTTGGTGTATAAAAATGTTTTTGTGTATAAAAATTCCAAAGAAAAATCTAAATAAATTAAATAAAAATCATGCATAAATTTTGCATCATTGGGTTGATGAGAGAGTAAAATAATCAGAAAATCTTCGATTAAAAAATCATGCCGTTGTATGCGATTCCCTGCGGAATGCAATCTTCTGTCAATGAGGCAGGGATTTTTTCAAGACTTAACTAATTTCAGTCTGCTATTCATAGGATATTTATATCGAGATCACCAAATTGAAATGGTGAGAAGAATTCGACATTTCGTGCCAGTGAATGCGTTCGAATAAATGTTTTTTATAACTTTTGGAGTCAGTGTAATATTTATGATTGCCTGTTATAAAAATAAAGTCAAGGGAAAGAGAGTTAATTTTTTTTAATTTAATCATTCTTTTTCTGCAAATAAAACTTTAAACATAATTAATTTCTAACGTTCCCAAACTCTTTCGAGAACTCGAGGAAAAAGTGAAACCACTGGGTCTAGCCAAAATAGAAAAAATATCTAAAAAAAAATTGTGACTGTGCCTTCTCGATAGAAAAAAAATTTCAAAATTTCAGCTTTAATATAGAATTTTTTATAGTAAATGATAATTTATTTAGCTTTTAAATTGATTTTTTTAATTCCCAGTTATTCTTATTGCTCTGTAGCAAAGATATTAAAGTAATAAAGAGTCTTAAAGTTGATATTCAAATCAATAATTTAATCTTTAATATTGAAATAATACCACTTAGAAAGGGAAGAGTCTGCGGGTCGAATTATCTCATTTTTTTTACAATACTTCTTTACTCTAATAAATTCTTGAGGAGTTATAATAAACCTGTAATAAGATGGATTTAAATTTGTTATAGATGAATAATCACCTTTAAAATAGAAGAGTTTCCAATATCCATTCACTTTAATAGCTTGATTGCTTTCATCTGTTGCCCATCTCCACTGCTCATTTTTATCATATGGATCACAGTAAGCATATGTTGTTATCGATTCATCTGCACTCGCTTGAGACATAACTAAAACAGAAAATAATATAAGAGATTTTTTAAACATATATAATACTCCTAAATTTCAAAAAATTATCAATTTTTAAAATATATTATTATAATCTAATAGTCAAGATTGGTTAGAATAGACAATTGGTCTATTCATAAATGGTTTTATTGCAAAGAATATAGAAGCGAGAGTTTTGATTCGTCACACATAAATTGGATTTATTAAAAGCCTTCGATAGACTCAAAATCCTTTTGGCTCGAGTAGCTATTTTTTGAATATGCTTGTGAATTATTTTTATCATTAAGTACTTAACTTCTACTTTTTCGAAAAGAACGCAAACCTCATTTTTAGAAAACTATTCTCATACTCTAAGAAGGCATATTTTCGCTTTAATCTTGACAAATCTTCTTGTTGGAACTTTTTATTTTCTAAAGGCTGGTCACGTTGATCTCGTTTGTTGCGTCACGAATAAAGTATCGATAATGTATAATTAGTTATCCGAACTCGGATAAAACGTCATAAGAGTGATCTCGCAGACCGTTCCCAAACGCATGGGTGGCCCCCAAAATCCAGTGCCCTGATTTACATAAATATGTTGATTATCATTGATCTTGTACAGTCCTTTATTGTACTTTTGATCCTTTAAAACAATATATTCGAGAGGCCAGATTTGTCCTCCATGCGTGTGGCCCGATATTTGCAAATCAATAAAAGGAAATTCATGCATAAACTTTGCATCTTTTGGTTGGTGTGCAAGTAAAATATTGAGAGAATTATCGACTTCAAAACCATTTCTTTGTAAGTGATACACCGCGGAATGTAATCTTCTGTCATTCCGGCGCGGAATTTTTTCATGACTTAACCAATGTCTGTCTTCTATTCCGAGGATATTTATATTGAGATCACCAAATTGAAATGAGTGAGATGAATTTGAAATTACGTGCCAGTGAAAGCGTTCGGATAAATGTTGTTTCCAACTTTTGGGGCCACTGTAATATTCATGATTACCTGTGATATAAATCACCCCTTGTTTAGAACGAAGTTCTGCTAACGGAGCGACTTCTTTTTTGAGCTGTTTTACAGAACCATCCATAAGATCGCCTGTGATAAAAATAATGTCAGGAGAAAGAGAATTTATTTTCTTTGTTAATTTGATCATTCTCTTTCTGCCAATTAAACCTGAAACATGAATGTCACTTATAACAATAATACGTAAATTTTTTAAACTTTCTGGTAAATTCTTTGTGATTGGTATACGTGCTTCAATAACAGAAGGTGTTTTTAATGCTTTGCGCATAGAATAAATTGTTAATAACAATCCACTCAAAATAACAAAATAAGTTAAATTACTATCATCGTAGTTCATGAACTTTAAAAATAAACTGATAGGAGAAGTGATAAGACAAACAATTAAAAATAAAAATGCAACTCCCATCCATAGAAACATGAACACTTCAAATATTTTTCGTAGAAAATGTGGAACAATCCTTAAGATTAAAAAGCCAAAAAAAGTGAGAGACCAAAGACAAAAAAAAGTCATGACCCAAAAGGGCGAATTGCCAAATAAAGGAGATATGAGTCGAATAAATAAATAATAATGTCCCAAAGCAGTTACTGATAGAGCTAATAAAATTGCAATTATGAGTTTTATTAGCATTATATTTTATTTCCAATAGCTATAGATAATTTGAAAACTTGGATTTGAATTAATCGGAGTGTTCTGATTTTGCGGATTAGGCTTATTTGGATCGGTTTTATTTGGGTCGGCTTTATTTGGATCGGCTTTATTTGGATCGGCTTTATTTGGATCGGCTTTATTTGGATCGGCTTTATTTGGATCATTCGCTTTATTTTGCGAGTTATCCCCACCGCTTGGGTTGTTACTTTGTGCAGCAGCTTGTTGGAAAACAACCACGAGAGTCCGCTCGATATCATTGACTACACCCCTTGATTCAACTTTGAAAATATTATCGGATGTTCCAAAAAGTTTATCTGCAATACTTTCGCTGTCCTTGTTTCCCTTAAAACCAGAGATATTTGTTTGAAACCATTCTTTTATTCCTGATTTTTTAAAAGAACTCGAAGCACGATAATTGTCAAATTTATCCCAATCTACGTCATTAATATCCACCCGCTCAGGGTTAAGCATACTTGCAATCAATTCTGTAGGAGCAGAATTGATATTTAAATTGTTGATGTCACCTGCGAGCGGCCAAATTGTGAAATAAGGTGAATACATATTGTAAATATCATCTAAGTGAAAGCCAGGGATGCGCCGCAATTCTTCGAGTGACTCAAGAGCTGCATGCTTGGGTTGATATTTTGGAGCAATAGTTGAATATGCATTTTGCGTAGCTGATTGGAGGTAGCCATCGGTTACTGAAAGTTTAATATACACACCCATATTTTCAGCAAGTTGTTGAGGTGTGTAGCCAAGAGTTTCTAAGAATTTTTCAGAATCTTGTGAGGAAAAAATGCGTAAGAGGGCTTTTTGGGTCTCAGAATAATTACGTCCTTGTAGGGAATTTACGTTTAACTTTGCATTTTCTGAAGAAATATTAAGAACAAAATAACCTTTGACAACTTTAAGAGCCTCTCTTATCTCAGGGGCAATAGCGTTTGAAAGATTCACGCCAGAAAGTTTTTCGACACTGTCAAAACTATTAGTCCCGAGAGGCTGACCATTTAATAAATTGTACATATCTTTTGGAATGGGAAGCACAGGATTGTCTTGGTATTTAGCAGCAAGTGCATTTAGACCAAGTAAAAATTTTGCAAATTCAACTCCTGTCAATGCAGTGGTTTGGGCATCGAGTTCGTTTCTTTGTTCAATCGTACTTTTTACACTGACTTGTGTCTGAAAAACAATATCGGCAATGACACCGAGAATCATAGCAATAAAGACAAGAATAAAAATAAGAGCAAAGCCTTTTTGTTTCTTTATTAGATATTTTAGCAAGAGCTTTTTAACAAATAATTTTATTGCCATTTAAAACTTCCAGAGGGATTGAGAGCATTGGAAATACCATTCGTGCTCATAATATAAACCGTTGTATCTAGCATATATGTTTTTCTATTTTGTTGACTGACTGGGTTTGCTTCACGCAACTGCTTGTCAAGAGAACCTTCGGGAGAGTAAGATTCAAGATGAATTTTGACAAGTTTTGGCAGTTTATTTTGTGTGTCATTTGCTGTTGTATCCCATTCTTGTCGATATTCATTACCATTCCAAAAGAGCACGCGAAATTCTTTGATATCAGGATCAAGAACTTCTTTTAAACCCACATCATCTCGTTCTATACTTTCTGACATGTCTGTGTCGACAGCTCTTATAAGTTGATTTTTGTTTGAGTTTTGTGGATCTGGGCGAATATAGTAACGAACAAAAGCAAGATTACTTTGGGTTGAATTTGCGATATATGATTTAAAATTAGAAGTTGAAAAAACTAAATTATTATTGCGAAAATAAAGTTGTGGAACAATTTGTCGTGCACCTAGGTTCAATGAAGTTAATGATTTTTGATCGGAGATATATGCGCTTTGCAAATCGTCATAGATTTTTTTCATTGCCATATTGATAGAGTGTTTTTGGGTATTGTAATCTGTTACTTTTTCCCGCGTACTGAGTTGTGTTGTTAAAATATTAATCGTCATAACGCTTAATGCAGCTAAAATAGAAAGTGCTAATATAATTTCCAGAAGAGAAAAACCATGTTGATTTTTAAGCATTTGCATTATTTATTTCCTTGATTAGGCGAGTCTGATTTTTTATCATCCCCTCCTAAATTAGGTAGATTAACACCCTTTAAGGCATCTTTGTCGATAAAGAAAAATCCTTCTGTGATACTGCGCTGCGTGGAGGCATCTCTCCAGTTCACAAGTATTGTTACGTTATTAAAGTAACTTTGACTTTGTGCTCCTGCAGGTGCATCGAGTAATGGGGTGATGCTTGAAAATGTTGCACTGATATCACTTTGTTCATTGCCATCAGGGGAAACGAGATTATAAACTCCCATCGCACTTAAGAGAAACTGGGAAGGTTTTACTTCTTTTAATTCTTTTTTTATGAGACTGATTTTAAATTGTTCGTCTGTTGCCCAAGGGAATTCGGTTTCATTTGGAACGTCTTTGACTCCACCCGAGTCTAAAACATATTGCAATTGAGAAATAGCAGATCGCATAGCCCAAGAGGCTTTCATATTGTCACCTGATATTTGTGTCGAAGAGATAATAGATGACTGCAAGCCAACAATAGTTCCAATAACGATAGAAAGAATTCCAATGGCGAGAATACATTCTAAGAGAGAAAATCCGCTTTCATTATTTTTTAGGTGGCGTAAAATCTGCATTTTGAAAGCCTTCAAGCAAACGAGTTTGTCCCGTGAGCGTGTTTATATTAAGAGTGAATTTGGGGCCATTGGTTTCTAGTAATGAGGGTTCTTCAGCACTTTTTGAAGTCATTTGGAGTGATGTGGGTGTCAACGAACCATTAGGTAAAAAATAAATATAAGCATAATTTGTTTTATTTTTGTCTCCACTTTTAGCCACATCTTCATATTTAATTTCTTTACTGATTAAACCGCTGGTGAACTTTGCCACTACAACGCGGCCAAGGAATTTTTGCTTATAAATAATAGAGTCGTTGATTTCTTGCCAAGTGATTGGTCGTAATATTTCGCGTTGTACCACGGGTATACTACGAATTGAATAAAACTTTTTGTTACTTGAAGAACTTGTTGTCATTTCTCTGTTCATCTGCTGTTTCGCTTTATCATCTAAGCTATCGAGCAGTCTTTTTCTTCTATCAGTTTTGAGCAAAGAGTCAGATTCATCTACGTTGTCAATGGCAGGAGGGCGTCCTTCAAAGCCTAAAGGCGCTTGTTCAACCCAATATTCACTTTTTTTGATATCGATCACCATACGGTGTAATCTGCCAGAAAAAATAGCGCTATTGTAAGCTGAACGCACTTGGGCTGTGAAATTACGCAGAGAACTTGACATTTGAGAGTCTATCGAAAGTGTTAAATTGGGTAAAATGACCCCTGCAATAGCGCCAATAATGCCAAGAACAATGATAATTTCTATCAGCGTAAAACCAGATTCTGCTAGAACTTTATTTTTAGTGGTAAGAGAAAACGGTTTTTTAGAGAAAAACGATTTCAGTTTGCAGCTCCTGCTTCGACTGTTTTACAATCAAGTTTTTTACCATTTAGGTAACAAAGCGATTCATTGCTTCCAGGTTGACCGTCTTTACCATTTGAAATAATAAGAGGGCCTTTATTTGTTAATTTATAATCAAAAGTATTATCCCATCCGTCATGTAGATCTTGTTCTACAGCGATAGGGGTTCCAGGGTTTGTAGTGAGTGCTTGTAAACCTTGTGCTGTTGTTGGAAATTTTCCGAAAGAGAGTTGGTATTGGATTAATTTAGATTGCAGTGTGTAAGCTTTTGTGTCTGTGATACCTGACTTTGCATTGTCTGTACCACCAGAAATTCGGCTGACAATAACACCCATTAAGGTACCAATAATAGCAACAACGATAATTATTTCTAAAATGGAAAATCCTGCCTGAGCTGTGAGTTGTTTTTTGATTTTTAAATATTTATTGAGATTCATAAATTGCGCACTCCAAATGGCTAAAAGAAATTTTATTATACTGAATAACCTTGCTAATGCAACCCATTCATAGCTTCGAGCATGGGACCCATGACGGACATCACCATTAAAAATACCATTCCTGCCATAAAAACCATAATGATTGGTCCAAGTAATTTTGTAGTGATTTCAACTTGATTATTTACATCTTCATCGTAGACCTCTGAGATATTAAATAACATATCTTCTAACTGTCCGGTTTTTTCGCCTGTACGTAACATATGAATAACCATTGTTGGAAAGCGCCCTGTTCTTTCAAGAGCCGTGGCAAGTTTATCTCCATCTTGCACTTTAACTATGGCCTCATCAAGCGCTTTTTCCATGACACTGTTACCAACAACTTTGCGTGTGAGTTGAAGAGCTTCAACAATACGAACACCACTGGATAAAACTGTGGAAAGGGTTTTTGAAAAACGTGAGACTGTTACTTTTTGAATCAGAGGGCTGATAATGGGTGCTGTGTATAAAAATAAATCAATTTTATATTTACCTTTTTCAGTTTTTGACCAAGAAAAGAGGGCAAAACCAATTAAGATAAAAATAATGAGAAAAGGTAACCACCAAGCTTGGAGAAAATTTGATAAGTCATTCATAATCACGGTGTACCAAGGTAACGTAACTTTAATCGCAGTAAAAGACTTTATCATTTCGGGCATAATTTTTACAAATAAGAAAATAGTCACTAAGATTGCAACGACGATCATAAACGCAGGATAAGTTAATGCTCCGACAATTTTTCTTCTAATTTCTATTTGATAATTAATAAATTCGGATAAGCGCTGCATCACAAGCGGAAGTGCTCCTGCTTTTTCTGCAGCTGCAATCATATTTATATAAATAGAACTAAAAACTTTTGGATATGTTCTGTGAGCATCGGAAAGGGATTTTCCTTCTGATACAAGTTCTCGGATACGAATATAAATAGCTTTTAATTCTTCGTTTTCGACTTGCTCGGAAACAGCTCTGAGAGCGTCATTTATGTCAACAGCAGAGCGTAATAAAATTGCAAATTGTTTTGTGGCAAGCGCAAGATCTTCAGGTTTAGGTGGTTTACGATTCAGTTTTGTTATAAAACTTGTGCTTCCTTCAGCAGCATTGGCGCGATTGTCCACCTTCATTTCTATTATATAAATGCCTTGTTTTTTTAATTTGATCCTTGCATCACGTGGAGATTCAGCTTCAATAAAAGCTTTTACTTTTTTTCCTGTTTTTGCATATTGACCTTTGTAAGAATACAAGGGCATGGCTATAATACCTCGTTATCACTTTCGGTTTGAGTGGCAAAAAGAGCTTCTTCAAGTGTTGTTTCCCCTTTGAGAAATCTTTCTTGCGCAGAGTCTCTAAGTGTTTTCATCCCACGCTGAACACACATTCTTTTTAAACTAGCACCATCAGAGCTTTTGAGCACAAAGTTACGAATGTGTTCATCGAATACAAGCAATTCGTAAATCCCTATACGCCCAGAATAACCTGAAGATTTACATGCTTGACAACCATTTTCTTTAGCTTTGTAGAATACCTTGCCTTCTGTTTGCTTCGCACTTAATCCCAACAGTCCAAGTTCTTCTGCTGTGTGGACGGTTTGCACACGACAAGTTTGACAGACTTTACGCACCAAACGCACTGCGAGAATCCCGACAACAGCTGTCGTGATTTGGAACGGCTCAATACCAAAGTCGACAAGGCGCGTCACCGATGCTGCTGTGTCATTCGTATGTAATGTGCTTAACACAAGGTGACCGGTAATCGATGCTTGTACAGCTATTTGCGCAGTTTCTGAGTCACGAATTTCACCAATTAAAATAATATTCGGGTTTTGTCTGAGGATAGAGCGCAAAGCGGCTGCAAAAGTAAGTCCCGCTTTTTCGTTGACTTCTACTTGGCTCACGCCAGGAAGTTGGATTTCGACAGGGTCTTCAACAGTTATGATACTCACATCAGGTTTGTTAATAGACATGAGCGCAGATGCAAGCGTCGTGGTTTTACCTGACCCAGTTGGGCCTGTGACGAGTACGATACCGTGTTTTTGATTGATAATGGTCTTGAAGTTTTTCAGGAGCATTTTGGGCATTCCGATGTCATCAAGATCCGGCATACCACCAGATTTATCGAGTATACGTAAAACAATGCGTTCACCAAATTTTATAGGAAGAGTGCTTACGCGCACATCGATTTCTCGAGTTCCTACCTTTAGAGTGATACGTCCATCTTGAGGTAAGCGGCTTTCTGCAATATTTAATTTTGCTAGTATTTTAATACGGGTTGTGACACTCGACTGATATTTTTTGGGAATCACTCTCACTTCACGCAGACGTCCATCAATACGAAAGCGCACGGAAACACGATCTTCAAAAGGTTCTATGTGAATATCCGATGCTTTTTCGGTGATACTACGACGAATGATAGCTGTAACTTCTTTACGCACAGGTGCTTCTTCGTTATCTTGCAAAAGATTGTGCGCAACATCAAGCCCTTCTATTCCACCAATGTCGTCATCAGCTGTCAGCCCTTTTCCCTGATCTGCAAGTTCCTGGCGTTCGAATACATTGTTAATAGCTCCTTCTATAAAATCACGAGGTGCTACAATTCTTTTAATATTTTTATTTAAAATAACTCTCAGATCATCAATGCTAATTGTGTCAAGAGGATTGGATACTGCAACTGTTACGTTAAGGTCGTCTTCTGCAATCGGTAAAATCATGTGCTGTAAACAAAAACTAATATTTAAATTTCGAATAATTTTTGGATTTATTTCGTTATATGGAAAATGTTCTTGAAACTCTAAATTGAGAAAAATAGCAAGCGCTTTTGCTTTATCGGTTTCTTGTAAGACATCATTTTCAACTAAAATATCCCCAATATGAATATTATTTGTCGCTTGTTCTATAAGTGCTTCATCTATTTGCTTTTGCGTGATACGAAATTTTTCGATTAAAATATCTTCAAAAGTTTTATTTTTATTTAAAAGTTCAGGATACTCTTCAACACTCTTTTTTAAAGTGATTTTAGAAAGAATATCATCTAAGTTAACAATGTTTTCTTTTTCAAATGGCTTCGTAGGCATAAGGCTTTCTCACCTCCTTTTTATTGGAATGGAGGAGGTGGTGGTGGAGGTGGAGGTGAAGGAAAGCCAAAGCCGCCTCCGCCTGTACCAGAATTTGAAGAAGGTGCATTGATAGGGTTTGGATCTTCACTGGGTAAGACAACTCTTTTTGTAACAGGTGCGGGTTCGAAAGTTTGATTTTTCTCACTTTCAATTTGCTCTTCTGTTTTTGGTGGAGCTATAGGTGCTTTTCCTGCCTCTTCGCTCGGTAGTTTTGAATAAAACTCTTCTTCTTTAAATTTATCACCATAAAAAGCTTTTAAGAATAAATCTCTGTCCTTGATCTTTTCTGTATAAATTTTTTCAAGATCATCGGAGTTACGAACAATATGTGGCGTAACAAATAATGTAAGACTGGTTTTTTTCTTCACTTTGCTAATTGTTTTAAAGAGCCAGCCTAATATCGGAATATCTCCAAGCAAAGGAACTTTTGCTTCTGTAATTTTATGGCTGTCTTGAGTGATACCTCCCAAAACCGCAGTTTGTGAGTTTTGTACGATAAGAGTGGATTCAGCGGAGCGCTTGCTGATAGGGTTTGGATAACCATTTTCTCCCGCTGGGCCAGCATCATCGAGCTGTAAATTGATCTTCATTGAGACAAAGTCAGTGCGCGATATTTGGGGAGTTATTTTTAAAGATGTTGTTACGTCATATTTATTTACAGACTGAACAGTACCTTGTCCATTTGGGTTCGAGGTATTTGTTACGGTACTGTATTGCTGATTAGACTGAAAGTTTGCTGTTTCGTTGTCTGAAACCATCATACTTGGTGTTTGTAAAATATTGGTATTGGAGTCCTGCTTTAATGCAAACAAAAGAGCGCCAGGGGTTAAAGTAAATGGCCCAAGATTTATCGATTTGTTACTTAAAATACCGAGCATGAAATTATTTCCCGCTCCTTGTAAGGCCGCTGCATTTACTGTTGTATTGGTCTGTTGCACGACAAAAGGAGCTGCTTGAGCGGCATTAAAGCCAAAGGGCATTAAATATCTGCCATCACTAAGTGTTGCGCCACCTAAGGTCGAAGGCTTCCAGTTAAAGTCATTTCCGACAGCCATATCAACTATACTTGCTTCGACATAAACCTGTGCTCTGCGTTTATCGAGCTGGGCAATAATGCCATCGAGTTCGTCGTAGGCGGATTTACTGCCTTGAATAACAAGTGCATTTGTTGCCTTGTCGGCTGTGACTTTCACGCCATTTAAATCGGCAACTGCTGGTGCTTGTGGCTGCGGCCCTGCATTGGGAGCACCCGGTGGAGGAGGAGGTGGTTGGAAATATGCTGGACGAAAGGGCGAATTTTGCGGACGTGTACTTTGGGTCAACGCTTGTAAAGTTTGAGCAAGTTTTTCAGCGTCGGCATAGTCGAGAGGTCGAACACGCACCATTGTTTGTGAGTTTTGATCCACCGCAGGTTTGTCTATGCGTTGAACAAAGCGAACGATATCGTCCAAGCCGTTTGCTGGGCCAACGAGGATAATGGAATTCGTTCTTTCGTCGGTAAGAACCTTTTGTAAGCTTAAGGAAGGTCCGTTACGATTACCAAAAATATCGTTGACTTTTGCGACAGCGTCTTTGGCATCCATGTAATTAATAGGTACAATTGAAACCAAAGGTTGGTTGGTTTTTGAGTCTAGTAATTTGATCACTTCAAGAATGCGTCGAATTCGATTGCCTGTGTCTGTCAGAATAAGCGAGTTTGTCGTCGTAAAAGCAGCGTATTGTGTGATGCCAAGCAAAGGCCTCAGTTGATTGATCACACTGTTGGCGTCTATATATTTGAGCGGAATAACTTGATTGATAATTTCATCGGTTGAAGGTGACCAGTTTTCTCCATAATAAGTTTTTATATTAGAAGATTTAGCATTGGCAATTGGGAGAATTTTTACGACAGATCCTGTTTCCACTGTTGTGAAACCAGAAATATTAAGAGCACTTAAAAATGCTTGATAAGCCTCTTCTTTTGTCACAGGTTCAGGTGATATAATAGAAATTCTTGAAGAACCGGCCACGCCTTGAGCAAGGACAAAGTTTTTACCAGTCCACAGACCTATGGTTTTAATAATATCGCTTAAATTTGCCCCATTTGGAAAGTCAATGCTAACGAGTTCTTTGCCATGTGGGATTTCATCAGCGGGATTGATTTTTTTATTTTTATCCTGGGATTTTGCTGCGCCATCCTTTTGTTTGTCTTGAATATGTGGCGATGAAATGGGTGGCTGTGGTTGCGTTTGTAAACCTGATTGGGAAGATGGAATTTTTGCTGGGTTTGGAGCTTTAATTGTTTGAGAATCCTTAACTTTGCCGTTAGCAGGCAAAGCAGGCTGATTGGGTGTTTTATTGGGCTGCGGATTTTTTGGATCAACATTCGCAGGACTTACTGGTTGATTAGAAGTTTTATTAAGATCTTTTGGGGGAGAGGGTGGTAAAGGAGGAATAGGAGGAGTTTGTGCAATGACGGTACTATTGAAAACAAGACTCGCAACAGTTGTCATTAAGCTGAAATTAAATTTCCTATTGTATCCTATCCTTAAAAAGCATTTATTTTCTGTTCTTTTTTTCAATTTCTGATTCATCGAACTGTTACCTTTTTAGTCATATGCATACCCGCTCTACTGATTTCAACAATTATATTAGTTTCGTCTTGCATAGCTTCATATAATTTAAAGCCCTGAGAGGGATCCTCAAGTTTAATTCCATTTACTGATGTGATTACGTCGCCATTTTCCAGATTCATTTTATCAAAGAGACTCCCTGCCGTGATTGCAAAAATTTTAAATCCAATTGTTTTGCCATTTGAAACTTCGGGAACAAGACGAGCTGAATTTAGGATTTTTGAAAACCCTGGTCCAATCTGATCGTCAACAAAATCTGATGTAAATTCATAAGTCTGTCCATCGCTATTGTTGTTTTTATCACTCTCTATTGGATAACGTGATTGCGTTCCAGTTGAAAGACAAATTTTTGTATTTGCTTGTCGTATTTGCACTGTTGAGGGAGTTGGTATTTTATAAACTTCATATGTTTCGTTATCGATGATGCTTTGTCCTTCATGATAGACATCTGCAGTTTGAATTCTTGGATCCTTAAAGGTAACAAGATTTGTTTTTGGATTTCCTGTAAATAAAATTCCGACAAGTTCAACTGGAAGTTTTTCATTATTTTTAGAACAAGCAATGGCATCAAAGTTTTGAATGAGCCCATTATTTTCTGCTGAGTCTTCTGCAGGGATTTCACCTGAAATATTAAAAATATTACGGTCAATAACTTTTTTTTGTATTTGGGGATAAGTAACTTTAGCTGATAAAATAAGAGGATTGTAAACTTGTTTAGAGTTATTTTGTTTTGAGATTGGTGCTTCTATAAGATAAAGCGAAGCAAAAGTATTTACTATATTTGACAGAATAATACAGGAGCCAAAAGTTATTGATAAATTACGTACAAAAAATAAGTCTTTTATATTTAAATTTGTAATGAGCTTTGGTGCTTTAAATTTATTAAAAAATTCAGGATCCTTTAATTTAGCAAAGAGTTTACTGTTGATTAAATTGTCAAATATTTTTAATTTTTGCATTTACTGTATATTCGCCTTTAACTCCGTTTGTTTACCACTTCTTAATATTTGCAATACGATTGTGTTTTCATTTCTCATTGAGTTAAGAGTTTGAATGGCACGTGCAGCATCATTTAATTGAATATTATTAATTGAATTGACAATATCACCATTTTGCAAACCTAACTTTGCATAAACACTGTTGGGTGTTATATTTGTTAATATAAATCCTTTAACTTGACCACCGACAAGATAAGGAGATGCTTTTGCATCTTCAAGTGTTTTAGCAAAATTATTTGTTAATATATTATTTACCCATTGTTTTGAAGCTGTAGAAACATTGCCATTTCGTTCAAAGCCATTTTCTTTAAATGAAGATCCTGTGTTACTTTGAGAAACGCGAGATTCTCGACTTTTAGGTGGAGTGGGATAAACAAGATCAATATATTCTGGGCAGTTTTTATTGGTAATTAAAATTCTATTTTTTTGAATTCCTGTTAACCTACCACCCATTGGGAGCATGTTACCTATGACAAAACTATTACTTTTTTTATTATCGGTTGAGCCGGAATTTTCAAATTGAACTATACTTGATTCAGATGTGCCACCAAAAATGATGCCTGCAATTTTGTACTGGAGTTCAGATTTTATAGGATTTGGTGAACAGACAATTTTTCCGTTGTCTTCAGCATCCGGAATAGCGCCAGTTACATTAAATAAATTTCTTTTAAGGATGGATTCCACTGTTTGAGTTTCTGTTAAGGATTCGGTATTATTTATATCAAACGGCTGCGTATTTTTATTGTTTTTTGATTGCGAGAGCCCAGTAAACGTAGTGACAACACCCAAAGCAAAGGAAATGCCGGCTATTGAGTAAACATAGGGCACAACTTTTTCTGCAGGCGGAATAACTAAGTCTGACGAGAATATCCTATGTTTGAATTTTGCTACAAAACTCTTCATTTTTAAATAGTTCTTAACATTAAAGTTGATTTATCCTTGTTACGACTATGGTTATATCATCTTCAAGAGGCTTACCAGAACCATAAAATTCCAAAGCATCCTGGAGAAGATGTTCAATAAAAGCAGCACAATTTTCAGAGTTATTTTTGTCTATAAACTTCCGCAATCTCCTTTTGCCATATTCGTCATCTTGATCATTTTTATTTTCTATCAGTCCATCTGTATAAAAAAATACAAAGTCGTCTTTTTCAAGTGGAATTTCCTTTTTTTCAAATCTTTCACCATTCGTATTACCGAGTCGGTGACCACTTGCAACTAAACTTATAACTTTTTTGTCTGCTCGTACAAGCATTGGAAAATTATGTCCAGCATTTGAAAAACGTATGACTCTTTTTTCGAAATCAAAAACACAAGAAAAACAGGTCATATTGTATCGCACGTCATTGCTATTACCCATGCTCGAGAGCACTGTATCAAATCCTACGAGAATGTCATCCACATCAAGATTTTCTCCAGCGAAAAGTTTGCTTTGAACTGCAACAAAATAACCAGACACTGCTGCTGTCACCATAGCACTGGCGGTACCGTGTCCAGTGACATCCGCAATAAAAACGAAAAACTTATCTTTTAATGAAACAGTGTTCCACCAATCTCCTCCGCAAAAAGCAGCAGGAATTGCAGTGCCTGCGCATTCTACATTGGGATGAACGGGGGCTGTTTGTGGAAGAAATGTTTTTTGCACCAATTGACTTGTTGCAAGTTCCATTTCGAGTGTTCTACGCTGCCCCTCTTTTTCTTCGATTTCTTTTTTAATTTGATCATATCGTTTACCGAGTTCATCATTAGCTCTACCAAGTTCATAATTACTTTTGTTTAATTGATTAAATAAGCGCACTGTTTCGGCTTGGTTTTTCGCAATCATTGTGTAGCCAAGAAGAGATCCAGTCGTGCTTTCAATTTTAACACCATTGATTGAAAATGGTAAAAGTTCTCCTTCTGAAGTCTGAACAAAGACTTCAACATCTCTTACAAAACCTTGCGTTGTGAATTGAATTTCAAGTTCTAAATAATAATCTACTAAACTTTCTGCGTGCGGAAATAATTTCCTAATATGTTGGCCTATGAGTTCTGCTTGCACGAATCGAGTCGTTTCACAAGCGGATTTATTTGCTTTCATAATAATTCCGTCTTGATTTAAGAGAAACATCATTTCAAACATGTTATCAACGACTTGGTCGATAAATCTTTGATGTTCAAGAATGCCTCTTGCTACTTCAAGTAGTTTTAAATGCGATTCAGAGGTAAAACTATTAAGTTGTTCTTCGGGTAAAAGATCTAGATTTTGAATCGAAACCATTTGTATCGTTTGTAAAAGTTTTTGTGTCGGCTCAGTGAATTCTTCATGCCATTCGTTAATTAATGCATTTGATTTTTTAAATAAAATGTAGGTAAAAATACCAGAAAATATAGTAAAAAATATCATGAATATATTGAGAGCTAAATTCACAATAACGATATTGCCGATAATACCAAAAAGAATAATAAAGCCAATATAGGCATAAACGTTTTGAACGATATTCAAAAGCTTTTTTGTCCACTTTTGGATGATGTCGTCTATCGTTATGTTACTCAATGGTATATTCTCCTGTTTCTTAATTTTATCAGTTCCAATGAAGCTGGGATGTCAGTTAAATGAAGCTTTGAAATCTTCTTTCACTATGTCAATACTGTGGCTCTCTATATTAGTGTTACATTATCCGAAGTGACCTTAGTAAAAAGATTTAGTTGAATGCGACTTGGAGTGCTTCATGGAAGAAATCCGATTTAAACCCACAGTTCTTGTCCTGCTCGCCATAATTGGTGCAGTTGTGATCGCAACAACAGGCTTTCTGTCTACAGATTGGATGCTTACGACAGCTGTCGGTGTGGTGCTGTTTCTTTTGTCATATGTCTGGTTTTTTGCAGTAAGAAAAAGAATAGATGAGATCTTGACTCACGATTTAGACAAAATTGCTAATGAAGCTGCACGTGCAATCCGTGAAGAATTGGAATCAAAAGGGGTAAATGCTTCTGAACGTAAAGTTTTCGATAAAGAAAAGAATCTTGACAACCGCGAAAAATCATTCGAAGGCAAGGAAAAATCTCTTGAAGGAAAAGAAAGAACTCTCGAAAATAAAGAAAGAGAATTGCTGACCCGTGAAAAGGATCTTTTAAGGAAAATCGAAGAACTAGAAAGCAAAAAGAAATCTTTCGAGCAAACCACAGCGATACCTTCTGTTTCTGTAGCGGCTTCCTCACGCTCAAAAGATAGTTCTAAAGAAGAAGTGTACGAGAGAGAAATAATTGCACTGAGACATCAGCTCTTACATATGGAAGAAGTGAATAATGCTCGTCTCTCTACATTGCAGCATGAATTTCAATCAAAAAATGTGCAAGCACAGAAAAATATGGAGTTTTGGAAATCCTCTGCTGAGAGCATGAATAAAAAATTACAAGAACAAAAGAGAGAGTTTGAATCACTAGCAAAAACACTCGAAAGCAGAGCTGTTCTTTCTGAAGAGAGAGCCCTTGAGCAACAAAATAGATTGGCAAAATTGCAGCTCGAAAACTCACAAAAAGAAGTGGGTGTGAGTGAACAAGTGCAACGGCTCGAAGAGATCATTTCTCTCGTACCTGAAATGACCAATCAATTGCATAATGTAACACATCAAACAGAAAGAAGTGCGATTGAGATAGGGGATAAAGTTCGATTTATTTATGAAAAAGCTCAAGAGCACCTTGAAGAATCAAACGAAATATCTGCGCAATTTAGAGGCGGTAAAGGGAACAACAACAACACTTCACTCAGTGAAGTGATCCAAAGCAGCTTATCTTTGTTACGAGAAATGATCGAAATGCTCGAACAAAACTCGAAATTGAATATGGATTATTCAAAAGCAATTGATACTATCCTCGTTAATACTGCAGAAATTAATAAGATCAGTGATGAAATCCAATATATCTCCGATCAAACGAACTTACTTGCTTTGAACGCGGCCATCGAAGCGGCACGTGCGGGTGAGCATGGACGTGGTTTCTCTGTGGTTGCTGAAGAAGTGCGTAAACTTTCTGACCGCACAAGTTTAGCAAGCAACAATATTATTCAAATCGTTGGTAAAGTGAACTCAAGTGTAAGAGATATAAGTAGAAGTTTATTAGAAAACTTAAAGAAAAATACGGAGAAGAAAACACATGTCGATCATGCAGTGAATGAACTCGTCAGAACGGCTGAAGAGAGCACTGAAGTCTTTACTAAACTGATTTCGAATGCCGTGGCAAGTTCCGAAAGTGTTGCCAAAAATATCGATCAAATCATACTCAGCCTCCAGTTCCAAGACATAACGAAGCAACAGATCGATCAAGCTCTGCAACCTCTTGAGAGAATAAAGATAAACATTGAAGATTTGCTTAACAAAGCGCTGCAAAACGATGCGCTGGCCCTGAAAACAGCACACCAGAGTGGTAGTAGTGGAGGTGCTGCAAACGGTGGAGGCACACCTCCACCTCCACCCTCGACTCCACCGGCAGGCACACCTCCTCCTTCATCTATGCCACCACCTAAAGCAAGTGCTGCTCCAAGTGGTGCAACGGCTGCGCCTCCGCCTCCTGTTAAACCAGTTCCTGCTGCGGTGAAGCCAACTGAAACGGCTGCACAGGCAGAAGAGGATGAATCGCTTACAAAAGGTGATGTGGTCTTCTTTTAGAAAATTGCCGAAAAAACTCCCAATTGTGGTCTTGTTATATTTTTTACAAGGTGCAATAATAACAATCAGTCAACCCAATTATATATAAGTCCACAGCACCAGTGAATGCCTTAATGGCAAGGGGAGGAGATCGTGAACGGATCTTATGCGCTTATGGGGTCAAGTGCCATTATTCGCCATGTTCAGCATCTTGTGTATAAGGTTGCAGAGAGCAATTCTTCAATTTTAATCACAGGTGAACCAGGCACTGGCAAAGACGCAATTGCCAAGATCATTCATGAGAGGTCACAGCGCAATAAATTCCCTTTTGTGCCGATTAAGTGCGCATCAGGGAACGAAGAGTTTCTCGAAATAGAACTTTTTGGTTATGAAGCGGGTTATCTCCCACAAAACGCACAGGGGCGTGAAGGACATTTCCGCCAGGCTGAAGGTGGAGTTCTGTACCTAGATGAAGTCAGCAAATTAAGCGACAAGTTGCAGCTAGCATTGTATCGTGTAATCAATGATGGAGTCATTCGCAGTCTTGGAGGAAAAGCGGATATTCCAATTAATATTAGAGTTATTTGCTCTACTTCAGTGGATTTGGAGCAATTAGTCAGAAGAGGTCTATTCCGTGAAGATCTTTTCTATAAATTATCCGCAACTTCGATTTATTTGCCTCCAATTCGTGAAAGAAGAGAAGATATTCCAATTTTATCTGAATATTTTGTACAAAAATTCAACCAATTAAAATCAAAGAAAATTGTGGGTATTTCCCATGATGCCATGAACGCACTTTTGCAAAATGTATGGACTCATAATATTCAGGAATTGGAAAATTTAATAGAACGTATCGTTGTCTTAAAAAATTCAGGGAGTATTGAAATCAGTGATCTCCCTCCGAGACTGAGGAATTTAGTCACCGATAATATTGATGCATTCTATGATAGAACTCATCAACCTGTATTAAATCAAAATAATATTATGCCGCAAAACAACAATGTCTATCACAATTCAGGCTCGACTCATATTTCACAATATTCAAAAATTGGCTCACAAAACTCGGCAGTTCCTCCTTATGCTCAGTCGCAAAGAGAAAATGCAATTTTAAATAATCATAACAGTCATTATAATAGAAACAATCAAATAAATAATCAGACAAATAATTATTCGCAAGTGACGCAACAGCAAGCTAATTATAATCAAAATTATTCACAGCCACAAAATAGTTTACAAAATAACAATCCTCCAATCACCCGTAATTCAATGTTCGATGATATACCAAGTGAAATTGATCAATTTATTAAAAAAGAAATAGACTTAGGATCCGGAATTGATTTTTATCGAGTGGTTGAAGAATTTGAAAATAGATTGATTTCTGAAGCACTCAGAAGAACAAATCACAATAAAAACCGCGCTGCGCAATTGTTATCGATGAATCGAACGACTTTGGTTGAAAAACTTAAGAAACGGGCAACATCTTCACCTATCAAGTCAGAAACAGGTCGAGTAAAAAGAAATTCAGCTTTCACAATTTTTGACGGACTTGGCAATGACAACCCTGATTTTGATACAATTGATTTTGTTAACTTAGGTACTGAAGATGGTGTGTGACATCTTCTTTTTATTGAAATTTAAAGTTTTTCCAATCAGAAGATAAGATCCAGTCCTGATTTAAAAATAATCAGTTACAATAATACCGAAAAATTAATTAATTTTTCGGTTTCTTTCTTCAAATAGATTTTGAATATCTTGGTCTGCATCCGAAAGACGTATCACAGATTTATCTGCAGAAACACTCACACTATTTCTTGAAAAATCAACAAATAATGAAGTTAAATCGGGGTAAAATACTTCTGCTTCAGGTACGTTATCATTGGTCACAACAAAACCTGTCGAAATGCGTAGTCTATTTTCTGGAATAGGCTCTAATAAAGACATCCCATCTATTTTTGCGGCGGGTTTATCGATATCCATAAGCTGTAGAATGGTTGCAAATATATCGGATTGTGCTACTGGCGCATGCTCTTTGCTTTTGATCAATTCCCGAAAGTTATTTGGTGGGATTACAAAAAAGGCATTGTGGATGATGTTGGGATTGTAACCTTGATTAAAGGTAACAGCAGATTCATCATCATTTTGATCTTTTTCTGCAAACATTTGTTTTATTTTACTAGCCCAGCCAGAAAAAATAGAATTATTTTCATCGACATTTTTTTGGGTCGCAAGTTCGGGTTTGATAGTTCCTTCTGGCTTTTGTTCTGCGCTTAGATTTCCAGCTGTTTTTTCTTCAACAGTTTCACTTTGAGAAGTTTTATTATCTTGGGCTAGAGCGACATTTTGGCCATGATCCGTGGTGTAAAAGATCCAAATATTGGGATCTTTTTTGCGTGAGGCATCTATTAAGCGTTTTAAATAAACATCTGTATAGACAATGGTATTGTCATAGGCATTTGTTCCGTTTGGGCTATTTTCAGGAAAGAATTTTTTATATTCTTTTTCAGAATGAATATTGTAAGGATAATGACTGCCATCCATGTGCGCAATAAGCAGAAAAGGCGGACGCATTTCTTGGAGATGAGGAAGAATACTTTTATCAAGAACTTTCATATCATCTGCGCCCTTTGAAACCCGCACACTCGTACTAAAATCGGATCCCGATCGGTAATAATCAGCAATGCCATTGCCAGAAAGTTGGTCAAAATTCTTCCAACGCAGATCCTGTGCGCTGATAAATGCTGTGTCGTAATTTCTTGCCTTTGCATATTCGAAAATACTTGGGGAAGAATAAATAGTGCCAAAGGGATCGATATTTTGTTTGCCCACGAGCATATAGGGCACAGAAATAAGTGTGTGCGGTCCTATGCTCACGACATTTTGAAAGGGAAAAAGAATGCCATCATCGCGCAGTTGATCGAGATTTGGTGTGGTTTTGCGTGTGTACCCATATAAACTCATATGATTTTTTGCAACAGATTCACCAACGATCCATAAGATATTGGGTAACTTTTTTTCAGTGGGTGAAAGTGAAATTGTCGGCTTATCTTGCTTCAATTTTTTAAAATAAAGCGAGCGCCCCGTTTCTGGCAGAGCAGCATAAACTGATACTAAGGCATTTTGAAAATCTAAAATAAGGTACCAGCTCACTCCACAAAGGATAACGATAGGCACATAAAGAACAAAATAAAGTACCATTTTTGTTCTACGGAATTCTAGTTTCTTTTTCTTAGGTAAGAATAAACAAATAATTAAAATAGAGAAAATAAAAAATAAAAAAAGTTTTAAAAAATTAATATTCTCTAAGCCCAGTTGGCTTGTCATAAGGGGATTGCTAAAGAAAAAGCGAATGCCATATGCACTTAAAGGCGCATTATAAAAAGCATAATGAGCAGTCTGAATGCCTAGGGGAACAATAACTAATAAACTTCCCAATAATTTTGCAAAGAATTTGCCTTTAAAGAGAAGATCAATAAATAAAACAAAAAGAATAAGGGCGATAATACTTAAGAAATAGTTTGCAATATATCTGGCCCCAAGAATATCGTGGATAAAGTTCAGGGGTTTTTTAATGATAAAGATGTCATATAGAATAAAAATAGAAACTATAAGTGAAATTCTTTTAAACGAACTCATTCTCGTTATTTTATGGGAAAGGATAGAAATCATTTTAAAGTCCTAAAAAAATACACGGAAACATAAAGAACAAATTATGATAAAACAAAAAACCGTATCTTCAAATCGAGAAGATACGGTTTTTGCAAAACCCGTTTAAATGGATTCTTTAGCGAGCATCGCTGCCTTGGCCATAGCTCAGAATAGCCATAGTGCGAGCACGTTTAACAGCTACTGTAAGCGCGCGTTGCTGTTGTGCGCTGGCACCGCTGATGCGACGTGGAACGATTTTACCGTGTTCAGTTACGAAACGGCGAAGAAGTTGTGTGTCTTTGTAGTCGAAAGTGATTTGTGGATCGAGCGTTCTTTTTGGTCTGGAATAACGACGCTTTTTCTTACCTGTGGATACTGCCATGGTAAAACTCCTAATGAAGTTTGTTAAATAATATGCAGGCAGCAGCGTTGGGCTAATGTGCCAACGCAGCAACTCAACAAAACATGAGACCTCAAATAAGCACAGCTCAGCAAGTGCGTCAAGTTAAAAGAGAGTTTGTTCGTGAGAGAGAAGGCGTTCTTTCTGTTTTTTGGCCGAATTTTGCTGCTTGGCAAGGATTTTTAGCAGATTAAGACATTGCTCACCTTCTACTCCAGAATGCTCTGCGGCAAAATTTTTAAGAGTATAAATGATTTCAAGCGCTTGTCTGGGGGTTATGCCATCGACATCGAGCGCCAAGAGGGCTTTTGACAAAGTAGCTTGTTTTGTGAGGTTTGAATTTTTTCCACTTTCTTCAGGTATTATAGGGAAATTTAAATGTTTTTCCTTAAGTGATTCAGAGATTTCTTCCAGTTTTTCCTTAAATGATTCAGGATTGCTCGTCGCGGGAACGTTTGTTTGTGTAGGAGCTGAATTTTCCAATTTTTTTAATACATCTTCAGCTCTTGCAATAATTTCAGCGGGAATACCAGCAAGCTCTGCCACATGTAAGCCATAGCTTTTGCCTGCTCCCCCTGGGGTGTATTTGCGTGAAAAAAGAATTTCTTTTTTTTCTATATTTTCTTCGTATGTAACTATATTTTCTACAACAGACATATGCATAGGACAGATATTTTTGTGACTCGCACACACCTCTTGCAGTTCATGATAGTGGGTTGAAAATAAGGCGCGCGCCTGCACTTTTTCGCTCAAGTTCTCTAAGATAGACCAAGCGATGGAAAGGCCATCAAATGTTGAGGTTCCTCTGCCAATTTCGTCAAGGAGAAGGAGGCTTTGTGGGGTCGCAAAGCGTAGCATATTGGCTGTTTCGAGCATTTCTACCATAAAAGTAGATTGGTTTTTGAGTGCGTTGTCGCCCGATCCAATTCGGGTAAATATGCGATCCACAAGACCTATTTCGGCTTTACGCGCTGGCACATAGGAGCCAATCTGGCAAAGGACTTGAGTCACAGCCACTTGCCGCATAATCGTGCTTTTACCTGCCATATTGGGACCCGTAATGAGATGTACAAGAGGGTTGTCCTTTGTCTCATCGTCTACTACGCCTAAGGTTATATCATTGGCAATGAAAGGTTCAAAGCGCGTGCTTAAGTGTGCCAAAATAGGGTGGGTGGATTCAGTTAATTTTATTAGTTTTTTATTGGTTAATGCTGGTCTACACCAATTGAATTGCAGAGCCAGGTTTGCAAAGGTAACAGAGAGATCGATTTCTGCTATAAGTTCAGAAGCTTGAACTAAATATTGAGAGTATTCTAAAATCTGTGTTCTTAAAAATTCTAATAATTCTTTTTCGAGCAAAATTCTTTCATCACTTGCATTTAAAGATTTTTCTTCAAGTTCTTTAAGTTCTGGAGTGATATATCTCTCACAATTGGTTAAAGTTTGTTTGCGAATAAAATGTTTAGGTGCTTGCGCTATTTTTCCTTTTGAAATTTCAAAATAATAACCAAATGCCCCTGTGTAACCAATTTTTAACGTCGTTATTTGTGAGTTTTCTTTTTCTTTTTGTTCGAGTGTATCGAGCATTTTGGAAAAATTCGTCGTGAGCGCAATCGCCTCATCCAATTTTTTTGAATAACCCTCCTTAAATATAATTCCGCCTTTACCAGCAACAGCTGCTGGTTCATCGTTTAGTGCATTCATAAGGAGTTCTTTAAGGGGCTCTAGTCTAACTAATAAATTATTATTTTTAAATGGATTGGTAGTTAATTTGTTTAAAATAGTTTCGAGATTTGGCAGTGTAAGCAAAGTCTCTCTGAGCCAAGCCATGCCCCGTGCATCGAGATTTTTTTGCGCAGCCCTTGCGAGGAGACGATCTATGTCAGCGGTATTGCGTAAGTTTTCAATTATCACAGTCACAACGTCAACTTGATTTATGTATTCTTGAATATTCTGATGTACTTGCTCTATTTCTTCTAAATATTTAAATGGGTAATTGAGTCTGCGGAATAGTTTACGACTGCCTGTTGCTGTTGTGCATTTATTTAAAAAATGAAATAGACTTCCTTTCTTATCGCCGCTTGTTGTTTGAAAAAAATCTAAATGTTTTCGCGTACTGTCATCAATTATGAGATGAGATCTTAAGTCATAATATGTGATAAATTGGATATTTTTTAAAACAGATTTTTGTGTAGCTTTTAAATAATGTAAAATAGCACTGACGCAAGTGAGGCCGTTTGTGATTTCATTTAAGCCAAATGCATTTAAATCTTTTTCTTTAAAAAATTCGAGAAATATTTCTTTGCAATTATCTGCTGATCGCAAAAGCCAATTTTCAATTGTATTCACTGTGGTAAAATTATTTTTTTGATTCTTCTTTACAATTTCTAATACTTGAACTTCTATATTTTTAGGAACAAGAATTTCGCGTGGAGTTATTGTTGATAACTCTTGGTTTAATAGCAATTCATTTAAGTTTTGTGTGATTCGAAATTCACCCGTTGAAACATCAACATAGGCAAGGGTAAAAGTTTTTTTGTTCTCAATGACACTTGCAAGGTAACAACCAAATGGAGTCTCTTGCGAATTGTCATCATCATCTAAATCGCCAGGAACTGCTGGCGTGGCTATTCGAGTGATTTCTCGCTTGACGATTCCCTTCACCTGGCGAGGATCTTCAACTTGGTCACAGACAGCAACTTTAAATCCCGCTAAAACGCATTTTTTAAGCGCATTTTTATAACCTACGACAGGAGAGCCTGCCATGGGAACGGGGTTATTGCTCGATTTGTCACGGGAGGTTAATGTTAGTCCGCAAATATCAGAAACGATAATGGCATCGATCCCAAAGAGTTCAAAAAAATCTCCCATGCGGAAAAATAATAAAGCATCGGGCACTTCATCTTTGGCGGCCCGAAATTGTTTCATCATAGGGGATTCAAGTTGGCTTAAAGATATTCCTGAAATATGTTCAGTGCTTAACTTTTCAAGCGCAGGTTTCAAATGTGGAGGAAGCTCTTTGCCATTGGCAAGCCAATGTTTGAGAAGAGAGTCGGTTACTGGAGTATTCTTTTGTTCAGATGTCATTGCAGGAAGCCCTTTTAAGTACAAGAGTCACAGGCAACGACTATAGAATATAAAAAAAGGAGAGTAAAACTTACTCTCCTTTTTCTCTACGGGAAACACTGCGCTGATTGGAAGCGAGGATACGCTTACGAATACGAATATTCTTTGGAGTGATTTCGATCCAGTCGTCGTCTTCAACCCAGTCAAGAGCGGTTTCAAGACTCATTCTTGTCACAGGGGAGAGTTTAGTGGAGTCGTCAGATCCAGAGGCACGCATGTTTGTCAGTTTTTTCTCACGTACAGCGTTTACATCGAGGTTTGAATCGCGGTTGTGTTCACCCACGATCATTCCTTCATAAACTTCTTCACCGGCTGGAACGAAAAGACGGCCGCGTTCTTCGAGTCCAGAGAGAGCGTATTCTGTTGTTTTACCAGAACGGTCAGCAACAAGAGCTCCATTGACACGGGAAAGGAAGTTTCCGCGGTTAGTTTCCCAGCCTTCAAAGTAACTGGACATAAGTCCTTCACCTTTTGTGTCTGTAAGGAAAGTACTGCGGTAACCTAAAAGTCCACGGGTAGGAATGCTAAATTCAATACGTGTACGGCCATTGTTAAACGCTTGCATGTTTTCAAGGCGGCCTTTACGGATAGAAAGTTTTTCAGTCACTGCGCCAACACTTGCGTCTGGAACATCGAGGACAACTCTTTCAACAGGTTCAAGAGTTTCGCCATTTTCTTTGCGTGTGATCACTTTTGGACGTGCAACCATACATTCACCACCGGCACGACGGAGATTTTCCATAACGATGGCAACTTGCAGTTCTCCACGTGCTTTTAAGATGAAAACTTCAGGAGAGTCTGTATTTTCGATCTTTAATGCGACGTTGTTCATAGCTTCTTTGAGTAAAAACTCACCAAGCTTACTACTTGTGAGGTAAGTTCCTTCACGGCCTGCCATGGGTGATGTGTTTACGCTGACTTCAACTCCCACTGTTGGTGGGTCAACTTCAATGCGTGGAAGAGCTTCTGGGTTAGATGCGTCGGCAATTGTGTCACCAATTGCTAAGTCATTTAAGCCAGTTGCAACGATTGCTATGTCACCAGCTGAGACAGAATCAACGTCGATTTGCTCAAGGCCTCTGTATGCTCTTACTTTAATAATTTTAGCTGGTTGCTGTTTTCCATCTTTGTTAATAAGAACAATGCTTTGATTTGCCGCAAGTGTTCCGCGTTCAACACGGCCAATTGCTAAACGACCTAAGAAGTTGTTGTAGCTTAAGTTATTGATTAATAATTGAGCGCCGCCTTCAAGTTGAACGCGAGGTGGTGGCACATGCTCAAGCACAGTGTCGAATAAATCTTGTAGATTTTCGGTTTTGATATCCTTAGATTTACTTGCCCAGCCATTACGGCCAGATGCATATAAAATAGGAAAGTCGAGGTGATGATCTTCTGAAGAGAGTTCTAAGAAAAGATCTTGAACCATTTCAGAAACTTCATCAACACGCGCATCGGAACGGTCGACTTTGTTAATGACAAGGATCATGCGGAGGTTGCGCTGTAAAGCTTTTTGCAACACAAAACGAGTTTGTGGCAAAGGGCCTTCTGCGGCGTCAACAAGCAGTATAGCTCCGTCAACCATCATCAACGTACGTTCCACTTCACCACCAAAGTCAGCGTGACCAGGGGTGTCAACGATGTTAATACGAACATCTTTGTACACCATAGATGCATTTTTAGCTGCAATTGTAATTCCGCGTTCGCGTTCAAGGTCCATGCTGTCCATCACGCGTTCCGCAATGGATTGGTGAGCTGCAAATGTACCTGATTGTTGAAGAAGTTTGTCCACAAGCGTTGTTTTGCCGTGGTCAACGTGTGCAATAATTGCAATGTTACGCATATTTCCGTTAATCGTTGTCATAAAAAGCCTTTCAGAGTTTTGGATCTAAATCTATCCAAGAAAGTTTCCGTACTGTTGGTATTCACATTTTTAAAAAAAAGCAAATCAAATCAATACAACTTATCATAAAGTTCAAGGGTTTCTTGAGCCATATTTGACCAAGTGTATTTCTGAGCCAGTTTCAATCCATTTTTGACCCGAATATGAATGACTTCGTTATTTTCACTGAGGGCTTCTTTGATACCTCGTTGCAGGTCAGGAATGCTTTCTGGGTTCACATACGTGGCAGTGTCTTGCATAATTTCGGGTAAGGAAGTTGTGTGGCTGACAACAACGGGGACTCCGCAGGCGGCCGCTTCGAGAGGCGGGAGACCAAATCCTTCATAAAGAGAGGGAAAAATAAATGCAGAACTCAAAGCATAAAGAAGGGGAAAATCTTCTTCTTGTACATATTTTAAAAAGTAAATTTTGTTTTTTTTGTTAAATCTTTTTGCCAGCTCAATATTTTTTTCATTTGAATCGGATAAAATAACTAATGGGAGATCGAAACCTCCTAAGCAATAAGCTTCAGTGAGTTTTTCCAAGTTTTTATGTGGTTTTTGATTGCCACTGGCAAAGATATATTTATCTGGTAAATTATATTTAGTTAGAAATTCTTTTATTCTTTCCTGGCAAAATTCATTTCGTTGTTTAAAATTATTGTATACACCGTTGTAAATAACTTTAATTTTCTCTTCAGATATTTGAAAATATTTTATAATTTCTTGTTTTGAAAAATCGGAGACTGTCACAATATATTTAGCTTTGCTCAGTCTTCTTTTTAAAAAGAAATTATAATAGAGTTTTTGTTTTAGCGTATAGTTTTTTGCTAAAGCGACGTGATTCATATCATGAATTGTAGCAATGAGTGCAGTGTTACCTATCAGAGGAACAATAAAATGAGGAGCATGGAAAAAATTTGGCCGATATTTTAATGTATAAAAAAACATTTCAAGTTGCCCAAAAACATTATAAAGTCCAGATCTTAATTTTATGAGTTTAAAATTACTAGGAAGTTTGAGCTTATAAAAGGGCGAGTTTTTATTAACGAGTAGGTAAAAATCGATCTCATTGTTATTTTTGTGAATTAAATTATAAATAAGTTCGCGGGTGTGACGAGCAATGCCATGCTCATTTCCCTCAACAACAACGCGAGTGTCGATCATAATTCGTTTTTTAAATGAATTCATTTATTTTCCCCATGCTTCAAAATTATTTTAAAGCACTCTCTTTTTAATAAAGTAACACTTTAAATATTCAGAAGAATCTGGAGTTGCCAAACGCGTGTGACACGGGGACTGCTCACCCTTATGGAGGAGCACCCAGTTTTGAGCACTCAGACCAAGTGATACACTTTCTAAAAAGTCTTGGTCTTCGATATGACGGCTGCAACTGCATACAACCAAGATACCATTTTCGTTTAGTAAATTATGAGCAAGCCGGGTCATTTTTGTATATGCTCTTTTTGCTTCTGCCACATTTTTTTTCGCTTTGGCAAATGCAGGTGGATCGGCAATGATAAGGTCAAATTTTTCTGTTGATTTATTTAGATTTTGCAAGTGTTCGAACATATCTCCATGTAAGGTGCGAATAAGTGGAGTGTGTAAAGCATTTTGTTCTACGTTTTTTTGTGCAAGTTGCAAGGCCCAGGCGTCTTGATCGATTAACGTGAGGTCAGAGACCCCCGATCGAGCAGCAATGGCACTCCAAGCACCTGCGTAGCTACAAATGTCTAAACTTTTCTTTATATTATAAGTTTTAAGGAGTTCCGCAAGGTATTTTAAGTTATTTCTTTGGTCTAAAAATAAACCTGTTTTTTGTGCTTTGTTTAACGAAAAACTCATGGTTAAATGTGCAAAAAAGCAGCTAATATCAAATGAGGAATCAGTCTTTGGCTTTTCAATCCAACGGGTTCTCTCAGGCAGTTGTTCGAGTTTACGAATTTGTCCTGTGCTTCTTTCAAAAATAGGCAAATCACTCACTCTTTTTAATGCTTCTACAACATAAGGAAGTAAAAAATCACCAACAGCAGCGGAACTTTGCAGAACGAGAACAGATTTATAATCGTCAATGGCTAAAGCGGGGAGGCCATCGTTGTCACCATGAGAAAGTCTATAAGCTTCTTTGTCTGCAAATGCGAACGTATTTTTTTCAATTTGCAGCTTTTTTATATAAACTGAGAGTTGTTCAATAAAAGCTTCAGAAGAAATGCTATTGTTTTCTACTTTATCCATAATGCAATCAGGTAACAAGCGAATAGAGATTAAACTCGTTTTATTATAAATACCTATTTTTTTTGTGCCTTTGAGTCTAACTAAACATATTTTTTCAGGATTGAGTAATTTGTCATCTAAATGTTTAACCTGATTACTAAAAATCCACGGACTTTTAAAATATTTATACTTAGTGTCAATGATATCAATTTCTAAGATTTGAAACAAAATAAAGACTCCTCTGTCAGTTTATATTTCAATTGAACTATAATGTTTTCAAATGAAAATAAAGATATAAGCTTGTTTAACTTTTTTTGTAAAATATTTGAACCCGATTTACCATTGTTGTAATACATTCTCAGCTTTCCAAAATGAGTAAAGAAAGCGTACTTCTTTTTTTTGAGGTGCCATATGCATAAAGTGATACAAAATGTATCTCAGTTAACTTGTTCCCTAGATTCTGTTCCCGCAATGCCTCTTGCAAATAAAGTCATGATGGTCGATCCCGCTTATTTCAATGTCGATACTCCGATCAATGCGCATATGGTAAAAGAAGATGGTTCATTGCATAAACTTGATAAAAATAAAGCTCAAGCGCAATGGCAAAATTTGAAGAATGCATATGAACGAATTGGTTTTAATGTGTTCGTAGTTCAACCTGTTAAAGATCTTCCAGATATGGTTTTTTGCGCAAATCAAAGTTTTCCTTATGTCGATGCCTGCGGAAATCCACATGCTGTGCTTTCGAATATGTTTAACGATCGGCGCAACCAAGAAGTATCCTATATCAACGCTTTTTTAAGTCAGCATCATTATCAAACACATCGTATTGCTTCACGGACGGATGGGTTTTTCTTTGAGTCAATGGGTGATGCTCTATGGATTCCTGGAAAACGATTTATTTTGGGAGGCTACGGATTTAGAACAGATAAAAGAATTTATGATATTTTAAGTCAAACTGCTCAAGCACCGATCGCTATTTTTGAACTGACCCATCCCAAGTTTTACCATTTGGACACATGCTTGAGTGTTTTAAATGCAAACACAGCCCTCGCCTGTAAAGAGGCTTTTACGGATGAAGGATGGGAACTGCTTGCACGCATATTCAGCCAAATTATAGAAGTTCCATTATTAGAAGCTGATTCTCCTGGTTTTGCTTGCAATGCTCATTGTCCAAATGGAAAGCATGTGATTATTCAAACTGGTTGTGTCGAGACTGAAAAACTCATTAGAAACAATGGTTTTATACCTGTTTCTGTCGATACTTCTGAGTTTATTAAGTCCGGCGGATCAGTATTTTGTATGAAATTGATGTTTTTTTAAATTTATACAAAAGTATCTATTCAAATATTATTGGGTCCAAAGGAATCGATTGCATAAGGCATTTTATTTTATTCTTTTAAGAATGCCTATTCTTGCAGTCCCGTTTTTTCTGTCATAGCGTATAGCTTGTGTGTTTGGGATTTATCCCAAACGAATCCTATCAGTGATTGTCATTCAAAATTTTTTCGATTCTTCTTTTTTTGGAGAGTTTCATAGATGACTCAAAAATTATCAAATCAGCTTCTTGTAGCTTTTTATAAAGAAATGCTACTTGGCCGTCGCCTTGAAGAGCGCATCGGACAGCTTTATGTTCAACAAAAATTTAGTGGATTTTGTCACCTTTATATAGGTCAAGAAGCTGTTTCGACCGGCTGCTTAAATGCCATTCGCAAGGGTCAAGATTATGTCATAACCGGTTACCGCGATCACGTTGCTCCTGTGGTCTTAGGTATGGATCCAGGTGTTATGATTGCCGAACTTCTTGGTAAAGTCACAGGCTGTGCCCGCGGAAAAGGCGGATCCATGCACATGTTCTCTGAAAAACATCGGTTTATGGGTGGACATGGTATTGTGGGTGGACAAGTTCCTCTCGCAGCAGGAGCAGGCTGGAAAATCAAATACAACAAGGAAGATCTTGTTTCTCTTTGTTTTTTAGGTGATGCCGCTTCGAATCAAGGACAATTCCACGAAGCCCTTAACATGGCAGCTATTTGGGATCTTCCTTGCATATTTATTATCGAAAATAATAAATATGGCATGGGAACAGCTATTTCACGTACATGTTCTTTGTCAAATCTCTCCGACAGAGCGAAAGCCTACAATATGCGCCAAGCAGTTGTGGATGGCCGTAATGTTGTTAATACATATAATCAAATGAAAGAAATTGTCGAAGAAACGCGTAAAACCTCAAAACCGATTCTCGTTGAGATTCAAACATATCGTTTCAGAGGCCACTCTGTGTCTGATCCAGGCAATTACCGTACAAAGGAAGAAGTTGAAAAAGAACGCTCACGGGATTGTCTTGTCTTGCTCAAGGAAACTATGCTTGCACAAAAAGCTGCAAAAGAAGACGACTTCGAAAAATTTGAAGAAGAAATTGCAGATAAAGTAGATGCAGCTGTTGCCTTTGCGGAAGACTCACCAGAACCAGAACTCGATGAACTTTATAAACATGTTCTTGTTTAATAACTAGAATTTGAGGTTTTAAAACATGGCTATTTTAACTTTAAGAGAAGCGCTCAATCAAGCAATGAGCGAAGAAATGGAACGTGATCCAAGTGTATTCCTCATGGGCGAAGAAGTTGCCGAATATGATGGAGCTTATAAAGTTTCAAAAGGAATGCTCGCTAAATTTGGTCCCATGCGTGTCGTTGACTCCCCTATTTCCGAAGCAGGTTTTGCTGGTTTGGGTGTGGGTGCAGCTATGTGTGGACTTCGTCCGATTATCGAAATGATGACTTGGAACTTTGCGATCCAAGCATTCGATCAAATCATCAATCACGCAGCAAAAATGCTCTACATGAGCGGTGGACAATATAAAGTTCCGATGGTTATCCGTGGACCGCATGGGGCTGCGCACATGTTATCCGCTCAGCACAGTCAATGTGTCGACCATATGCTCGTCAACTGTCCTGGTCTCAAAATTATCAGTACAATCGATCCCGCCGACGCAAAAGGTCTCATGAAATCAGCTATACGTGATGACAACACGGTTCTCTTTTTAGAAAGCGAAATGCTCTATGGCCGTTCAGGTGAAGTTCCTGATGGTGAACATATAGTGCCAATTGGTGTCGGTGTTGTAAAACGCCCAGGATCCGATGTGACCTTAGTTGCTTGGAATAAAATGGTACTTTTAGCTCAAGATGTTGCGACTGAACTTGAAAAAGAAGGTATCAGTGTCGAAATAATTGACCCTCGTACCCTTATGCCTCTTGATGAAGAAATTATTTTCAATTCCGTCCGCAAAACAAATCGTCTTGTTGTGCTCGAAGAAGGTTGGGGAGTTGCGTCGTTTGGCTGCCACATCGTTGATCGCGTTGTGAAAGAATGCTTTGATGACCTCGATGCTCCACCAGAAAGAGTTACAAATCTTTTTGTACCAATGCCTTATAATGAACGCCTCGAACACGAAGTTATGCCAACTGCAGAAAGAACCATTGCTGCAATTAAGGCTGTTTTATATAAATAAAGATATTTTTTTGGAGACATCATTATGGCTACAGTAATGGAAATGCCAAAACTTTCTGACACTATGTCCGAAGGCTCTGTGGCGCGTTGGTTAAAAAAAGAGGGCGACAAAGTAACAGCGGGCATCCCTGTTATCGAAATCGACACAGACAAAGCAACGATGGAATATGAAAGTCCAGCAGGCGGGATATTGCTCAAAATTCTCGTAGGGGACGGACAAAAGTGTCCTTTACAAGCACCTATTGCGATCATTGGCAAAGCCGATGAAAAATGGGAAGAAGTGCTCGAAAAATACAACGCTAAAAAAGGTGGAGCACAGACTGCAAGCAAAGCCGACGCTTCTAAAGCGGCAGCACCTCAAACTGCATCTCAAACAGCTGTGGCAAAAGCACCAGCTGCAAGCGCTTCTGTTTCGCAAGCCGATGTTAAAGCAAGTCCCCTTGCGAAAAAAATCGCCGCCGACAAAGGGATTGACCTCAAATCCATTCAAGGCAGTGGACCAAATGGCCGCATAGTGCAAAGGGATTTAGCTCAGACTTCTTCTTCTGCCTCTATGTCTTCTGTCCATGGTATCGCAGCAGGTGCTGTGGTCAAAATTCCACACACCAATATGCGTAAAACCATTGCTCGTCGTTTGGCTGAAAGCGTGAACACGGCTCCGCATTTTTATCTATCCATCAGTTTAAATATGACAAACCTGTTGGCGTGGAGAAAATCGATTGTTGCTAAGTTGCCAGACGATCAAAAGTTTAGCGTCAACGATCTTGCTATTTTCTTAACGGCGCGTGCGCTCAAACGCCATCCAGAAGTGAATTCCTCTTGGCAAGACGATTGTGTTCTCCAGTACGGCGACGTGCATATGAGCGTAGCGGTTGCTTTACCAAATGGACTTATGACTCCCGTAGTAAGACATGCTGACAAACTCACAGTTGTGCAAATTGCTCAGGAAACAAAACGGCTCGTTAAAATAGCAAAAGATGGAAAACTCCAGCCAAATGATTATGCGGGTGGAACATTTTCTGTTAGTAATTTAGGGATGACTGGAATTGAAGAGTTCACTGCAATAATCAATCCACCTCAAGCCGCTATTCTAGCAATTGGTTCGACGATTCCAACTCCGGTTGTGCTCGCGAACGGCACTGTTGGTGTTGAACAAAGAATGAAAGTGACTTTGAGTTGTGATCACAGAGTTATTGACGGAGCGGTTGGCGCTGAATTTTTAAAGACTTTAAAACAGTACTTTGAAGATCCTGCGACAGCGCTATTTCTAGGTTAAAAATAAGAATTTTTTAAACTAAAATGACAGAACTCAAATCAGTTGAGGACAACTGGTGAAGGGCTTCTGTTTTTTTTTTCATGTTGGGAAACATTATCAATGAGTAAAGAAACAAAAGTAGAGATGATCCGTTTAAACGTAATGCTACAAGAATTAGGCGCAGCTTCAAGACGAAAAGCAGATGAACTTATCGAAGCTGGAAAAGTAAAAGTCAATGGTAAAATTGTAAAAAAGCTTGGGGTAAAAGTTGAGAGTAACTCTTCTATTACTGTAGAAGGCAAGCTCTTAAAAAATGCACCACCTAAAGTAATATATATTTTAAATAAACCTTTTATGACAATCACCAGTCGAAAAGATGAAAAAGAAAGACCCACTATTTTCGATCTTCCTGATCTGAAAAAAATGTCTGCCAATGTTCAGTCAGTTGGGCGCTTGGATTATCGCAGTGAAGGTCTTATTGTTTTAACCAATGATGGAGATCTTGCTCTTGCGCTGTCGCATCCGAAGTATTCTGTAGAAAAAACTTATGCGGTTTTATTGTCATCGCCTGTAAATATTGAAGATGCAGAAAAATTGAAAAAAGGGGTTGAACTTGATGATGGCCCTGCAAAAGCTATTTCAGTTAAATTAGGTAATAAAGAACCTTTGGGTAATAGCGTTGGGCAGTGGCTTGAGCTGGTTGTGACTGAGGGGCGCAACCGTTTGGTCAGACGCATGATGGAGGCTTTAGGACTCAGCGTTGTGCGACTTGTCCGTGTCGCAATTGGCGATCTTCGACTACCAGGTAAACTTGAACCTGGGAAAATGCGGGCAGTGACCGAACAGGAGAGCAAGTATTTGAGCGAAATTAAACTTGAGATGCTGAGCGAAAATAAAAAGAATAAAAAACCTGCTGTGAATTTACCAAAAGAAATTCTCGATGCACGTAAATTAAAACGCAAAATGAAATTAAACGATGCGGATTATGCGCGCGAAGCAGAACGCCGAGATATGCGCTCCTCTCAAGTTATTCGCGCACGTAAAATAAAAGAAAATGAGCAAAAAAATGAAAAGAGAAATTCTTGGCACAGCGAAGAAAAAGTTTCTCTTAATAAAGAAACAGAGAGAAAACCATATCAGAACGATCATTCTAAGAGGAATGAGCAAGTAAATGATAAATATAAGAATAAGTCTGATACAAAACACTCACGCAATAGCACACCAACTGAAAAGAATGAGCACAGTAAGAGGGCAAATGAAAAACGTTCTTACGAAAAACGCCCTGATGATAAAAGAGTACAAGAAAGACATTCCCGCGCGAAAAATTCTCACGAAAAACAGGAAAATGAAAAATCTAAAAAAAGATTTGGCCGTGTGATTGAAAAAGAGGAGAAAAAAACTATAACTAAAAAGTCTAATTCTAAAAAAAGGGAGTCTGAATGAATTTTGAATTATATTGGATTTATTTTTTAATCGGAATTATTTTTATTATTTTAGAAGTTTTTTCTCTAACATTTTATCTTTTACCTATTGGCTTAGCTGCGCTCATAACGGGCATTTTTGCAATAATTTCCGATAATATTTATATACATGGCTGCGTTTTTGTATTATCTAGTATACTGTTGTTGTTTTTAATTTCCAAATGGCGCAAATCTCGTTTTTTAAAACCAAAAGATTCGCATTTTCAAGTTGGTTTGATTGGTCAGACTGGAATTATAGTCGAGGAATTTCAATCCCCACAAAACACAGGTAAGGTTAAAATCTTTTCTGATGTTTGGGAAATTCATTGGGATTCTCAGCACGAAAAAATAATTGCAGAATTTAAAATCGGCGAGCGCGTTAAGGTTATTTCTGTTCAAGGTAACAAAGTGATTGTGGAAAAAACAAATAGTTAATAGTAAAATAGGGGTTCAATTATGGTCGAAATTTTCGTATTATTAGCAATTGTAATTCTCGTTATTTTTATTTTCTCAAAATATGTTATTGTTATTAGGCAACAAGAGTGCATTATTGTTGAACGTTTGGGTAAATTTCACGCAGTGTTAAACTCAGGTCTCAACGTCCTTATTCCTTTTGTCGATCAATCACGCACTATTCTGTGGAGCCGTAATGGTATGATCACAAATGTTGATCGCATCGACTTGCGTGAAGTTGTGATAGACATTCCTGCGCAGCAAGTGATTACAAAAGACAACGTTGGTATCAATGTCGACGCAATTATTTATGTGCAAATCACTGACGTAAAACGTGCAGCTTACGAAATTCAAGCACTCCCGATCGCAGTTGCTCAACTCACCCAAACGACTCTCAGAAGTTTAGTGGGAGAAATGGATCTCGATCACACTCTCAGCAGCCGTGACGTTATCAACTCACGTTTAAAAATTGTTCTCGACGAAGCAACCGATAAATGGGGACTGAAGGTCAACCGGGTTGAACTTAAAAATGTCACTCCTCCACCAGAAGTGCAAAATGCGATGGAAAAGCAAATGCAGGCTGAGCGTGAAAGACGTGCCAATGTCCTCACTGCGGAAGGCTCAAAGCAAAGCCAAATCTTGAATGCGGAAGGTGAAAAACGTGCGCGTATCGAACACTCTGAAGGTGAAAAACAAGAAAAAATAAATCAAGCCTTAGGTGATCAAGAAGCGACTGTGGCCCGTGCATTGGGTCAAGCAAAAGCTATTGAATCTGTTGCCGCCGCTCAAGCTAAATCCATTCAATTGATTAAAGATGCTTTTGGTGGACCTGAAGTAGCAGCAAACTATTTAGTTGCCATGGAATACCTAAAACGCTTTGGTGAAATGACCCAGAAAAATACGGATAAAGTCTTTATTCCATATGAGGCCACTGCGGTTTTATCTTCTTTGGGTTCCATCGGAGACATTATGAAAAAGGTAACAGGGGATGAAAACCTAAAGTTACCTAAGAATAAATAATTATTTATCTATATCTATTATTTATTTTTTTAATTTCACCACTTTTGCGCATGCCGGCTAAAACATCATTCAGTTTTTTAATAATAGAGTCATCTGTATTTTTATTAAATGCGGCATACATTTTAACCTTTTTAAAGGTAAATACAGGTGTTATTTTCCCAGAATTTTCTTTTTTAGATACCCATGGAGCAAGATCAGAGCCTGATGCCCATAAATCTATTTTGTCAGCTTGTAACTTTAAAGCATTTTGTTTTTCATTGCTAGCAAGCTGCAGGTTTTTTCCTTCGACAAAACCTTCTTTTAATAAAAAGAGAGCTTTCGCATCGCCATTATAACCACCAACTGTATGCTTCTTCGCATCTTCTAAACTAGATATTTTAATTTTCGAACCACTTTTAGCAAAAAATACCCAACTATTTTCTGCTAAAGGGCCTACCCATTTAAATAATGGTTCTCTTTCTGGTGTTCTTGTTGTGCAATATACAGCAGTGTTTTTTTCGTCCAAACCCATTTGATAAGCCTTTGCCCAAGGCATTAAGGTAAGAGTAAATTCTATATTAGCTTTTTTCATTGCTGTTGTTATAATATCTGTGCCAGAACCTATTATTTTTCCACCTTCTTCCATATTAAATGGAGGAGAGTCTTCAGTGACTAATGCTATTTTGTCTGCAGCCATTGCTGCAAAAGTTAAAATGAATAAGTTGGAAAAAGTAATATATTTTATAAATATTTTTAATAGCATCAAGTTTCCTCCATTGAATCGGTAAATAATATATTAATATCGGATTTTAATAAAAATAATAAGTTTATAAAGTTAATAAAGTTAAAAAATGTACAAAATAATGACGATAGTTTTTAGTTATAAAAAAATTGCTATTTGTTTTGTATTTTCTCAATTATAATAAGATTCATTGAATTCATTATTTCTTTGAAATTATGACTTTGTAAATCTAACTTATTCGATAAATTTAGAGTTTTTTCTGTCTCTAAAGCAGTGCCATTAATTGTACTCGTTAAAATATTCATCGAGTTTATGACTTCTAGAATCGATTTATTGGAATTATTGTTATAAGAATTTTGCTATGCAGAGACTTATTGAAAATAAGCATTTTATAACTCCAATTTTTAATAATAAGTATCGATATAAAGAATCATTCTAAAGAATTTTTAAATGGTATCACTTTTCACCTTTAATCAGAATTCCAATATTCTCTGCCGTTTTTTCTAATTTCTCGCTTTGCAGGACGAGATCTGAAGAGGATTCTGATGAGGAACTCACAGCATTTTGACTCTTCTGGGTGGCTTTATCTATATTGGACATTGCCAATGATATTTGCCTTACACCAATTTCTTGTTCCCTCGTCGCATCGGATATCTGTTGGATAACGCTTGCCATCATTGAAATGTCGCTCGAAATCGCATGAAAAGATTCTGTGGCTTCAGCAGTAACTTTTTTCCCTTCACTCACTCTTGATTTCAATTGCTTTCCTGCAAGCATCGTCATATGCCTTCCATTTTGTAATAATATCATCTAGAAGTGCTTTATCTTCAGGACTACTGATAAGTTTTTTATATTTTTCAAGAGTGGTGTCTATATTATGGCCATATTTATCCAGAGCTTTTATATATTCTTCTTTAATTTTTTTCTCTTCTTCGCCAGAATTTATTAAGGAAGTGCTTAATAGGCCTATAATTCTTCTTGCATATTTACCTATTCCTTCACTCATTTCGCTAGTGGATAAAACATTTGGAAGCCAGCTTTCACCTGTTTCACGAGCGTAGGATTGTGTTTTATTTATCATTAAAATGGTATATAATCCGTTTAGAATAATGAGTATGAGCAAAATAAAAATAGAAGAATTCAATTTAAAAGATAAACTTTTTTTAGTCATCGTCCTTCCAAAACACAAGGGCTAATATATTTCAGCACAAATTTCTTAATGTGACTTTCATAAAATTGATGCCTAAAAGAAAAAGTAATTTACAAAGGAGTCTTGCATACACCGAAGATATTAACTTTTAATGAGAATATAAGTGGAATAGCTATCTGTGTTAATGCTTTGCAACAAACAATCTGTAAATTACTTCATATATTATGAAAAAAACTTTTTGATAGATCCCGTTCAGGTAAATAATTTTGATTTAATCGAATGCGTTTTTGGATTTAACAGTAAATTTTTGTCTTTTTTATCATCTTATATTTGATCTAAACCCACGAAGTTACCCCAAAAAAACAATTTTAAAATATAAGTTGACTTATTTAGGCAGAAATATAGGTAAAAGAAAAAGATGAAAAAATTATATATTTAAAATCCACCCGAAATAAAACTGCAAAAACTATGCTTGTGAACCCATAATGAGCACTTCAATATCTTTTGCAGTTTGATCGAGTTTATCACTCTGTTCTATAAGGTGGAGAGAAGATTCTCTGGTGGTATTTACAGCGCTCAAACAACTTTGGGTTGCGCGGTCAATCTGATCCATGGCTGTAGAAATTTGCCTGACTCCAATTTCTTGTTCGTGGGTGGCATCGGATATTTGTTGAATGACAGATGTCATATTAATAATATCTTCCGAAATTTTTATAAAAGAATCTTGTGCTTCGGTTGTTACTTTTTTTCCGTCAGTCACTCTTGAAATTGTCAGTTCGAGAATATTGTTAACTTCACCTTGACTTTTGCGAATGAGTTGTTGAATTTCTTTTGCAGATTTACCACTGACTTTTGCAAGTTTCCCAACTTCATCAGCCACTACAGCGAAGCCTTTACCGTGTTCCCCTGCACGCGCGGATTCAATGGAAGCGTTGAGAGATAAAAGTTCAGTCTTATTGACAATGTCGTTGATAACTTTCGTCTTTGAATTTATTTCTGCTATCACATCGGCAATATTTTGCAGTTGACTGCTTGATTCCTGAATGGTGTCCATGGCGGTTACGAGTCGCTGCATGGTTATTTGTGCTTCTTCTGCTTTGGCTGCCGCACCTTTTGCAACTTCATTGGAGTGTCTCGCATTTTCGGAAGTGCGATTGACCATACTGGTGATTTCATTTACCGCTGCGGTGGTTTCATGCACTGCGGCTGCCTGCCCATTGGCGGCATCTGAAAGTGAAGCTGAACCATTTTTTAGTTGAGAAGCAATTGACCCAGTCGAAATACTTTGATCTTTTAATTTTAATACAGCAGCAGAAATAGCACGAGTCGATTTTTGGATGAGTCGGAAAATAATAAATGAAATAAGTAAACAAAGAATAATAATAATAGTCATAGTTATTGTTGTAATTAAAGTTAAATTCGCTCCTCTTTTTGTGGATTCTATTGCTAAATCATAATCATTTGCGATCACGTCGGAAAAACCATCTGTCAGTTTTTTTAACTGTACATCACCTTCCTCGAACATTAATTTCAGGGCTTCTTTATTGTTGCCTTCATTACTGAGATTAATATATTTTTCGGATATTTCTTTATATTTTATATAATCCATTTCAAAATTAGCAAGTTGCTTTTTTTCGATGTCATCGAAGACATATTTTTTATATACTTCTAAAAGTTCTTTAATTCTTTCATGGTTTTTAATTAATGTTTTACGATTTGCTTCTTTAAATTTAGGTTCTTCTGACGCAAGAGTGCGCAATTCATTTCTTCTTAACAGTCCAATTCCTGTTTGAATTTCGTAAGCAAAGTGAAAGCTTGGTAAATCATCTTCGCCCGTTTCATTGGCAAATTCTTGTGTTTTTGCAATCATATAAATAGAAAATGAGGCAGATCCTAATATGATAAGCACAAGGAGTAAAACAGAAATATAGAGTTTAAATGCAAGGCTTTTGTGAGCCATAAATACACCCTTTAAGTAACAGCACCTTTAACCAAAAGCTCGATATCTTTTGCTGTAATATCTAGACTATCGCTTTGTTCAACAAGTTTAGTTGACGACTCTGCCGCCCCTGTACTTGCTGCCTGACTGTTTTGTGTTGCTTTATCGATCTGAGTCATGGCCGTTGCAATTTGTCTCACCCCAATTTCTTGTTCACGCGTTGCATCGGAAATCTGATGAATCACATTGGTCATGTTCGCAATATCATCGGATATTTGTAAAAAAGATTCCTTGGCTTCGGTTGTGACTTTTTTGCCTTCTGCCACACGACCTTTGGTCACTTCAAGTATCTGATTGACTTGTTCTAAGCTTTTGTTGATGAGATCTTGAATTTCGCTGGCGGATTGGCCACTCATTTTTGCGAGAGTACCAACTTCTTCAGCCACCACAGCAAAGCCTTTGCCGTATTCACCTGCGCGGGCTGACTCAATCGAGGCATTGAGTGAAAGAAGCTCGGTTTTTGCGACAATGTCGTTGATCACTGCGGTTTTTGTGTGAATTTGTCCAATTATTCCAGTGATATTCTGCAGTTGTACATTTGACTCTTGAATGGTATCCATGGCTTTGACAAGCCTTTTCATAGTGGCTTGGCCCTCTTCAGCTTTTTCAGAAGCAGCCTTTGCTACAATTGTGGACTGAGTGGCATTTTCAGTGGTGCGATTGACCATACTGGTGATTTCGTTAATAGCTGCACTGGTTTCGTGGATAGAAGCCGCCTGTTCCGTTATTGAAGAAGAAAGAGAATTGGAGCTCTTTTTTAACGTAACAGCGATTTTATTGGTTGAGACACTTTGAATTTTTAAGTTTTCTATGGCGTTTGAAACAGAGCCCATAGAAGTTTTTATAATAATAATTATTATGAGTGCAATTAAAGCAGTAGCACTTATAATTGCAATCATAGTCAGTGTAGTGATACTGGTTAAGTTAGCTCCTAATTTTGTTGATTGCACTGCGCCTTTATAATTTATCTCTATAAGATTATTGAGGGTTACTTCCATTCTTTCAATCAGTTCGTCGGTGGTTTCACGAATGAGAGTAAGTGCTTCTTTCGTTTTACCTTGCTTGCCTAAATCTACAATTTTTAAATTCAAGCCTTTATATTTTTTCCAATCTTCTTGAAGCTTAGCATAAGATTCTCGCTCTTTTTCTGACGTGATATATTCTTGATATTCTTTGCCCAGTTCTTCAATATGTTCAGACTCTTTTTTCCATTTATCAATAAATAATTTTCTATTCTGTTCGTTTTGCGCAATCATTATCCGCAAAGTGCTTTGTCTAAGTAAAGTAAGATTGTCTAAATACTCGTGGGCAATCCGGATACTTGGCAACCAAAAGCTTTTCGTTTCTGCCGCATATCCTTGGGTTTTATTAATCATAAGAACGGTGTAAATAGCCGATATCAATACTATAATCAGTATAATAATAACCGAAGTATACAATTTATAGGCTAGGCTTTTTCTATTCATCACTCATCCTTAAGTAAATAGAATCTTTTAATCATCCATGTGATTCGTCCATCACTTTCCCTTTAATCAGGATTTCAATGTCTTTTGCAGTTGTGTCGAGTTTGTTACTTTGTTCAACCAAATTGTTCGACGACTCGGAAGTTGTATTCACCGCCACCTGACTGTTTTGTGTGGCTTTGTCTATCTGTGACATGGCAGTCGAGATCTGTCTCACCCCGATTTCTTGCTCACGGGTCGCTTCGGAAATCTGTTGAATCACGTTTGACATATTCGAAATGTCTTCCGAAATATGGAGGAAAGACTCCTGCGCTTCGGTCGTAACTTTTTTCCCGTCAGCTACGCGCTCTTTTGTGACGTTGAGGATTTGGTTTACTTGATCTTGACTTGTCGTAATCAGTTCCTGGATTTCATGAGCTGACTTACCGCTGATTTTAGCAAGGTTACCCACTTCTTCGGCCACCACAGCAAAGCCTTTGCCGTATTCACCGGCACGGGCGGACTCGATGGACGCGTTGAGTGATAAAAGTTCCGTTTTCGAAACTATATCGTTGATGACAGCTGTTTTGGTATTTATTTGATTGATTATCACAGCAATGTTTTGCAATTGCCCACTGGACTCCTGAATTGTTTCCATTGCTTGGACAAGTCTAAGCATAGTTTTTTGCCCTTCTTCCGCTTTGTCCGATGCACTTTTAGCAACGTTCGTCGATTCTTTGGCATTTTCGGCAGTGCGGTTGACCATGCTGGTGATTTCGTTAATGGCAGCACTGGTTTCGTGGATAGAAGCGGCTTGTTCGGCAACTGAGTCAGAGAGAGACTGAGAGCTTGACTTTAACTCACCGGCAATTTTGCTTGTAGTGACGCTCTGTTTTTTTAAGTTTGTCACTGCAGTGGATATAGAGTTGGTTGATGTACGTATAATTTGGAAGATAATAAGCGAAATAATAATGGATGAAATGACAATTCCTGCCATGGTGAAGTTTGTGATTGCGGTTAAACTATTTCCTTTGGTCGATGTCTTAACACCATTGTCATAATTATATTTTGTTAATTTATCAATTTCTTTCGTTACAAGGATTGCTTGTCCTTTTGTGTTTGCTTGATAGTGCTCTAGGCCAAGAATAGGTTTTTGCTTTACAAGTTCAAGATCTCTATCTACAAATTCAATATATTTTTTCCATTCTTTAGTTAGAGCCTCAATAATTGCTATCTCTTCAGGATCAGTAGCGTACGTTTTTCTGTGAGTTTCAAGCTGTGTCTCAAAATTCTTTTTCCAAGTAGCTAAATCTTCCATATTTGCTTTTAAATTCTGCAATCTATCGCCCAGATAAGTTGCGATAACGAGCACCTGTCGACGGGAAAACTTCGTCATTTCATTGCCCATAATTGCGGTCGAATTCACGCTTGGGAACCAATTATTGGCCACATCATCCGCATATCCTTGGGTTTTGTTATTCATAAGGATACTATAAATAGCAGAGGTTAAAATAAAAGCCAAGAGGATAAGGAACGAGGTATTGAGTTTAAAGGCTAAACTTTTATTGTTCATAATGGTGAACTCCATTTTCGAGCTTTATGATACCGATGCACAATTATAAATCGGTTGTGGATTAAAAATCTAAAGTGGGAAAATGTATTATTTGTCAGTTATTTCTTAAAATTAATATTTTGAAATCTTTAGCACATAATTTTAGCTTAGCATTTTGACTGAGTTCTTGTTTGGCGAGGTAAAAATAGAGCATTGCCAACACTTTGACTCTTTGAGTATTGTATTATCTTTGAGAATCTTCCATCACTTTCCCTTTAATCAAGATTTCAATATCTTTTGCAGTTGAGTCTAACTTGTTACTTTGTTCAACGAGATTATTTGACGAATCAGAAGTGGTATTCACGGCCACTTGGCTATTTCGGGTGGCTTTGTCTATTTGTGACATGGCAGTCGAAATCTGTCTGACCCCAATTTCTTGCTCACGGGTGGCTTCGGAAATCTGTTGGATTACGTTTGACATGTTTGAAATGTCATCAGAGATTTGGAGGAAGGATTGCTGTGCTTCTGTTGTCACTTGTTTCCCTTCTGTCACCCGATCTTTAGTCAAATTTAAGATACTATTGACTTGTTCTTGGCTTTTCGTGATCAGTTCCTGGATTTCTTGGGCCGACTTCCCACTGACTTTAGCAAGGTTACCCACTTCTTCAGCCACCACAGCAAAGCCTTTTCCATGTTCTCCTGCCCGGGCAGATTCAATCGAAGCATTGAGAGACAGGAGTTCTGTTTTCGAAACTATGTCATTGATAACAGCAGTTTTGCTATTGATTTGATTGATAATGACAGCAATATTCTGCAATTGACCACTAGATTCCTGAATAGTTTCCATGGCTTGCACAAGCCTCAGCATAGTCTTTTGCCCTTCTTCGGCTTTGCCCGATGCGCTTTTAGCGACATTGGTCGATTCCTTAGCATTCTCTGCAGTGCGATTGACCATACTGGTGATTTCGTTGATCGCAGCGCTGGTTTCATGAATAGAAGCTGCTTGCTCTGTCACAGAATCCGAGAGAGATTGTGAGCTCGACTTTAATTCCCCAGCAATTTTACTAGTGGATACGCTTTGTTTTTTTAAATTCGTCACTGCTTGTGAAATTGAATTTGTCGATTTTAAAATAAGTTGTAGGATAATCAGGGAAATGACTATAGAGGCAATAACTATTGAAGTCATAGTGATGTTTGTGATGGCTGTTAAGGAATTGCCCTTGGTCGATGAACTCACTCCGCCATCATAGTTGAATTTCCCAAGTTCAGTGAGTGCTTTTGACATAGTAACTGCAATTTTTAAGGTTTCCGTTTGGTACCTTTCAAAAGCAGCGCCAGGGTTTTTTGCCAGTAAATTTTTGTCTTCGTTTACAGAATCAATATATTGAGCCCAAATTTTATCGACTAAATCGATCAATATCTTCTCTTCTGGACTCGAAATGAGTTGCTTTTTGTGTTTTTCTATAAGAGCCGTCATTTCCATTTTCCAGCTCTCATGTTGATCAAGAAACTCCTTTTTCAGTTTATTTTGCTGTTGAAAGGCATAATAAGTTAATATAGCCAAATTCCTACGAGAATAATTGGCAAAGGTGTTGCTCAGTTTGGCAACAGAGTCAACGCTCGGGAACCAATTGTTGGCCACATCGTCTGCGTATCCTTGGGTTTTGTTGTTCATGAGTATGCTATAAATTGCTGAAGTTAAAATAAACAGCAAGAGGATAAGGAAAGAAGCAATAAGCTTAAATGCAAGACTTCTATTTTTCATGAGTTTGAACCCCACTTCCACGTGCTATAAACTTTATAAAATTATTGTTAAATTTTATAAATATAAATTAATTTATTTGAATTTAATCAAATTTTTTTAATATTTATTATAAAACTGATCTTAACAATTTCTTCGAGAAATTATTTAAAATTTGGGTTCTGAAATTTTGACGGATATTTTCTGTTTTTTTCGGAAATGTTCGCCGACAGACTTACTTTTAAATAGGTCAGGAGGATAAAGCTGGGATTTGTTGTGCTTTTTTTAAGACAGGTGTATTAAAAGTATGAGTAACAGATATTTTTATGATCAAGACATAACCTGGAGTGTAGGAATGAAACAAGATGGTCTCTTGCCTTTAACAATTCTAAATGACGAAGAAGCACTTTTTTTTAGTTCAGTTCAGGATTTCGCCAAAAAAGAAATATACCCACATATTGCTGAAATGGATGAAAGTGAAACACTAAATCCCAAAATAATTGAAAAGATCTTTTCCATGGGGCTGATGGCAATCGAAGTGCCAGAAAAATACGGTGGATCGGGTGGGTCTTTTTTTCAAGCTATTTTAGCAATTCAAGCGATTGCGCAGGTTGACCCAAGTGTGAGTGTCTTTGTTGATGTCCAGAATACTTTAGTGGAAAATGCATTGATGAAATGGGGGTCGGAGCACATAAAATCAACATATTTTCCTCAGATGGCAAAAAAGAAAGTGGGATCCTATTGTTTAACGGAGCCGCACAGTGGTTCCGATGCTTTTGCCTTAAAAACCCGCGCTGTAGATAAAGGTAACCATTATGAATTAAATGGTAAGAAAGTCTTTATTACCAATGCAAAAGAAGCCAGTTTATTTCTTGTTTTTGCCAATGTGAATCCGGAATTAGGATATAAAGGCATCACGGCTTTTTTTGTTGAAAAAGAAATGCCAGGTGTTTCGTTAGGTCGTAAAGAAACAAAGCTTGGTATTCGAGCAAGCAGCACTTGTGAAGTTATTTTTGAAAACGTTAAGGTACCAAAAGAGAATATCTTAGGCGAGGTAGGCAAAGGATATAAAATATCCATTGAGACATTAAATGAAGGACGGATTGGGATTGCTGCGCAAATGCTTGGCTTGTCTGAAGGGGCTCTTGCGGGTGCTATGGCTTATGCTAAACAGCGTGAACAATTTGGCAAACCTCTCACAGCCTATCAAGGGATTCAATTTCAAATTGCTGAAATGGCAACGCAGATTGAAGCGGCTCGTCTTCTGGTTTACAATGCAGCTCGATTGAAGGACGCTGGAAAAAGCTTTGTCAAAGAAGCAGCCATGGCTAAACACTTTACAAGTTCGGTCGCTGAGTTTGTTTCGAGCCTATCGCTCGAAATTTATGGGGGTTATGGTTTTGTTAAAGATTTCCCTGCCGAAAAATTTTATCGAGATGCCAAAATAGGTAAAATCTACGAAGGGACGACTAACATGCAGTTGCAAACTATTTCAAAGATGATACTAGATTAAACGTGTTGTTTTTTTAGTTTTAATTGGAGTGCATCTAACAATGAATATAAAATCTCTTTCAATGTCTTTAAGCTCAATCATTGCGACCACTTTAGGAGCAGGTCAAGCACTTGCCCAAGACGCAACCAGTGCAACAGCTCCTTTACAAGTTCCCGCGGGCGCAGCTGCAGGTGCAGCTCCTGCAGGCGCAGGTTGGCTGAATTTTGCTCTTATTGGTGGGATGATCCTCTTTATGTGGCTCTTTGTCTTCCGCCCCCAGGCAAAAAGAGCAAAAGAGCAAAAAGCATTCTTAGCATCTTTAACAGCTGGTTCCGAAGTGATCACCGCAGGTGGAATCATTGGCACTGTTGTTGAAGTAAAAGAAAATATTGTTTCACTAAATGTCGGCAACTCCACAGTGCGCGTTCTTAAAAGTTCCATTTCAGGAAGACTCGATTCCGCCTCTACAGCTGTTCCAGCAAAGTAAGAGTCGGTTTTGCATCTTAAATAGAAAAACCGCCCGCTCGCATAGGGTGGGCGGTTTTTTCTTTTTTGTAAAGATTTTTCAAATTGATAGACATTGGGTGAACTTATGCAGAACAAAAGCTCCATGCCACCAATGTGGTGGATTAAGAGTGTCATTATTCTTTGTGCACTTGTATTTGGTATAATTTATACACTTCCGACCTTTTTCGGTAATCCTTCTGAATGGCAAAGAGATGCAAATGGTGTGCCCGCAAAATGGTATGAAAGATGGTCCGAAAATCTTTTGCCAGCGGCTCGAATCAACTTAGGTCTCGATTTAAAGGGCGGGTTATCCTTAACCCTCAACGTTGAAGTTGAAAAAGCCATCCAAGATTCTATCCATCGCTCTATTTCCCTCGCAAAAGACTTAGTTGCTTCTGAAGGCGTGAAAATCACTTCCTATAAAGTCAATCCTGATCTGACCACTGTCGTTGAGCTCGACAATATAGCCAAAGCACAACTCGTACAAAAAAGAATTCAAGAGCAAACTCTGCTGGTTTTGTTCGATAAAATTGAAGGAAAAACCCTTTATTTTCAAGCAAATCGCAGCTATATTGGCGATTATGAAAAACAACTTATGCAGCAGGCTATAAACACGATTCGCAATCGTATTGACCAATTCGGTGTGGCTGAACCCAATATCTTTCAAGCTGGCAATACCCGTATTATGGTTGAACTGCCAGGTATGACGGACACTCAAAGAGCAAAAGAGCTTTTGGGTAACACAGCGCAGTTGGACTTTAGGTTGGTGCTCAATAGCATCCCACAAGGGCAGTTGCCACAATTGCTCGAGGAAGCACGGAAAGAATTGAAAATCTCGGAAGATGCCAATCAACCTGAGACGATTGAAACTCTTTCGCAGTGGTTGCGTGACAAAAATAAGCTTCCAAAAAATTCAACAATTATTTTGCATCGGGTGACGTCACCTTCAGCTCAATCGATCAAAACAATTTCAACTCTTCCCTATTTAGTGGAAGCGCATGCGAAATTAACAGGCGATCTTATTGAAGATGCGCAAGCACAGCAATCAACCGAGAATTATATTCCGCAATATGTTGTTTCGTTAAAGTTTAAACCGCAAGGGGCAAAACTCTTTGGTGACATCACGACCGAAGCCTTTAAGCCGAACAATGCACCGCATCAAGTTGCGATTATTCTTGATGGCAATGTGCAGAGTGCGCCCGTTGTCAATTCTCCTATTACCACAGGCAGTGCGCAAATCACCATGGGCAGCAGCACCAATATGGTTGACCAGATGAAGCAAGCACAGGATTTATCTTTGGTATTACGTGCGGGTGCTCTTCCAGCATCCGTAAAAGTTGTCGAAGAAAGACAAATTGGGCCAAGTGAAGGTGCACAAAATATTCATTCTGGATTTATTTCCACAATCATAGCCGGCATATTGGTGATCGTTATTATGCTTGTTATTTATGGAATGTCTGGTTTGGTTGCGAATGTTGCCATGCTCTTTAACGTTCTTCTTATTTTGGCATTCATGGCTCTATTTGGCGCTACTTTAACACTACCTGGTATTGCTGGAATTGTGTTGACGATGGCGATTGCGGTGGATGGCAACGTAGTCATCAATGAGCGTATTCGTGAAGAAATTCGTTCTGGTTTTTCACAAAAACAAGCGTTCTACAAAGGTTATCACACAAGTTTTCGTACATTAATTGATGCTCACTTTACCTCTGCTGTCGCAGGGATTGTTCTTATTATTTATGGCAACCCAACTGTGAAAGGCTTTGCTGTTACTTTACTAGCGGGTATTATTTGTACTTTATTTACTTCTTATTATGTAACCGAAGTCATTGGCCAGTGGTTGGTTGAAAAAACGAAATTAAAAAGATTTGGTTAAAAAAGAGGAAAACGATTATGGCTTTTAAAATTGGAAATATTCAAGTTTTCCCACACAATTATTTTTTTGATTTTATGAAATGGCGTAAAGTAACAGTTGGGATATCCATTGTTCTTGTTGCAGTTTCTTTATTAATCATTGGAATTAAAGGTTTGAATTACAGTATCGACTTCTTAGGTGGAGCTGAAATTCAAGTTAATGTTCTTAACAAATCAATTACCCGTGAACAATTGCATGAAGCTGTTGGTAAAGCCGGTATTAATCATGCAGAAATCACTACGTATGGCTCACTTGCTGCCCGTAAAGACAATTCCGAGTCTTATATTGTCCGTATGCAACGGGAAAAAGGACAAGATGAAAGTGCAACGACAAACCGTGCAGATAAACTGGTAAGTTCTTTAAAAGCAGAATTTGGTGCTGAAAAAATCCAGATAGCATCAATTACCAATATCTCTGGAAAAGTAGGTAAAGAAGACGAGTACAAAGGTTATATGGCCTTGTTACTTTCTTGTATTGGTATTCTTATTTATATCGCGTTTCGTTTTGACTCGCGTTTTGCTCCGGGTGCTGTTCTTTGTCTCGTGCACAACGTTGTGATTGCTCTCGGTGTGATGACCTTGTTTGGTCGTCCATTTACCACAGTTTCTATCGCTGCATTCTTAACAATTGTTGGTTATTCCATTAATGACACAGTGATTGTGTACGACCGAATTCGTGAAACCCGCTCACTTCAACCCAAAATGTCCATGATCGATGTCGTCAATCGCAGTATCAGTCAAACCATGAACCGTACTATTTTAACTTCAACCACAGGTATCTTAGCGCTTCTTGTGCTCTCTATTTTAGGGGGCGGTTCTATTGAAGACTTTGCTATCACAATGCTTGTGGGTATTGTGGTTGGTACGTATTCTTCTATTTATGTTGCTGCACCTTTAACTCTCATGATGGATGGTTACCTTAATAAATTAGGCTGGAAGAAAAAAGATGCGAAAGAATTAGCAAAAGAAGTACGGCCAAAAGATTATGCACCACCTATAAATGTTAGAAAAAAAGTTCCGCAGGATAAAAAATAAATGGAATTAGCCGTTCTTTCTCAAAGTAAATTGACTTCACAGAATTTTATTTTAAATAAAGAGAATTTATGTATCACAAGTCGGTTTACTTGGAAACTAAGAAAGATTTTTGCGGAAAATGGTAAGGAAATTGACCAATATATTTCGCAAAAAAAAGTTTCTTTGCTTGAAGGAAAAACAATGGAAGAGGATACGTCTCCTCTTTCTCTGTTACCTGAGCCTTGGTCATTAAAAGATATTCGCAAAGCTGTAGAGCGCATTTTATCTGCAATGCAGAAAAAAGAAAAAATAACTATTTTTGGTGATTATGATGTAGATGGCACAACATCTTGTGCCATGCTAAAACATTTTTTTAATGACATAAACTATCCTGTTGATGTTTATATTCCCGATCGTCTCGTTGAAGGTTATGGCTTAAATAAAATTGGCTTACAAAAAATCTCTGAAAATGGCTCGACCCTTGTCATCACAGTTGACAATGGTATTGCTGCTGTCGATGCCTGTGCGCATGCTTTGTCTTTAAATATCGATGTTATTATAACGGATCATCATGACATCCCTCCTACTCTCCCAAATGCTTTTGCAATATTAAATCCTAAGCAAAAAGATTGTTTGTTTCCTTATCGCATGCTTGCGGGCGTCGGAGTTGCCTTTTATCTCATGATCGCTTTGCGTTCGCTTCTGCGTGAGCAGGGGGTGGCCTGCCCCATCAATCTGAAAAATTATTTAGATTATGTAGCTCTAGGGACAATTGCAGATATGGCTCCTTTAACTGGGGTCAATCATACGTTGTGTAAAGTTGGACTTGAAGTTTTAAGTCAAAATGTCCAAAACGGCAGTCGCTTAGGTTTATTTCATCTGCTTAAACTTGCCGGTTGGAATGAAAACTCCAAAGTTGACTCTGTCGATGTCGGCTTTAAAATTGGCCCCCGTCTCAATGCAGCCGGTCGTTTGGGCAATGCACTGCGCAGTGTGGACATTCTTTATACTAATGAAGATCAAAATATTTTAGAAATGGCGCAATTTTTGCATGCGGAAAACTCGGAGCGGCAACAGCTTGAAAAAGCTTTTACCCATGAGGCGCTTGCACAAGTAGCTGCTCTGCCAGAACTTCCCGAAGCTTTGGTCTTACACAAAGAAGATTGGCACCCAGGGGTTGTGGGGCTCGTTGCCACCCGTGTGCTCGATAAATTTTATCGTCCTGTTTTGGTTTTTGGGACACTTGATGGCAAACTAAAAGGGAGCGGTCGATCGACACATTCCTTCGATCTCTTTTCTGTTCTCAACGAAGTCAGGCATGAGTTCATCTCGTTTGGTGGTCATTTCCATGCAGTGGGGTTGACACTTGCGCCTGAAAAGCTTCCTTGGTTAAGAGAATACCTTGCAAAAAAAGCGGGTGAGATCATACTGGCTCAAGACAAAATTCCTCTTTTGCATGTCGATGGCATTTTGTCACTCAATGATATGAGCCCGCATTTTTTGCGAAAATTAGAGCAGTTCGAACCTTATGGTGTTGAAAATCCCCGTACGCGTTGGCTCGTTGGACCTGCGCAGGTGAAACATGTTAAACGCATAGGTAAGGATTTGTCCCAGGGACATGCAAAAGTTTTGCTCCTCGAAAATGCTCAAGATGTCTGGGTAACTGCTTTTGGCATGGCCGATATTTTCGAAGAGTTTTTAGCAACTGGCGTTGATATACAACTGGTGGTCGAAGCCAAACTTGGAAACTGGAATGGTAAGATCTCTCCCGAAATTAAGGTTATTGATTACGCTTCCGTCATTTATTCGAGCTGATCCATTTCCTCATTTTCTGTTTATTTGATAAGGGTAAAGTTGTATAAAACATTTCTTTTTTCTAATTAAATTGAGTGGACCCGCTTATGCTCCAGTCGCAACGAAATGATCCAGAACCATGGTATGTTCGCAAAAAAAAAGCAAATACAGCTCAGCAGACAAGTCGTGTGCAAAAAAACACACCTGAAAATATTATTGATAAAGCCATCCATGTAAAACAAGGTGTGTCATTGGTTGCTCCTTTTTTCTTTTCTCTGCTTTTTGCAGTGGCTGCTGGTGTCTTTTTTTCTTATTGTTTTTTAAGTGAATCGCATGGTCTCAAACTTTTTATTTATGCGGGTGGTGGGGTTCTTTCACTTATCTTTTCTATATTCTTCTTATTTTATAAAATAGGCGCCATTTGTTCTTATTTATCACCTAAAAATGAAGATATGAATTTGGTAGCGCTTGGTATCAAATACTTTCAAGGAAATGTGCATCCAGAAGAGCCCAGAAAAGGCATTCCAGCACCAGAAATGGCGCTCTATCAGTTTATTCAACAGGTGCGCGCCTATGCGATGGAAAAATCATTTTTAAAACAAAAACAAGAGCGTACACCGGATCCCTTTTCTTCTATTAGCGGAGCCGATCCCAATTCCTTGTTAAAAAGACGTTGGAATGATGTCGTGGACAGTTTAAATGAATTTGAAATATATTTAGCCAATGATCCTAAAGGGATTATTGAAAAACTGATCGTAAAATCCCCTCCGCAAAATATGGACGTTTCGCAGATATTTCGAGATGTTGCCGAAACTTTTGACACTACTTGGCGGCGCAAAGGGATAAATATCGAGCAAGCTATTGTGACACCTCTAAAGGCAAGCACAAATGAGGCTGTTTTACGCCGATTGCTTGTAGGCCCTTGGCGCAGTTCCGTCTATTTTGCCAGACGAGGGAACGGAGTGGTATTTTCCGCTAAAAGTGTGGATGGAAAGATCAGTGCCCGCTGGGAGTGCGAAGGGATGGCATTCCCCGAAGAATTTTTCGATCTTATGCGTAATTCCGAGCTGAGTGTCAATGAACGTATTGAACAAGGGATGCTCTTAATTGCTCCCGATCCCAATAGCCCAAACACTTTATTTGCACTTATCAGCTTTGTGACTTGGATTGACCTTGCAACAGCAGCGGGTTGTGATTATGTCATTAAGCAGGGTACAGAAGGTATGGTGATCGAGCTTAGGCTTTAAAAAAAGCATCGGGTTATTTATTGACCGTAGATTAAAAAAGCATCGCAGTATTTTACTGCGATGCTTTTAATTTTTTCGGATTATACTCATCTTCCGATTTTGCAATAATAACAGTACCAACTGTGTTGCCTACGATATTTGTAACAACGCGCGCATCGGACATAAACCGATCAATTCCTAAAAGTAACGCTAAACCTTCGATTGGAATAATATGCCCAGGTACGGCCGCTAATATTGCAGATAACGTAACAAATCCAGCGCCCGTAATTCCCGCAGCACCCTTTGAAACAATTAATATCGTTAAAAATAATCCGAGATATTCCGGAAAACCAAAGGGGATATTATATGCTTGTTGAATAAAAATCGCACCTGCTGTTACGTAAATTGCTGTACCATCTAAATTAAATGCATACCCTGTTGGAAGAACGAAACTCACAACTTTTTTAGAACACCCAAAAGTTTCAAGCTTAGTCATCAATTGAGGAAAGACGGACTCGGAAGAAGAGGTGCCAAAGGCTATCGACATTTCTTCTTTTATATGTTTCATAAGTTTAATCGCGCTGAAACCATAAAATTTTCCAACGATATAAACAACCAGCCAAAATGTAACCATGCTAATGCCCATGACTAAAATAAAATATCCGAGCATTGTCAGTGCACCAATCCCTTGTGAGCCAACTGTTGCCGAAATTGCTGCAAAAGCTGCGATTGGAGAAACCCGAGAGATAAGAGCAATCATTTTAAAAAACACATCGTTTGCTTGTTTAAAAAATGTAACAATTTTTGCAGTTTCTTCTAATTGTAATATAGCAACAGAAAATATAACTGCGAGAACGATAACTGCAAGTAAATTGTCACCAGCTAAAGTACCAAATACACTTTCAGGAACCATGTGGGTAATAAATTCCATAAACCCACCCGTGGATCCTTCTTTGGGTTTAAATTTTGACACATCGATGCCATTGAATAAACCAATATTAAAACCACCTCCGGGTTGCAATAAAAACATATAGCCAAAGGTAATAAGCACGGCAACTATAGACATAATTTCAAAATATATTAACGTTTTAAATGCTAGTTTACCTATACTTCTATGCTCTTTGTTTGCACACACTCCAAGTACAATGGAAACAAAAACAACAGGTGTGATCACCATTTTTATCAGTCGAATAAATAACACAGCAATGATTTTTAAATCTGCAGCATGAATTGGTAAAGTTACACCTACTATAATTCCGAGTATGACAGCTATAACAACTTGTAAGAAAAGCTGTTTTTTAAAAAAATGAGAAAGTCGGGACTGAATTTTAGCTGAAAGCATAGAGACCTCACGAAATATATTAAATACAAAATTAACTATATTCAAAAGTAAGAGATTTGTGAAGTGAGGAAAATTTTTACATCTGACGAAGATTGGCAGAGGTTAAAAATAGACTGGGTTTTTCTTGCATGAGTTCAGATAAAAACCAATTTTCAGCTAAATGTGTTCCAGTCGATGAGCCTAATTTTAATTTTCGCGAAAGGAGAGCGCCAATTTTTTCTGAAATAGAGCGATACGTTGTGTATTTACCACCATAAATTGTAATTAATCCTGGAAGAACTTCATCTAGAACTGTTTCTCTCGATAATCCAGATATATTTTTATCGAGTTGTCTTACATAAAAAGGAGAATTAAAAGGTTCATTATTCCAAGCAGAGTTTAAATTTTTAATTTTTGCTTTTACATGGAGAGGCATACAACGGACACCGCAAAAAATTTCGGAAATATTTTTTTCAGCTTCGTATAAATTGAGTGTCTCTTTAGCTGTGTGCATAAGATACGCTTTATCTTCTTCTGGATAACGAACATGCGATGGTTCTCCTACAAGAATAGACTCAGTTGTACCATATAGCCATTTACCAAACCAAGGAATAAAAAATACGATTCTTCCATCTGGTTCTTGAATAAGAGTTGCGGAATTTTTGGTAATATCCCCATTGGGGACTGCTTCGGGATTGAAAACAATGTGAGTGCCGAGATTCAAGAGACAAGTGATATTTGGGATAATATTCCAATTTAACAGATTTGCATTGCACCAAGCTCCAGAGGCATTCACAATTGTTCTTGTTGTTAAAGTTTTGGAAGAATCATTGCTTACAATTGTTACTTTATATCCGTCTTGGATTGGAATGACTTCTGTTACTTTAGCGTTTTCTTCATAACTCGCACCGAGCTTAACAGCAGCCTCAGCAACAATCCTTGTAATAACATCATCTAGCATTTGTGCATCGTAATATTGAAATGCACTAATCATTTCTTTTTCAACTTTTTCAGGATTTAAATAAGGCGCATAGCTGAGAATATCTTTTTTATTTATCGAACTAGCAGATGGAAGTCCGCCATCTCCAGCCAAAAGATCATAAAAAAAGAGCCCCATACGAATCATCCAGGGAGGTCTTTTGTCGCCTTTAAAATTAGGAAGGACAAAGGGAAGAGGTTTCACGATATCTCTAAGTAAACGTAATAAAATTGCTCTTTCTTTAAGTGCTTCATGCACAAGTCCCCATTGATTCAGGTGTTCGAGATATCTAAGCCCACCATGCACAAGCTTTGTGCTTTTGCTTGATGTCCCAGATGAGAGTAGACTTTTTTCAACTAGGTGGACACCTGGTACATTGCGAGTTGCAAGATCATGCAAGAGTCCTGTGCCGTGTATTCCTCCGCCGACGATAAGAACATTCAAATCCATAGCGCTTTATAATCCTTATAAAAGAGTTGCAGATTTTTCTCTCAAGTGATGAGCTGTTTGCGCAAGTATTTTTGCAGCTTCTCTTACCTCTTGCTCTGAGTTAGTCAAACCAAAACTCACTCGAAAACTCGCTAAAGTATTTTCAAGCTCTATTCCCATGGCCACTAGAACATGACTCGCAGTAGCTTGCAGAGTTTTACATGCACTTCCGACACTGGCGCAGACAGTTCTCGTTTCTTCTAAAAGTTTCATAGCATTGACGTTCTGAAAGGAGATTGTCAATATGCCAGCAATTTTTTGCTTTTTAACTCCATAAAATTTAACTTGTATGTGTTTATTTAATTCATCGCAAAAGGCATTTTCTAGAAATTCATAATATTTGATTCGTTCGCTAGCCTCTTGTTGTTGAAACAGACAAGCATAAGTAAAGCCCATGATTGCTGCAATATTTGGTGTGCTTGAGCGCAGATCGAACTCATGGCCTCCCCCAGTCAATTGCGCTTGTAATTTAATTTTGGGTCTTCTTTTTTTTAAAATAAGGGCTGCAGCCCCTTTTGGCCCATATATTTTTGCAGATGAAATTGTTAAGGAGTCGAAATCAATTCCTTCAGCGATTAAATGACTGCGGGCAAATCCTTGAGAGGCATCCACATGGAGAAGAGCTCCGCATTCTAAAGAAATTTTTCTAATTTTTTCAAGTTGCAATTGTCTAATACCTGTTTCGTTATTCACATCCATTACACAGACGCATAAAGTATTTTCATCAATGACTCGCTCTGCAATTTGAATATTTATTTGTCCGTATTCATCAACAGGCAATTCAGCAATCTGAATGTTTTCAGAAAGAGCACTTAAAGTATTTGCTGTTACGATAATACTAGAATGCTCAGTTGCACAATAAACAATTTTATTTCTCTTTCTATGAGGATTTTCAACAAGCCCTCTTAAAAATAGGTTGTTACTTTCTGTTGCGCTTCCAGTAAAAATAACTTCCTCAAAAGAAACAGAAAAAATTTTTGCTAAGGTTGTGCGGGCCCAACCCAAAGCATGTTCTGTTAATTCGCCCATGGGGTGCAATCTATTGGCAGAATTTGCAAAATAACCAAGCATCCAAGGTGTCATTTTTTCTAAAATTCTTTTGTCGAGCGGTGTGCTTGAGGCAAAATCAAGATAAATTGTATTTTGAGGAAGTTTTATTCCACCAAAAGAAATTGGTTCGATTTTTTGTGGACTTGAATTCATCCATTCTGAGGGGAGAACAAAGTTTTCTATAAATTTATTCATATTCCATCCATATTGATCCAATACTACAGGTTTGAATCTAATTCGTGTAATATTAATTTGCAATCAAAGTTGTTTGCTTTTTTTTTGTCAAAGGAGTAGGTGATTTTGAAGATTAGAACCTCTTGTTGTTGAGTAGGATTTCTTATATGACATACATAGAAAAAATGCGTTATTTCAGAGGAAAGTTTTTTGTGCATAAGTCTGCATTTTTTCATAAGCGCGATTTTTTTATCTGCCTGTTGAGTCTAATAATAGGAATTTTTATTGGTTTTCTTGCTGAAGCATTAAAACTTGTGATTAATCTTGTGACAAATATATTTTATTTTGGAAAATTTTCTATAACAGAAGCATTACCTGCTCAACATCAGTTAGGTTATTGGGCTTTTTTTATGCCAGTTATAGGTGGTATTATTATTGGTTTGATTGCGAGATTTATCAACCCAGCAGTGTATGGTCACGGTATTCCAGAAACAATGGAAAAAGTATTATTGAATGACAGCATTATTTCCAAAAGATTACTTATTTTAAAACCAACTGCGGCTGCTATATCTGTTGGTTCTGGTGGTCCTTTTGGAGATGAAGGTCCTATTATTGCAACAGGTGGAATTCTAGGCTCTACCATCGGTCAATTTATTAAAACATCATCTTATGAACGAAAAATATTATTGAGTGCGGGGGTTGCGGGCGCTGTATCGTCAGCTTTTGGCAGTCCATTGGGTGGAATATTCTTGGCTTTAGAATTAATGTTATATGAATTTAAATCAAGATCACTAATTCCGGTAGCTCTTTCTGTCATAGCAGCAGAATTTATAAGAATGAAATTCGTTGGAGATGAACTTATTTTTCCAATGTCTGTTGTTTCATTACCATCTGCATCGAGCGAAATATTTTGTTTTTTTATTATTGGAATCATTTCGGGTATTGTCGCAGTTGGAATCACTCATTGCGTGCATTATTTAGAAAATGGTTATGCGAAACTCCCTATGCACTGGATGTGGTGGCCAGCGATCGGTGGCATAGGAGTGGGTGCTATAGGTTTATTAGAACCCAAAATACTAGGAGCAGGTTATTCAACCATCACGCAAATATTAAATGGACATATTGTTGCTGATTCTATTATCTATTTATTTATTTTAAAATTTTTAGCATGGCTAATTGCAGTGAGTAGTAGAACAACAGCTGGTACTTTAGCACCATTATTTATGATGGGAAGCGCATTAGGTGTTACTTTATTTGGATTTATTATTTATTTTTTTCCTTTAATTAATCTTGACATTAAAACAGCTGCATTGGTAGGTATGGCAGCGCTTTTTTGCGGAGTGACACGGGCTTTTTTAGCATCTGTGTTTATAACTTTGGAATCAACTCATCAGTTTTGGGCTGCCGTACCCATACTTACAGGCTGTGTTGCGGCGTATATTGTTTCATTATTTTTAATGCAGCATTCTATTCTGACAAAAGAGCTTGAGAAAAAAGGTGTTTCATTTCTACTTGAGGAGAATGCAAAAAAGACTGAGAATGATTTACAGCAAAAACCAAATGATGTTTATTGATAATTCTATTGTTCTATTGACCGTGCATTTTAGTGGTTAAAGGATTTTTATGTTGCTGGCTATTCTTGATTACAGTGGATCTTTTGCTTTTTGTGTCAGTGGTGCATCGATTGCAGCTTCTCGCAGAATGGATCTCTTTGGCATTTTTGTCATGACCGTGATTGCAGGATTTGGTGGAGGTTGTCTGCGGGATGTCCTTATTGGCAAAACCCCTCCTACCGTGTTTAACACACCAGCTTATTGGATTATTGCGTTGAGTGCTACTTTTTTAGTCTACTTCTTCAATATTCAAAACAAGTATGTAGAGAAGATTATTGTTTTGTTCGATGCTATTGGTCTTGCTTTTTTTACAGTAGTTGGAGTTAAAGTTGGCATTCAAACAGGACTTTCTAATTATCAATGTGTCCTAATGGGTGTGATAACAGCGTGTTTTGGCGGTATCACTCGGGATGTCATTATCAATCGAGTTCCCTATGTTTTTCAAAATGAAATTTATGGAGGTTTTGCCCTCTTAGGGGGGATATTGTACTTTGCTCTGCGCAATTATATGAGTGAAGGAATTCCAGATCTCATTGTTATTCCTCTTATATTTTCGATGCGTATGATCTCTGTGTGGAAAAATTGGCATTTGCCAAGAGCGGGAGAAGTTTCTATTCGCAAGCGTAAGTTTCCAATGACAAGGAAGCCAACTTCAAGGCCAAATAGTTAAAAAGTCTGTACTTTATCCATAATCTTTTAGAATGGGTCTAAAATTTCCTTGCATGCACCCTGTAGTTCTTATACGCTCAGGCTGTGAAGGGGATAATAAAATGATATTGAGTAAAGGCTTAAAAGCATCAAGTCCGTTGACGACCGCGCAAATTGAGAAGCGGTTAAATGATGTGGGCGTTTCAGCAACTGCCCAGAGGATTGCAATTTGTAAATATATTTTATGTGAAGCAGATCACCCGACTGCTGAAGACATTAAAAATTGGACTGACCTCAATTTCCCTAAGCTCAGCCGCGCTACGGTTTATAACACTCTTGAAATATTAGTCCAAGCTGGCCTGTTAAAGGAGTTAAAATTACCGCATACTGGAAAAATAGTTTATGATACCAATGTTGAAGAACATTTTCATTTTCTAGATAGTGCAACAGGAAAACTTTTCGATGTTTCTCCTGAAGAATGTCAAGTGACTTTGGCAATGCCCAAAGATATTTCTGTTCAGGGGGTAGAAGTATTTTTACGTGGGAAAATTTCTATAAAATAAACAATCCTTATTTAATCGATGCACATTTTCATTTAAATTATCTTAAAGATATTCCAAGATCTATTGAACAAGCTCTAAAGTCTTCTGTTAAATCAGGAGTTGTGGCTGGCGTTTGGAATAATGACACACTTGAACATCTTGCCTTAAAAGACAATAAGTCACTCGAAAACATAAAATTCTTAAAAAAAGATTTACAGCAATTAAACTCTATAAAAGATGATGAATTCATCTGTTTTTTAGCGCATGGTTTACATCCTATGTCTGTCCATGAAAAATGGCTCAATGCGGACGGTAGCTGTCATAATGAGAGCATTCAAAGTGATATTCAACAATTCAAAGATATATTATATAAAAATTTAAATTATATTTGGGCTATTGGTGAAACGGGTTTCGACCTTTCCAAAGATATTTTGCAAAGCGAAAAGTGCAAGAATTTAAGTAAACAAGATATTATTTTTTTACAAAATATTGCATTTGAAGTTTGTGTGCAGGCAGCTATTCAATATAATTTGCCGCTGATTTTGCACTTAAGAGGAAGCTGGAGTCTTTGTATAAACAAAATTAAGTGGGCAAAAAATAAAGGCGTAAAAAAAATCATGGTCCATTGTTTTAGTGGACCAGCTGAAGATATGAAAACTTTAGCGCGATTATCAATTTATTGTTCATTTGGTGGGGTTCCCACCTGGGAAAAAGCTGTAAAAAATCGCAATGCATTTTTACAGTGTGATCCCAATTTCCTCATGCTCGAAACCGATTCTCCAGATTTGCCTCCAGAATTGCCAGACCAAGCTAAATTAGAAAATAATGAACCAAAATATTTAAAAAATATTGCAGAAATTTTGGCTAAATATGCAAATACAGATTTAGATTATTTTATAAAAAATTCTAATAAAAATATTTTAAATTTTTTAGGTGTTTTTGGCAGATAGTTCTTCCCATTTTAAGTAACACAAATCAAGATCAGTTTGTTTTGTTTGAATTTCTGCAGAAATTAAAGCTGTTTCGTTATAAGGTAAATTATTCGCATAAGCATTTTCTAATTGCTTTTCTAATTGCCCAAGGAATGTTTCAAGTTTTTCAATCTTTCTTTCAACTTCATCAAGCTCTCTTTGTTCCTTAAAACTGAGTTTTGCTTTTTTTGTTTGAGAATTTGTATTTTTATTTTCAGGCTCAAGAGGTGCTTTCTCTGTTTGCTTTTTAATAGAATCTGTTTCTTTGTATTTTTCCATAGACTCAAGAGCTTGATCCAGATCGGGTAACATAAGCCAATCACCGGTGCGGATTCCATTTTTATTTTTCTCACCTAAAAAGGTAAATAACCCTGTGGCAACCCTTTGGACAAAATAACGATCATGACTCGTAAATAAAACACCACCTTGGAAATCGCACAGATTTTTTTCAAGCACTTGCAGGGTCGATATATCAAGATCATTGGTCGGTTCGTCAAGGATCAATAAATTGCCTTGCTCAAGCATAAGTTTGGCAAGTAAAAGACGGGCTTGTTCACCACCAGAAAGTTCACCGACTTTTCGATTGGCGTCGAATTTAAAAAATAAAAAACGATCTAAATAGCTCATAATATGCATATATTTACCAGCAAAATGCACATATTCACCTTCCGGTGCAATGGTTGAACGGACTGTTTCATTCGGGTCGAGTTTTTGTCTTTGTTGATCGAAGTGAGAGATTTTAACAAGCTCATGATAAGTGATTTCACCAAGATCTGGTTTTATTTGGTTCACCACTAAATTCATTAAGGTCGATTTACCGCAGCCATTTGGTCCCAACAAAGCAATGCGCATTTTAGGTTTAATCACAAATTCAAGATTTTGAAAAACAAAGTGATTGTTGTCGGTCGCAGCAGGATGTTTTATGGAAACATTTTTAAAGCGGACAAGTTCTTGTTCCCCTAAGTTTCTTACAACTGGAATAATATTATCTTCATTGTTCCTTTGTTCATCTGTCATAAGGGCATCGAAATTCATTTCAGCACTTTTTGGTAAATTGGCTTTTTGATTCTTTGCATTTAAGCTTTTATCCAGAGCAAGCGCTCTATCTATACGCGATTTCTGCTTCGTTGTTCTGGCTTTTGCGCCTGTACGCAGCCATGCCAATTCCCGTCGCATGAGGTTAGCCATTTTCGAGCGGGTTTTTTGCTCAACAATTTCATTTTCAAGTTTGAGTTGGCTGTAGGTTTCAAAATTGCCATCATATTGTTTAGATTCCCCAGCCTCAATTTCTAGAACTCTATTTACTAAGGTATCGAGAAGAGCACGGTCATGGGAAATAATCACAAAAGCTACGGGTTCGGTAGATTCATTTTTAGGCTTAAATCCAAAAAGTCCAACTCCTTGTTCAACAACTTCAAGTAAAAACTCTTCTAACCAATCGACTGTTTGCACATCCAAGTGGTTCGTTGGTTCGTCTAGGAGTATAAGTTGCGGGTTTTTTAAGAGTGCTGAAACGATTTGTACGCATTTCTGCTGACCACCGGATAAGTTTTTGAACTGTCGATCGCGCAAAGAGAGAAGTTTGCCAGCTTTGAGTGCACTTAATATAACGTTGTCTGTGCCTACACCTGAAATATTTATAAGTTTATCATTTAAATCACTGAGCTTTTCGCCCCATTGTGTATCGTTGGTTATTTCAGGGTTTTCTTCAGCTAAGAGAGAATGCTTGTCAATTTCATCTTCAATTTTTTTAATTTGGAGGTCAAGATCGTATTCTTCTGGAAGGGAATCTCTAAGAATTTCTTCAACAGTTTTTTCAATGTCAAAAGAATATTTCTGATTGACAATCGCTAAGCGAATACCATTGCGTATAGATATGGAACCTGTATCTGCATCTTGAGTGCCTGTTATAAGTCGGAATAATGTTGATTTTCCTGCCCCATTGGGCCCCACTATACCCCATCTTTCTCCGGGATGAACCGTAAAAGAAAGATTGTTGAATAATTGGGTAGATCCATAACTCGTTGATAGATTGTAACAGCTTAAATAGGGTGCAGATGACATGAATAAACTCCAAATGTAGAAACATACGCTTTAAGCAAAGCATAATTTTGCTAAAACAGAAAGAGTTTATTTTTTGTGTTAATTACCCATGCCAATCCACAATGAATTATTTTCTGTTAATTTTATTGAGTCACTGGTAATATTTAATGCTTCTTGCATAAGCAGGTCGTTTTGAAAAACGATTTCATCACCACTGTCACCTTCTTTTTCTTTCATATCTCTTGGATTTTCTTTTTCTTCTAAAGATTTTACATATTCTTTTGAAAGAAGCATGGGTTGTTTTTTTTCTATATTGTATCTTTCGATTTTAGCAATGATTTCTCGATATTTTATATTTTTTATAATACGTTCTTGACTCAATAATTTTAGTTTTCCAATCAATCCAGATAAATTGAGTAAAGGTCTAAAATTTTTGGCCGGTGGAATGCTGTCAAGAGGCAATGCAAAATCTAATTGTTCTTCTCCAATTTCAAATGCATCAAGTATATCAGGTATAATTATATCTGATTGTACTCCAACTAGTTGATTACTTTTCCCACTTGGGCGGTAAAATTTACTTTGCGTTACTTTAAGAGCGCCATCACTTCTTCGTCCATGGCTGCCAGGAAACTCTTGCACAACTTGCACGCTCGCTTTACCATAGGTACTTTTATTTCCAATAACAATGCCTCGAGAGAAGTCTTGAATAGCTCCTGCAAATATTTCTGATGCGGAGGCACTGTATTTATTTATAAGGACAATCAGTGGGCCTTTATATAGCCAACTTGATTCGCTGATCTGTTGTTTCTTTATGACTTGATTGCGATCTAAAGTTTGAACAGCTGTTCCTGAAGGAACAAATAATCCAGTCATACGAATACTTTCTGGAAAATCTCCACCTCCATTGTTACGTAAGTCAATCAAAATACCGTCAACTCCTTTTGCAAGAAGTTTTTTTAATCCTTGTTCAACATCGTAACTCACTCCATGGCATTGAGAAAATATTTTAACTTTGCATTTGAGATCAGTATAAAATGTAGATATTTTTATTACGCCAATTTTTTTATTTCCATTTTCAACAACTTTCGTTTTTACTTCATCATCTTTTAAATCAATTTCATCACGCACAAGTATAATATTTAATCTTTCATTTCCCTTCAGTGTTTTTCTTAAAACAACCAGCCGGACGCTTGTTCCTTTATTGCCTCGAACTAAATTAACGGTTTGTTCAACATCTAAATCACTTAAATCTTTAAGACCTGTCCCATTCCCAGGATCAATTGCTATGATTCTATCTTTAGCTTTGAGCCTTCCATCTTTTTGTGCGACCCCTCCTTGTACGAGAGACTTCACAACAATATATCCATCTTTTTCTTGTAACTGTGCGCCAATTCCTTCGAGTTTATTGCTGATATGAATGACGAAAGAGTCGTGATCTGCTGGTAGCAAATGTGCAGAATGCGGATCCATTGCGAGAGCTATGCTATTTAACAAAAGAGAATATATTTTATCATCATCAAAATCTTTATATTTCTTTTCTAATTTTAGATAACTTTTCAAAAGCCTTTCCCGAATTTTAGCACTATCTTCTTCAAGATTTTCTGACGAAATATATTGGATTTTAACTCTTTTTTTCATTCTTTCATCAGCTTCGGTAAAATTCGAGCTCCAATCTATTTTTCCACTCGGGATATAATCAGGTTTAGAGAAGTCGATCGGTTTTGCTAGAAAAAACTTTGTTTTTTCTATGCGTTCTCCTACTCTTTTTAAAAAAAGACTGAATATTTCGAAAAGAAAATCACAATTATTATTTTCAATTTTTTTATTTAAAGAGTTTTCAAGATAAGAAAAGGATTTAATATCTGATTTAATAAAATAGACTTTTGATGGATCCATTAAATCAAAAATTTTTTTAAATGTTTTCTTTGACAAATCTTCATTAAACTCTGTATAAAAGAAATGGAGATCGAGCATTGCATTCACTCGTAATTTGACTTCTCTACATGAAAGTACAGAAGCAATTATTCTTGCATTTTTCGAATTGTCTCCGTAAGCTATTTTTGGAGCTATTGACTCCCAAGCAAGGCAACAAAGTAAAAATGCGAGGAACATATTTGCAACTATACGCATATTTAGTTTCCTGTGTTTAAGAGACAAGTTGTATTGTTTATTGTCAATTTTTGTTAATCATTAGTCAATTTGTTTGTTTGTGAGATTTTATGACGACAGCCCGCAGTCCAAGAGATTCTTTGCCAAAGAGAGCTCATTTACATCAAGTGTTTGAGTCCTATCTCAATCAACTCGGCTTGCGCCAGACAAGGCAGCGGAGAATTATTCTCGACGCAGTTCTTGCTTCAGGTCGCCATGTCGATGCCGAAACCATCGCAAATGAAGTGAAAAAGACGGATAGTTCAATCGGACTAGCTACTGTATATCGTACTCTTAAAATGATGACCGATTCACAAATATTGGTAGAACGGCATTTTGGAGGCGATAGAGCTAGTTTTGAGTTTGCCGATCAAGGAGATGAGCACCACGACCATCTTATCTGCAAACAATGTGGTGAAATTGTCGAATTCTATGATGCAGATCTTGAAAAGCGACAAGAAGAGGTTGCAAAAAATTTAGGCTATAAATTAATCCATCATAAAATGGAGCTTTTTGCGGAATGTTTAGGCTTAGACAAGTGTGAACGTAAAAATTCAAAATAGTCAATTGATCTTTATCCATCCTAGTTCTATTTTCTCCGAGACCTTTTAAAGGGGAAATTAAAATGATTGCGTTTTAATTTCCCAAACTTTTTTTAGAGAAAGAAATCGGATATGAAGATAAAGTCAAAGGCGAAACTCATTTGGACAGTGACAAACAACGGTTGTGAAAAATTAGGAATTGATCACATTGCTTCCACAATTGTAAAAAATAAATTAAATGCTGTCAGGATGACATATTCAAGCCTTGCATATCCAAATATATTAAAATTACGTGAGAAAATCACAAAATTACTTGCGAATGAAGACAAACAACCAGCTGATGGAAAAGTTCCTTTCTTATTAAGTTTTGTCGGTAGACGAGCTCTTTTATCTGTTCCAAACGGAGAAATCACTCTTGAGAATGGCGTTGAAGTTGAAATTGCCTTTCAGGTCGATTTTTCAGCATGTGCGTCTATGTCTACAGATAGCAATGCAGAGTCTAAACAATTTGAAGTGCGTGTTTCTTCAGAAGATCAGCTTTCAACTTTAAAAATTGGCTCTATTATTAATATTTCCTATGGCTCGGTTGAATTACAAATTGTAGAAATCAAAAAGAAATCAGCAACTGAATTGACTGCACGCTGTATTGTTGAAAATGGTGGAACACTCATTTCTGGAGTTGATGTTCACTCACAAGATATGTCTCGCGATCTCTTCCCATTATTATCAGATGATGAAAAAACTTTAAGAGCAGGTTTTTCGTATTTAGCAGATTTTGTAATTGTTGATGGTATTAAGTCAGAACAAGAATTATTTGCAATTAAAGCTGGTATTTTAGGAGAAAATGCTCCTTTCTCTGAAAGGCACCCAAGTATTCCAATCAATAAAGATGTGCTTGAAACCGAAGCATTGTTGCCACCACGTTTTTTACTCAAAGTAGATTCCAAGCGTTCGTATGAACTCTTACCTATTTTGCTCAAACATGTTGATGGTGTCTTTTTAAGTCGTTCTGAACTTGGGATTGATGAGCATCCACATAATTTGCCAATATTACAAAAAGATTTGGTAGATCGTTGCAATCGAATGTCTAAAACAATTATTATTGCTTCTGAACTTATGCACTCTATGCGCTTAAACGCGAACCCAACCCGTGCTGAAGTGTCTGACATGGCCAACGCCGCAGCAGATGGCTCCGATGCACTCGTTCTTTCCCATGAGGTGACGGAAGGTCCAAATGCCGATCTCGTAGCGGAAGTATCCTTAGAAACTCTAGTGAACTCAGAAGCATGGGTTGAAAAAAAGTGGCACCCATTCGAAATGGACAAAATACCAAGTGACGATGATGCAGTGACATATGGGGCTATCCGTATCGCCCAACAGGCAAATGTTCGTGCCATTGTTTGTTTCACCGAAGGTGGATACACAGCGATGAAGCTTTCTTCTATGCGCACTCCCACAGAAATCATAGCAATCACGTGCAACAAAAAAATCATGCGCCAATTGAATTTGTTGCGTTCTGTCACTGGAATGGTGCTTGAGTCACGCTCACAGGTTGAACGTATTTTAAATGAAACAAAAGATATCTTAGTCAACGCTTTTGGTTTTAAAAAAGGCGATAAATTTGTTTTTGTTTCCTTAACTGCTTCCAGTGTGTCCGAAAGAAATTCTAATTTATTTACTTTGCAAGAAATTGATTAATAAATGTCGTTGACATTCTTTTTTATTGTAAATCCCAATGCAAATTCAGGTAAAACTAAATTAAATTGGGAAAAAAAAGTTCTCCCACTCATTCGCCTTATTTTTCAGAATGTTTCTTGGGTCTTTACTGAAAAAAAAGGTGATGCTTCTTTTTATGCCTATTTTGCAAAAAACTGCGGATATAAAACCGTTGTCGCTGTGGGTGGCGATGGCACTGTCAATGAAGTCGTCAATGGTTTATTGGATAATCCTCTCGTTTATTTAGAAGATTATAAACAAAAAATTAAGGGTGAATTAATTGAAAATTATAAATCAGAAATTAATACCCCAAGTTTAGCTTGCTTACCAATGGGAACGGGTAGTGATTTTACCCGCACTCTCGGGATTCCTTATCATATAGAGAGCGCATTAAAAATAATCAAACAGAATAAACTTGTTGCCAGTGATATTGGATTGATTGAAAGCAATGCTACGCAAGGTGAAAAGTTGTTTCGTTATTTTATCAATATTGGCAGTGTTGGGGCCAGTGCTGAAGTTGTCCAAAGAGTCAATCAATCACCCAAAAAATTCGGTAAAAATGGATCTTATATTTATGCTGCAATAAAGACTCTTCTTAAAGATAATCATTTCTATACACAAATTGCATATGATAATGAGCCTCCATTTCAACTCGATCTTCGGGTTATTTTTATTTGCAATGGTCGATATTGTGGTGGAGGAATGGAAGTTTCACCAAAATCAAAACTAAACAGTGGTTCTTTTCAAATTATCCAAATAAGAAATTTGAATAAAATAAAATCCATTTATCTATTAAGTCATCTTTACAATGGGAATTATACAGGTCTTGAAAAAGAAATTATTTTAAGAGAAGCAAAAAAAATAACTTTAATTCCCATCGATAATAATATTATTCCAATTGAATGTGATGGTGAACAGCCTTTCTTAGCTCCTGTAGAATTCTCTTTGTCTCCTCTGAAAATAAATGTGATTATTGGTTAAATATTTAATTTGATTTAGTTTCGCCCATCTTTCCAGAAATCCGTCTATCTTCTATTCGTTTCAGTTTATTTTGAACAGACATTTCTAAATTTATTTTACGAGCATTGCAATAATTGAGTAATGCAATAAAGACATCTGCAGCTTCATCAGAAAGTTTTGCCATATCTATATCTTTTAAAGGGTCGCGCCAGATCTTTTTTTCTAGATTTGCCAATTCTCCACATTCACCGCAAAGTTCAAGCGAAAAAAAACTTGGACTGCGTTCTGCAAACGCTGCATTTTGATATTTATCAAATTCTTTTTGTATTTCATCAAGCCCTTTTGCATTTGGTTCTAAAATTCTTTTCATTCTATTTTCTCCTTTATCAAAGGTCGCCAATATTTTACCTCACCTGACAGAGTTTCCTACTTTGGAATTATGTTTTTTACAATTGGAACCGATTTAAAACATGAGAAGTATTATAAAAAGTTTTTGTGAGAGTTGAATGATGCTGCGATTTTCATGGCGCTTGTCTATTAAAAATAAACTTTGGATTCTATGCATAGGCAATATATTCTTTATTTTAGCATATTGCATAGCAGTTATCTTAAGAAATTCAATACAAAGTCCATATCAACTCATATTATTTTCAATCATTGGACTCATATCTTTCTTTGCAGTCTTTTTAAGTCGCATTTATATCAATGAATTTGTGAATGGAATGTCAGAGCTTTCTCTTCGAATGGAACAATTTTCTGAGAAGGGGAAAGAAAGTCTACAAAATATTCGCAATGATTTAACTGATTTTATCAAAACCTCAGGTTCTCAGCTCGACAATTTAAAAGAGAGTTCAAAGTTAATGGAAAATGTTTCGTCCATGCTTGTAGGAACTACTAAAGACTCTGAATCTACTAAGGACTTATCTGATAAAGTCACGCGAGATGTGAATGAAGGCAATGAAATAATGCAAAAAATGGTATCCTCAATGCTTATTATTGAAAAAACTCGAGAAGGTCTAACTGAAATTTCAAGTCTCATAAATAAAATAAGCGATGACACTTCAACGATTCACACAATTGTATCTACGACAGAGCTTTTATCTTTGAATGCCTCTATCGAAGCAGCGCGTGCTGGAGTGGCTGGCAAAGGGTTTTCTGTGGTTGCTGAAGAAGTAGGAAATTTAGCAAAACACAGTGGAATTGAGGCTAAGGAAATCGAAAATATCGTTGCTGTCAGTCAAAAACAAATTCAAGAGATTATCGAAGCAAACCAAGCAAGAGTTGATGTGGGTAAAGTAGCAAGTAATGATGCATTAAAATTATTTTCTGAAATTAAAACAGAAATGTTTGGCATTTCAAGTCGGTCAGAAAATATTCGTGCTGCTACTTGGGAGCAAAAGGTAGGAATCGATCAAGTCAATCAAGGCTCAGATGAAATTCGCAATATTTTAAAGAAAAATATTAAAGACACAGTAAGTCTCATAAAAATATTTAAATCAAACGAAACTAATTTTAATAATATCTTTGAAATTGCGATGACAATTGATGATTATTGGCTAGGAAAAAATAAAAAAATAATAAAAGAAAAAAAGGGGAAGAAAGCGAATGGAGAAACTACAGAAATTTCTGTTGATCTAGACGTGAAAAAGGAAACATAAAAATAAGAGGAATTATGGATAAGAAGGCTTTAATTGAAAATCAAAATAAATCAGGTTTTATAGATAAAATCACTTTTTTATTGGCTATCACAAACATTCTCGTAGCTTTAACCACACTCCTTTTCGTTTATTTTTTGGGAGATAGAAGTATATTTTATTATCATGTCGTTGCTATAATATCATTGATTATTTTTTTTCATTTGATGTTTTCGCAAAAACTCAAAAAAAATCAACAACGTTCTTTTATTGTAGGAAGTCTTTTTCAAACTTATATCCAAAAAAGTGATGAAATCAGTGATGAGTTTGAATATCCAAGAAAAAATATTGAAAAATCTTTTGATCATCAGTTTGATCTGATCAATCAGACAGCAGCAGCAATTGCTGAAATCACTCTCATGATTGGACGAACAAATGAGCAAATAAACGATTGCAAAGCTATAACAGAAACCACGGAGAGAAGAGTTGAAGCCGGAAGCGAAATTATGAAAAAATTGGGCACTTCTATCGAAGTTATTAAAAACGCTTCGGAAGATATGGACAAAATGGTGCAAATAATCAGTCAAATCGGATTAAAGTCAGCAGTTATAGCGGATATTGTCGCTAAAACAGAGCTATTAGCGATGAATGCCTCAATTGAAGCCGCACGGGCAGGCGAATATGGAAAAGGTTTTTCTGTTGTTTCCGAAGAAGTTGAAAGCCTTGCGCGTACAAGTGGAAAATCCGCAAAACAAATTAAAGATCTTTTAAATGAAAGCTCTATGAAAGTAACGCAAATTATTCGCACAATGAATGAAAGGATTAAAGAAGGTGAGGTGGTTAGTTTGCAGGCCTTTTCAGCATATGAGCATATAAAAGAAGGCGTGGCTGTTTTGAAAGAGCAAGTGCAAATTATCAATGAAGGCACTGGATTGCAGCAGGGTGTGATAAAAAATGCTTCTGAAATTTTAGCACAAGTAACGGAAGCTATTCATGCAAATAATAAAATATTAGCTAAGAGTGATATATCTATAAAGCAATTAGTTGATGTGAATTTAATGTTATTTGAGCTTTCGGAAGAAATACAGCGAGTCGTTTCAGGCCCAATGGCTGCTTTACGTATGAAAGAAAATAGAGCAAGTGAAGTGAAAAGAATATTGCAGCAATTGGGCTATTAAATATTATTGGACGTGTTCTTTTTTTTCTTTGACTTCAGTCAATGGAATATCATCTGCGGATTCCATAGTTTCAACGATTTTAACTTTGAAATCATCTTCCATTTCAAAGCTTTCCGCCATCAGTTCAAGAATTTTTTCTGTAGCTTGTTTGCTTGTTTTAGCGGCGGTCTGGTCATAGCAAGAGATAATTTCAACTTGTGAGCCATCTGGAGCAACACAAAATAAAGTATATTTTTTTCTAACAACACCTGCAAAAAATCCAGTCATGCAATCTCCTTTGATTATATTAAGTTTAAACATTTATAACACGATTTTTATCTTCTTCTAGAACCACCGGAGCCCCTTGAGCCAGAAAAGAAACTCTTCTTTTTAGGGGGATTGTTATCTGAAAAGCTGTCATTTTTCTTTCGCGAAAAAAAGCCTTTTTTATTGGAATCATTCGATGCTTCTGATTTCTTAGAAAAGAAACCTTTTTTAGCAGGTTTATTGTAAGTGGATTCGTATTTTTTATTTAGTTCGTCTGGTGTTTTGGCAGAAACACCGCCTGTAACAACTCCGTTCGATCCTGCTGAGCTTGCTGGAGGTGGAAGATAATAAGCAGGTGCCATGCGCGGTTGCATAGCTGAGGAGATTGCATTGCCAACGAGAGCTCCCATTAAAAATGGAGCCCAAGAACTTCCTCCGCTTGAATTTGCTTGCGCACCATTGTTGCCATCACCTGCGCCATTGACGATTTTAGGGGCTGCGGCTAGTTCAATTTTAAATCCTTGAGTCATTTCTAAGATAGGTTCGCAGGAGCCATTTTCCTTACTAAAAGACAAGCGAGCAAAGTCCGCTGTCTCACCTTGAGGCTTAGAAATTTGTGCCATTTGAATATTTTCGACCAGCAAGGGGTTTTTAATTTTTTCTCCGCCCTTTGCATAAGTATGGAATATTGAGTATCTTCCTTTTTCTTCATTATAAGAAACAGATTGAACTTGCATAGATTCAAGCGGACAGGAAGCTGCTGATATCTGTGGAACTTTAGGAGGTGAATTGTCTGTACAACTGACTAAGACCACGGGAGTTGTTAAAATGAATGTTATAATGCGACGCATTTGATGTTCTCTTTCATGAAAATGAATAACAGTGAAAAATGAACTTAAGCCACTTGCTCTTTTTCATTTTGCGTATTTTACCTCGATTACTATAAAAATGAAATTGGAATCATGAAAAATAATTATGCATAATTTTACGGAGGGGTTTAGCATGGCTTCTAATAAAGAAAATAAGTTTTTATCTTATTTTCCAAAAGTAAGAAAAAACAAAATTCTACTTTTTTTATTCTTTATTGTAGCGATTCTTTGTAGTTATGTAATTTACTATTATCAATTAGATTGGATAGATTTCAATTGCAATCATGGAAGAAACGCAAAATCATGTATATATAAAGCGCAGAGACTGTATTTATTGCCTTTAATTGGATTTATTGGAATTTTTATTTTTTTATTTATAGATAAAATTACTTTTTTCATAGTTTTATTTAATAATAAAATTGAGGGATTGTCAGAGAAAAAAAGTGGACTGCTACTTATTATTTATTCATTCATAATATCGTGTTTTCTTTTTTCTTATCGTTTTTCATTATATATACTTGACCCAACTCGAGTCGAATGGATAAAAAATATGCACGGTGATATCATGCTAAACTTTTTAAGTTGGCATATATTTAGAGATGCTCCGTGGGAATTTCCAATAGGCCGAATTGACTACATAAATCATCCGTTAGGAACGAGTATAGCTTATCTTGATCCTACAAATTTATTTGCTTTTATATTTAAAATTTTCAATAATTTTCTTCCAAGTTATTTTCAATACTTAGGAATTTGGTACTTTTTTTGCTATGTTTTGCAGGGATTATTTGCGGCATTAATTTTTAAAAATATTCAATGTGATTTAAAACTTAAACTACTAGCAGTCCCTTTTCTTGTCTTTTCTACTGTTTTATTGGATCGACTTCCACATGCAACGCTTAATGCACATTGGCTTATATTGGCGAGTTTTTATTTATATTTTTCCAAGAATATAAGTTCTAATAAAAAAATAATTTGGCAAGCGCTAATAGTATATTTAACTGCATGGCTTCACCCTTATCAAACATTTATGCTTTATGCTCTAATGACAGCTCTTTATTTAAGAATCTTTTTTGAGGAAAAGAATCAGCGCAAATATTTAACATTGATATTTTCATTAACGTTTATTTTTGTCCTCATGACCTGGTATGCCATTGGATATTTTTACTTGGGCGGTGGGTATGAATATATCAATTTCACATACAGTTCAAATTTTAATACATTTATTAATTCAATGGGGAATTCTATATTTTTAAGGCCTTTAGGCATTGGCGATGGAGACTATGAAGGTTCTGCGTACTTAGGTTTAGGTGTTTTAATCATTTTAGTTGTTTTAATATTTGAGAAATGGCCAAGAGAAAATTATGTTTTTAAAAAGGAAAATAAAGCATTATTTTGGATTGTCTCTATTCTTGCTTTCTTGGCAACGGGTTTTGCTTTTAAATTTGGTGAAATCAAATTTTTAGCATTACACCCTCCCGCTTTTATCGAATTTATCTTTGGTATTTATCGCTCAATTGGACGTTTTATTTGGCCAGCTTATTATTTAATAGTCATATTTTCTTTATTATCATTAATATATCGTGAGAGATCTATTGTTAAAAAATATATTCTTGTTATCTGTGCACTCATTGTGCAGCTTATAGATATTTATCCATTATATAAGCCTATTCCGCTCAATATAGCTAAAGGGTTTGAAATATCTCGCGATTTCTCTCCATGGGAAAAATTTATGGGTAAGGAGAAAAATAAAATAATTTTCTATCCAAATCGAGATTATCCATATTCTGATTTTTGGTTGCTGTCTAAAAAAAATAATTACTCTATAAATATAGGATATTTTGCTCGAAATAATCAAATTGAAATAGAGAAGAACGAATCTCTTACATATGATAATATTTTAAATGGAAAAATTCCAAATGATACAGTCTATGTGGTGGGTGGAAAATTTATTAAAATTATTACTTCAAGTAATCATAAAAACAAATTTACTTGTGAATATATTCAGGAATTTTATGCATGTAAAAGTAAAAATTAATTCCTTTTTAAGCAGGAATAATTCATTATAAAATAGGAGTTAATTAAGAAAAAATAAAATTTAAAAATAGCTAACAAAATATATAAGGAAGTATTGAAATGACGTGGACTGAGAAAGTTAATTTTTTTTCTTTATTGGTAAAAATGCGAAAAAATAAGGCTTTTCTTTTTTTATATTTTGTTGCTTCTATTGCTTTGGGATTTGTAATCTACTCTTATCAAATAGATTGGATGGATTTTAATTGCACTCAAGGCAGAAATTCAAATTCATGTATTTATAAAATGCAGCGTCTTTATTTTTTACCATTCTTAGGATTTTTGGCTTGTGTATTGCTTTTGTTTTTGGATAAAATATTTAAATTATTATTAATATTAAATAAAAATTTTGAAGGTTTATCGGAGAAAACCAATTGGAAAATTCTTATTATTTATTCTATTTCGCTATCTGTATTTTTATTTAATTACCGATTTTCGTTTAATATTTTAGATCCCACTCGAATTGAATGGATAAGAGATATTGATAAAGATGTCATTCTTAATTATTTAAGCTGGCACATGTTTAGAGATTCTCCATGGGATTTTCCACTTGGTTTGATTCATTCTATTAATTATCCAGATGGAATTTCTATTGCTTATTCGGATCCCATTGTTTTATTCGCTCTCATTTTTAAGGTTTTCAGCAATTACCTTCCAAATAATTTTCAATATTTAGGATTATGGTATTTTATAAGCTATATTTTGCAAGGATTTTTTGCTTCCTTGATTTTTAAAAATATCCAATGCAAATTAAAATTTAAATTACTTGCGGTTCCTTTTTTAATCTTTTCAACAGTGCTTTTAAATCGTCTTGTGCATGTCAATCTCAATGCACATTGGTTAATTCTTGCGAGCTTCTATCTATATTTTTCAAAAAATATAAGTGTTAAGAAAAAAGTAATTTGGCATTCAATCTTAGTTTTTTTGACTGGATGGCTTCATCCTTATCAGACTTTTATTTTATTTGCGCAGCAGTTTGCCTTATTTTTAAAAATTTATTTAGATGATAAAAAGCATTTAAAATATATTTCCATTGTATTTTCATGTAACCTATTTCTTGTAATTCTAACTTGGTATGTAATAGGTTATTTTCATTTAGGAGGAAGTTATTCAGGAACATCGCTTTATATATCGAATCTAAATACTTTTATAAATTCCTTTGGCCATTCATCATTGTTATTCCCTTTATCTGCAGGTGGAGGAGATTATGAAGGTTCAGCTTATTTGGGGCTAGGTCTAATTACGATATTAGTTGTCTTACTTTTTGAAAATTGGCCGAAAAATAAGCTTATTTTCACAAAGGAAAATAAGCCATTATTATGGATAATAGGGATTTTAGCGATTATAGCAACAGGTTTTAATTTCAAGTTTGGCCATATCATACTCTTATATCTGCCAAGACCCTTGTTTATAGATAATCTTTTTGCAATATTCCGCTCCGTTGGACGATTCATTTGGCCAGCCTATTATTTTGTTGTTATTTTTACTTTATTGACATTGATTTATCGTGAAAGATCAATTTATAAGAAATATATTCTATTTATTATGGCGCTCATAATTCAACTTGTTGATCTTTACCCGACTTATAAGCGATTGCCTCTTAATTATGTCCAGGGTTTTACAGTAAAGCGAGATTTATCAATTTGGGAAAAATTTATGGGCAACGATAAAAATAAACTGATTTTCTATCCAAACCGAGACTATTTATATGAAGACTTTTGGTTATTGTCTAAGAAAAATAATTATTCAACGAATATTGGTTACTTCGCTCGAACGAATTCCTCTCGTAACAATGAAAATGATAACAATACTTATAATAATATTATAAGCGGTCATATACCAAAAGACACGGTATATGTTGTATTTAAAGACAATATAAATATTTTTACTTCGAATCAGAAGAAGAGTAACTTTACCTGTGAATATATTCAGGAATTTTATGCATGTAAGAACAAAAGCTAAGAATTAGAAATTTTTTAATTAAAATAAAATAACAAGAAAGCTCTTCAAAAAATGAGCTTTCTTGTTATTTAATATTTTTTGCTAAGAAATTATATGCTACTCAAAGCAATTTTTCTCACTTCAAGATAAGCAGTGTGTGCTGCTTTTAATGCAGCTTTTTCATCGGACGAGAGGTCGATTTCAAAGACCTTTTCAGCGCCTTTATTAGTTAATTTAACCGGAACGCAAAGGCAAGCACCTTCCGAAATCTCGTATTCACCTTTGAGTTCAACAGAGCAAGGTAAAATACGACCTTGATTGAGAACGATACTTTCAATCATAGCTGTCACGCCAAAACCAGGAGCTACCCAGGCAGAAGTACCTATCAGTTCAGTGAGTTCAGCTCCTCCGCGCTTAGTTCTGCTAACGACATCGGCAATTTGCTCAGCTTTGAGCAATTTATTGAGTGGAACACCACCGACGGTTGCTGTGCTTGTGATCGGAACCATGTCTTTATCCGTGTGTGCTCCTAAAACGATTGCAGAAACATCTTTAATATGCACATTTAAAGCACGTGCAATATTTGAGCGAAAACGAGAAGAATCAAGGACTCCTGACATCCCAATCACTCTTTCTCTTGGGAAGCCTGTTACTTTTTGAGCTACAGTGAGCATTGCATCGAGTGGATTTGAAACAATGATAACGATGGAATTTGGAGCATATTGTTTAACATTTTCACAAACAGTTTTAACGATGCCTGCATTAATACCAACAAGCTCTTCACGAGTTTGCCCTGGTTTACGTGGAACGCCTGCTGTGATGACGACAATGTCAGAATCTTGCATATGGGAAGAGTCATCTGTCGAAGTAAAGCTTGCATTAAAACCTGCAAATGCTCCTCCTTGGGAAAGATCCAAAGCACGTCCTTGCGCAACATTTGGTTTTAAGTCGATAAGGACAAGATCTCCAAGTTCTTTTTGTGCACACCATTGAACAACGGATGCTCCCACATTCCCACCGGCACCCACAACTGTAATTTTTGGTCTCTTAAGCATTTTTTAGCTCCTTGTTAAAGAAACAGGCAATTCGTAAGTTAACTCGTTTGGCATAATGCTCGCTTTTTTTTATCAAAACAAGCGGCGCATAAATTTTTAACTCTTTTTAACAGCTTTGAAAAGTCGCGTTGCGCCAGCGAGCCAGCATTTTTGCTCAATTTCTATAAAACCTATATCAGCAAGAGTATTTTTAAATTCATTTCCATCGGGCATTGTTGATACACTATTTGGAAGATATTCATAAGCAGATTTATCTGAGAAAATACCTGCAATTTTAGGTAATATTTTTTTAAAATAGAAGTCAAATAATTTAGACATGAATGAGTTTTTAGATGGAAAAAATTCAAGAATAAATAAAGTACCAGAAGGTTTTAAAATTCTATGAAACTCTTGCAATGCTTTTTCTCTTTGATCCACATTTCTAAAACCAAAAGAAATGGTAACAGCATCTGCGCTATTGGAATTTGCAGGGATACTTTCAGCAGATGCTTGGACAAATTGTATCTGTGTGTATTTTGATTTCCCTCTTGTTTTTGCCTGTTCTAACATTCCACTTGAAATATCAAAGCCAGTAAGGCTTATATAATCATTTCTTAGATTTGCAGTGGAAAATAAAACATCGCCTGTTCCACAAGCTATATCATATAAAGTTCCGGATTTATTTTCTATTTTTGGGAGTTTTTTAATCATATAATTCCGCCAACGGATGTCTTGACCAGCAGAAAGCAGACGATTTAGAAAATCATATTTCCTAGATATTTTATCGAACATTTTTTGTACTTGAAGGGATTTATCGCTTAAAATCATAGATTGATTGTGTTCGTTTTCTATTTTCATAATCTACCTCAAAAATATTTATTTAAAATTTAATTCAGAAAAAATATATTCAGCATTTATTATGCCTAGCGGGGAAAATCCATTTTGCATTTTCATGTTAGAATTTTTTAAAAGTAGATTCTGACTGGCAATACTGAATGAAATTAATTTTGCAGCTTCGGCAAACAATTGATTTATATATCCCATAGCTTCGCGAAAAAGTCTTCCACTATCAGAGCTTGGGACAACACCTTCGCCTACTTCGTTGGAAACTACAAGCACAGGGAGGTTTATATTTTGTACTTCTTTTAAAAGATGGATAGACTCTGTTTCTAAATGTTTTAACAATTGAATTTGTGAATAACTATGAAAATATTTGCTTAATTTCCAGCCCATCCAGAGGGTCAGGCAATCAATTATTAAGATCTCTGGGTTTTCTTGTTTACAGATGGTTGCTACATCTTCAATTTCCATTGGATATTCTATAGTCAGCCAATGACTTGGTCTTCTCTCTTTATGACGGAGAATACGATTTTCCCACTCGGGCGAGTTTTCTATTTGTCCACCTGTTGCATAGTAGGCAACGGAATGCCAATGAGCAGCGCAGTTTTCAGCGAATTGACTTTTGCCAGAATGCGCTCCTCCTAATAGAAGAGCAATGATTGATTGATTATTTTCCATTTTCAGCCCTTTTGTTAGAAAGAAATGTTAACAGCGATTGGCCAAAATTTGCTAAATTTTTAAATGATATTATTTCTACAGTATCATTTACTGTGTGCCATTCTTTTAAATTTGTCCAATCAATAATATGGAGGTATGGAATATTTAGATCTTTAAATGGGATATGATCATCTTCCATTGAAAGCAAAGATTTTTTAATATCAACATTTTTAGCGGATAGAACAAATTTTTCAGCATATGTATTATCAGAACCATTGGACATAAAAAGTTTTTGATTTTTATGTCCAATCATATCAAGAATAATTGTCAAATGGATGGGCTTATTTTCAAATTTTTTGATATTGCTTTTTTCTTGTACATATTTTTTTACAAATTCTCTCGATCCATATAAGTTGTCTTGTATTCCTAAAATATTATTACCTTCATCCCAGTTGGGTAAAAAGGCTTCTTCTCCATCAAAAAACACGAGAGTGATAGAGCAGCTCCCAAGGGTTCCCATTTTAAAATTTTCTTTTTTTAACATACGGGCTAGTTCTATCATTAAAACAGTTGATGATCCGCCATCATTTGCACCAATAAATTTAAAATCTCTAAAAAATTTTGTGTCATAATGACCACCTATAATGATAGAACAATTTTCATTTCCTTTTAATGTTGCAATAATATTATATCCATCAACAATTTTTATTTCTTTGTCATTTTTATTTGTTCCACCGAAACGTAAAGAGTCAAGATTGGGAGCTTGCGCCTTAAACCTCTGTTTAGATATTTTCCATCCAAGTTTTTTAAGAGTGATTTCTAAACTTTGAGCAATTTTAGTTTGATTTTCGCTTCCCATCGGGTGTGGATTTAAAGTATACCAAGCTAACGACTTACTCATATTATCTTCTGAGAATTGAGTTGAGTTTTGATAAGTCAGGGGTTGAGCTTTGGCATTTGCTCCTCCGAACGGAACCATCCATAATAATACCCAAAACAATGAGGTCTTTTTCACAATGCATCTTCTCCTCTCAAATGATGATGGTTATAAGGCAAAAGGTATGCAAGTTCTTATGAGCCATCTCAAATCCTTAGGTCACAAAATAACAGTTGTTGCTCCAAATGGCGAACGCAGTGGAAAATCCCATGCTATGACTTTTTATGAACCCATTCGTGTAAAGAAAATATCTGAAGAAGTTTATGCAGTTGATGGCACTCCAGCGGATTGTGTGGCTCTGGCATTAGGACAAATCTTAGAGGGTGATAAACCAGATTTCGTTATTTCTGGTATCAACCACGGCATGAATGTTGGGATTGATGTTAACTATAGCGGCACAGTGGGAGCTGCGACTGAGGCAGCTATGATTGGCTACAAAGCAATTGCTGTGTCAGCAGATTCAGACAATCGGGGAGGCTCAGAGAAAGATGTGGACGAAGCCTTTTTAACAGCGGCTCAGCTTGTGGGGCAAGTTCTAGAGCATGCACATAAACTTGAATGGCCTCGGCTAGAAATTCTCAATATCAATGTCCCAATCTGTGCAAAGACAGCAGCCATTGCTGATTGTGGAGGAGAATCTCTATATGTTCCTAACTTCGACGAAATGATTCCTAAGGACAATAAGAATATAAAAATCTACCTTATTGGTGGTGTATCTCGCTTTGAACCACAAGATATGTCTCAAGATGTTTCATTAGTATCCAGTGGAATTGCAACCCTAAGTTTTGTTCAAGCGAAACAAAGCAGTACAGAAAGTAACAAAAAACTAGAAAGGTTTCTTGGTAATCTGAAATTATGATATCTGAAAAAAATTGGGCAAAAGAATTAGCAAAATCATTAATTAATTTGAATCAGTTGGCAGAAAAATCGATTGTTCCTGCAAGCGATTTACAAGATTTACAAAAAGTAAAAGACACTTTCGATATCCGTGTGCCGAATTTATTTATTGATGATATTGTTAAAGGTAATAATGCTCTTGCAAAACAATTTATTCCTTCAAAAAACGAAATTATATTTTTGCCCGAAGAATTGGAAGATCCAATCGGTGATTCCCGTTGGTCTCCTGTAGAAGGAATTGTCCATCGTTATCCGGATCGGGTCTTATTTAAGCCGACTTATCTATGTGGCGTCTATTGTCGGTTTTGCTTTAGGAGGAATAAAGTTTCTGACTCAGCAAACAATATCAAAAGTGATAATGCAAAAATAGCAATAGATTATATTAAGAGTCATAAAGAAATTTGGGAAGTTATTTTGACTGGAGGAGATCCTTTAGTTTTAACCGATAAAATTTTGCAAAAATTATTAGAAGAAATATCTTCCATAGAACATGTAAAAATTTTACGTTTCCACACTCGTATTCCTTCTGTATTACCTTCAAGAGTTACAGATTCTCTTATCCAGATTCTTAAAAATACAAATAAGAGCATTTGGATTGCTGTACATATGAATAGCTCAGAAGAATTTACGGAGGAAGCAAAAACAGCACTGGCAAAATTAATTGATAATGGAATTCCTGTGGTGCTTCAATCTGTTTTATTAAAAGATATCAATGATACAAATATTCAGCTTGTTTCTTTATTAAAGTCTGCAATTGAAAATAGAGTAAAACCTTATTATATTCATTACCCTGATTTAGCGAAAGGAACAGAACATTTTCGCATTCCATTAAAGAGGGCAATTGAACTTATAAAAGGGTTACGAGGACAAATTTCTGGACTTTGTATTCCGCATTTAATAATTGATATACCAGGTGGAAATGGAAAAATAGCTATAAATACCCACACAGCAAGAGAGAGTAAAAAAAATACTTGGGAATTTGAAAGCCCGCTTGATGGCACTAAAATCACAGTTCAGTATCCTTAGGAAGAATAGATTTAAAAGATGATATTCATGCACAAAATCTAGATTTAAAAATAATACTTCGCATTTTTTTTCAGTAGGATTTTCTCAGATTTCTTGTAAAAAAAAACTCTCAAGATCGCTTTATTTAGAAATACAATTTAACGCTTATCATAAATGATTTTTGAAGTATCAAAACCGAAATCTTTAGCTGAATTTATCAGTTTTTCCAATGTCTCAGATTGAATCATTTTTTCTCTAGTTAAAATCCACAACATGTCTTTCTGTGGGGTGCCAACAATTGCATATTTATAATATTTATCAATATAATATATAGAGTAATTCACTCCTCTAAAAAAATTAATAATATCTGTAATAAAATTAAAGCTAACAATTAAATTTCGACCGCTGGGATCTTTGGAGTCAATTTTTGCCCTTCCAATAATATCGTTGCTACTTCCATCTAATCTGTTGCAAGTATTTAGTACTTTAATTGAACCATCATTATTTAAAGAATAATGAGCTCTTGAAGAATCGCAATTTTTCTGAAATGTTGTTTCTAACCGTGCTTGTTCATGCCAAGTGCCTAAATACCGAGTAATATCAAATTTAAACTCCGATGCTATCAGGTCATTTGCTACTGCTTCTTGTGAATGAATAATTGGAGAAAAACAAGTAATGAATGGGTACAAAGTAAATTTCAAGTATTTAATCATAAAAGTATCCTTAATATGTTGAATTTTTAACCTCTATACAATGTTTTAACAGGTTAAAAATCGTGAATCTGTCCTAAGAAATTAAATAACTGTTCGGATAGAATTAACTTTTTCTAGGTATAAAGAAAATTTTTCATGATATATTGTTATTGAGTGAAAGTATTTAATACGTGAAAATTTTTCACCCATACCAATGCAAGGCAATAACATATACCTTCGGATTGTAATTCTATCCCTAAAAAGATTGATTTCTTTTATAATACGGCTCATAAATGATTGCATTATGAGTGATTTTTTTAAAGTTTGAAGCAAATTTTCTTTTAAAAAAACCTTATATTCTAAAACAGTATGAATTTCTTTGAGTCATTAAAAAATTCAGTAAATAAAACACATTTAGTAAATTAAAGGAATAGTTCTGTTTGTCAAGTTGATTTGCTGATAGAGACATTTTAAACATAAACATGATTTTTTAACTGAGCATGTTATTTGTTCAAATTTAAGTATTTTATATTTGAATGCATTAGTTTAATAATTTTTAGAAATGGATTAATTTTGTGCATTTAGTCTGCAATTAAAGCCTTAATTTGAATATTTTGTTCTTAATTTATTCATTTTTATTAAGATAAAGTTTTGCAATAAATAATTTTTTACTTCAGTTTCGCGAATATGTGGTTCACTTGCAAAGCGCCTTAAAAAATAACTAATTGATTTATTTTTGCTCAATTGCTTTAACTTAAAAGCAGTTCTAGTCAGTTCTATAAAGCAATTATATATCAAAAAGAATCTTTTGCTCTATGTATATAAGTTTCCAATGAAGTTTGACAAAATGCACAGATCGTTCTTTTTTTCTGAATATTTTGCAAATATTCTACCTAATTTTTTCACATTAAAGTGCTTATCATTTATCTATTGTTAAAGTCATCGTGTTTGTCATCTAGTACTGCATAATTTTATTCTAAAATTATGCTCAATATTTTAACACATCAGAATATTCATAAATTGAGTATTGACAAAATAGGTCGAGATATAGTTCACTCGTCTTGCGCATAGTTAGTTTTCGAATTTTTCTATTTAAGTAAACAGGTTTTTTTGTTTTCAATATTTATTTAATATAAATTAACGCAATATCATCGTTCTGTGTGCTCTTTCGTTAATTTATCTACCTTGCCATATCTGGATGTACATTTTTTTTGTAGATTCCACGACTATGGTTTAATTGTAAAGTTTTTAATATTAAGCAAGAAATTTGTTTAAAAAAACAGATTTCTTGGTAAATAAATATTTTTTTTAAGTTATATAATAGGCGTATTTATTCTATTATATTTTTGGATAAACTTTTTATTATTACAAGTTATTGGAGGTTATCAATGAGAAATTTAAATTATATTTTGATGGGATTAATAGTTTTTTTGATACTTACTATACATCCTCTCTCTTCTGCCAAAAAATTAGAATATGCAGATCTCCTGTTATACAATGGAAAAATATTTACTGCAGAGCGTGAAAAAACTTTTGCACAAGCAGTTGTAATTAAAAATGGAAAAATAATTTTTGTAGGTACGAATAATCAAGCAAAGAAATGGGTAGCCCAAAAAAGTATTGACTTAGAAGGTAAAGTACTTCTTCCAGGTTTGATAGACACTCACGCTCACCCTATTCAGGGTGGATTTTCAGAATTAGTTGGATTTTCATTACATGGTGAGTTATTAACAATTCCTAATTTAAAATCTAAAGTAACAGAAGCTATTGTAAACAAAAGTGCATTTATTGATGATGTCATATATATTAATAGCGTATCCACAAACTATTGGTCTAACATTGAAGATTTACACTCTTTATTTAACGCAGATGAATATATTGGTACACCAATTGTTTTAGCAGGTGATGATGGGCACACGGCATGGGTTAATCAAGCAATGCTAGAGAAATCTGGTATTTCTAAAGAATTTATTTCAGGGTTAGCTGAGAGAGAACAAAAATTTTATGGAAGAGATTCACAAAATAATCCAAACGGTTTTGTGTCAGAAGAAGGATTTGATACGGTTAGAAAAAATGTTTCTTTACCTAGCAATCAGTTAATGATTAAAGCAGGACAAGCTGCAGTAAATTATTTCAATTCTCAAGGAATTACAGCATGGGTAGACGCCATTTCAAATGCTTATCCTACAGAACCAATGTTTACGATGAATCCTTCTTTAGAACATCTAGGAGCTATTCCTATATATGAAAAACTTGCAAAACTCGAGAAACTGACCGTCCACGTTGGAGCCTTAGTTGCAAGTCCAAAAGCTGATTTAAATGATTTAAAAACTATTGAATTAATACGAGAAAAATATAAACATGTCCCAAATTTTTCCATACTGGGAGTGAAGATTTTTGCAGATGGTGTGCCAGAATACCCAACACAAACAGCAGCATTATCTAAACCTTATAGTAATAGTGGAGCAATTGTTCCAACAATAATAAATCCTTCTACTTTTGGCTTATTTGTAACTGAAGCAGATAAGCGGAATTTATTAGTACACATCCATGCCATTGGCGATGAGGCTGTAAAAACTGCGCTAGACGGGGTTGCCTTGGCTCGTAAAACGAATGGCAACAGTGGGATAAATCATACTATCGCACACCTTCAATTTGTAGATCCAAACGATTTTTCTCGCTTTAAGAAGCTTGGAGTCGCTGCTTCAATGCAGCTCATGTGGGCAGTATCAAATCCATCTACGGTAGAACTTTTGAAACCATATATCGATGCAAAAATTTATCGATATATATATCCAACTCATTCTTTATTAAGCTCTCATGCCCTGGTCGTGGGCGGAAGTGATTGGCCTGTCTCAAGCGCAAATCCATGGGTTGCTATAACTCGTGCTATAACAAGAAAAACAACGGGAAGCACAGAACTTATTCCTGAAGAGAAAGTTAAATTAGAAGATATGTTATTTGCATATACAATTGATGCTGCCAAAGCACTACGCATGCAAGAAAAGATTGGTTCGATAGAGATTGGAAAATATGCAGACTTTACCCTGTTAAATCAAGATATATTTAAAATATCATCTGAAGATTTGCTAAATACGAAATCTGTTTGGACAATGTTTAAAGGAAAATTTGTATATATGGCTGATAAAAAAGTTTAAATTAATCATGACATAATTTATGAAAACATCAACTACTCATTGGAACTGGTACCTGCCAAACTAATAGTTAAACAAGAAAAGGAAAAGATTCAGGTTGCTTCTAATTTATTGCGAATCATCCAGTAATATGCAGTAAAAACCATACATAAAGCAATAATAAATTCATTAATAAAAAAGCCTATGAAATCGATAAAAACTCCCATATACGGAATCATGGGGGAAATATTGCGAATGAGTGGAAGGGTAAAAAGAAGACCAGCAATAAAGCCAAATGTGCCTATTTCTGGTTTCATTTGACTTTTTGCTATGCTATAGGTCATAAAGACGACGACTAAAGCGAGTACCCACATCGAAATAATATTTATCATAGAGATTATTCTTGTGGATAATGGGCGCTCTATATAAGTTTCTAAGGTTAAGAAATTTTGGTTTGGTTTAGATAGATCTCGTGTTATTATATTATACCCGCGAACGGAACAGAAGTCGCAATTGTATTTGAATGGTATATTTTCAATAGTGCCATTGGCATTCACTCTATCTAAGAAAAATAATAATTTTATTTTATATTTGTCAAAAGGGTAATAAAAATGTTCGACAATATTATCCAATTGATAATTTGCATTCAGGCCATTGTTAAAAGCAGCATATCGCTTGTTCGCTTTTATATTTAAAATAGATTCACCAAAGTTCAACACATCTACAAAATTATATTCATTTTGTAAAGTGCCGTTTGTGGAAATAAGTTTTGGTGGGAAAAAAATCTGACTCTTTGCCGTGAGGACAGCATTCACATCATCAAATGACAGCATATTGATTTGTAAGATTGGGAGAGTGTCATTGTCCAAATTGAGCGATTTTACTGCGCGGGACTGACCTAATAAAGTAACGGTCAAGAATAACAAAAGACAAAGTTTCATATATAAATTTTTATAAGAATAAAACATACTTGAGCCTTAATAAATTTAAACTTCTTTGTTTTTCCTAACATAAGTATAATGGCATTTTATTAAAAGAAGGTATGTGTCTGAATTTTGATTGGAAGGGCTTTTAGCTATTTGCTGGCTCAAGATGGTCTGTTTATTGAAAACTTGAGTCTAGAGTTTACTATTCTTTTTTTCCAATCTTTTCATATGATAATTTTAATGAATTTTCATTCTGTGCTTGATAGCGTGGCGCAGTGCCCATAAAAAAGCGAACACAAAATATAAAGAGAGCAACGAGGAAGGAATATAAAGCAACATACAGCCAATATGTATTATAATCGCTCCAACGAATAAAATATTTACACAGTTGAAATAAATTAAAATTATAGAGATAATAAAATATAAGCGCTGGGATAAAGTAAAAAATAGCTTAAGATATTAAAATAATTTTCTCAAAATTTCTATCTAACAGATTCAATGCCAACGGCTAGGCAATCGCCCCCGCAATATTGACCGATGTGATGATAATAGAAAAGATCTCACTTTTATTTACAGCTTTCTCAAAACTTTCTATTGAGAAAACTTTGCTCGAAATACTGTTGATTGAAATACCAAGTCCAGCGATCAGAAGGGAAAGGATGATTAAAAAATAATTTTGCGAAAATGCGAAACCTAAAAAACCGAGCGCAGCTAAAAGGCAGCCGATGACTATCCCTTTCTCCGCTGCCAAGCGATCCAAGTAGGGTGCTATTATAACCTTCAAAGCGCGATATGAGCATGTGAAGAGAAAAATAACGAAAGCAATTTGCGATGGGTCTAGATTGAGTTTCGACAAAATAATAAATTTTAAAATCAATTAAAATTGTTAGCTATTAAATAAAAAATTAAATGGTAATCTATTGAAAAAATTTTAAAATTTGAATTTAAACGATTTGCTATTTTTCAAAATAAGTGTTATATGAATATTGTTATAATTTAGTTATGATATGAGGATTAATTTGCTCGAGATATTATCAAATAAATATACAAGAAGTAATGGTATATTTTATATTAACAGAAAAAACAGCACCAATCTCAAACAAAATTTTTAACTCATATTACTCCTATGCAATAAATTCAATAATCCAATCAATCATCGATAATGTAGACGATATTTTTAAATGTCTAGGAAATCAAGAATAATTGCTATATGCTAAGTCAATTGTAATTCCTGCTTTAATCACGGACAGAATTATATTTTTTAAATATAGAAAATTCAAATGTGATCATAAAGCATTCCATGTTCATTGTGGAGAAAATAAATATTCAAATTCTAAATACACTGCTCAAGCGGCTACCTCGATAGCTTATAAATGTTTAAAGGATGATGATCTAAAAGATGTATTTATAGGATTCGATTATGTGCAAAAACGCTCAAAAAATGCATTTATAAACGCAAAGAAATAATAAGAAAAGCTTTCAATGTAATTATGACAGCACCCTATGCTGAGAGTGAAGAAGATGAATGTTCTGTCGATTATTCAATTATTATCAGGATTGAAAATTTTTAATAGAGTTATAATTATGAAAAAAATCTATTTTATTTAGGAAAAAATGAATTTTTTAGATCTTCACTTAACTTAAGCATTTTAAAATGTTCTTTAATAATATTTAATTTTCCATCCAACAGCAATTGCTCGTCGGATGGATCTAAATCTCTTCGAGCTTCTAAAAATAACTTAACAAAGATTGAAAATCTCATCCTCTTTTTTCAACAGATTCTCATAGTCAAGTAAAAGCAAACATTTTGCTATACGCAATATACAACTTAAATTCTTTTTAATATCCGAATGCAAAGCAGACTTCTTTCGGATCATTTCGAACAGCATTTTAAATTCTTCATCGGGCCCATGACTTAAAAAATTTAAGACATCTAAATAATCTTCTATTTTTCATGATTTCGAAAAGTATCTTCTTCCTCTATTTCTTTTACGAGTTCAGAAACTTTTCTTCCCTGCAGGCGCGCCAGACATGAAACGACGCGGTTGGGTGGAGATTCGACATCGGCATTGGCATATTTTCCTGCGTTTGCAGTTGAGACTTCAAGATATGCAAGAATCCAATATAAATGGCAACTAAGTAAAGCAAGAATCATTCAATAATCGGAAACATTTTAAAACACGATTCTCAAATCAGCGGTATCATCAATTAATCAGTCAACCAAAAAATTAGTTTATACAATGATTATATTAAAAATAATGAAATAAGTTAAAATAACTCATATTAACTCATATTGTTTAAAGTGAGTCCTATTTAAAGTGAAAAATTATACAAAACATATGCAATATTTTTATAGACTAGTTCGGTAATAACTATAAAATTAATAAGCATAAATATTTTTTTATTTTTCTTGACAATGAAATATTTTTAAATTATTTCAATTCATGAATTCAATCTTTTATGTAATATTATTTTTTATTTGCTTGTTTCGCTATAGGTTTAAAGAATTCTTAAACCTAAATTTAAATTTTTATTGTAGAGGAATTAATTATGTTAAAGAAAATTATATTATTGGCATTTGTTTCAATTTCTGGTTCAAGCTTTGCAAATAATTTAGCAGAAGGTATATGGCAAACTGAATTTGTTTCTTCTATCCATGGCCGTCCCGTGGTCGAAATTAAAAAAGATTCTGTCGATCTATATATAGACAATCGTTGCCGCTTCAATCAGGTTGGTGACCCTGGTATTTGCACAATGAACTTAATAATTCCGACAACAACTACATTAGATTATCTTTACAGTTCTCATGATGGCGCGAAAAAAGTTTACAATTTAAAAGGAACAAAGTTTTCAATTGTTGAAACTAAGGGAATTCCTACTCGTTTAATCGTGGAAGAAAATGGCTTTATTAAATATTCTTTGCCCGTAAAGAAGTCTTCGAGTGTTTATAGTTATTAATTTTAAAAATTAATCATTAGTAAAAAAGCGAGTCCATTTTTTGATTCGCTTTTATTTATTATATTGCTTCATATTTTTTTCTGAGATCTTTTGCCGCTTCTGTCATATTTTTAAGAGCAATTTCGACTTCAGGCCAATTGCGAGTTTTTAATCCGCAGTCGGGATTAATCCAAAGTCTATCTGCTGGAATATATTTTAGCGCATTTTCCAGGAGATTTTTTATATCGCTTTTCTCTGGAATGCGTGGAGAATGAATATCATAAACTCCAGGTCCAATCTCATTGGGGTAAGAATAATTTTCAAAGGCCTCTAAGAGTTCCATATTTGAACGTGAGCATTCAATTGTTATGACATCGGCATCCAAGTCGGCAATGGATTTTATAATATCATTGAACTCAGAGTAGCACATATGTGTGTGAATTTGAGTGGAATCTTTCACACCAGATGCAGACACACGGAAACAATTCACAGCCCAATTTAAATACTCTTGCCACTCCGATTTTTTTAATGGCAAAGCTTCGCGAAAGGCAGGTTCATCTATTTGGATAATTTTAATTCCCGCATTTTCCAGATCGTTTACTTCATCTCTTAAAGCAAAAGCTATTTGCAATGCTGTTTCTTGTGCAGGCTGATCATCACGCACAAAAGACCATGAGAGAATGGTCACAGGACCCGTGAGCATTCCTTTTACAGGACGTTTAGTTAATGATTGAGAGTATTTTGCCCATTCCGTTGTCATTGGTTTTGGGCGGCAAACATCTCCAAAAATAATAGGTGGTTTCACACAACGGGAGCCATAACTTTGCACCCAACCGTGTGATGTAAATACGAAGCCTTCTAAAAGTTCTCCAAAATATTCGACCATATCATTGCGCTCTGCTTCGCCATGCACGAGGACATCTATATTTAATGCTTCTTGTTTCGTTATCGACTCCAAAATATGATTGCGGATTTCTTGTGTATAGGTCTCAAGATCTATTTTACCGCTCTTAAGTTTCTGACGGATAGAGCGAATATCTTGTGTCTGAGGAAAAGAGCCAATTGTTGTAGTCGGGAAAAGTGGTAATTTTAGTATCTCTCTCTGTTTCAGTGCGCGTTCGCTGTATTTGCTTTCTCTTTCAGAATCATTCAAAGAAATTTGTGAAATTCTTTTTTTGACTTCTTCACTGTGCACTCTTTTTGAAACTCTTCTGTCTTTTAAAGCTTCATTTACTTCTTTCAGTTTTATTTTTCCAATATCAGATAAATTGTTATTTAAATTATCTGCGCAGAGTTTAATTTCACCCACTTTTTGTTTTGCAAATGCAAGCCAATTTTTGATTTCGCCATCAAGTTTAAATTCTTGCTCAAGATCAACAGGGCTATGCAAAAGGGAACAGCTGCTAGCCAGCCATAGGTTTTGCCCAAAAATTTTCTTAGCTTCTTGCAGCTCATTTGTAATTTTTAGAATATCTGCTTTCCAAATATTTCTTCCATTAATTATGCCAAGTGAAAGAATTTTATCTTTTGAGAAAGTTTTTAATATTGTTTTCAACTGTTGTGGTGCTGAACAAAGATCCACATGAAGACCATGGATCGGTAATTTATTTATTAAATCTAAATTTTCTTCTACGGATGAGAAATAGGTCGTCAACAGAATTTTTAAGTTTTTAAATGATAAATTTTTGTATGTTGTAGCAAAGGCGTTTTTCCATTCTTCTGAAATTTCTAAAGATAAAATGGGTTCATCTAATTGAATCCATTCGATATTTTTAAGGGAAAGTTGTTTAAAAATTTCATTGTAAGCTTGAGTCAGTTTTTCTAATAGATCGAGTTTGTTAAAATCCTTATCAATTGATTTGCCAAGCCATAAATATGTGAGTGGGCCGATTAGAACAGGCTTTGTCTTATAGCCAAGAGAGTTTGCGTGCTCAATTTGATCAAAAAGTGAATTTAAAGAAATTTTAAATTCTTGGCCTTGAATAAACTCAGGAACAATATAGTGATAGTTTGTATTAAACCACTTTGTCATTTCGCAGGCTCTGGTACTTTTATAAAGAGGAGCTTGGCCGCGTGCCATACAAAAAACAGTATTTAAATTAATTTCAACATTTTTATCGATGAAGCGTTCTGGAATATTTCCTAACAAAATACTGGTATCAAGGACGTGGTCATAGTTTGCAAAATCTCCTACTGTAACAAAACTTAAACCCGCTTCACTCTGAACCTTCCAATTATTTTCCTTTATTTTTTTTTCAATCTCTTCTAATTGCAGTGCGGTTAATTCACGCTTCCAATAAGATTCTACGGCTTTTTTTAATTCTCGTTGACCGCCAATTCTTGGGTATCCTAAAATATGCGTACAAATTTCACTCATGACTAATCCTTCGTATATATAATTTTATTTAATTAATTTAAAAATCTGTATTGAATTTTATTATTAAGGACTATGTCGGAGCGTGAATAAATAGAGATTAAAAATGTCTTTTAGGAATGAACAATAGGAAAGCAAATATGGCATAAACACAACCTCGCTTTAGCTAAATTTTTTAAGCGCTTGCAAGCTGTTTTTCAAATGAGCGCTGTTACGATTCAGTCTAACAGAAATATTAATCTGTGCAATAGCAAATGTTTCGTTTTTTTATGAAAATTATTTATGCGCCATTTTTCTGCAATGTAAAACTATCTTTGTTTCAATCCTCAGCGCATTGATTAATAGAACTCTGTTCTGACATGTTTTCTATTTTTGTATTATTTTTAAAAATATCTTTTGGCAAACAGTGTATGGGATTTTGAGAAATATTTAGTCTTTCTAAGGAAGTGAGATGGTCAAACATACCTTTTGTTAAGAAGTTTAAATTATTTCCGCTTATATTAAGAAAAACTAAATTTGGTAACTTTGAAAAAATTCCGATTGGCAAAAAGTTTACTTTGTTGCCAGAGAATCCTATATTAACGAGTTCAGTATTTTCATTGAAGGCATTTTCTGGAATTTCTTGAATGAAATTATCATTAATTTCAAAGCTATAAAGGTTTTTAAAATGACTTAAATCTAATGGGAAATATAAAAAATTGTTATTCGATAATTCGATCGATTGAAGTTTTGTTACTTTATTAAATAATCCAGGATCTATATAGCTTAGCTCATTATTATATAGGGAAATCCAATTTAAATTAGGATTGTGATCAAAAGTACCAAGAGGTAAATTTGAAATTTGGTTTTCCATTAGCCAAATCATTTCCAGTTTATTCAAATTGCGAAATGCGTCTTTAGGAATGGATTTTAGATTATTTTTTCTAAGAATAAGCCACTTTAAGTTGCTCAATTTGTCAAATATTCCATGAGGTAAGTAAGATATATTATTATCACTTAAATTGAGTGAGTTTAAGCTTACAAAGCCAGTGATTGGACTTAAATCGGATATTTTTAAGTCATGTAAATATAAACTTTTCTTTTTAGCTGTCTCTAAATTGCAAGTCTGAGAAATTGCGCGGGCTGTTTTGAAAGCTTCATTTGAGGAGTCATAATATGAGCACCAATCTTTATAAGAATAGTTTAATAGAACAGTAAATTCAGAGATTTTTTTATTATCTGTGTCAACAATGTTAAATTGACAGCTTGTCGCAGTGGTTAAGTTCAAATTAATGACTTCAGAAACTATGCTATTACCTTGGAATTTAAAGTTAATTTCTTTACATGCTTCATGAGAATCATTCGGGCTATTTATTTTAAAAATAGTATTAAAATCTTCAATATTTGCAATTTGAGTCGATTCAACTTGGATCTCAAAGTTTTGTAATTCACTCAACTCACCTGTCACACCACCTGTGGTTGAATCTCCGCTTAATGTTAGAGCAGATTTTGCTTTTAATAATCCATCGGCATCGTTTACTAGATAAATATTGCTGTCATATTTTTTTAATGAAATCTTGTTTTCAAGAATGCTTTCACCGGAAGTTAAATCGTTATGGTTTAATTGCTCAGCATAACTCAAATTTGAAAGGCAAAAAAATGGAAGTAAATAAACCATACGTTTACGATTTTCTTTTTTCACGCTAAACTCCTGTAAAATATTAAATTAAGCACATAATCGTGCATAAATTTGTTAAAACACAAAAAATAAATTATCAATATAAAATAATTTTTATAAAACACTTTAAAATTTAAATAAATTAAATAAATTAAGTGTATTATATTTTTTTATTCATTTTTCTTTAGATTTTACATTTTATATTTACCGAGTGAAGTGGAATTAAGTTCTACCGGAAACAAGCGCAGTGCTCCATCTATAACCGCTTGCGCAGCATAAGGATTAGATGGAGCACGGCTTTGCCGCGCGGAAGTTGAGTGCGATAACGGCGATATTGTTCCATTAATCCACGCGAGCTTGTTGTTCAATATATTGTTTAATAACTGAAAGAGGAGCACCTCCGTAAGTTAAAATACAATAAGATCGGCTCCAAAAAATAGGATTATTATAATAAAATTTTGAAAGATGATTAGAAAAATCTTTTCTAATATAACGACTAGAAACCGTTTTCAGATTATTAATAAATGTTGAAAGTGCAATTTTTGGATTCAGTTCAAGCAGCATATGAATGTGATCAGGCTCACCATTAAATTCAATTAAATTGCATTCCCATTTTAAACAAAGCTCCACAAAAATTTCTTTCAAACGTATTATGATAGGATCTGTAATACATTTTCTGCGATATTTTGTGACAAGAACTAAATGATATTTTAAATTATAAACACAATGATGTAGCTTCTTAAAATCTTGCATTTTTACTCCGAACTAAGTACAATAATAATTGTGCTGTGGGTAAGGATGAAATACATGCAAGACGATGTCAATAGAAAAGTGAATTATAAGTTGTATCCAAGTAAGGCACAAAAGCTTTTGCTTGAAAATATGTTCAATAATCACCGAAAATTGTACAATGCGCTTCTTGAACAAAGAATTTATGCATGGAAAGGAAAGTAAAAAAGTCTCTCTTATGCTGATCAATGCAAACAAATTACATTTTTAAGAGAAGAAATTGAAGAATTTAAAAATATAAATGCACAGAGTTTACAAGTAACAGCAAAACGTTTGGATAAAGCATACAAAGCTTTTTTCTCCCGTGTAAAAGCTGGTAAAACAGCTGGTTTTCCTCGATATAAATCCTATGATCGCTTTTCAGGTTGGGTATATAAAACTTATGGTGATGGCTGGAAATGTCATTGTGGATTTTCAATATCTCGTGATGTAAATAGTGCACTTGTTATTCTTAAATTTGCGCTTGGTTCTTTAAAAATAGACGAAAAAATTGATACAAGATGCCGGCTCTGTGTACAGGAACGCTGTCAGGCGTTCTGAATCACGAAACTCCATCCATAATTACACAGTAATTTGGTTGGAGCAGTTCATTATTAATTTAGTTTTATATTTTTTTCATCTAATTTTTGCCTTGTGATCCACTGCCAGTTTTACCACTACCAGATTGCCCACTCGTTGAACTTCCGCTACCGCCGTGACCACCACCAGCTGCAATGACTTGAGTTATATATCCAAATGAGAGTAAAAGTGTGGATACTATTAAAATTTTCTTTTTAATTTTCATAACTTTCCTCTATATTATCATTTCAAAAACAAGTGGATTTTTTTATCGGCATCTTTTTTTGTTTTTTAATGTATAGAAATTTTTTCTATTTATTAATAAGCGCATTTATTTATATTTAATAAAATTAATATGTTACTCATTAATTAGGAAGTGTTGGAAAGAGTTTGTTTTCCTCAAAATAAATTATTTTCCATTTAAGAATATTTAGAATCATTTAATTGGAAAAAAGTTAATTTTAATTTAATTCTGAAAATCTAAGTCAGTTAGTTCACTTTTAAACAACTGACTTGTGCGCCACTGTTGGCTGATTTAAGTTCAGGCTCTATTTCGGAACATTTTTTTTCTGCCACAGGACAGCGAGTGCGGAAACGACATCCACTCGGAGGGTTGATCGGAGAAGGAAGATCCCCTTGAAGAATCTGCACAACTTTTTTTCTTTCGAGTTCTGGATCGGGAATGGGCACTGCTGATAAAAGAGCAATAGTGTATGGGTGCCTTGGATTTTTATATATCTGTTCACGCGTGCCGATTTCAACAGGGCGTCCTAAATACATCACTAAAATACGATCACTGATATGTTTTACTACACTTAAATCATGGGCAATAAATATAAGAGTGAGACCAAGTTCTCGCTGAAGTTTTTTTAGTAAATTAACAATTTGTGCTTGAATAGAGACGTCGAGAGCACTCACTGGTTCATCACAGACGATGATTTTGGGTTCCAATATCAGCGCTCGAGCAATTCCGATACGTTGGCACTGCCCACCAGAGAATTCGTGGGGATATTTATTAATATGTTCAGGAATAAGTCCAACAAGACTCATCATATTTGCAACTTTTACTTTGACCTCGTTATGAGTTAACTGGGGAAAAAAAGTTCTAAGTGGTTCAGCAATAATTTGTCCTGCAGTCATACGTGGATTGAGAGATGCAAGCGGATCTTGAAAGATCATTTGAATGTCTTTACGTGCATTGCGCAATTGAGTTTTATTCAGTCCTAATAAATTTTTACCTAAAAGAGTAATGGAACCTTCTGTAGAAGGTAACAAACGCATAATGGCTCTGGCCAAAGTGGATTTACCACAGCCCGACTCCCCAACTACACCCAGAGTTTCTCCCTTATAAACTTCTAAAGTAACACCATCAACGGCTTTTAAATTTACTTTTTGAAAAAAGGTACCTTTTTTGGAAATAGGGAAATGCACTTTTAAATTTTTAACACTTAAAATGGGTTGATTCATAGTACATTCTCCCTATAGCAAGCTTTTTTACGATCATGGCTTAAAGTAACTAAAGGCGGTGGTTTAATAGAGCATTTCTCGATTGCAAATTCACAACGCTCTTGAAATGGACAGCCTTGTGGTAAATTAAGTAAACTGGGAGGATTGCCAGGTATTGTTGGTAAATCAGTATATGTTTCATCGGTCAGACGCGGAATAGACCGCAGTAAACCCTGGGTATAAGGATGCTGTGGATTGTAAAAAATATTATCAACCGATCCATATTCCATGGTTCGGCCGGCATACATAACCATGACATTGTTACAAATACCTGCAACAACCCCTAAGTCATGGGTGATTAAAATAATCGCTGTGTCGAGATCTTTTTTGAGATCCTGCAATAAGTTAACAATCTGTGCCTGCACTGTTACGTCAAGAGCGGTTGTGGGTTCATCCGCAATGAGAAGGTCAGGTTTACACAAAAGACTCATCGCGATCATCACTCTCTGGCGCATACCTCCAGAGAATTCGTGGGGGTACATATCAATTCTATTTTTTGCTTCAGGTATACGTACCATGTCGAGCATGTTGATAGATTCTTTTTTTGCGTCTGCATAACTTAAATTTTTATGCAGCATAAGCACTTCTGTCATCTGTTTTGAAATACGCAAATAGGGATTAAGAGATGTCATTGGATCTTGGAAAATCATTGATATTTTGTCGCCACGAATTTTATTTAATTCGTTTTGTTTGAGACCTATCAATTCTTTATCATGAAATTTTACACTGCCAAATGTTTTTCCATTTTGTGCAAGTAATCCCATAATACCAAGAACAAGTTGACTTTTACCTGATCCGGATTCTCCCACAATTCCAAGAGCCTCTCCTTTATTTAAGGACAAGCTAATTCCATTTACAGCGTTGACAACTCCATCATTGGTTGAAAACGCGATACTTAAATTATGAACACTGAGCAAAGACATAACATTATTTCCCCAAATACTTAGCGATCTTTTGGATCGAGTGCATCGCGTAATCCATCCCCAATAAAGTTAAAACAAAATAAAGTAACAACTAGAAATGAAGCTGGAAACACCAATCGCCACCATGCAACTGTTACGTTTTGTGCTCCATCATTGATAAGAACCCCCCAGCTTGTTGCTGGCTCTTGGACACCTAAGCCAAGAAATGAGAGAAATGATTCTGTAAGAATAACTTGTGGAATGGTTAAAGTAACATAAACAATAACGATGCCTAAAATATTTGGAACAATATGACGGAAAATGATGATGGGTGAACTCACTCCACCTGCATGGGCTGCCTCTATAAATTCTTTGCTTTTTAAACTCAGTGTTTGTCCACGCACAATACGCGCCATATCAAGCCAGTTCACTGCACCAATTGCAACAAATATTAAAAATATATTACGGCCAAAAAAGGTCATTAAAAGAATTACGAAAAACATAAAAGGTAGGGAATAAATAATGTCTACTATGCGCATCATGATATCATCGGTTTTGCCACCGATATATCCAGATGTGGCGCCATAAGCTATTCCGATAACAATACTCACTATGCTTGAAATAATCCCAATCATAAGCGACATTCTTCCACCGTAAAGGGTACGGGCAAAAACATCGCGGCCAAGATCATCGGTGCCAAAAAAATGCAGAGTTGAAAAGTTTGGGGCAAGTCCGATGGAATCCCAATCGGTGTCTGCCATTTGATAATGAGATAAATAAGGTGCAAAAATAACGGCTAAAGCGATCAAAAATAAAATGATAAGACTGACAACCGATGCTTTATTCTTACTAAGTCGATTGAATGCATCTTTCCAGAGGCTCCGCCCTTTTACTTCTAAACCTGTATTAAGAGCTTGCATCGTGAGAGCTTTTTTATTTAATCCTGCAGTTGTTGGTATGACTGACATAATTCACCTATTTCTTAGTATTTAATTTTTGGATCAATAACGGCGTAAAGTACATCAACAATAAAATTAAATGCAATAATGATTGCAGCAAATAGGATAACGGTACCTAATACCAACGTGTAATCTCGATTTAATGCACCTTTCGTAATATAACTTCCGAGTCCGGGCAAACTGAAAATTTGTTCAATCACCACGGAACCTGTGATAATGCCCGCGGTTGCTGGCCCTAAATAGGAAACAACGGGAAGGATTGCAGGGCGAATCGCATGTCTGAAAATAATAACGCGATTGGGTATCCCTTTGGCTTTTGCAGTGCGAATATAATTGCTTTTTAAAACTTCAATCATACTTCCACGCATAATTCTGCTGATAATTGCGATTTGCGGAAGAGCGAGAGCCGTCACAGGCAATATCATGCTGGTTAATGCACCATCATTCCAGCCACCTGCAGGCAACCAATGCAAGATAACCGCAAACAAAAGAGTCATCATTGGCGCTGTAACAAAAGATGGTATGGAAATACCAGTCATTGACATACCTGTTGCCATGTAGTCTATCCATGTATTTTGTTTAAAAGCAGCAAGTGATCCAATAGCAATTCCAATTAAAACTGCTATCAAAATAGCCCAGCCACCTAGCCACACAGAAACGGGGAAGCCTTGAGCTATCAACTGATTCACGGTCCAATCTGGGTATTTAAAGGATGGGCCAAAGTCACCTTTCATCAACGACCAAATATAATCTAAGTATTGAATAAAAATGGGATCGTTTAAATGATATTTTGCGTCGAGATTTGCTTGTACCGCAGGTGTGAGAACACGTTCTCCTGAAAAAGGTCCACCGGGGGCAAGACGCATAAGGAAAAAGGAAAGAGTGACTACGACAAGAAGAGTCGGCAATGCACCAAAAAATCTTTTTATAGTATATGAAACCATAACTAACCAACCTTTAGATAAATAAGATCAGGGTTTAATAGCTCGATTTTAATATTAAACCGAGCGTATTGGATTAACGTTCCGCAGTCGTTTGTATGTCGATAATATAAAAATCTTTCGATTTTTGTCTATCTTGAGCGTTTTTACCTGAATAACCACCTAAATGTGATTTGACTAAATGGCTCGATACATAAGTAAACAATGGAATGGCAGGGTAATCATTCATCATCATAGCAGATGCCTGACGCAAAATTTCTGCTCTTTTTTTCAAATCCATTTCAACTGCTGCTTGTTTAATAAGGGCGTCGTATTTTTTATTTGAATATTTTGAATTGTTTTGTTTGTGTGTGGATTGAAACATATCTGTAAAGGAACTAGCATCGTCGTAATCAGCAATCCAGCCATCACGTGCCACTTGGAAATTGCCTTGAATACGGTCTTGAATAAAGACTTTCCATTCTTTATTTTCAAGAGTTACTTTTGCGCCCAAGGTTTTTTCCCACATAGAAGCTATTGCTGTGTATACTTTTTTATGTTGCAAGTTTGTGTTGTATAATATGTTAAACTTTACAGGATTTTCTTTTGAATAACCTGCTTCTTTATACAAGCGTTGTGCTTCTGCAACTTGCTTTTCCCTTGGCCAATCTGCCCATTCGGGTTTGTTCTGTTTATAATCGCTGGTGCCCCATGGAACGATGTCATAACTTGGGATCTCGCCCCGACCCGCTATTTTTTCAGTTAATATTTTTCTATCAATTGCCATGGAGAGAGCTTGACGCAGCTTAATATTGTCTTTAAAAGGAGGTTTTTTATTGTTTAAATCGATATAATAGATGCTCAAATAAGGATTTGTTTGCACTTCCTTACCGATGGTTTTCTTTAACAATTGAAATTTGTCAGAAGGGAACTCATAAGTGAAATCAAGTTGCCCAGTTTGGAACATTTGGAGTTCGGTGTTGACATCAGTTATTGGCCAATAATTTACCTTATCAATGACAGTTTTAGCATTGTTCCAGTAGTGAGGGTTGCGTTCAGAAGTTATTTTGTCCCCAACTTTCCAGTAGGTGAGTTTATATGGACCACTTGAAACTAAGTTTTCGGGTAGAGTGAATTGGTCACCGTGTTTAAGAACATTTTCTTTTTTAACGATATATAAGGAATGATAAGCTGTTAGTTTTAAAAAATAAGGTGTTACGTGTGAAAGCGTGATTTGTATCGTTTTTTTATCAAGTGCTTTTATACCGAGTTCTGTGGGTTTCAATTTACCGTTGTTTATAGCGTCAGAATTTTTCACCATGTTAATAAAATCAGCGTAAGTTGAACCTGTCTTAGGATCGGTTAAACGTTGGTAGGAAAACACAACATCATCAGCGGTGATTGGAGAGCCATCGGAAAATTTTGCATTGCTCCTGAGATGGAAAGTGTAGGTTAATCCATTTGCACTCACTTCCCATTTCTCAGCGATACCAGGGGCTAACTCTCCTGCTTCGGTGGTAGAGAGCAGGCCTTCATATAAGTCTTCAGAAATACGGCTGCTTACATTATCTTGCATTTTTTGTGGATCAAGTGTTGGGGCTTCCGTTCCTACACCCACATTTAAAATTTGTTTTGCCGCTAATTTTGTTCCAGCAGGAACTTCAGCTGCAAAAACTGATTGAGAAAAAGTGGCAAGTGGAAGTAGGGCTGCGCTTAGTAGATAGCTATATGCAAAAGATTTATGTTGAGCCATATTGATTTCTCCAATTTACAAGGAACAATATTTGACGCGACCGGAACGCTAAAATTTTTACTTATTGACTTACTAGCCGATTTTTTTTCGGGTGTCAATGAAAATTCGCTGCATTAATATTCTATTTTTAAAGTTCTAGACTATTTAAACAGTATGCATGAGAATAGAGAAGTCTTTAAATAAGTAAAACTTATATTCTTTTATTCAATAAGGAGAAAACTAATGCCCATTCGTTTTTTTTCTTGTGCTGCTTTTATTTTCAGCGTCGTTTGCTGTCTTTTTGCAACCTTCTTCTTAATTGCAAATGAAAGTCCAATTGCCTTTACTTTTATAAGTTTAGTTAATTTTTTATTGTGTCTAGCAATTTCTTTTGAATGTTTTCTCCATATATTTGTCTTAAAATTTTCAGTCACTCGTAGTATAATAATTGAGGCTTTACTCATCGCAATTTGTTCAATAGCGATAAATCAATTGTATGGGTGGGTGACTTTTGCTGCAATGTTAGCAATTATTTTCTTATCATTTGGGCAGCAAATTCTCGATACAAATTATTTAAAAGAGGAAGAAGAGTTAAAAGAATTGAGAAAATTGAATTTCAAATAAATATTCAGGTTGAAAAGTAACGAGCTTGCGGGTGCCAGCATACTAGAGCGCTTGTAGTCATCTCGGGGTCCATTTGAAATGCTTCAGAAACTCGTACTGCAATTCTCTCTGCGTGGAGTAACTTTAATAAAGGAACATTGCATTCCATATCTGGACAGGCAGGGTAACCGAATGAGTAGCGTGAACCTTGATACCCTTGACTGAAGAGCTGACGCAAAATCTTTGCATCTTTGTTAACAATTCCAAGTTCAGAGCGAATACGTTTATGTATCAGTTCAGCATAGGCTTCCGTGAGTTCAGTGCCAATACCATGTAAATAGTAATATTCAGAAAATTTTTCTTGCTGATAAAGAATGCTTGTTTCTTTAGAGAGTTCTTCACCTAAAGTTACAATTTGCATGCCCAAGGTGTCTATTTTTCCTGAGTTTTCATGCTGTAAAAAATCTGAAATACACAGTCTGCGCCCAGAGTTTTGGCGTGGAAATGCAAATTCTGCAATTATTTCTCTTTTATTTGGCGGAATATTTTCGTTTGTATTTAAAGCATAAACTAAAATTTTATTTTCGCGCGAACAGGCGGGATAATATCCATAAATTGCTTTAGGTTGAATTTTTTTAGTTTCAATCAATTCTCTTTTCATTTTTTTATAAAGAGGATAGGCTTTTTCATTTAATATTTGATCGAATTCAGCATCGCTTTTGTTACCTTGCGAGAAACCCCAGCGGCTGCGGATAAGGGCAAATTCATCGAGAAATGCAAAAATATTTTCAAGCGGTTCAGAAATAATTTTTGTTCCCCAAAAAGGAGGGGTGGGAATTGTTTCATTTTTTCGCACCCAAGAACTTTGTAAATGTTCATCGAGTGATATCTTAGTCTCGCCTTTTCTTATTATTTTAATCGTCGTATCAATTTCTTCTTTATTTTCTTTCGGCGTCGCTTTGGCATTTTTGCGAATGGTGCTGATTTCTTCTTTTGTGATATCGCCTTTTTTGTTAGCCAATCCTTCCATGATTTTGAGTCCTTCAAAGGCATCAAAAGCATAGAAGACAGCACCTTTATAAGTCGCTTGACATTCGTTTTCAACGAACTCACGGGTGAGGGCAGCTCCGCCCAAAATGACAGGGATGCTAAAACCTTTATCGTTCATATATTCAAGGTTTTCTTTCATGATCACGGTCGATTTTACCAGTAAACCGCTCATGCCAATGGCGTCGGCATCGGAGCCACGGTATTTTTCGATTATACTTTCTATGGGTTGTTTAATTCCTAAGTTAACAACTTCAAATCCATTATTAGAAAGAATAATTTCAACTAAATTTTTGCCAATATCATGTACATCGCCTTTTACTGTGGCAAGAATTATTTTTCCTTTGCTATAACTCGATTTCTTTTCCATAAAAGGTTCGAGGAATTTCACGGCTGTTTTCATAGCTTCAGCGCTCTCAAGCACAAATGGCAATTGCATTTCTCCTGCACCAAAGCGCTCACCAACAACTTTCATACCATCGAGTAAAATCGTATTAATTATTTGCAATGGCGAATATTTTTGCAGGGCTTCTTGACAATCTTCAGCAATATATTGCTTTTCTCCATCAATAATATCGAGTTTCAGTTTGTCTTCGATAGGCATTGTCGATCGTTTAGAAACAGCTCCACCGCTTTCTTTTTTAACATTAGAAAATTTGGCTAATATTTTTTTCAGAGGATCATAGTTTTCACTGCGATTGTCATAAATAAGATCGGTAAATAATTTTCTATCCTCTTCTTCTATTTTTGCCACAGGAATTATTTTTGAAGCATTTAAAATTGCTAAATCCAGACCATTTTTGACTGCATAGTAAAGCATCATGGAATTGAGCATTTGCCGCGTGAATGGGCTTAAACCAAAACTGACATTGGATAAGCCTAAAATCGTTCTCACTCCAGGAAATTTTTCTTTTATTTTTTTAATTCCATCGATTGTTGCAATAGCTGATTTTCTAAATTCTTCGTCGCCGCTGCCTAAAGTAAAGGTTAATGGATCGAAAATAAGATCACCAGGGTTTAATTTAAATTCACCAACAACAAGATTATATATTCTTTCAGCAATGGATAATTTCTTTTCAACCGTTTTTGCCATGCCTTCTTCATCAATTGTTAAGGCAACAACAGCGGCTCCATATTCTTTACAATAGGTTAATATTTTTCTTGCTTTTTCTTCGCCATCCTCAAAATTAATTGAGTTGACGATACATTTTCCTGGGGCAATTTGTAAAGCTTTTTCTATCACACCGACTTCGGTTGAATCGATCATCAATGGAATATTTACTTGTGTTACAAGTTTTTTAAGAAATTTTTCCATATCATCTGTTTCGTTACGTGAAACGTATGCGACACAGACGTCAAGAATATGGGCACCTTCTTTGAGTTGTCCTTTGGCTATTTGAACAAGTCCATCGTAATCATTTTCTGCAAGTAAATCACGAAATTTCTTCGAACCATTGGCATTGGTGCGTTCACCTACATAAAGTGGTTTTGGTTCTAAATTTAACGAAACAGAGGAATATAAACTGCTCACACATCTTTCAGGATTTATTTTACGAATACCTGCAGGCAGTCGATTGGCTAAAGTAACTAATTCTTTAATGTGTTCTGGGGTTGTTCCACAACAACCACCAACTACATTTAAAGAAAAATCTTTGGCCATTTCTGTTACTTTTTTAGAAAAATCGATCGGGCCCAATGGATAAACAGTTTTTCCACCAATATTTTGTGGCAGACCTGCATTTGGCAGAACACTAAGTGCAAAGGGTGCAGCTTGGGATAAATAGGCAATATGGGAACGCATTTCGTCTGGGCCCGTTGCACAATTCATCCCGATTAAATCAATATCTAAACACTCTATTGCCGTTAAAGCTGATTGTATGTCGCTTCCAACTAGCATTGTGCCAGAGGACTCAATTGTAACTTGTGTCCAAATTGGTACTTTAATTTTCAGCTCACGCATTGCATTTTTCGCTGCACGCACAGCTATTTTTACTTGGTTTATATCTTGTGAGGTTTCAATTAAGATAACATCAACCCCACCGATTAATAACCCTTTCATTTGTTCATAATAACTTTTATAAAGTGTAGCGTAGTCAATTTGTAAAAGTGAAATCAATTTCGTGCCAGGTCCAACACTGCCAATAACATATTTAGGAGTTTTGTAATTGTCTGCAACTTCGCGTGCGAGTTTTGCAGCAATGATATTTAATTCACAGGTTCTATGCGCAATGCCAAATTCTGCAAGAACAACTTCATTGCAACCAAAAGTATTGGTTTCGACGGCATCGGAGCCTGCATTAAAATAATTACAATGAATGGTTTGTATCCATTCTTTTCTTCTTTCATTGAGTAATTCTACGCAACCATCAAAATCAATTCCCCCATAGTCATCTATTGTAGGATCGTTCGCAAATATTTGAGTACCCATTGCCCCATCAAGCACGAGAATTTTTTCTTGCATCAACTCTTTGATTGTCTTTTTCATTTTTACAGACCTATATAACTTATTTTACAGTTTCCTTTAATGCAGACTTGGCAACCAAGTCTTTCATTTTTTTCAGCATCAATTGATACTAAGAAATCTTTTTCTTCTCGTTGCATTTCTGAGAGATTATTTAGGCCATCATCAATTCTTATGCGACAAGTTCCACATGTCCCATTTCTACATCCAAAGGTAACATCAGCTTGACACGCATCGACGACTTCTTGAAATGGTGTTCCAATAGGAACCTCGACGTCCATATCTTCTAAAACAAAGTGGACAATTGGTTTTGACATGTCTCGTTCCTAATAATGTAACAAAAAATATGTTTAAATTTTTATAGAAGTTTTAATGCAAAATCAACCATACCGAGTGGAGCACTGATTTGTAATCCTTGAACGGATGATTTGATCTCTTCAATAAGTTCACGGGCAATAAGTATTCCTTCTTGTGTCTGTTCTTCTGCTGTTTTACATTTGCGCATGCGCTCTAAAACATTATTTGGAATAAAAACTCCAGGAACTTCATTGGCCATAAATTCAGCATTGCGAATGCTTTTTAAGGGCCAAATCCCAGCGATAATTGGAATTCTAAATTGCGAAGAAAACTCTAAGAAACGAAAGAGCGATTCAGAGTCAAACACGGGTTGGGTTATTGCCCATTCCGCTCCTGCTTCCACTTTATAACGGAAACGGGATTTTTCTTTTTCGAGATCAATTGCCACAGGATTTGCGCCCACACCAACACTCATACTTGTGTGTCGACCTATACTCGAGCCACCTAAGTCATAGCCCGTATTTAATCTTGTTACCATATTGACGAGACCGATGGCATCGATATCAAAAACTGCAGTTGCATTAGGATAAGGCCCCATTTTGGGAGGATCCCCAGTGATGCAGAGAATATTTTTTATTCCAAGACCCGAAGCACCGAGTAGATCACTCTGAATGCCTAATAAATTTCGATCGCGACAAGCATAATGCAGTATACTTTCTATACCGACTTCTCGTTCAATAATACATGCTGTTGCTAAAGAACTCATGCGTGCCGATGCGCGTGGTCCGTCGGGAATATTGATGGCATCAATTCCATGTTTTTTGCATATTTCGGAACGTTCAATTATTTTTTCGGTTTCAAGTCCTTTAGGAGGTAAAAGTTCCATACAGACGACAAATTCACCGTCAGCTATTTTTTTAGCCCAGTTACTTTGTTGCACGCGAGGCACAGTCGTTGGATGCACGAGCGTGTGTTCTATAATTTCGTGCGGCTTTATTTCTACTTGATCAAATGCTTTTGCTTGGCGCAATGCTCCAGCCATAATTTTTATATGTGCAGGCGAAGTTCCGCTACTGCCACCTAATAAACGTGCACCTTTAAGAAATGCTTGTCTGGCAAACTCGCCCATATATTCTGGACTCGCCATATAAATAAGCCGGCCATCAACCATACGTGGCTGACCGGCATTCGGGCAAAGTATAATTGGTTTTTTCGTGGATGATTTAAATTTCTTAAGCAGCTCGAGCATGGGGGTAGGTCCATTTCCTCCATCTGCGCCAACGACATCTGCTCCCCATTCATCGAGTTTACGGATATACCACTCAGGTTCAGTTCCGTATAAACTGTGTCCTTCTTCATTTACGCTCATCATTGCAATGATAGGAAGATCACCCAATTCTCTAACTGCACGAATGGCTTGTTGTATTTCATAGAGGTCAGCAAAGCTTTCCATTATAAAAAGATCAACGCCCCCTTTGATAAGTGCTTCCGCTTGGGCTTTAAAAACATCACGCGCTTCATCGAGTGAAGTTGGTCCCCAAGGTTCTATGCGCACACCCAAAGGTCCCAAAGTACCAGCGACCCAGGTTTGATTGAGCGCGGCTTTGCGCGCTAATTCTGCTCCAGCGAAATTGATTTCACGGAATTTATTTTCTAAACCAAATGCTTTTAATTTAAATGAATTTGCGCCCCAGGTATTTGTCCCGATTATTTGCGCCCCTGCTGCAATAAAATCGCTATGTATTTTGCTCACAAGATCAGGTTGAGACAAATTCACTTCATCAAAAGATCGATTGATAAATATACCTTTTTCATAAAGAAGAGAACCGGTGGATCCACCGAGAAGAACACAGTCTCCATCAGAAAGGGATTTGCGAAAAGAACGACAACACCTTTGAGGTGTTTTATTGCGATGATCAGTCATATTAAGACCCACTCCATAAATTTTTGTCTCACAGTGGACAACCACACAACACAGCCTCAATGGGCGAGAGAACAAAAGAGTTTAGGCAATTCGTTGTCCTTAAATTATTCATTAAATTTGAAAGCAACAACGCTCTATGATCATGACATGATTTTGATTTTGTGACAAGAGTGACCGAGGATTGGATTCAATTTTTCTCATTGTTCTTAGTGACGTAGGAGTAGCCAACACCTCTTACAGAAATGATATGAGCAGGTTTCGCAGCATTTTTTTCAATATATTTTCTAAGTTTTCCAACAAAAACATCAACGGTTCGTGTTTCTATTGTTGCTTCGTATTGCCAAACCTTTTGCAATAAATCAGTGCGTGTGAGGATTTTATTTTCATTTTCGATAAAAACTTGAATTAGAAGTCCTTCCGTCGGAGAAATTCTATATGTAATTCCTTCAGCAGATGTGATTGTTAATCTTTCTGGATCAAATAAAGATTGCCCAAATTTTTGGATCGATTCTTTTCCATTGGGTTTATACCACTTTCTTCTTTGTACAAGTCTTTTAACTCTTAATATGATTTCTGATAGACTAAATGGTTTTGTTACGTAATCATCAGCTCCCAATTCAAAAGCTTTAACGCGATCTATTTCAAGACTTTTTGCACTTAAAACTAAGATTGGAATACGTTCAGCAAGTATCCGTGTTTTTTTTAAAATTTCATAACCATCAACTTGTGGTAACATAAGATCGAGAATAATAGTGGATATTTTATCATAGTGTTCTTTAATAAAATAAATAGCTTCTTTTCCATCGGGGACAAGAGCAACTTCAAATCCTTCTGCTTCAAAATTATACTGTAAACCTTCACCAATTGCTTCTTCATCTTCCACTATTAGGAGAAAGTCTTTGGAGTTCGACATAAAACGTTGTTCCTTTATTAAGTCCTTCACTCATGGCATATAATTTTCCATGATGCTCTTTAACAATTGAGTGGCACACGGAAAGGCCAAGTCCAGAGCCTTGTACTTTGAGTTTTGAATTTCGTTCGACTCGGTAGAATTTTTTAAATACTTTTTTTAAATTATTTTTTTCAATTCCTTGTCCATTGTCTTTGATAAAAACTTGAACAACTTCTTTTTTTTGTAAAATTCCTGCGACAATTGAGCCACCTTTTTCAGTATATTTGACTGCATTGTCAAGCAAATTATCAAATAGCATTGAAAGATGATAGGGATTTCCCCAAACAAAAAACTCTTTTTCATCATTGGGTGAATTTAATTGAAAGTCAAAAGATCTGCTTTCAGAAAATCGATCTTTAACTTGATTGCAGCAATTTGCAAAGAGTTCGCTCAAATTGACCCTGACATGAGCAAGTGAAGATTTGTCTGATTCTAGGCGGGCTGATATAAGCACAGTATCTATGAGTCTTTGTAATCTTTCTGTTTCACTGAGAGTGCGGCGTAAAAATTTTTTCTTTTCTTCCTCGCTCACAGCGCGAAGTAACATTGTTTCTGCATAAAGGCGTATACTCGCCAATGGAGTTTTCAATTCATGTGTCACGCTGCTTAAAATTGTATCTTGCATTTTAGTTATACGAGAAAGTCTACGTTGACTCACAAAGATCATATAGAGTGCTATGAGGATAAACCCCATGAGAATACAACCTTGGGCAAGGATGACCCATTGTCCTGAGCTCGTTGCTGGTAAAGAAATTTTTTCGATAAGGCTATTTATTTCTTGGCTTCTAAGAATGTACCATCTGATCCAGACAAACATTAATAGTCCCCAACAAATTTGGGCCAGAACGAGAATAGATATGGGATGGAAAAGCCATTTGAGTTTTTTGATCATACGAGTCCTTTGTGTTGCAACACTTTTAAGCTGCACTACGAATATACAGTTTTCTTATGCAAGAGAAAACCTAAATTCAGAAATTATGGGCAAAAAGTATGTTAATTTTTACAAAGATTTTCTTTCATTAAAAGATAAACGAGAGAAAGAATATTTAGAAGGATTAAAGCAATCATTTTTAAAACTTAAAAAAAATGAGGAAAAAATATATACCCTTTTAGGTATGCTCAATTTATCTAGTGAAGGGGATCTAAGAATATATGCAGATTTTTCTATTTTAAATCTAAAAAAGAATTTTAAATATTTAAATTCTGATGAAAAGGAAATTTTCAAAATACTTTATGCAAAGTACTTAATAAGTAAAAAGGATTATTCAGGTGGAGTTCTTGTCTTAAAAGCAATAGCCCATAGATCTGAGTCCATATTATTTCCTTTAATTGCTCCACTTTATATAGATGCTTTGTTGAATGCAAATTTAAAATCGGAATCAATCCATTATTATAATAAATTTAAAAAAGCGATCGATAAAAATACAAATTGGGAAAAACTCAATGAAATATTAGTAGCTTTAGCGAATGCTGCTCTGACTTTTAACGATCCTAATCTTTCCTTATCTTACCTAAAAAAACCTCTCTTATTTTATCCGTTAGAAAAATCAGGCAGAGATGCCATGGCTATTCTCTCGACAATTGAATGTTCTGGAGGGAGCCTTGGCAGTTTGTATTTTCGAGACGAAAGTATGCAATATTTATCGCGTGAGATTTTTAAAAGAATTGGTAAGCAACCTGATTCAAGAAATTATATTTTATCTTTGATTGGTGTGAATCCTGATAAAATACATCCTCAGCAAGAAATCGATTCTTTGCCAATGCATGAAAAAGAGAAACTTCTTGAAATTGCAAATATGCTTGTCATTGCAAGAGAATACTATTTGGCCAATCAAATGCTGGACTATTTAATTGTTGCAAAAACGTATAATAACAATTTTAGCAGAGATAAGATTCTTGATTTAAGGGGACGCGTCCTTAATTCCTTAGAATTACCCGTAAAAGCTGCGCAAAATTATAAAGAACTTTTTAGTGAATATCCAAATTCTAAATTTGCTGAAGTTGCACGTATAAAATACAGCTCATCACTGCATTTTGCCAAAAGGCATACGGAATCAGCGCAATACTTATCACAAAATAATGTATTCCCTACAAATGATGAACAAAATTGGTCATTGTTTTGGCAATATTATTTATCATCACAAAAAAAAGAAGCTGAAAAAACAGCTAAGAATTATATTGAAAAAGAAATAAATAGGAGAAACAGTCCAGTTGCAAAATTTCAGTATTGGTTGTCATTATTAGATAAAAATAACTATTATAATTTAGAATATAAAAATGAACTGAAAGCTATCAGTGAGAAAACAGATGAATACCCCTATCCCATTTTTTCACGCTGGAGACTCAATAAATTTAAATGGCCAAATGCGCAAAAAAATCTTGAACGACTCAATGTCTATAAAGACTACTATACAAACAAACTTAACCCTTTTATTAAAGGAAAACTTAGAAATAAGAAGTTCGAAAATATCCGTCGATTGGCGCGCTATGATCTAGCTAATATTGCTTCATTATATATTGAAGATTTTAAGAATAAGAATCTAAAACGGAATGAAGCTATCATTTTAGCTAATTTAGCATATTCTTCTTATGACTATAAAAATGCAGGAGATCTTGCGCGCAATTCCTTTGCAAACCCTATAGATGATTATAGTTATAAAGAAGTGTGGACAGAGAAAACGAACTTTTGGAAGCTTAATTTTCCGTTAGCTTATTGGCCAGATGTTATTTCAGCTGCGAAACTACTTGATTTAGATCCCTTTTGGATCCTATCTATCATGCGGGCCGAATCGCATTATATTCCACGTGCGGAAAGTCCAGTTGGGGCAATAGGATTGATGCAAATCATGCCTTATACCGGTATAAATATCGCGGATAATATTGGGAAAGATAACTTTAATATCAGCTTGTTAAAGAGTCCTTCTCAGTCCATTGCATTTGCGGCATGGTATTTAAAAATGTTGCTGACCATTTATAACGGAAATTACTTATTAGCGACTGCAGCTTATAACAGTGGGCCAGAGGCTGTAAATCGTTGGATAAATCAAAATAATAGGTTAACAGTAGATGAGTTTTATGAAAATATTCCATATCAAGAGACAAAAAAATACGTTGCAAAAGTTCTAGGATACCTTGACATGTATTACAGAGTACAACTAGGAATAGGCGACGGCTATAACTTGGAATTTGGGGAGTCTGTACCGAGTCCTAATACAAGCTTAGATATTTTTTAGCTTAGATTGATTAGAAAACTGAGGAGTTTTTGCGTGACATTTCAGCCAGCACGAGATTACGAGTTTATTTTGCAAGTGAAAGACCTTGTTAAAACTTATCCTAATGGAACAAAAGCTTTGAAGGGAGTGAGCTTTAACGTTCCCAAGGGGGCATTTCTGGCTGTGATAGGATTATCCGGTTCTGGAAAATCAACTTTGTTACGTTGTATTAACAGAATTCATGAGCCAACATCTGGATCCGTTATTTTTGAAGGACGTGATATAACGCATATAAAAGAGCATCAATTGAGGGAAGCTCGGACAAAAATTGGCATGGTTTTTCAACATTTCAATTTAGTGAATCGAAGAAATGTTTTAAATAATGTTTTAACTGGACGTTTGGGACAACTCGAAAATAAATTCTTGGGCGGTATTTTTCAAAAATGGCCAGAAAAATGGATTGAAGAAGCTTATCAAGCACTCCGTATTGTTGGAATTGAAGATAAAGCACTGATACGTGCAGATGGCTTATCTGGCGGACAAAAGCAACGTGTGGCTATTGCGCGAACACTTATGCAACATCCCGATCTTCTGCTAGCAGATGAACCTGTCGCATCTCTCGATCCTTCCACAAGTTATTCCGTAATGAATTATCTCCGCGACTTAAATCAAAAACATAATATTACAGTAGTTTGCAATTTGCACTTTTTAAGTTTAGTTCGAGATTACTCCACACATGTGATTGCATTGAAAAATGGTGAATTGGTTTTTGAGGGTAAACCAACGGACATCACTGAAAAATGGTTTAAAGATATCTATGGCGCTGACGCTCGTGAAGTGGAGATACACTAATGCAATTTCCTTCCTATATTCCCGTAATTGAATCTGAACGTCGTAAAAGACAAATTGCTGGTGTTGTTATTGAAATGTTTGTGTGGGGATATTTTCTTATATTCCTAACGAAAGTTTTAATATGTTCTATTATTTTACCCGGAGTCGAATATTTAGCTTATAATGATCCACCTAACGCAACAGCGCTCAAAATTATTGAATCTCTCGATTATGATAGCCGTTACTTTGAATTTCCATGGTCTTGGTTCTTTAATATCATGGCACTTGGAGCTTTTATTGGCTTCGGAATTTCAATGAAGTGTAAGGGTTTTGGTTCATGGATTGCAAGTATATCTAAACTACAAGTAAATAACCCAGAAGATTCTTTAAAATTAACTCAACATTGGAAATGGGCACGAATCGAAGCTCTTATCCTCGTTATCGTAACAGTGATTACAGGTTGGGTTTTAACCAATGTGAGCATAGCCAAAATTTTCCAAATTGATGGTCTGCTAGGAGCTGGGCGCCTGAGTTTGCAATTGGCGTGTGGTATTCCAGGTGTAGGCGAGAATATTGGTTCATCTTCTCTATATGATGCTATGCAATGGTTCCTAAATTTATTCGTAAAGTTACATAATGTTTTCTTTGCAAATCAAGTCGATCTTTTTTCAGTTTCGTGTCAACCAAACGATTTAAGTTACTTTAGTAAAGCTCTCAGTAAACTAGCAGAGTCTATCTATCTTGCATTTATAGCAACATTTTTTAGTGTTCCAGTTGCATTTGTCTTATCCTTTTTTGCATCACGAAACTTAACACGTCACAGTCGCATGATGCGTTTTGTTTATGTCCTTATTCGTTCTTATATGAATATCACCCGCTCCATAGAACCACTTATCTGGGCAATACTCTTTTCTGTTTGGATAGGCATTGGCCCATTTGCTGGATCCCTTGCTCTTATGATTCATAGCGTTTCGAGTCTTGTAAAGCAGTACTCTGAAGCCGTTGAAGGAGTTGAAGAAGGTCCCATTGAGGCTCTCCAAGCGACAGGTGCGACACGTGTAGCAATCGTCTGGTATGCCGTTGTTCCACAGGTTATTCTGCCCTTCTTAGCTTTCACAATCTATCGCTGGGATATCAACGTGCGCATGGCGACGGTGATTGGTCTTGTTGGAGGAGGCGGTATCGGTAGTATCCTTATCCAAGAGCAAATGCTTGCGCGTTGGACACAGGTGGGAAGCCTAGCATTCCTTATTTTCTTAGTCGTTTGGTGCATGGATTTCCTTTCTGCACGTATACGTGAGGCTATTCAATAAATGGAAATTCGTTACCTTGGTTTGTTAACTTACAGTGACGCCCTCGGTATTATGGAGTCACTCCATCAAGAAATCGTAGAGAAACCAAAACGTGAGGGTGTGTTGCTTGTCGTGCAGCATCCGCCCACAGTCACTATGGGCAAACGTGAACTCTACGATGATATGAAAATCCCCCCAGAACAATTGAAGTTCAAAGGAATTGCTTTTCATAAAATCGATAGAGGGGGAAGCGTGACTGTCCACGAACCTGGACAAGTTGTTGTTTACCCTATTGTACATATGGATAAACTGAATAAATCTGTACGTATATATGTAAATTTATTGGAAGAGGCTATGATTTCCACAGCAGCACAATTTGGTGTTTCTGTGACCCGTGATGAAATCAATCCAGGAGTTTGGGTGGGGCAGAATAAAATCGGAGCAGTCGGTATTCGTATCGCAAATAAAGTGACAAAACACGGTATCGCTTTTAATGTTACAAACTCCCTTGAAACTTTTTCTTCAATTGTCCCTTGTGGTTTAAGAGGAAGAGGTGTCATAAATTTACAAATGGCTGTTGATGAACTTTCTGTATCCCAAAACCTCCCTTTAGCAAGAATTGACTACCTAAAAGTTGAAAAAATATTGGCTGAAGAAATACATAAATTATTAAATTAAAATTATAATATTCTCAGATATAAAATCCCTTTTGTTGATAGAGAAATGAGATAAAAAAAATTTCTTCAATCATCCACAAATAAAAGCTGCCTTAGAAAAAGTCAATTGGATACAAGAACTGAAATTAATATTGAAAATCCATTTTTGTCAGATAAATCTAATGAAATAATTAATAAATATTTATATAAAGCAAAGCAAATTAACAATTTAGTCAAAAGTTTGGCACTTTGGTAAGTACCAATACGCTTGTTACTTTTTCAGCCGATAAATGTGAAGAAATTTTTATAAAAAGGTTTTTATATGTACGGTGTAGAAGACGAAATATCTATTCTTGTAGCTGATGACGATAAAGATATTCAAAAGCTTATTTTTCAAACACTTAAGAAATTTTCTAAAAATATATGCCAAGTGTACGACGGAAGTGATGCCGTCCGAGAGCTAACTGAAAAAAATTATTCAGTTGCAATCATAGATTTAAATTTACCAAAAGTTTCTGGTTTAGACGTGCTAAAATCTGTTAAAAATTTAAAATTAGCCACTGTACTCATAGTTTTTACGGGTGAAGACAATTTAAAAGTCATAAAAGAGTGTATGCGTAATGGTGCTTATGATTTTCTTGAAAAACAGAGTGATAAAGTCATCTTTGAAGACACAGTCAAGCGTGCTATAGAAATGTATCATTTTGTGACAGATAGAAAAAAATTTCTCGAGTTTATAGTTTGTGAGTTTGGCAATATCACGATTGATAAATTCAGGAAATTGGATAATGAAAAACAAAGGAAAATCTTTGCAACTGTCCAATCTCTTCTCGAACTTAAAATGACGAATAAATCATAATCTCAACTATTCAGCTGCTTTTTTTGCAAATAATTTTGTGGTCAAAATAGCAAATGCACCATTGCCTAAAACGTTTGCTGAAGTGATGATTGGATCGAGCAAAATATAGATTGCTGTAATCAATCCACTCATTTCAGGGGTAAAACCCATCTGTGTTTCGAGGATGGTTATCATAACGAGAATACCTCCGCCTGGGACAGCTGCAACCGCAAATTTAGCCAGCACGAAGTAAAATGAAAATATGAGGAACGTTGAAATATCCGGAAATCCAGGGCCAAATGTGCTCATTATAACGAGGGCAATCATAGGTATGGCTAAACTATCACCGATCAAATGGATATTCACTGTGGCAGGCGCTATCGTTCTAGAAAGATCTCGATTGCCTGTGTTTTTTTCTGCAGCTTGAATTGTCAGTGGCAGTGCTGCCATGCTCGACATTGAACTGAAACCCATTATTCCTGCAGGTAGGACATTTTTAACAAAATATATGAATTGCTTAATATTAAAGCCGGCGCCAATGAAATATAAAAGAGAAATATAAACATACTGTGTGATAATTATTGCAAGTACAAGAGGAAGATATGAACTTAATATCTGTGTTAAAACACCATCGCTTTCGAGTTTTATAATAAAACCAAGAGCAAAAATAGGTAAAATTGGGATAAAAGCTTTATTTAAAAATAATGTAACTGAGTCACGCATTTTGTCTGCGAAAACATCAACCCGTTTGTTACGAAACTTCGAAAAAATAAGTCCTGCAACTAAACCAGAAAATAAAGCTACATTGTTCGAAATAAGAGACGGAAGTGATAAATTCCAAAAAGGTTTAAGGGAGGTATGGCCTTCTTGGTTAATATTAGAGAAATTATCTAAGTGTGATAGGGCTAAATGACTTACGTTAAACGCTATGATTGTGGAAATAAAGTTTGATAAACAAATGCAAAGAATTAAGACTATAATAAACTTGAATACATCGGATTTAAATGAGAGTAAACAAGAAAAAATACAACTGAAAATAATAAATGGTAAAATAAAGATAAGGATGTCTTTTAAGCTCAAACTGATGGAATAGAGTGTAGCTTGTACCTCTTGCGGTAAATATTTTCCCGCAAATAAGCCAAACAGAAGAGCAAGTACGAGTTTAAAAATGATACTATTCGCAACTTTTAAAATATGTCTTAGCATTTTGCAACCTTGGTCTAAATTTTATACTCTCAGCAGCATACCTAAAAGGAATCGAAGATTCCCAGGTAATAGGAAGAATAGCTGTAGCTAAATCAATATTGGGAGTCAATAATTCATGTCGCTAAAAATTTATTCTTGGAATTTGAATGGTATTCGTGCTTCTGCTAAAGCTGGCTTTTTTAATTGGCTCGAGAACTCACAGGCAGATATCGTTTTTATGCAAGAGGTTAGAGCCTTGCCAGAACAGCTGAATCCTGAACAAATTGAACCATTTGGCTATAAAAGCATCTGGCATCCCGCCGAGAAAAAAGGCTACAGTGGAGTAGCAATCTACACAAAGCTGCCTTTTTCCAATACAGATATCCAGATGGGACTTGGTGATCCTGAGTTCGACAAGGAGGGGCGATTTTTAGGTTTTTTTCATAATGATATTTTTTATGCCAGCGCCTATTTTCCAAATAGCCAGCCTGAAGGAAAGCGTCTTGAGTATAAGCTCGCTTTTTGCAGAAAGTTGCAAAGTAAATTAATCGAGCTTAGAAAAAATAATATATCTATAGTTTTAGGTGGAGATATAAATATAGCACATAAAGAAATTGACCTAGCAAATCCAAAGCAAAATCAAAAAAACCCAGGATATTTACCGGAAGAAAGACAATGGTATACTGATTTTCTTGCCGAGGGATATCTGGATGCCTTTAGATTATTTGAAAAAAATGGTGGGCATTATACTTGGTGGAGTAACCGGAAAGGTGTGCGTGAAAAAAATATTGGTTGGAGAATTGATTCGCATTTTGTCTCAGAAGATCTTATAAACAATATATCGAAAGCAGGGATACATTCAGATGTCTATGGTTCTGATCACTGCCCTATTTCGCTCGATCTCTCGTTCCCTTAAATAAGACTGGAGAAAAGAAATTGAAACGAATCACTCTATTGCTCTCATTGCTGTGCCTTTTTACTCATTTTAACCTATATTCCCAAACGCTTGCGCGTATTAAAAAAGAAAAAGAGTTAAAGGTGTGTACTTCGGCAGGCTATGCACCCTTTGAAGTAAAATCTTCAAGTGGTAAGTGGATTGGTTTTGACATCCGCATGTTTGAACTTTTTGCAAAGAAATTAAATGTTAAATTAAATATGATCGATATTCGCTGGGAAGGTGTTTTTCCTGCTTTATTAGCTGGGAAATGTGATTTTATTACCGGTGGTATGTCTATTACCAAAGAGAGAGAGAAAGTCATTAGTTTTAGTGATCCAATTTATAAAAGTGGTAACTCTCTCGTTATCTCTGCAAAAAATAAAGAAAAGTTTAAGACATTAACTGACCTCGATAAAGAGGGGGTAAAAATTGCAGTAAAAACTGGTAATACCGCCGATTTCTTTCTCAAAAAAGTATTAAAGCTCGCTAAAATCTATCGCTTTGATACCAATGCCGATCTTGTTACAGCTGTGCTCGAGAATCGCACCGACGCCTTTGCTCAGGACTCCATTTTTTCCCTTATGGCCGAACAGGAGCACAAGCAAAAATTACATGTTTTATCAGACAAAATAAATTATGAAGATCTAGCTGTCGGTATTCGAAAAAAAGACAAATCTTTGCTAAAAGAATTCAATTTATTTTTAAGTGAATGGAAAAAGAATGGGGGCTATGCAGAAGCTGTTCAATATTATTTAGAAACCGACGAATGGCGTGCGGAATTAAAGCAAAAATAAAATTATATTTTTAATCTTTTTTCTAAGTTCAACATAGTTATAAAAACTATGAATAATCCAGTTATCAGTAAGAGTATTAAAGTGACAAAACTGAAGTAAAAAAGAATTTCTTTATTTATACTTAGCTTGTTTAGAAAATATTTTACCAGCATAAATGCTAAGTTAATAAAATTAAAAATGTGCAGAAATATAAGTGTGTATTTGCAATTATAAAGATTTAATATTTTCCAGTTTTTATCAGATTTCAAGGATACATCTGTGCGATGACCGAAGAATCGATTGCGTTTAAACTGGTGTTTTGGGTTTTTAAGTAAAAATTGTATAGTATAAAAAATAGCAATAAGTAATAAGTACGAAATAAAAAATAATATGTTATCTAAAAATAGTTTATTCTCCATAATTGTGTTCCTTATTTAAAAAGGACTTTATTAAAATCCGAATTTATTTTTTAAGTGGATAATAAAGTCCAATCTCTCGAATATACATAGCTTCTGTTTTATATTCACCATTTATGAGCGCATATTCTTTATCGCGATTGAGGTTTAGTTCAAGTCTTTCGTACGATTCACGAATTTCTTCTTTGCATTTTGTATCCTTAATATCTTTTATTTTCTGCAAAACATCGGAGCTGAATCCTTCTAAGGGGAGCTTGAGTAAAAAATATTTGCTATTGCCAATGAAAACATTGTTGCTGAGTTGCTCAAAATTATCGACACTGATATTTAAGAGAGCTTTACATTTTTCGTGGCGTTCTTTATTGCGAATTTCCCAAAATTTACCTTCAAAGGGCTGAATAAAGTAATAATCTCTATTTTTGGTGTAAATTAATTTTATACTTGTCCTTTTTTTTGTTGAATTGATATCACTCTGTCTGAATTCAGTCATTTTATGTGAATGTTGGAATAAATTGAGAATGTAATTGGATAATATATTGGTCCCACTCCAAGTATTTTCATTAAAACCATCCGCATACCATTTTTCATATATTTCTGCATAACATCGTGCAGGATTATCAGTTAAATTCTTTGGGTAAAAGTAAGACTCTTGTGCGTCGATCTTCGTTATTTTTTTGGTATTTAAAAAGCTTTCACTCTCTGAAAATCCTTTTTCAGGAGATTCAATTGGAAATTGAATGCCAAGATGGGTAAATTTTCTTTTTGTTCTCTCAATTAAATCTTTATGTGGATTTGTAATATTATTTGCTTTGCTCATTGGCCCCGTATATTTTGGAATAGCTTTTTCAATTGGAAATTGTCTTAACAGTAAAAAAAGTGGCTGTGAAAATAATTTATAATCGCCAAATCCTGGAAAACTCCATGGGTCATTTATATTTTTTTGTTCTTTTTCAGAAAACCAAACTTGTGAAGGAACGTTGAGGATTGCAATATTGGGAGTGTTGTATTCCCATTTTCTGTGTCGGCGCACACGACCTGCTGCTTGGACAAGGCTCTTAACGGAACAGGGATCTAAAATACACCAATCATAGTCATGATCGCGACCCGTTTCTTGAATGCTGGTTGTAGAAACAACTAAGCAAATATTTTTGTGTTGTGAATTCTTTGCAATAAACTTAAGAAGGGTTTCATCTGAAAAAAGTTTTGCAACATATTTGTTATCATTTTCTATCCATTTTAAATTTCTATCTAAATAATTTTCAATAATACTGCGGTCAATACGCAAATATTTCGAGTGATAGTTTATTACGACAAAGCAAAAATTATCATCTGGAATAGTTGCATTCGCAGAAAGCCAAAGAGCAAAATTTTGCGCAACTGGGATTTGGTTAAAGCGGGTGAAGCCAACGCTAAAATTATAATCTTTTTCATTCACAACAATTGGATTTGCATTGGTTTTATGAAAGGATATCACTTGTTTTTGTATACTTTTAAACCATGAAACTCTTATATCTTCTTCATATTTTCTTTCTATTTGCTGAAGTGTGATATTGGCACTGAGAGTGCGACGGGGGAATTGATTATTTAAATATTCAATCTGTCCATTTAAAAAAGATTGTAATATATGATTAAAATTAACTTCACTGTTCAGTGTTTGTATGTGCGCACAGGAATTTTGGAAATTTTCAGAAGCAAAGGCATAACCAAATTGAGTTATTTTTTTTGTACGCAATAAATTCCCTGCAGTAAGTCCCTTTTGCCAAGCAGAAAAAAAAGATTTATTCAGTTCAAAACTCATACTGGCTGATGACAAAAGAACACTGCGGCCAAAATAACCTGAGAAAAAAATCAGGCGTTGCATTGCTGGAATATCGGAATAAGAAAAAGAATCAATTTCATCGATGGCTAAATCGCTTGTTGCAAGGCGCAGTGACATGCCTGCATCGGTGCCCGATAACAACTCTGAGCCGGGGATATAGTGATCTATGGTCGCAACCGTAATAGGGGTTGATAAAATAATTTTATCTTTTTCAGAAAGGGCTGAATAATTTTTTATTTCTTCAACAATATTTTCTGCACCACCATCAAATTCGGAGAAAATCTCAAGTCGTTCTTTGTCTATTAAAGAGTTTGAGGTTCCCAATTCTTCTTCATTGAACTCCTTTTTCTCTTCCTTTGCCTCTTTATATTCTTCGAGAACTCTCTCTGCTTCGTTGCGGGCAATGCGATCACCAATAAAAACCAAAAGGTCTTCTTTTTTTAATTTTATTCTTCCTTCTTTATTCCAGTACTCATGCGCAGTCTGGGTGGCTAAAGTTTTCAAACCGACTCCTAAGGAGTAGCGCGCTTGACCGACTTCTGGGGCAATGGCTTGCATTGTTTTTATAATCCCGAGCGTTTTCCCACTGCCCGTGCCTGCAAAGAGGGAACAGAAAAAGGGAGTGTTGTCATTGTCTTTGCGCAAATTTTCAATTTTTTTTGCGAAGTCATCTTGCCAAGTAAAAGAATTGATCTGTTCGTAGTTTGGCTTTTGTCCTTTAAATAAAACAATTGGGAAAGATTTCTCTTTATTTAATATATGATGATATAATTTTATAAAATTCTGAGAGTCCTCTTCTGCTTTTAATAAATGAGTTGGCAAAGAGTCACAATACAATTTTTCATTATTTTCCATTTTTGTGTTGGCATAAATAATGTTTTTTTCTGGGGAAACTGCAGTGACTACTTTTCTTGCACTTGCATTATAGTCGCCAAGTATAAGTGCGGGTCTTAAGAGTAAATAAACAGATGGTAAGAATTCTTGTATGTTTTTATATTCCATTATTTTATAAAGATCGAACAATTTTTTTGCTTGAGTTGTTACCTTATTAAGCCATTCCGCATTTTCCCAAGGCTGCTCACCTGCTGCCAATTTTGTATAATTCCCTTCAAGTTCTTTTTTGTAATCAATTGAAGAGCTTTTATTTTCGTAACGGAAATACATCTTTTGTAAATTTTCTATACCAGCTGCATTTGGAACTGTTAAGTAATTTCCTTCAGGCAGTTTATGGTGAGACAAGACAAGCCAAAGAATTATTTCCTTTAAACTTAAATACTTTTTTTCTAAATTTGGGAAATTATTTTTTTCTCCATTGGGGAGTATTTTTATAAAGTCATTCCAAGGTGAGAGAGCGGGTTTGATTCTTTCATTTTTTAAATTATCACTTCGCGTGTTTAAATCCAATTGAGGATATTTTATAAATAATTCTTTCAATGTTTCAGGCGAAGAAAATATTTCTAACCACTTTTCTTCTTGGCTATCGCTGTCTGGAATTTGGCTGAAGACAGAATTTAATATCCAACAGCTTAAGACTTCGTGGCGCACAGGATCGCCCATAAGTTTCGGATTGGTTTGACTGAGCTTTTTTTGAAATCCCACTGTTCCTTTCCCGAGATCGTGAAATAAAGCAGCTAAACTCACAAGGGTGGTTGCTATAGAAAAATTAAAGTTTTTAGTTATTTCTTCTTGTTCAATTAAACTTTGATCTAAGGGTTTTAATTTTTTTGTTGACCATGCATATAGGCCTTTTTCATTAAATCTTTTTTTGTTACCTAATTGATGAAGCAATTCATACTTTTTCCGTCCTATCATACGCCAAATTGCAATGGAGGATTGACGGGTGACAATTTTTTTTAATTCTATTTCAACATCTTTTAAACCTTCTTCGGAAATTTTTCCCATCCAAGTTCTGCGGCCCATTTGCCAAAAATAATGACTTAATATTTTTCTTGTTTTGGGCAAGGCCTTTTTTGTGCATTCTGATATTACGATTATAATCATAAAGCCTTCTCTGGATAAAGTTCACAGATATTTTTTATAGAGTCGAACATACAGACGAGTGCATTTGCCCTATCTAAATTTTCTAAAACCTCGCTTTTGAATTTGCCTGTCGTGTGTCCCAGTGAGTTTGAAATGAAAGCTTGGGGCATGACACAAGCATCTTTTACCAAATCTGCAAGGTCAAAGACAAGCGCTCCTCTGCGAGTTCTGCCATGAGAAACAGGCATGGAATGTGGAATTCCTAAAGTCCATAATGCACAAGCTGCTAGGCCATAAGCATAATAATTTCCATTTGTGAGTAGGGAATTGGTGCCTAATAATTTTTCTTTTTTGTCTGTTTTTCGGATGCGTTTAAAATTTGGTTCATTAAAATGAATTTTTAAAAGTTTGTAGAGTGAGTCTGCAAAATGCCCTTCACTGGACATCAATTCATTAATATTTGTACTTTTTAAAGTTCTTTTATAAAAGATATCGATTTCTTTGTCGGGATTTATTTCACCAGAGAAAAAAATTTCCCATTGTGCTCGAATATTTTCTATACGGATATTATTAAATATTTTTGCAACTTTTAATCTTTCTTTTTCATACGGCCACATACGGATCCATGCTTGTAAATATTCTGTTTTTCGATATTCTGATTGTGATGCATAAAAAATAGGGACGCCCCCTCCACCAACAAAACCAACTATTACATTATTTTTCGAAAGTTTTTTGGCAGCTTGTTGTGTGAGCGATGTCCCTGGTCCTAAAAGAATTCCGCAGGTATTTGCAATAGGAATTGTCCAATGTTTTTCAATAGCTTCTTCTCTTTTTGCTAAATTAACCATGTCATTTTTAACAAAAATCTTTGCATGTTCTAAGTAAACAAGACCTTCTTTGTGACTTGCAAGTATAGGCATAGTTTTTTTCCATTTTTAAAGTTGACAAGAAAATTTATAACAGTATATTGTCATTGTGAAAATAGCCATTCTTTTTTATCAACCCGCATATGGAGATAAAATTTGAAAAAAATACCTAAAGATCAAAAAGAAAAATTACCAGCTAAACTAAAAACAGTCAAAAAAGAAAAAGAAAAATTGGATGTCTTCACAGAGCCCAAAGCAGTTGAACTTTTAGATATTCCGAATCATATTGCAGACGACATTAAAATTATTTTTAATCTTGCTGCAATAGATTTAACTTCGATTAAAGATTTATTCGCAGATATGGAAGATAAGTTTAAATCTGCGATCAACGACTCTCTCATCACACACAATGCAAAGATCCCAGCGACACATTGTAGTAAAAGTGCGTTTGTGCCGAAGATTGTAGGATCATTGGCTGAAGAAAAATATCCTTATGTGTGCTCGCGTACTATTCATCCAGCACGCAGTCCTTATTATAATTTAAATGTCTCAGCATATTCAAAGCAGATAAAACTTCTCGTGCGGCCTTATAAATTCGAAGGGGAGAACTTTTGTCTTTTAGACTCACTTATTTATCCAGAACATAAATACTCTGTTTATTTTAAACAGGCATTTGAACTTTATTTTCCGCCTGAAAGTTATGAGAAATATACTGAAATCGTACACAATAGAATTAACTCAGGTGTGCCCAATAGCCATGGTGATATGTTATTGCGTTTCCCCACAGGTGATGGTCAGTATGTTGCATTATCCCCCGTGGCATCTTTACCTGTGTCACATGCGATTAAAGACCGTATTAGAAAATCCTATTTAAACCCTCTCCTCAGTAAACAAAAGTATTTAAAATCTGGGAAGGTCGAAGCTGAAAAATACGAAGAAAAAACTTTTTTTAGAATGCAAAGGGTTTTTAAAGTGGGTGGCTCCAATCCACAAAATGCAGGGGATTTCGTCAGTGCTTCTGCTGGAAGAGTTCCACTCATTTATTCTCCTTTATTTTCAAGACAAAGTTCAGACATTTGGCGAAAAAAATCATTCTTGCTTGATTTTAGTTTTTCAGAAATAGCAAAGAGCTCATGGAAAGAATTGGATGTTTTAACCTCAAGCGGTGGGCACTGGATAAAATACGGTAAAACAATTCTAGAAGAGTTGAATCTTTTATTGGAAAATGCAGTTTCTGATGCAATATTTTCTGTGCGAGAACTTGAAGTAAAAGAGCGAAAATTATTTTTAGAAAATAAATTCAAAAAAATTCATAATCTCGAAATTAATTTTTTAGCTGAGAAGAATTTGAGTGAAGAAGAAATAAGAGATTTAGCGAAATATTTGTCAATGAATTCTATAGAAAAATTGCAAAAATACTTTAAGAATAATGAATTGGACGAATACATGAATAAAATGGACAAAAACTTTCTTAAAAGCGTGTTGAAGGAAATGTGGGAAAATAATTTAAAGGGGTAGAAAGTGGGTTATATCTTCATCAAAGCAAAAGTGCATGATGCCCAAGCAATGCCCAATACACATATTCTTGGTTCGCCAAGCGTGATTGGCTTGTATGGATTTTTGCATAAGCTCGAGTTGAATAGTTTAAAATTTTTAAATTTAAAAATAAATTTCACCAATTTTTCTTTTGCTTTAAATTCTAGAAATTATTTTTTAAATTATAATCATCCAAAATTCAATCCGTATCATAAAGATTTGGCTTCATCGAAAAATCCCAATGCAGCGAGCACAGTTGATACAAAAAGCATGGATTTTGAAATTATTATCATTGCTCAATTTCAGACGGATTCCGACTTAAGTAACGAAGGATTGAAAAAATATTTTGCTGAAAATGAAATTGTCTTTGCTGACTTGAGATTATGTGGTGGGGTTTTAGCGAATGAACCTCAGGTTTATTTTGATAGCGATGCAAAACCACTTTTAAGAAAAGTGAGTCGGACATTTTATTTTTTCTGTGATGCCTCAAGTATGCTAGAAAGTGTTTTGCATGCTGAAGAGAGTGAATTGGAAAAAGAAGCACAAGTTACTATTCGTAAAGATGCATTGGATAGTATTTTAGCTTTAACTGAAATGGGTAAAATTGAGGTAAAAAAAGAACTTTTTAATGATCTTGGTATTAATTATATTCAGTATGAACGCTATTTTCCTTTAAATGTAGGCTATATTTCAATTGAGAATAAGGGCGGCAAACGTGTTCCTTTTGCTGAGAAACATTTTTATGTAGAAAGTTATTTTACTTTGGGAAAAAGCATTCCTTCAACTGTTATGATTAGAGATTTTGAAAAGATATGGTCGCAGACGAATTGGACTTATCAATGCCATATTGATCAAGAATATTATTCTATTTTTTATTGCAAAAATTAAGGAGAACTTATGTCAAAAGCAAAAAAAGAAGTAAATGCAGAATTGAAAAATATTCCAACAGTTTTAGCTTACTCAAAATCGCTTGAAAGCACTCCAGCTCTTATGTTTGCATCCCTCAATAATGAAAAAGAAGTCCCTATCGAACTTCAAGAAACTATCATTAAGGGTGCAATTTCTGACTATGCAAGTGCGACAGGACAGAATGAAAAAAATACAGAGGCTGCAAATATTCAGTCCCTCGATTATGCTATCATGCCACAAAATTCAAAAGCTCTTAAAATATCCTTTGGTCTAAAAGTAATTGGCAATAGCATGTCACCTTTTCTATGTAATAATATTACTTATGAAAATACACTGAAAAAATTGGCAAAATCCTATGCAGAAAAAGGTGGCTATAGCTATTTGGCATCAAAATACTTGCACCAAATTTTCCTCGCTAAATGGGGTTGGAGAAACTTAGATAGCTTTGCTAAAGTAACTGTTACTTTAAATGGAGATAAAAAAAATCCATTGGTTTGTAATTCTCACGAAATTGAAAGTCCAGCTGCATTTCAAGATTTTTTAAAAACCAGTGATGGAAAAAATTTATTGGATAAGTTTACAAGTGCACTTGCTGGGAAATCTGTACTTCGCTTAAAGATTGATGGTGAGTTCGTAAAGAATGAACTTGAAGAAGTTTGGCCTTCCCAAGAATTTGCTGAAAAAGAAATGAGTTCTTCTGATAAACCTAAAAAAACAAAGTATCTCTATTCCATTCCGACGGAGGATTCACCTCGTCATGCAGCTTTGCATTCACAAAAAGTCGGCAATGCTTTGCGTACCATCGACGACTGGTGGTCGTCTGAAAGTGAAGATGTTTATCCAATTGCTGTGGAGCCTTTAGGATATATCTCTTCTCAACAACGCACTGTGCGCAGTGATAGTAAAAATGATCTCTATTCGCAACTAAAACAATTGGAGAAATTACAAGCTGAGGTTGAAAATGCGAAAGGAGTTTTGGATATAGGGAGCCATATTCATCATGTGATGAGCTGTCTTATACGTGGTGGTGTGTTTGGTATGAAAGAAGATGATAAAAAAGATAAAAACAAAGATAAAGGCGATGATAATGACAATGGATGAGGTGTCTCATGCTTTTCTATAGAGATATTCAATTGCTTGGATTGAGTGCGATAAAAAGTGGAAATTTTAAATTTTTAATGCGGCAAATTCATGGTTTTATTGCAACTCAGTGTTTGGATATTAATCATGAAGAAAATGTAAATATAAATATTTATAAATCAGAAAATCGCCTCTCTCGTCTTGGTGTTTATTTTCCACATTGGTCAAAATATTCTTGTGGTGACACAATTCGTTTGGTTGGACAAAGTAACGATTTAAAAAAACTCGAAAATGAAAAATGGATAATGAATGGATTGGCAGCAGAGGTTATTCATTTTTCTCCAGAAACCCCTCTACAGTTTAACGAAAAAGAAAGTAACAAAGCAGTTTGCTTTAAGCGTACGCGTATGCACGAAAGATTGTCCGACGCCACTGTGCAGCGGAAATTAAGACGTTTTGAAAAACGTCTTAAAGATTCAGCAGCAACTTCTAAGCCGACTGCAGAAAACTATCGAGAATTTTTAGTGAATAAAAAAATGGCGCAAATAAATTCTGATATTGTACATGGAATTGAAACTAAGCCTAGCAATCAAAAAGATCAAAATGATAAAAAGCGTAGTAGAAATATTGTGCTTTATGTCCAGTCTTTAGCTGTAAACGAGTTTATTAATGAACAAACACGTTGGAATAGCTATGGGCTTGCCAAGGAAAATTCTCTCCAAGGCATTTCTCTGCAATAAAACCTTCCTTTTACATGTTATTTGATAACATAATATAATTACAAGGAAAAGTGTTGTTGAGAAAATTTGAAGGCTCATTGCTTGAAATTTCAAACTTTTCCTTTTATGACTAAGGTCTTGCAGCAAAAATTTGCTGTTTCCCGCTGCACAAGCGGTTGAAAGATCAGTCTGAGGGGTTTTCTCTTCTAAGCCCTCGTTTCCCGCTGCACAAGCGGTTGAAAGATATTTACAGACAAAACTTTTATGGCCGTTGGAGTTTCCCGCTGCACAAGCGGTTGAAAGAACCACACCTTCTGTGATAACTGATACTAAATCGTTTCCCGCTGCACAAGCGGTTGAAAGAAAATTATAGCATGTGCGATGTGTTGAAGTAGTTGTTTCCCGCTGCACAAGCGGTTGAAAGATTGGGAATGTGAAAAAAGGACAAAAAGATTGGGTTTCCCGCTGCACAAGCGGTTGAAAGAAATTTATCTGCATTGGCCCAATATCAAAATTTGTTTCCCGCTGCACAAGCGGTTGAAAGAGTAGGAACAGCCGCACTATTTGTTACTATAATGTTTCCCGCTGCACAAGCGGTTGAAAGAATTTTGGCCAATTCGCATTTGTCACTAATTTTGTTTCCCGCTGCACAAGCGGTTGAAAGAAAAAAATTGTAGGAAAAGATTTAGGAATATTCGTTTCCCGCTGCACAAGCGGTTGAAAGATCGAACTCCCAACGCACAATTGTTTTTTGTGAGTTTCCCGCTGCACAAGCGGTTGAAAGAGAAACCGGAGGCGGGGGAGGTAGTGATTTATTGTTTCCCGCTGCACAAGCGGTTGAAAGAAAAATCGCCTCTCTCGTCTTGGTGTTTATTTTGTTTCCCGCTGCACAAGCGGTTGAAAGAAATATGGGACAATTAAGCTCAGGGATAAAACAGTTTCCCGCTGCACAAGCGGTTGAAAGATTGCGATAAACTTAAATATGCAGAAATAAAAAGTTTCCCGCTGCACAAGCGGTTGAAAGATCCCCAAATAGTGGATCTTGCAGGGGTAAGGAGTTTCCCGCTGCACAAGCGGTTGAAAGATAGACATGTCAGCCTCATGTTTGCCCTTGCGTGTTTCCCGCTGCACAAGCGGTTGAAAGAAACATATAAAAGTACCTGACAATATTGCACTTGTTTCCCGCTGCACAAGCGGTTGAAAGAATTACAGATTTAGCGAGAACTTCAAAATCTAAGTTTCCCGCTGCACAAGCGGTTGAAAGACATACAGAATCAATTTGCATTTGCTCAGCTCCGTTTCCCGCTGCACAAGCGGTTGAAAGAAGTCTCATATGTTGACACTGCGGCAGTAGAAAGTTTCCCGCTGCACAAGCGGTTGAAAGACACGAAATAATATTGCGATGGTTTGCCTTTGTGTTTCCCGCTGCACAAGCGGTTGAAAGATCATTTTCACTCATAAATGCTCGAATAAATTAGTTTCCCGCTGCACAAGCGGTTGAAAGAAAGTAAATAAATTTGGATCCTTTTCAAAAGTAGTTTCCCGCTGCACAAGCGGTTGAAAGAAAATTACTACCGCCCACGAGGGGCGAGACAGAGTTTCCCGCTGCACAAGCGGTTGAAAGATTCGGACAGGTGATCAATTAACATCTGACAAAGTTTCCCGCTGCACAAGCGGTTGAAAGATGTAGGCGCTGATAATCCCGAAGATAAAAATAGTTTCCCGCTGCACAAGCGGTTGAAAGACCCATCAAAAGATGGGAAAATGGATAAATCAAAGTTTCCCGCTGCACAAGCGGTTGAAAGATGTTTTCATAGTCTTGATAATATTCTTTATTTGTTTCCCGCTGCACAAGCGGTTGAAAGATCATTGAAAACTTACTATAACGTCAGGAGATTGTTTCCCGCTGCACAAGCGGTTGAAAGAAATCTTGGGGAGAACGGTTCTAACCCCAAACTGTTTCCCGCTGCACAAGCGGTTGAAAGAATAATTCAATACTGCATGATTTCGTCTCTTCAGTTTCCCGCTGCACAAGCGGTTGAAAGATACGGATGTAGGGAAACTTTAAAATTTAGGTTGTTTCCCGCTGCACAAGCGGTTGAAAGATATAGGCCGCCACGGAAGCTCACAGGGTGGGTGTTTCCCGCTGCACAAGCGGTTGAAAGATCCTTCATATCCAGAGTGTTTTGTAAAGAGCAGTTTCCCGCTGCACAAGCGGTTGAAAGATTTAATCAATCCATTAGTACACACAAACCTAAGTTTCCCGCTGCACAAGCGGTTGAAAGAAATAAAAGCACGGAATAAACTTGAAATTGAAGCGTTTCCCGCTGCACAAGCGGTTGAAAGATTAAAGAAGGGTAGTAGGGGTGTTGGTAGAGTGTTTCCCGCTGCACAAGCGGTTGAAAGAAAAAAGACGATTGTCAGAAATTGATATAGACGGTTTCCCGCTGCACAAGCGGTTGAAAGATATGCACGTAGGGATGGTTCGTCTCCGCAATTGTTTCCCGCTGCACAAGCGGTTGAAAGACAAGAATTCTGAGGGGGTTGCATGACGTTTAGGTTTCCCGCTGCACAAGCGGTTGAAAGATAGAACAAAAGAACAAAGAAAAGAGTTAAAAGGTTTCCCGCTGCACAAGCGGTTGAAAGATGAAACGAAAATTTAAGGAATGATAGAAGAGGGTTTCCCGCTGCACAAGCGGTTGAAAGAGAACTAGCATTTAGTCCTAATTATCCCACTATGTTTCCCGCTGCACAAGCGGTTGAAAGAAATAAAGTCAAGCCCCGAGTCAAACTTTTTTAGTTTCCCGCTGCACAAGCGGTTGAAAGACCACAACGCTCAAAATGGGATATTCCGAGTTTCGTTTCCCGCTGCACAAGCGGTTGAAAGATATTTTATCCAAAGTCTATGCTACATACTACGAGTTTCCCGCTGCACAAGCGGTTGAAAGATCGCTCTGTTTATATATTACCTCGCATCCGAGGTTTCCCGCTGCACAAGCGGTTGAAAGAACTAACGTGTCATATAACATAAATAAACATACGTTTCCCGCTGCACAAGCGGTTGAAAGAATATCCTTTAATAATTAATCACAACAATACACGTTTCCCGCTGCACAAGCGGTTGAAAGAGACTTCGTGAGTGTGGGCATAGTTATGTGTGTGTTTCCCGCTGCACAAGCGGTTGAAAGATACTTCAATTTTTAGCTGGCTATTTATTAGCCGTTTCCCGCTGCACAAGCGGTTGAAAGACAAGTGAACTATTAGAATTTTTCGAATAGTTCGTTTCCCGCTGCACAAGCGGTTGAAAGATGCAGGTGCCGCGAAGGCTTGAGTAGATACTAGTTTCCCGCTGCACAAGCGGTTGAAAGATTACTGACAATTTGCCTGTTTATACATTGAGTGTTTCCCGCTGCACAAGCGGTTGAAAGAGTTTTTAGGATTGCTTTGTTCACTATGAACTTGTTTCCCGCTGCACAAGCGGTTGAAAGAAAAGCAGACAACCTGAGAGTTGATCGCCTTGAGTTTCCCGCTGCACAAGCGGTTGAAAGATCTACGCCCAAGCCCTGCCCATCTGTGCGGATGTTTCCCGCTGCACAAGCGGTTGAAAGATCTTCGGGTTCGTACATGTAACAATTTACTAAGTTTCCCGCTGCACAAGCGGTTGAAAGAAGAAGAAAACTTAATCGCTTTAGATCTAGGTAGTTTCCCGCTGCACAAGCGGTTGAAAGAAATTGAGTCATTATTTAGTTTAACTAAATCCCGTTTCCCGCTGCACAAGCGGTTGAAAGACTTATAAAGCGGTCGGTATTGGCTCTGTTACAGTTTCCCGCTGCACAAGCGGTTGAAAGATAAAATTCTTCAAATCGATGACCCTATACTAAGTTTCCCGCTGCACAAGCGGTTGAAAGAATGTAGAATAGGAGCACCCATTTTTTTCATATGTTTCCCGCTGCACAAGCGGTTGAAAGAATCTTTAAAGTAATAAAAATTTGCTAATGATAGTTTCCCGCTGCACAAGCGGTTGAAAGAAAAAAAATAATCTTAATTTATTATTGATAATTGTTTCCCGCTGCACAAGCGGTTGAAAGAATTAAGGTCACAAAAAACAATAATTAGATGGGGTTTCCCGCTGCAAAAGCGGTTGAAAGATACAAGAAGACCAATAGTAAAAAAAATAATTGGTTTCCCGCTGCACAAGCGGTTGAAAGATTCGAAAAAATCTTTGTCTTGATATAATTGTTGTTTCCCGCTGCACAAGCGGTTGAAAGAAGTGCTTGCAAGATTAGCTCTTACATTAATTCGTTTCCCGCTGCACAAGCGTGTGAAAGAACTAGCAATGTCGAATTGGCTTCGTGCAATTAGTTTCCCGTTACATAAGTGCGGTTGAAAGTTTGGATGCACTATCTTTTCAGTATATGAGAAAGAGGCTAGAGTTTTAATCACAATATCTATTTCAATTTCATTTTTTACTTTGCGAAAGATATTTTATAATTAAGGGTGATCTTAAAGCTTACAGAACAATCGCAAAAGAGAAATTGGACAAGATTATAAATATGCACAATCTGCGGACACTTGATTGACGTGCTAGCATCTTTTTGTGGATCAAAATGCTGTCAGTGTAGAAGGAATAAGAGAGAGCTATGGCAATTGTATAAGAATTTGATCACTTTTTTGATATGTAAATCTTCTATTATTTCACAAACAGCATGAACAATGTTTACTATGAGATTAAGAAAAAGGCTTGTGATTAAATTTCGGATAATTCTCAATGAATGGATATTATTTTTTAGTTTGTATTTTATTATTTTATCTTTTTGATATAAAAAAAATATTTTTTATATATTTTTATAATTATAAAAAAATATTGTAATAATTTGAGAATGTGATATTAATATTTTGGATTAGTAAAAGGCGGCTTAATTTTTTATTTTATTTGGCAATATAAAAGGAGTGTGATTATTGATTTTTTGATAGAATTCAAGAATATTTGTAACTTTTAGCATCAATTTAATGGAAGCAAATAGAAACATTTTTAGATTTTTTTCAACAAAAATCTGACATTGGAATGAGCAGAAAAATCGAAATAATTTGCTTAGATAATCTTTTCTAAATTTTATTTATTTAAATAAAATTTATTCAAATAATGAATAAAAATATGTCAATTAAAGAAATTCATTGCGTAATTGTAATAAAGAAATTCATTTTTAGGTTTATTTTAAGGAGAATTTAATATGCTATTTAAAAAAAATTTAAAGCAAAAATTTGTATCCAAGCTATTTATGCTGACTTTTTCATTTTTTTTATATCAGCATAAGGCTTATGCCGATGAAGCTTTTGTCTATTGTGCCCATAATAAAAACTATTGGCATTGGTTGAGCAATAAATCTGTCAAAGTAACAGGTGAGTGGCGAAATAAAAAATTAGATCCTATTACATCACTCAGATATTTTAAAATTGATGGTGGTTATAATGCTATTAAATCTTTACAAAATCAATGTAAAAATGAGTTTGGTCAAAGTTATAAATACGCACAGCCAGCGGATAATTTTTTTTCAGGTTGGCATTTATTTGGAATTAATGATGATAATGTTATAGGCGGGATATATGAAGTTCAAAAATATAGTCTTCGCTTTGGCAAATAAGTATAAAAATTTAATATATTTAATTTTTTAAATTTGAAATAATCTTAATTCAATTAGTATAATATGAATTATTGACATAAAAATAATTGCTATGAAATGTGCATTAAAAATGCTTCAGCTATTCAAGAATTAATCATTTTCAAGTGAATAAATTATTAATTTTTGATTGTATTTCCCTGATAATGCATATGGAGAAAAAAAGAAAAGAATATAGCATATATGCGAAAGACATAATAGTTTTTCAGCTTGGCATCTTTTTGCAGATTAAAATTGAGTGAGGGGGCAGGAATGAGAGATTTTAATTAGAATTTGATATAAGTTATTTAATTTTTATATTTTCAATATAAAAAAAATATTTTTTATATTATAAGATATTTAATCTATTAAAAATTTGCAATAATTTTAAAATATGGTATATATAATGTGAATTATTAAAGTTAGCCCTTTTTAATTCACACTTTGGATGCTGTTTGAAAATCACTTGATTTAATTAACTGGATGAATAATATTTTATTAATTGTATAATTATGTTTATATTTCAAATATATTTTTCCATTTAATAAAAGAGTTTTTTACTTTTCAATGGTTTAATATTAATTTGTGATTAAGAGTTATTTCAAACTTATTGTTTTAAGTAAACAGTGCGCAAATCGCAAGGTCAGAAAATAGTTCTGAGTGATTTAAATTTAAAAGATCATTCTTTACTATAGTTAAGTTATGTGTTGCAGCACGCATTGCTTTAATTGAAACTTATTATACAAGCTGGTTTAAAGCATTAATATGATTTTGAATCCAAAAATTTAAGATTTTTGGATGAACAATAGCGGACCGAAGAAATTTCATTTGCAGTATTTTCTTTGTGATTTATTAAATTTTTTGCCAAAAAAAATTGGGAAAGAGTTTATTAGAATTAAGGATCTTGAGGAATTTTTAAGATGTTTTATAAAAAAAATTTTAAACAAAAATTTGTTTCTATGCTATTTATGCTCACTTTTTCATTTTTTGTTTATCTACAAAAAGTTTATGCAGATGAAGCTTTTGTCTATTGTGCTCAAGATAAAAACAATTGGTATTGGTTGAGCAACAAATCTGTAAAAGTAACAGGGGAGTGGCGAAATAAAAAAATGAGTCAAATTTTAAATTTAAGATTTTTTAAAATTGATGGAGGTAATACTGCTGTGCAAGCTCTGCAGACGCAATGTATACAAGAGTTTGGTCATAAATATAAATATGCACAACCAGCTGATAGTTATTTTTCAGGTTGGTACTTATTTGGGATTGATGATGACAATATTATAGCTGGATTATTTGAAATTTATAATTATAATCCTCGTATAGGCTAATAGGTAGAAATATTTTCTATTTCTATAACAATTTGATAAGATTAATATAACTTATTTTCAATGTATAGCTCGTATAAATCATGTTGGACAGCTTCTAATACTACTTCGTTAAATCTAAGAAGTATTTAAAATAAGCTTAGGAAAGCAAGGAAAAGTATTATCACAAAATGGACAAAAAATAGTTTGAAAAATACGATTTATATATCGCCTTACAGCAGAAAATGAGATCTCAAGTTTTTTTTTATCGAATTCATTTATAAAATAATATGCTAAAAAGCATAAAGCTATATGGTGATGCAATCCTAACCACGAACGCCCTTCATAATGATCAAGACCCAATTCTTCTTTTAAAATCTGGTATCCCTGTTCAATTTTCCATCTTTTATGCATGAGTTCTATTATTTCATCTTTTGGATAAGTTTTTGAATAATTTGAAATATAATATTTTAAAACTCCATCTTTTCTTTTTTCAACTAGAAGCCATCTTTCTTTTCCAACTTTTTGCCAAGGTCTTGAAATACATTCCATAACTCTTGTAGCAACATATTCTACTTTTATATTTTCATTTTTCCGTCGGATTTGAATTATTTTGATATTACTTCCTTTTGAAAATAACTCTTCTGCTATCCTTAAAGCAGAGCGGGGCTTATATCTATTATCTACAGGATTGTCATAATCTCTAAGTTTTGTTTGTAAATTGCGTTTTCTCGGAACTACACTTTTTATTGGAATATTCTTTGACCAAAATTTCTCGTTATTTCTAATATGTCCTACAAAATTTATTTTTCTCTTATCAAGTTCATTTAGAAAATTTCTATTACACCCATAAGCTGCGTCAAAAACTAATGATTTTATTTTGAATAACTGGATGCTTTCATCAATCAAATCAAGTGCTATTCTCCACTTTTCTTTGAAGTTTCTTTCCTCTAAAGGTACTTTTACTTTATCTAATTTTTTTGAATTTTTAATCCATCCATCTGGCAAATATAGCCTTGCAGTAACTGGAAAATGTATTTTATTAGAAATCGCATGTAAGGTAACAATTACTTGACAGTTAGAAATCTTACCTTGAACTCCACAATATTGTCTTGATACACCAACACTCTCATCCCCCTTTTTTGGAAGACTTGTATCATCGAGAGAAAAAATAAATTCATTCATTTTCAGTCTATTAATCATATATTTATTTAAACTTATAATAAGCTCATGAAAAGACCATTGACTTTGATTAACAAATTGCTGTAAAGACTGTTCATTTGCATTTGAAATTCTTGATGCCATTGCTCCTATAGATTTTCTCTCGCCATCTAATATCAATCCATATATGTAAGTTTTACACCAATGTACTCTATCATTTCTTTTAAAAACCGATCTAAAACCATCGATAAATTGTGAAACTTTTAATGAAAGATCTTTTATATTTGCTATTTTCATGATTCAACCTCAAAAAAATATTTCGAGGACTTAAATATAACATATTTTTAATTAACGAAGTAGTACTAATATATTTTTTATTTATTTGAAAAAAATGAGTTTTCTAAAATATATATTTTTGTTTAGCTTAAAAAAAGAATTTATAAATTATGCCAGTTAATAGCTGATAATGTTAAATTATAAACATGTACTTAAATGTACATGCAGAAAATCGTCCTAAAACATGAACTATTAGCCCCTTAGTGGATCGAACTTTAGATGCCATTTGAATTCCACTCGTTTCGATTAGCCAGTTGAAGAGGATTCCGATTAACTGTCGAAAAGAACTAACTATTTTTGAATTAACTTTTTCATCATGTGTATTCAATCCATAGTAATATGTTTCTTTGGAGGAACAGTATCCTATGGAAGAAATGTCATTGGAAATCTTGTATTTATAAGATCTTGAATTTTTTGTAAGCAAAATTGGTAATGAATCAACTAATGTAATGTTTTCAGCAGAGTTAATCGCAATTTTAAATTTGTCGTTCTTAAGTAAAAATTTTACTAGTTCAGAAAAAACATTATTTAAGGAGTTTAGTCGAAATAAAAATCCTTCATAGGAAGACAAATATGGAAACCAATCGAAAAGGAAATTTTTTATATACTTGAAAATAGATTTAACGTTTTTAAGTCCATGCAAAATTCCAAAAATATAAATAGTGATGACTTTTTCATCAGTAAATAAAGGGTTTGAATTGGGACTTATTTTTAAAAAAATGTGAGGAAAAAGTTGAGAAAAGAAAAAGCAGGTTGTAGGATAGATTTTAATCATTTAACAAATTAGAGCTATTTCTTCAATTCTTAAAGCTAATTTTTCAACTATTAATTCGCATAATATACTTAGATCCAAAAAGTTACTTTCAATATTTTAAAATTGATGACGGGAAAAGTATTGTGCTGTAAATGATATATATATGGATGCTTCTCTAAAAACTCTTATATATGGTGATTTCATAGTTTCAGCAAAATTTTTCTGAATGCTGCCATAAAAAATAAATCCTGCTCAGCTGCATTATTTATTTGTATAAATATCACTTCTGCAATTTTGGCAATATAAAAAAAATATTTATTTATTATTAATAAAAAAAATAAATATTAATAAATAAAATTTGTAATATTATGAAATTATGATATAAATATTTTAAATTAGTAATGGCCGCTAATTTTTATTTTTATAAAATTATATAATAAGGAGGAGATAGGATAATGCATTTTGCAATAAAATTTAAGAAAATAAGTATTGCATTTATATTTTTATTATAAGCAATTTTAATGCCGGAGAAAAAAATATTTTCTAATGAAGCTTTTGTTTATTGCGCAACAAAAAAAAAGCAATGGAATTGGTTGAAGAATAAATCAATCATAGTTTCTGCTGATTGGAAGACTATATTATTAAATAATTCAATAATTCTTCGTTATTTTAAAGTTAATGGAAGAATTGATCTTGTAATGGAGCTATAAAATCTGTGTATACAGGAATTTGGCTCAAATTATATTTTTGCTCAACTGGCCGGAAGTGCAATGGAAAATTGGCATGTGTTTGGTTATGGGGGTGGCGAGGTAGAAGAAGGTATATTTATTTTTTTAAGAAATTTTGAATGAAAACATTAAAAGGAATACTGACATGATATTGATTGAAAAAATGATTTTAACTGCAAAATTTAAACAATTTTTATTATCACTCATATTAATTTTAACTTTTATACCGCTTTTACTTACACAAAAAGCATATGCAGAAGAAGTTTATGTGTATTGTGCAGCAGATAAGGATAATTGGCATTGGTTAAAAAATAAAACGGTCATAGTGACAGGGGAATGGCGAATGAAACGTCTTCAAAATTCATTTTATTTAGAATACTTTAAAATTGTTGGAGGCTTAAGCGTGGTTCACGATTTACAAAAACAATGTATAGAAGAATTTGGCCAAGAATATAAATACGCTCAACCTGCAGACAATATTTTTACAGGCTGGCGGGTATTTGGTGAGCAAAATGGTGATTTTGCAGATGGAATATTTGAATTTTCAAGACATGTCCCGCGTATAGGGAAATAACTAAAAATAGTAATTTTTTTGAACTTAATTAATTATGAATACCAAGGATTTTTTTATTTTATAGCTTGAAAAATAATCTGATTTATGCTAATAAAAGAATATATAGATATTCTATGAAAGTTAGAGTATTCTTGTGGTTTTTGAAAAAAATGAGTTTTCTAAAATATATATTTTTGTTTAGCTTAAAAAAAGGATTTATAAATTGAATATTAAGTTATGTTATTCACTTATGCTTTTAAATATAGTGAGTCCAATCCAAGCGAGTGAGGAAAATAATTTTACTATTGAGACAAAATTTACTTTACTCGATAAAGTTAAGCTTGAAAAAGTGATAGAAGAGTCTGATAATGTCATTGAAAAACTGATTGCTGAAAAAATAAAAATTCAGAATGATTACATAAATAATGGTATTCCAAATAGTGAAATTAACAATTTACTCGTAAATTTTCTTGCAGAAAAACTTGAAGGAACCAAATACGCCCACTCTAATGCAACGGGTGAATGGAATGGAACTGCTAATTCTATTTTAAATCAAAGTTGCCAAGACAATAATACTTGCATACAGCAAACCCCGATTTATAGAACAGATAAACTTGATTGTTATACTTTCGTGAATTTAATTCTTGCACTCTTAAAATCGAATAATATTAGTGAATTTAAGAAAAATATTGTTAAGATATCCTATGGAGCTTATAACTCTAAGCTAGAAAAAGATGACCATGAAAGATTGTTACAAAAAATTCATTACGTAAATAGAAATCATTTTACTATCCCTGATTGGACAAATATAAATCAAGCAAATGGTTTTATAACAAATTTTTCCAATTCTTTCTATGGTATTGAACAGAGTGAAATCACCTCAGAGCTAAATAGGAATGAATGGTTTCTCTTTAATCTTGATAATTCAGAAAAACGAGAAGATATACTTGCTGCAAAAATTAAGGTTTTTTCAAATAATTTAGGAATAAAAGCTTTAAATTTTTTCGACAAGCAGAATCATAACGATTCAATTTATTCAGTTTTAGCAAAGAATCCTGGCTTTACGTCAGAATTCGTTCGTACAAATTATTTTTCGGTCACCGATTCCCTACATTTATTAAACGTGGACCCTGAATATTTACAAACAAACTTACCCCTTCCTGCCGTTGTAGGCATTGTTCGCGACCCAGTAAAATGGAATATTAAAAACTTTATTGGAACTGAATACAACATTTCACATATGGGAGTTATTTATGCAAAAGAATTTGAGCAGGATGAAGTTATCTATCGTGATATGATTTGTTCTCCCAAACAAGGCGACAACCCTCGCGAATGTAAAGTAACAGATTATAAGTGTGGTGAAGGTGATTATCTTTTTAATCGACAAAATAAGTGCTGGGTTATTCTATATGCCAATGCAACAAGTGCTTATCCAGATAATTATTACTACTATGCTAAGAGTGACGGCCAATATGCTTGTACAATGGAAAAACCAGAAAATGTAAGCAGCGCTATTACAACTTGTAATCGAGTTATGTCTATCCCCTTGAGAGCTTATCTTGAAAAAAATCAAGCTGTCCCTTCCATTTTGGGGATACATTTAGAAAATATTTTATAAAAGAATCAGCTCTTCATATTGACAAACTGTAATGGTATTTTTAACTCTTGCTGTTTTTCTTTTAAGAGAGAAATAACACTCTGCAAGTCATCTATTTTTTTCCCTGTTACGCGAATTTGTTTGTCTTGAATTTGGGTGTCCACTTTTATTTTGGAATCTTTTATAGTGCGAGTGATTTTCTTTGCCACCTCGGTTTCGAGTCCCTGCTTTATGCGAATGCTTTGGCTGAGCATCATCCCACCGACAGGCTTGATTTTATCGATATCAAGTGAGCCTAAGTCAATTCCACGTTTTAAAAGTTTAGAGTTGATAATATCTGCTATTGCATTTACGTGAGACTCGCTGTCGGCTGAAAATTTCATTTCAGCCTTTTGCTTATCTAAACTGAGGTCATATTTTTTACCCTTAAAGTCATATCGGGAAGATATTTCCTTTTGGGCTTGGTTGATTGCATTATCAACTTCCTGGATATTTACTTCTGAAACAATGTCGAAACTTGGCATAATTAACTCTCCTGCATGAAAGTGAGCTTCACTCACTCATCAACATTAATAAATGATCTTTCTATGACTTGAATAACTTTGTCAACATCTACTTTATAGGCAATTTTATTGAATTGAAAAGTCAGATAAAGATCGAGTTCAACAATTGGATTAAATTTATATCTCAGTTAAAATTTGAAGGAATACCTGTTGTCGCATTTGTAAAGAATTTCGTTTTGGAGAAAATCGATGATCATATACGAAGTCACTTATATTCTAAAGGATCTCGAATTTGAAAAAAGATTTTCTGATTTTATGATAGATATACATTTAAATAATCTTTACCAAACAGGATGTTTTTTATCCATTGCATTTGCAAAAACCCAAGCGACCGGCGCTTATAAAGCTACTTTTTATTTAAAAGATAAAAAAATGATGGATATGTATATAAATAAATACTCTGTTAATTTAAGAAAAGGTTTGATTGAGAAATTTCCAAAAGCAGGAATAGAATTTTTGCGAGTGTTTAGTTATTGTCTTTATTTTAAATCAGAACAATTTACTCAATCGAGAAAAACATAAACAATATTTTCATTATTTTCTTGGCGAATTTCTGTTTGATAAACAGGCAATGGGATACAGGCAGGCGCTTGTTTTACAGCTCCATTCTCTGCAATATTAAACACAGCTTTGTGAAAAGGGCAGGTTATTTCTGCTTTTTCAGGATCCCAACGTCCTTTTTCGAGAGGTTTATCGGAATGATTGCAGTTGTTGTCAAATGCCCAAACTTTATTATCAGTTAATGCTTTCACCAAAAGAATTTCCAGTCCATCGACGGTGAATTTTTGGGGTTTATCAATTGATAGTAAAGAAAGAGAACATACCTTAAAATAGGACATTTCAATGAATCTCTTTCTAAATTCTATGTTTGTGGGAGCTGGTTGAGTGCTGCTTCAAGTGCATGTTCTGCTGCATTGAGTAACAGGCTTTCACTCTCAAGTAGCGAGAGAGTTTCTTGAGCAAAGCTTTTAATGATAAGCTTGCGTGCTTCTGCCGTTGAAAATCCACGAGTTGACAAATAATACAGTTGCTTTTCATCGATTTCACCAGTGGCGCTGCCATGTTTACACATGACATCATTAGGCAGAATTTCAAGGCGCGGGGATGCGTCAATGCGTGCGTTTTTGCTGAGCAATAAATTTTTATTCACTTGCATTGCAAGGGTTTGGGGAGCTTCTTTGTCGATAATCACGAGCCCTTGGAAGACACTTTTGGCACGATTGGCAACGATCATTTTGATATTTAAATGTGAGTTACCTTGCGGAACTTTATGCTCTTGAATGGGTTCGTAATCAAAATTGCCATGGGTTGCGATAACAGCAGCAGAAGAATTTGCGCTTGCTCTTTTCCCAGAAAAAACAATATTTGAAGTCACACGTGTGATCCCATGGGGAGCCATAATTTGTGCATCAATAAACTTAGAATTTTCTCCTAGATTCACTTCTCGTTCAAATAAAGAATTAGAATTTTTCGCATCGTCAGTTGTGATATTGATCCACAATTGGGAAAGTTGAGCATTTTCTTCCAACACAAGTGTATGTCGTAATACGCCAAATTGAGAATTGCCTTCAGCTATTATAAGTTCTGCTTGGCTCCCTTTAGCAAGTACAAGCTTAAATGTGCTATATATCTGGGAGAAATTACAATTTAAATGATTTGTCACAATGATAAGTGGCTTTTCATTGCCTTGGGTTGCAAGCTTCATTATTATTTCATGTGGTGCGCTTGCTTTTAATCTATTTGCCAATGCAAAACCAATATCGCTATTTGGAGCGATTGATTTGACTTCAAAAGGAGCAGATAAAAATTCTACTGTTGATTTTAATGCATCGGATGAATAAACATCAACAATTCCATGGCCAATCTCAACTAAAATAATTCTATTTAAATCTTTTTGAAATATAGCATCACAAGCTTCGCCAAATTGTTTCTTTAAGGATGACAAATGTACAAGGGTATCTTTTGGATTTCTGTATGAAATTTTCCAAGGTAAAAAAGTGGATAATTTTTCTTGCACACTGTGGCCTTGAAAATTAAGCACTTCATCTTGTGGTAAAAAGAAAATTTCAGGATTTGTTTTGCGCCAACTTTCCTCAGGGTATTTTGGACAAAGAGCAAGTTTTTTACTTTCTAAGTGAATAACTGTCATAAAAATTAACCCACTCCTTCAAATTCAATTTCTATCAAGCGATTGAGTTCTACCGCATATTCCATAGGCAACTCTTTTACAAACTCTTCGATAAATCCATTGACTATCATGAGGGTTGCTTGTCTTTCTGAAAACCCACGGCTTGTGAGATAATAAATTTGCTCATCGCTCACACGGCTCACGCTGGCTTCATGTCCAACTTCAGTCCCCTCTTGTTCTTCAATTTGCATTGTAGGATAGGTTTTTGAGTTTGAAATGTCATCCATCAAAAGAGCATCGCATTGGACTTTGCTTTTACAACCCTTCATTCCTTTAGGGATTTTAACCAGACCACGGTAAGTCGTGCAACCTCCGTCCTTCGAAATTGATTTTGAAGTGATGACACTGGTTGTGTTAGGGGCTGCATGGATGATTTTGGCACCTGCGTCTTGGTGCATACCATTGCCAGCAAAGGCTACGGAGAGGATTTCTCCGCGGGCACGGGGGCCAAGCAAGTAAACTGCTGGGTATTTCATTGTTAATTTAGAACCGATATTCCCATCCACCCATTCAACCGAAGCATCTTCGTAAGCATAAGCGCGTTTGGTCACCAAATTGTAAATATTTTTTGACCAGTTTTGGATAGTTGTATAACGGATTTTAGCACCTTTCATGGCTATCAATTCAACCACAGCTGAGTGGAGTGAATCACTGCGATAAACTGGTGCTGTACAGCCTTCGATATAGTGCACGGAGGAGCCTTCGTCGGCAATTATCAAGGTGCGTTCGAATTGACCCATGTTTTCAGTATTGATTCGGAAATAAGCTTGCAACGGGATATCGACGTGCACTCCTTTAGGCACATAGATAAAACTGCCGCCACTCCAAACGGCAGTGTTCAAAGCCGCAAATTTGTTGTCATCAGCGGGGATGACGGTTGCGAAGTATTTTTTAATAATTTCAGGATGTTCTCGTAGGCCTGTATCCATGTCGAAGAAAAGGACCCCTTTTTCTTCAAGGCTTTTTTGCATGCTGTGGTACACAACTTCGGATTCAAACTGCGCAGAAACTCCTGCTAAGAATTTTCTTTCAGCCTCTGGGATACCAAGTCTATCAAAGGTGTCTTTGATTTCAGAAGGGACGTCATCCCAATTTGTTCCCACCCGCTCTGTTGGACGAACGAAATAGTGAATATTTGTAAAATCGATTTCGTTCAGGGCTGTTGTGTCACCCCAAGTTGGCATGGGTTTAGAGTTAAAAATTTCAAGGGCTTTAAGGCGGATATCGAGCATCCACTGTGGCTCATGCTTAAAAGCAGAAATTTCTTCAACAATTTCCTTTGTTAAACCTTGTGCAGATTTTGCCCCTTTAAAAACATAGTTTTCTTTTACATGAAAGCCATATTTATAGTCGTCAAGGATATCAACCTGCGAGGCATCAAAATCTTCGATTAATGTTGGATCTTTATCGTTTTTCATATGCAACTCCTCTTCAAGCTGATTTATTGACTTGAAGAATTATTTTGACGGATGTGTTCATAACCCTCACGCTCAAGCTCTTCTACCAATGACATATCGCCAGATTGATTGATTTTTCCGTCTAAAATAACATGAATTTTGTGAGGATTTATAAAGTTCAAGAGACGTTGATAGTGAGTGACTATGATAAAACTTGTGCCAATTTCTTTTGCTATATGTTTAATGCTTTCAGCAACAATCTTTTGTGCATCAACGTCAACCCCTGAGTCAATTTCATCTAAAATAGCGACTTTTGGTTCAATTAACATGAGTTGAAGCATTTCTAAACGCTTCATTTCTCCGCCCGAAAAGCCATCATTTAAATATCTCTGCAATGAAGCACGTTCAATATTTAATAGTTCAAGTTTATTTTTTAAGATTTTTCTAAATTCAGAGACGCTCACTTGTTTAGCGTGTCGTAAATTATAAAGATTTCTTAAATATTCAGAGATCTTGAGTCCTGGTATGGAAACGGGATACTGAAATGCTAAGAAAATTCCTTTTTTTGCTCTGTCAGCGGTGTCGAGTTCAGATATGTCTTCACCATCGAGTAATATTTTACCAGAATTTAATTTGTAATTTTTAGAGCCCATAAGAACATGGCCAAGAGTTGACTTACCAACACCATTTGGTCCCATTAAAACGTGGATTTCTCCTGCAGGAATTTCAAGGTCAATGCCTTTTAATATTTCCTTGTCACCTACGGATGCTTTTACTTGATTGATGGTTAACATACGAACTCTTCTCCTAAAGAACAAAACAAAATTTTAATTTTCTGTAGAAACAATTTTTAATTTCCGTTTATTTAAAGGCGACTGTGCACAATTTGTGAGCTTATCACAGCCTTGTTTTGGCACCCCTGCTTCATCAAAATTTTCATTTAAAAGTAGACTTAAGGTTTTCCAGGCAAGAGCAGCACACTTGACACGGACGGGGAATTTACTCACTCCATGTAAAGCTTCAATATCTTGTTCAAGATCATCTGAATTAACTTGAATAATTCCTGTATATATTTTTTCAGCTTCAGTAATTAAATTTCGAGCCTCAGCTAAAGTAACTGACTGCATGGAATTGCACATGATACTTGCGCTTGCTTGGCTAATCGAACAGCCTGTTCCATCAAAACCAACGGAAAGGTTTGGTATATTTTCTTTCATTTCGACTTGGCAATAAATCGTGATGTTGTCACCGCAGAGAGGATTTTTACCTTCTTGGCAAAAGCGGCAAGGCATGTTCTTAGATTTAAATCTAGGATTTTTTGAGTGATCGACAATGACCTCTTGATAAAGGGCATTGAGCTCAACAGATTGTGAAGATTTAAGACCGTTAGTCATCCTTGAAACTCCAAAATGCTTAATAATAACGCGATCAACCGCGCTCTCTAAAGGAATACCACTACATGAGCGTAAGATCGACAAATGCGACGGTAAAACAACAAACTATAAAAAAGAACGATGAACTTACGTTATTTTTGAAGCTTTTTTTATAGCTGCCAAAGCCAATTCGATATCATCTTTGTCTGAGTAAGCTGCAAAACTACATCTGATGAGGGCGTCAACCCCTAAAAAACGAATGAAAGGCCAAGCACAGTGGTGACCAGCACGCATAGCAATGTTTTCTGCATCTAAAATTGTAGCTAAATCATGAGCATGTATTTTTTTATGGCGAAAGGAGACGATTGTTTCTTGACCTGTACCGGGAGCAAAAACTTCAATATCGGGTATTTCTTGAACTTTACTAAGGAATTCAGCGGCTAAAGCGGCGGCATGATCGTGAATATGGATCTTGCCAACTTGCGATATCCATTCAATCGCCGCTCCTAAGCCAGCCACCTCCGTTATGGGAGGAGTGCCTGCTTCAAACTTTGCCGGTCCCTGCGTCCAAGAACTGCCTTCAAGGGTTACATCGGAAATCATACCGCCTCCAAAAGTGTAAGGAGGTAAGCGTTCAATCAATTCTTTGCTCATAGCTAAAACGCCAATACCGGAGGGGCCATAAATTTTGTGCGGGCTAAAAGCGATGGCATCGGCACCAAGGGCAAAAACATCTTCTTCTATGCAAGTCATACTTTGCGCACAGTCGAGCACAACGAGCGCTCCAACACTTTTTGCAAGCGCAATCACTTCCTCAATTGGATTGATTTGTCCAATGACATTCCCAACATGGGCAAGGGAAACCACTTTGGTATTTTTGGTGATGAGTTTTTTTGCTTCAGATAAATTGAGTCGTAATTCTTTTCCTATTTTTCCTTCAAAAGGGATATAAGCTAATTCACAATTTTTTCTGAGTGCAACTTGCTGCCAGGGTATTAAATTTGCATGATGTTCAGCAACGGGAATGACTATTCTGCTATTTTCTTGTAAATATTCTTCTGCAATTCCATTGGCTAAAATATTGAGGCTTTCCGTTGTTCCGCGTGTGTAAACAATCTGTTCAGGTTTCACCGATTTTCCAATGAAATTTGCCACAATAGTTCGAGTATTTTCATACATTTGTGAAGATCGAACCGAGACTCCATACGCTCCACGATGAACAGAGCCATAATCATATTCCAAATGATGCGACATAGCTTTAATAACACTGATGTGTTTTTGCGCTGATACGGCTGAATCTAAATACGAAAAAGGTTTGATTTGTCCATCTTCAATTTTTTTATTATTTGCAAAGAGAGGGAATTCATTACGAATGTGGGAACCAAGTTTCGTTGCTTTCATTTTATAGCCTTCCTCTGAGGGTCGGGTGAAAAATCCGCCATCAGTATTTATCTGACATAGGGCTCGCAAAATGCTAAGAGCATGTCAACAATTCTATAAAGGAGATGATACCCGTAAATAAAGGTATTGATCTTCATTTGGGGGCAAATACGTATGCAGAGTGAACGCAGTCGAAAAAAAAGACAAGCGCTCGAAAAAAAGAAAAGAAATTATAAAGAAAGTTTGGAAAAAGTAGCTGCTTTGGACTACCGTTGGGTGGTGCCATTGGCAAAAAATATTAGAATGAAGTCACAAATTCTGGCAAAATTTATTTCATTTGTTTTTTCGGATATTGCCACGACTCCTCTGTTAAATAAAAAAACTTCAGTCAATCGTTTCGCACTTATGCGTGGTCTAACTCGGATATTATTTCCACAAAGTGAGACGATTTTAACAAAAATTGAAAGATCGATTCAAACATTACAAGAAAGTGTCGGGGAAATTTCTTCAGAAATTCTAACAGATACTGAGGTCACCCAAGAATTACTTGCACCTTTTATTGAAATGGTTTGCACTGCAGTTGAAGCCAATCCACAGTTGATTGCTCTTTTTGGTCAACCGCAAATCTTAGAAGATGCTTTTGGTCCATTGGGCGAAAGAATAAGTGGAATTGTTTCACTTATTCCTGCTTTATCTACACAAGCAGCAGAAAGATTTCCTGACTTAAAAGAGACATTTTTTCATGCTCTTTTTTCTTTAAATAAAGAGGAAAGAAATCATATTTATATTTTAGCAGAAAATATTTTAGGAGAAGTATATAAAGAAAAAGTTTTTCCTTTGTTAAAAAGAACTCTTTCCTCCGATCCCCGTGGTAAAGTTCTCGCACCAATTTTAAGTGGCGCGATCGAGGCTATACCTGGGGAAAGCTGTATAAATGCATTGCTGTCAATTGCTTGCACACCACACAATGAGATTTCTAACGGACGGGTCATTGCTATAGCTATTCAAGAAATTGGTGGCTTATATGTAAAAATATCTCAAGTTATTTCTGAACTTTGTCCGCCAAGTTTAGCAAGAGAGCTTAGAACAACTCAGGATGATGCCGGGGGGATATTCCCGAGTATCGAAAAGTCATGGGACTATTTTACAGAAACCCTTAATCGAGAAGAATATGCATTTTGGCAACCGTATTTAATTCTCCCAAAAAATCCTATGCGGCATTTTGCAAGTGCGAGTGTGGGATCTTTATACAATATTCAGCTCAATGCTGATGGAAAAGAACTTTTCGGGGTCGATAATGTTTTAATTAAAATACAAAGACCAAAATTACGAGAACTTTTTTTAATTCAAAGTGAACATATTTTAAAGTTAACAGATGATGCGCACAAAGCTTTAATCGAAGATATTAGTTTGACAAAGTCCATTCGTTCAGAATTATTGGGGCTAGTTTCGACATTAAGAAGAGCTGTTTTGAATTATCATAAACAAAGTCAAGAAGAACTTAATTTTATTCTTGAAGAAAAAAATGCAGATAAAGTCCGCTTTGCTTTAGGTGAAAATAATTCTATTCAAGTTCCGCGTTTTTTTCAGTCTTATCCCACCATTGTTTTTATGGAAAAAATGAATGGAATTAAAGTTACAAAAATTATTCAAACAAAATATTTAGCAAGACGTGAAATTGCGGACACAATTGCAAAAGAATATATTGACCTCGTTTTCAATAAAGGGGTGGTTTGGGCAGATCCGCATCCAGGTAATATTTTATATGATGATTTGAGCCATCAGGTCTCAATGATTGATTTAAACCCATGTTTTGTGTGGGATGTAAAAACCCGCGAAGAGTTTAAACATCTTATTTACCGCTTGTTGCTGCGTGATGCTGCAGGCGTTTATCGTACACTTTATCATTTGGTGGACAATCCTGAATCTTTGCACTCAAATACCATTTTGGATGATCTCGGGCATTTTCTCAATCTTTCTATGGGCAGCGCTAGCTTAACCCGCTTTGTAGGTGAATTTATAAAAACCTTAAGTGAGAATCAGATTGATTTAAAAGTGGAAGTTCAAGCTGCTTTAAGAGGTTTAAGTCAAATTGCTTTGACAACAGCTTCTATTTCAGCACGCAATAATTTCGGCAGAATTTTAAGGAAACAATTTACTTTAAAAGAGTTGGTTGGCACAGTATGGAATGTCGGAATTATTCGAGTGTCAAAAGTAATTTTATCCACTCTTTTTGAATTCACGCGACAAATGCCAGAGTACGATATTGGTCCTGTTTTAGATGAACGGGATATTTCTATGCTGTCAAGCAGGACATATGAACTCGCACAGGCAAATGTCTGCCATATATTATTTAAAAGAGTTTCCCCAGAAGATCATCCGAATCTAAAAATGAGTCAAGATGGGCAAATGCTTTTGATTACAAGCGATCTTTATATAGAAATTATTGAAAAAGTGAGACCTGCGAGCGTTCGGTATGTTATAGAAGTGCCTTCGCGCAAATGGCTCAAAGAACGTCAGGAATTTGTTAAATTAGCCAGTATAGCGCGTAGCTTTTGTACCATCGAATGCCTTGAGCAATTGCGTAGAAATTCCTTGGATGATTATTGGCGTATTGTTGAAGCCTGGAGTAAAGATCCTTTTCTGAAAACTGTTGAAGAAACGCAGCTTATTGGTGAGGTTCGTATTGCTGCCCGCAATTTATATTCATTGCGTTTTGCTAATATCTGGGAATCTATTTTTTCTGGGTTACCTTATAGCGCAAAAATATTTTGGCGATTTCTTATGCGAGTTGAGTTCTGGAAAGAGAGTTCAAAACAAAATTATTTAGTCTCACAAAAGAAAAAATTCGGCGATACACTCCTAACGAATTTAGCTTATAGCAGTTTTTTTAGAATAAAAATTTTGATACTAGAAGCAATTCTTTGGTATTTAAGAAAAAAAATGAGTCATCTCAAGTTCTCTATGCACCTATTGCCAATGTCGACACAAGAGCTTGAGAATCTTATTTTATTTGGCTTGAGTCGTAACTTTACCGAATATAAAAGTAAATTTAAATAAGAATTAATTATTTAAAACTTCTACTTCCGTAATATAGCCTTCATGTTTTCTCATATTAAAAACGTGATTGCTAAAGAATAAATACTGCCCTTTTATTCCTGTAATTTTGCCTTCAATTTCAGGAGTTTTGTCGAGTGAGAGCGATTTTATCGAGGCAATATCTGTGGGAGAGTCATAATTGATTTCTACAATGGGAGAGTCTGGAAAGAATTCAATTTCTTTTGCGAGAACTATATGCTCTGGTGTAGAGACAATGAGAGAGCCATTTTTGAATTCAGCTAAATTGATTAACCAGTTTTTTGCTTTGTCAAACATGAAATTAAACTCTTCGTTGGAAGGTCTCGTATTCGCACTTTTTAACATTTTCATCCAGTGACTTTTATCAGCTAAAATTTCTTTCATTGTATTTTCTACAACTCCAGCTTGATGTCTTGATGTCACTTTAGCTAAAATCTTTGCACTTGTTGCTCCTTGATCGATCCACCTCGTTGGAATTTGCGATTCGCGCGTGATGCCGATTTTAAATTTATCAGTATATGATAAATAAACATAATGAGGCTTATAACAATAATTCTCACCCCATTCTGGTTCACGACATGTACCATTCATATAGTGACATAGATGTGGGCTCATAATACAGTTATCTGCTGACGCTTTTTTCTTTAAACAAGGGAAGCAAAAACCAGAAAATAATTTTTTAACTGTTTTTTGACAAGCCACACATTGGAAAACTCCATTATGTTTGATTTTAATTGTCATTCCCTTGTTTATTGGTAAATTTGCCTTTAGCATATAATTAAAATCTAAAACAATTTTATTTTTTTGTTGAGTAACTTTATTTTCAAAAAAGGTTAGGTTGGTCGCTTCGTTTTGCAATTCATAACTGTTTTGCATTTTTATTATTCGGTGCTGCGGACTTTTGTAGAGGATATTCATGATTGACACTCTTTTCGTCAAAGACTAAACAGGATGGATTGATTGTGTTGATTACAACACCATTGCAAATTTTGTAGCATATTAACACGCGAGCGATCATGCCGATAAGGACAGATATTGCTGTCATCAAACGGAGCATTGAAGGTGAACGATAAGAATTTAATGAGAAAAGACAAATTGAGCCAAACTCCTTACTTAAGTTTCGCAGGCTTTAAGCGAGTGCGTCCGTTTTTTCTTCCGCTGTTTCTTATGCCTCTCATTGTTGGTTGCCAAAGTGGTACCTATGAAAACTCAATAACATTGAAATTAAATCACGAAAAAACACGGATTGTGAACTCATCTCCGCAACAAACCGATAATATATCTAATGAAAAAGATGCAAGTGATTCTGAGCAAAGAAATTCCGTAAAAAATAACCCGCCAGGTCTAAGAAAACAAAATGACCCGGTAAAATCACCTGCAGTTGCTAATCAAAAAGCAAAAATTACGGCAAATCTTCCAAATATTAAGGCAAGTAATGAAGATGATAGCCTATTGATAGAAACTTCAGCACTGAATTCCGAAGAAATTGACGATCAAGAAAATCTTATTCTCAATTCCACCGACGAAGCTTTGTCCACCGATATCCCAATGGGCGGTCAAAATCCAAATGATACAAACTCCGCAAATGCCAATGAAGACAGTGCACTGTTGTGCCAGGACAGTGTTTACTATGCTTCCTGGCAAGATCAATTCGATAGAATTTGGCTCGAAGAAAATGGCAAAAACTACAAAACCAATGCCAGTCGCATTAAAGCTTTGACTCAAGCACGGACGAATCGTTTTATCCAAATTGCTTATCCAACCATTGACCGGCTTGAGTTCGACTTTCCGATCGTGATCAATGCTCAAGTCCTGCAGTGGATAAACTATTTTCGCGGTCCAGGACGCAAAAGTTTTGTCGTCTGGCTGAAACGCAGTCGATCCGTGATTCCTGAGATGGAAAGCACGCTGGAATTGCATGGTTTACCTAAGGATCTCGTCTATCTTTCTATGATTGAATCTGGTTACAGCCCAAAGGCTTTGAGTTCAGCAGGAGCGGTGGGGCTCTGGCAATTTATGCCTGCAACGGGGCGTGAGTATGGACTTAAAATCAATGATTACGTCGATGAACGGCGCAATATTAAAAAATCAACCAAAGCAGCTGCGAGATATTTAACTAAACTTTATAACATGTTTGGCGGCTGGCATTTGGCAACAGCAAGCTACAATGTTGGTCCCGGACGTGTGCAGAAGACATTAAGAAATTATGGGGAAGACTCGTCTTTCTTTGAACTCACCTCGATGGGGGTTGTCAATCGAGAAACAGCGGATTACGTGCCAAAATTAATAGCTGCGATGATTATTTCTAAGAACCCAGATAAATTTGGTTTTGATATCACCTCAGCTCCCATCCCTGCGCAGACGAAATCAATTGAGCTGGCACGTTCTATTTCGCTGAGTGATTTAGCTCGTTCTTTAAATGTAGATAAGAATGTCCTCGAATCACTTAACCCAGAATTGCGCTTAGGCATAACACCGCCTCCGCATGCCACTTCGGGTGGTAAATTCGAACTCGAAGTGCCCGCTAGCAAATACGATATGGCATTGGCTTCCATCGATATGTTGCCCAATGCTCCAACCCAATACATGCTGGCAGCCAAAATCAGACGACGGGAATCGGTGGCTTCATTTGCGGCGCGTTACAGAATAAAAACAGCTGTGGTGCTGAGTGCCAATTCTCATCTAAAAGCCAATTCCAATCTACACAAAGGGCAAGTGGTCTATATTCCTGTTGCTTTAGGAACAGGGCAGTATGCGCGCCTTGCTTCAAACAAATATTCCAGTGGCATTCAGAGTCAAAGCCGCAAACACAAAAAGCAATTGCTCAGTAAAAATAAAGGTGGCAAAAAATCGCTTACCAATTCTAACGTAAAAAAGAAGAAGATTGTACTAAAAGGCAAGAAAAATGGCCACCCAATTGCGCTGAAAAAGAAACATAGCAATACTAAAAAAGTAGCTACTTCAGGACAAAAAAGAAAACAACAGAACAGCGTCCGTTGATTTTTATTTGTAAAGTATGCTAGAGAGTCAAAACCGGTTGGAGAGCTGGCAGAGTGGTTGAATGTACCTGATTCGAAATCAGGCGTGCTCGCAAGGGTACCGGGGGTTCGAATCCCCCGCTCTCCGCCATTTTTATTATCAAATATCAAATATCAAATATCAAATATCAAATATCAAATATCAAATATCAAATATCAAATATCAAAACCTAAAACCAAACTCATCCATATTCAAATTGGTTCTGCCGCAGAAATAAATTAATTAAAATTTATTCATATAAATTAATTCAATCGTCGACTGCTAGAAGCAATTATCCAGTTAGGAAGCAAAATTGTTCTCAAATAGGTTTATTGTAAAGTGTTTTATGCTAACCTTTTCTAAGCATGGGATGAAGTTCTTTTCCACATAAAGTAGCTCTTGCAAATTTGAGAGATTTAAACTACAATATGGACTTACACATCTTTTTTAAAAATCGATGGTCTTGTTCTATTATGTTGTTTTGATATTTATTTTGACTTATTTTGGTCTGAAATTTTTTTATAGTAACGATTTATTTTATATTATGTAAAATTAATTCATAATTAAAGCAATACCGAAGTTAGAAAACTAGGTATTTCTTTAAATAAATATATATATAAGGGTGAAAGTTATAAAAAAATTTATCCAGAAAGACGTTATTCTCATTGTCTTTCACACAATACTATTTACAGCTATTTTGTTTTACCAAGAAGAAATATATGCGGAATTTATGACTACTAAATTTTTTAAACTTCTCGCTTGGTATGCTATCATTTTTTATTTTTTGTTTTCAAAAAGATTTACTACTACTTTTATATCTTTAGCTTTTTATTTCTTCGCTGTAGGTGGATTTAATTATAAAATGTATATTTTAAATGAATATTATAGTTCAAGCATAGATAAAATATGTATATTTTTAGTAATATTTATAGCTTATTTGCATTTATACAGATACAGAAAAATTAATAAATTAATAAATTAATTGAGTTTTGATTTTATCTCTTGTGACAAACATATGTGTTCTCATAGGGCATGAAAAGAAGGGTTGACTCTGCAAAGCGTCAGCTCTTCTTGATAAATTAAAACAACTCATAATCTCTCACGCTGTTTTATTTTTGGATTTTGGAACAAAAGTTAATTTGATATCATAGTCCATAGCGCCCAGAATTTCTTGAAATTTTGAAAGCCCCGCTTCGCTTGTTCCGTACTCGTAAGCTGTTAATGATCTGCGTGACGTTTTCCCCATCCGTTCAATAACATTTTCTTGCGATAAATCGCTAAATGTACGCAATCTGTGAATAGCAAAACCCGAAACTTCTTTTATTTTATCTGTTGCAATATCAAAAGAGACCACGCTAGTGGGAATAACTGTGAGATCTTTTTTTGGTTCGTTGCCCATTTAAAAGAACGCATTCAATGTCTTTAGGGAGAACTATTCTTACTTTCGTTCTCAGTTAGGCGTAAGTGAATATAATATAACGATCTGTTTCAATTTATGTTTTTACTCTTTCAAGAATTTCAAACTCACTTTGCTTTGGCTCCACCATGTGCCTTTCCTCCACAGACTGAGAGTAACAAATAGACTTTCGATTTTATTAAAAAATGGAACTTGGTGGGAATAAGGAGCAAGTGATTTTAACAAATAAGAACAAGCATCTTTTTTATTTAAGAAATTCAATATTACTTTTAATTATCTTTTGATCTTCTTCGCTAAGTTTTTTGAAGTTTCTATATAGAGCTTCTGCATCAGCTTCTATAAATGCCTGTGTTACATTAAGAAACCATAGTTTGTGTTCGATAAAAATAATATATATTGACTTGATAGCCTATCATAACCTTAATTTGATTTAATTAATTATTTTATATAAACTAAAAAAGTTGATTTATAATAAATCAATAACACTTCTTTATCGGAAAGGAATTATTATGCTTAAAAAAGTATTTCTAATATTATCTACGATAATATCGATACCAGTATTATCCAGTGAGTCCAAAGTGCCATTAACAACTACTTACGTATTTTGTTCTCCTTATAATGATCGACCTAATTGGAGATGGGCAGTTGATTCAAATAATAATTATGTAACGGCAAGTGGTTATTGGAAAATAATTCACTACGCCGTAAAAGCAAAAAATGTTCCGAATTGTAAGCCATTTTCATATGTTTTTGTTATAACTCCGAGTGAATTTAATAGAGTTTCAAGTTTTTGTAAAAATGCTGAGTATACTCAGCCTGCTGACCACTCTACTTCGTCATGGTTTGCTTTTTCAGTAGATGGTCGTTCAACTTAGAGAAGGAGAGTTGTTTCTTAAAAAAGCGACAGTTTAGTTTCAAATATATAGAAGCAAAGTATATAATTTAAAAAATAATTTACATTGAATCACAAATTATTTATATTATTTGATTTTATTGGTTCTGTTGCAACAGAACCTTTCGTGGTCCATGAATTCCTTTTCCTGCAAAAGGAAGCACCTTGTGTAAATCATTTTTGGCTAAACAGAGTGGTTTTGGGTTCTAAGAAAGTTTTTTAACCTCACTTCTATCGTAGGATCAGTTTTAATGAGTTTGTTCTTCAAAGCCTAACTAAATAACACTCTCTTTGGAAAATAATAAATGGCTCAAAAACATTACCTGTGCAAAGGATTTTAAACTTAAGCGGATTTTATCCTCAAAATTATTCCCTTACAGAAGTTATAAATTGGGTAAATGGAAAAAAAGATCCAAAATTTTCATGGACTAGACAACCAGGTGAAGAGCGCTGGGATTTAAAAAAAAATAAAATAATAAAAAATGAAAACTAAGATGAAATTATAAAATTAATTACAAATGAAGTTAGCTTAGGGAAAGAAATAGAGCCAAAATTAAATAACTATAATGGCATTTTATTTTTAGGAGCTTCCTTATTTGGAGTCCGAAAAAGGCTGAAATTTTTGAATACTATGATTGAAAAACAAAAAATATTTCCAAGTGTAACTTACTTAATTGGAGGTGAAAGAACTCTTTCTGATAAGACTTGGGAAAGAGAACAGCTATATAATAAAAAAAATGGAATCATTTCATTTAGAAATGATTATAAAATTCTAAGGAATCCTATTGAAATAAGAGATGCGCGTGAAATGTTAAAGCTCGTTTTTTCTCAGTCGCTGCACCCAAAATTGAATTTGTACTATTAAATGCAAATGAGCTCATGCGCATTACACTTGGGGATGCAATTATAGACATGGACTCACATTAAATTCGATTGAAAAAGAACAGTTAATGTGAGATTTTGGACAGGTAGGGAAAATAAGTTATAAAGAATAAAATACTCTAATTAATTCTATAGCAAGACACATATCATACATACACCGTTTAAAGCTGTGTCGTCATCATTAAAGCGTTATTTTCACTGCTTGTAATAAGTCCAAGAATGAATTGCTCTGTTGGACATTAATAAAAGTTACTCCAATTACCCCAATGAGTTTTTGTTTCAGCGTGTGCAATCGAATTGTCATTACAAACAAACATTAAATCATTTGCTGCCGTTTCACAATATTGTCATTTTTTTTAAGATAATTTTTCATTAAGACCACCCTGTCTTTAAATGTTTAAATTTCGACTTATACAAGATATTGAAATTTTTTTATTTTTATGACTTCAAATACTGTTTCAACAAAGCTCTCTGTTGGCTCTTTTTTTTAAGAATCTCAATAAAATCAGTTAATATATCTTTATCCACTGTTAAAGTTGAAACTGCTCTAGCCAAATGCTTATTTTTCTTTCACAATCGCTCCATTTTAGCTAGAATTTCTTTCATATTATTCTTTAATTTTATTGCACTTTCAGTCATACTCAAGCGCCTTTTCCAGCTATACAAAGTAACAGGGTGGATCTAGTGTTCACTGGAAGTACTGATAAACTCAACCCCAAATTGAAATGTTCCTCTTATATTGCACGTTTTACATGGTACCCGAATCTCCTACGTGGCTCTGCTAACTTGTTCATTGACACCCCTCTTCTTAGTGAAAAAGTGTCAACTTGAAATGAGGGTTATGATCATAAAGTATAAATATTTACAGCACATTTTTAACATACATGATTTTTTCTGCTTCTATGTATTTTTATTATAATTAAAAACCTAGCTAGGTTTGGTAAATATCGTGCTCTTGCTCAGGATAGGTCGGAACCCCAACAGAGCCTATTATTTATTTTGACAAATTATATCTTGAAACTATTAATTGTTTCAAATTAAAATCTGTTCCAACTGCATATATTTTATTGTCAGTTGTAAAATCAAAATCATACCATAATTTATTTTTAATATTTAATGGATCAGAATAAATACCATTTTTAGCAAATGTTTGATCAGGATTTCCATCTGTTTTTATTTTAATAAAAGCAGCTTCAGCTACTTTGTTTATTCCTACTACACCTACACCAAACAAGGATCCATCATTCAAAGTTTTTATATTTGATAAGAATATAAAATTATAATCACTGTTTTTAAATAAATTTTTAATATTTGTTCTATAATCTGTGTCTAATAATCCTGAGCTGTTTATTTTAGAAATATAATCGCTATTAGCAGTATTTATGCTATATATAATAGAAGCATCTGTCCCTTCAGCTAAATAAGAACTATAGACATATTTTGATGAAAATGAAGCTATTATATTTTCCTTATAAATACCATTATTCGCAAATGTAGTATCAATTGAACCATCTGCGTTATTCTTTGTAATAATAATTTGATCGACTGGATTTTTTGTATATGAACTGCTAGCTAAAGAATTGTCTTTTAAAACAATAAAATTGTTAATTAGGCTGTTTATATATGGCAAAGTAATATAGTTTACAACTCCATTTTTGCCAAAAGAGCTATCTATCGCCCCATTCGCAAAAAACTTAACATAATAACCATTATTATCAGCACCGGTGGCTTCGGTACTTGCTCCAATTTGTAAAATAAAATTATTATTTGGAAGTAATTTTAAATTATGTGACCGATAAAATTCCTTTCCCAAGAGATATGTCACCTTACCTTGAATACCAAATGAGGTATCCAATTCGCCGGCTGGTGTATATTTAGCTAAAATTATTGATGAATTATTAGAGGCGTAAGCTATTATTGAAGTATTGTCATTTAGGGCGATATGAGTCATATTTTCTAAACTATTTTCAGGTTTAGGATCGGGAAATGGAAAACCTAATTCGGAAGCGCTTTTAATTGAACTTGCTGATGGATTACGTGGGTCTAATTTTCCAAAGTTAAATGTAACCTCATTATTACTACTAAATAAAGCAGAAATAACAGGTTCATTTTTTGAACTTAATGTTATTTTACTCTTAATCCAATCAATTTTTGTTAAATTTTTACTAAAAATTCCATTATTTCCAAAAGATTTATCTAAACTAAATGTGTAACTATTATTTACTTGAGTATTGACTTCCATAAACAGATAGGAGGAAATTAAATTATTTGATAAATGGTTTTCAAAAATAAAAGCCCATGAATTATTTGTATATTGACCAAAGTTATTAATTACTCCAAATTTAAAATTAGAGCAATCAAATACAGTTTTGCTATCGATAATTGAGGTATTATAAATAAAGTCAATATTTTTCCAATCTGTTGAAATTTCGCTTGGTAGAGAGCTTCTTAATATTAATTTACAGGAAGTAAAATTACCTGCAGAACCATATAAAGTAAGTGTTGCAGGAGAATTATTAATTCGATCTACACTATATAAACTTAAATTAGAGAGTATTGGAACTGGGACTCCTGAAACAGACACGGGAATAGGTTTAGCGATTGCTTTTATAATTGGTAATTGTTGCGCATCATGTTGAGATAGAGCATACTGAATATTAACTTTGGAACCATCTGCATTTGCAGCAATATAATACGAATTATTATTTGGATCCATATAAGAAAAAGCAACTGAATTTGGTGCTGTTAAGGAAGGGGAGATGTTTAAAATTAGCATATTAGAATTTACCGCACTGAAAGTAGCACCTCCAATTGTAATTTCTTTTAATGAAATTTGACAAGTTTTATCTTTAACTAAATCAAAAGTATTTGTAGAACTCGAAACAACAATATCATTCTCATTTAAATCGGAACCATCGGGATAAACGGATATGCATTTCACATTAATTTTCATTTGAGAGTATGAATTATCAAAATTAATTCCATTGCTTTGTGAGGATTTCGCACTTTTAAAAACAGAAATATTTACTTCCTTAAATTTTAAACTGCCTACACGAGATTCACCTTTGCTTATTTGATCTGGCTTATTGCAAGAATTTACGAGAAATATGCATGTTATAAATATAAATATTTTTATATGAAAATGACGCATAAATATATCCTTTTCATTTATGGGTTGAATTAAAGTGAAGGAAAGAAAATATTACAAAATTTGTTAAGCTGTTTATAGTGTCAATAATTTGAATAAATTGTAATAAAATAATAGAATAATAAAATAAATGTATTCAGTAGTTTTAAATTACAAAATTATGTTATTAACAAAAATATTAAGTATTATTTAAGCTATGCTTGCAATGTAGAATAAGATATTTGTTAAGGATGAAAATGTTTAAGAAAAGTTACTTTTTATCACATTTTTTATTGCTTGATTTTATACCATTAATGTTTATTATCTTTGAAAAGGAGACGCTTTATTTATATTTTTCCTTTTAAGCATAATTTATATTATGTTTTAAATTTTAATAAAAGATTAAATAATCTTGTTTTTTAATCATGATTATCAATTAATTTATTTGATAAAATTTATATAGCTGGTTAAGAGTTGAAAAAATTCTTTTGGATTAAAATTATAAATGTAGTAATATATGAGCCAATAATTCATAAATTAAATCATTCTTACTGCGAATTAAATTTCACGAAAGAGAGTTTTTGAAGTTGAAAAATATTCGGTACGATTTATTGATTAGACGCAATAAGCATTTTAATAATATTATCTTATGCCATTACAAATTATAATTTTTATGGAAAATAAATAAAAATTAAATCTAATTCTATATATTTGTTAACTAATTTTTCCTTTCTAATCTGCGGTTTATGTAGCATCAATATCAGAAGAAAAAAGAACGATTAAGTAAATGAATTTGAAGTTTTATTATTTTATCGATATTCACAATTATCAAAATCCAAAAGCACTCATGAAAACGGAATATTTATCATCATTTGAGCATAAATTTTATTTAACAGCTGAATATGCGTATTCTATTTAAACAATAAATAATATAGCTGGCGAATTGAACCACGCTGTAATCTAAAAAGTTGGTGGAAATTTCACTTAATTAAAATCATTGAATAGAAATATTAATATTGCTACATCTGTAATTGCTTCTTAGCATCATTTAAATAATTATAATTTTAGTAATACTCGGGTATGTATTATTTTAGGCTATGATTTTTAGAAATAATAAATCTTACTAATTAATGAAGAAGCTTTTCAAGAGACTGCATTGGCTCAGTGGTCGAATTAAAGTGAGGGTGTTTTTTTAAAGTATCGATAAGTGTCCGCATAGAAGTTGGTGCATGTATGCTGCTATTAATATGTTGCAAAGAGTGCATATAATTAACTGGATTACGGGTGTTATCCATAATAAAATTATTTGGTTCTATCATCCAATGTAAAGTTACGACAGCTCTTTTTGTATAAGAGTCTATGACTAAAGAATAAAAAGAAAAATTAATATGTGGTGCCGATGCAATTGCAGTATGCGCATTATCAGGCGAAATAAGATTATCATGAATATTCACATTAAAAGCTAACAGATTTTCTTCAATAATTTGATTACTTAAAGATATATTTGCATTGCTATAAACAGTCATCAAAATATTTCTATTAAATATTGATCCGCTATATGTAGAAGGAATGTGCGGAAAAACCCAATTATGAACTTTTAAAGCGTCAACTCGGGGTGCATCATAAGTTTGATTTTTATGTTGAGCTATAAAGTACAAGTCCAATGTATTTATTTCATGCGAAATTATTTCCTGTTTAATTCTATTTGGAATATTATTGCGAAATTCCATTGGAATTTTTATACAATAAACTTCTTGTCCTGCATTTGGATAATCATAAGTGGCTATTCTTGGTGAAGGGCATGTGCTTCCATGATTAAGTTCCATGTCATTAAAATTATTGAATCTACTTTGCAATCCTCGTGGATGAATCAATGAATTTCTAGCTAAAAAGTTTCTTTTTCTATCAACTAACTCTAAAGGCGTCAGTGCTAGTTCAAATAGGCCACTTGAATTGTTCTTTGATTTAGAAGATTTAGAATTATCACAGCCAATGGCAGCAATAAAAATCATTTGGATATATAAATTTAGCTTATAATAGTTCTTCATAATCCCTTATTAAATATAATTTAAATATTATAGCATATAATGTATCGGTTAAAAAGAGGGAAAATAAAGTTTAGTTTTAAGCTATTACATAGGAATATCTGCTTTTTCACGAATCCCTGATCTCACTGGCAAAAACCTAATCAATAAAACTTGAGAAGGGATCTCTGTAGATACGCAATAATTCAAACCAAAGCAAGATAAATATTTCGTAGAATGACTTGAAATATGTCGAAGTGCATAAGTTGACTTAATTTGATTTTTATTAATATTTATAAACTGAAATATGTGTTCATTATTTGAAATATTTTCTTTCTGAGCAAATGAAAAATATAACCCATCGTCATTCATTTTAACAAAATAAGAATCTGGTTCATCTTCATTTTTAAGATTGATATAAAGAAAATCTTTTTCCCTAATATCTTGATCGCAGGGAATATTTTGAGCAGAGAGAAATTGAACAAACCCAGTTGCTCTCTTTGACTCAAAAATGGTTCTTGCAAGATATTTTGTAATTCCAAATAATCCATTTTTAGCAATAAGAAAGCCATCATTAGTAGAAGTATTTGAATTATCAGCAGTTCCCATTGAATATGTATTGCAATATTTTAGCGGTGTGCCAAAGTGTTCCAAGACGACTGGCTCTAAGATCTTATTATCAGTAACTCCTTCGTCAGCAAAACAGACAGTAAATGGAAAGCAAGATAAAATAATAGTACATAATAAAGTCTTCATAACTTTTCCTTATTTATAAGATTTTTTAAAGTATTAAAAAGAAGCTATATAATTTTAAATTAATTTACTATTACAGGATTAAAATAAAAAAAAAATTTCTCTTGTCAAGATAATAAATTATTTTGTTCGAAAGCCATTTAGATCGAGTTTATTAAAAAATCTAATTTTTGATGTTGCAATGGAGTTTATTGCAGTTGACAAATGATTAATGTGAATTTTGATATAGCACTGAACTCACCATAGCAAGACCTGGATATTATTCTAAACAGCTTCATCTTGGCAGTATGAAAATGCACTTTCTTTGAATAATTTTTTTTCATTTGTAGTTAGGGGAGATTTATTAGGCTTTGTAATAGATTTGAGTTTATCAGATTCATAAAAAGCTTTTATGCATAAATTACCACTTTCATAATAGTAAATAAAAGTCCCATGATTTTTTCCATTTTTATGATTGCCTTTTGTAAAAATTTTTCCATTATCATAGTATTGCTTAAAAGGTCCTTCAAATTTATTATTTACATGGTTTACTTCAAGTTGTAACTTTCCATTTTCATAATAATAAGCAGTTCTGCCATGATATATGTCTTGATTTATATATGTTTCCATTCTTAGGTTACCATTTTCATAGTATTTTTTTACCGGTCCATTTAAAATTGATGCGCTTAGATAGAAAAAATTTTTTATATTACCATTTTCATAATAGTCCTTCAAATATCCATCTTTTAGTCCATTTTTAACTTCAAACTCAAGTTCTAATTTCCCATTGCAATCATATTTTTTATAGAGGCCATTGGCTGGTTTTTTTGTGTCTTTTTCGATCATAACTGTGTCATTGAGATATGTTATTTCTTCTGCGGTATAAACTCGCTGCTCAGGAAGAGCCTCAATTTCTTTGTTTGACTGGATAAAAATGCAACTTATAAATAGAATGGTTAATAATAAATATCTCATTATCTTTAAATTCCTTCTCCAACAATAACGATAAGAACGTTATGCTTTTAACTTTAAAAGGCTCGATCTTAGGAAAATAATATGTGTTTCATTCTTTTCTGCAAGTTTTTATATAAGATTTTTGTAGTCTAATTTTTAATAAGAAAAATTTATTTTTAGTATGATAGAATAGTTTTTATCTGCTGTCATAAAATATGGTGGAAGAGAATATCCATTGCTTACTAGGTGGATAATAATATTTTATACTCCTGGGCTGGGAATCCATAACCAGGTACGAAAAAAATCACTGGAAATTTTCCAGGTGCTATTTCAGCGTGACGAGAACTGTGACTTTTCATCTTTTTTAGTTGTGCGGACTGTTCAATATTTTTACTGCTAGTAAATTCTTTCATATCATCGATGAGAGTGGGAATAAGGTAGTATGCTGAAGTTTTTTGATCGAGAGTTGGATAATAAATTCGGAGTAAAACTTCATTACAGTGCTTTTGGTTTTTCTGGCTGAAATATTCTTTAGACTTTTCTCTATAGTATGGGTTTGGGCACATTGATGTATTTATAATATGCTGATCAATATATCCTACAAAAAATTCTCCGGATGGGGGAAGCAGAAAGCCTGTATCTGGCTGCATTTTTCTAATTGAAATATTTTTAAACTTTCTATCATTTTCAAATTCAGTTGTATGGATAGCTTGTTCCGCTTTAGGGGGAGTCTCATTTTTTAAATCTAGGGAAGTGCAACCTGTAAAAAAAATAAGAATGAATAAAAATCTTAGCATTTGGATTCTCCTTTTATATTTTTTTTAATATGCTTTAAAAACTAAGAAGCTGCAATTTCTTTCTCTTCAGATTTTCGAGAGATTAAATAAAAAACAATCAAAAAGAAGGCGCAAAGTAAAAAAGATGCGCGATAGATATTTTCAAAGTGAAAAATGCTATAAATTATTTCAAAAATGCCGGGAATAACTTGTGAATAACTTATTTCTGCGGATGAGATTCCTGCTGCCTCTCTTTTATAGGATATTTTAAACCATTCGCTTTGAATTTGTAAATTTATGCGTGGGTAGCTGAAGAAAATGAGAGGAATCAGAGTTATTTTCAAAGAAAAAGACGAAACGCTTGGTAAAAATAAAAAGGTAAAAATTATAATTAATAAGGCAAATGAAATTACGGAAGTATTTAAAGAAATAGCTTTATTTTTACTTTTTAATTCGACAATTTTTCCACCGATAAAGTAAAATAATCCATATAAAATTAATTCTATGGTGAAAAACTTCTTTACCAAAAAGTTTTTCACCATAGCTAAAAATCAATATATTTGTTCCACCTAAACCTGCACAAATTAAAGTATCAATGCTAAAAAGTAACAAGAATAAGTATAGCAATTGCCATATGAATGGTATTGCTTATCAATAGAAATAAACCAACAAGACAATATGATCCTTGGATTAATACCTTTAAAAAAGGCACAGGTGATAAATAGTTCTATATTTTTATTTATCACAGAAATTAGAATGAGGAACGTAGTAAGTGAAAATAAAACTTCAGAAGCTGATCCGATTTTATGCGGCTCATATTTATTATTTATACTTGCTGAGATTAAACTGCCAACGATATTGCCAATTCTGAGAAGGAAAAATAATAAGCCAATATTGACAACAGATGCCCCAAAAGAATTGCCTAAGATTGGAAAAAATCCGCTGGTTAAGAATGATGGAACATTCGAAATTATAACTTGTAAGACAAATGGATTTATTTCAAGCATTAAGACCCCTGTGTCGTAAATAAGTATACAATAAATAAACTTTATTTTTTTATTGATGGAGTGTTAACTAGATATTTAATTTAAAAATTAATAACTTTAATATTTATTGGTTAAAAAAAAATTCGATATATTTTGATTCTGATTTATATAAAAGTACAATTGAAAAAAGCATTCTAAAATTTATATCCTGTAAACCTTCTGAGTTATACTTTTTTAATATTCCAGTGTTTGATTCTTTGCTGTTTCTGTCAATTATTTCTGAATTGTTAATATAATTTATATCTTATTCAGTATAAATTCGTTTCCCATTTTGAAATAAAATTTCTCTTTTTTTATAAGGCGTCGCACAATTTGTAAAAAGTATGAGCAATAAAAAATATCTAAGCAAATTAATCCCCTTCAATTTATAAATGAAAAAATGTGCAAGATTTAGAAATGAGAGGCAACACTTTTTTCAATTATTGACAATTTATGGAGATAAATTTTAAAATATTAAAATAATTTTAACAAAGAATCTAAATGCGTTTCCCATGCACACTGGTCATGAGATTGACCACGACATTATTTAAAGCATCTGCTTGCAAAATGAGTTCATCTGAAATATTTGCTGCTTCTTCGCTTGTTTTGGAATTTAACTGGGTGACTGAATGAAGTTGCTTGATGGCATTATGTATTTCGTTTGTTCCTCTGGATTGTTCTTTTGTGCCAAGGGAAATTTCATTGGCTAATTTCGTCACAAATGTTGCATTCTCAACGATATCGTTAAAAATTTCTGCACAATTTTCTGAAATCTTGACTCCTAAATCAATTTTTTCTTTGCCATTTCCAGTAATTGATTTGACTTTTAGCTTCAATTCAGTGGTTATTTTTTCAACTTTGCTAACGCTTTCATTAAGTATATTGGCAATTTCTTTAGCAGCATCTCCGCTCATGCCTGCAAGGCTCCCAACTTCTTCCGCAACAACTGAAAATCCCTTGCCTTGTTTACCTGCGCGGGCGGCTTCAACGGAAGCATTAAAAGCAAGTAGTTTTGTTTGAAAAACGATCTCATTTATTATTTTTGTTTTATTCTGAATTTCAAGAATTAATTTTACAATTTCATTTAATTCTTTGTTGCTTGTATCCGCTTGCTTTATAATGGAGCTGTTACTAAGACTTATTTCATTCATAGCACTGCGCATCTTGTTTATCAGATCTTTTCCACTGTCAACTTTGTTCTTCGATTCTTTCGATTTCTGCTCAGCATTGTAAGCACCATTGGATAATTGTTCAGTCATAGCTGCAATTTGTGTCAAAGAATTCACTGTTTGTTGGAGAGATGAAACTTGCTCAGAAGTCGTGCTAGCTATTTGTGTAGCAATAGTTTGCATACTTTTTGAAGATGATTTCAATTTTGCTGAAACCGATAAAATATTATTTACAAGAGATTGTAAATTATTTGCTGATATATTAATGAGAAAAATTATAATAAAAAGTGTAAAAATAAAAATGACAAGCATGAGCAGCGATGATAATAGTATATTAAACTTAATTGAGCGGGAATTTTCCAATGAATTTTGTTCAAAATCGTTATTTGCCATAATAATAAGTTTTTTTAAGCTGTCTAATACATTTCGATCCATTCCTTTTACGGCTTGATCTGCCTCGGACATTGAGAATAGATTTTGCGAGAGTGAGTTATTTCTTACTACTTTGTATTTATTTTCAAGATCACTTAAGTTACTTAAAAATAAATCAATATTTGGCAACTCATTTTCTGTGAGCAATGGTCTTAGGCTTTTTACAATTTCTTTTTGCTTGTCAATCGATTCATCCATTCCCTTACTGTGTTTATTGAAACTTTCAATATCTTTTCCACGGATAAGTGTATTTTTCCATTCCTGAATCATGATGCCAAAACTCCTTTCAATCTCGGCTATTTTTTTATATTTATTCAGGGAAATAGTACTGTTTTTTACTAATTCTTCATTCACGTTATAAGTTTTGAAATATCCAAAGAGGCTTATAGCAAACATGAGAAAAGTTGAAAATAAAACAGGAATTAAAAATTTTGTTTTTAAACTGACTTGATCCCTAATCATTGAAATCATTTTAAGCCTCCAATCTTTCACTAAATTGTAAATACATTAAAGTTTTATGTCTTATTTTATTATTATTAATCGATTGCAAATGAGTTAGCCCTTTGCAGACTTGGAAGAAGTTTTAGACTTGCTGTAAATACTTTAAGAAACTGTGTTAATTGTTAACTTATTTGATACCTCTCACAACCCCTTTAAAGTCTTGTAATGAAGGCTTAGAATTTGCTAAGAGATTGATTTAAATGATATTATAGTATGTTTGTGTCATACAGGCTGTCTGACGCATAGTTGATATATATCTTAAATTATAGTTAGTTATAAAATTTGCGCTGCTGCCAACGAGGCTCTCGGACACGGTATAATTTTTTTAAGTGCTTAATTTTTTTCTATTATAAAGCTCTGAAAAAACTCTCCGATAAGTGGCTTTGGGAGGAATCCATTATGAATATGAATCCAAAAAAAGAAAGAATTTCGAGTGAGAAATATACACGTGATGGAGCTAAATACGTTTGCACACGCTGTAAGAAAAAATATTTTTCTAAAGATGAAGTTGAAAAATGCTATGATGGGCATCCAGTAAAAAAAGAAGAAACAGTTTAATTCCTCTTTACAAAATTCACAGCTCACCGTTGTTAAAATGCTGAGCTGTGGAATACTTTTTGCGTTTTAACAAATTATAAATAAATTCTAGGTAATTTTCTAATTATCAATTGAAATATCCTCATTGATATTTTTATAAGCAGGCTTTTTAAAACCATGCGAGCTTGAGATCAATTTATCAACATATTTGTATTTTTAGGTAATTCTTTATTCTCATTTGGAGCGTAACTGAGTGAGAATTGATCGGTATAAATATTTGTTTTCTCCTTAGCCATTCCAACCGACAGCATTAAATATTTAGCAATTCTGGTTATTATTCAGTAGAAAATTTTAAAATGTCTAAAAAATACTCAAAAATTATGTTATCTAATATTTTGCTTGATTAAGTAATAAGTATAATTATTAATTAATAAAAAATTTGCAATATTATAAAATATAGTTTAATTATGTATTGTAGATATTATAAATAAACATATTTGCAAATTATTCTATGGCATACGGAGAATATTTAATGTTTTATAAATTTATTAAGCAAGCTTTTTTTCTTACTCTTTTTTTTGTATATAATTCTTTTTTGTATGCAACTTATTCGAATGAATCCTTGAATCTTGATTTTACTGACTCGCTATCTATTTCAGAAAGTCAGCGAGTAAATAGAAGTGCCCCTACTTATGAGAATTTTTTCTGGAAAAATGGGAAAGTACATTATAAATTTGAGAATAATAAATTTTCTGATGAGGAAATAACAAGTGTGAGAAGTGCTATGCAAACTTTAGAATCATATGCAAATGTTTCTTTTCTTGAAATCACAAATACGGCCTATTTTAATAATCTTGTTACAATTCGAAAAGGTGATATTTGCAGCAGCACTATAGGGAGAAATCCTTTTTTAGCAAGAGGTGTAAAGCGATCTGTTACGTTATCAAATGATGGTTCTTGTTTTCACAATAAAATTCTTTTGCATGAGCTGATGCATACGCTTGGATTTCATCATGAACATTCTCGTTTTGATCGAGATAATTATATTGAAATAATTGAAAAAAATATCAAACTGAATGTTTTACACAATTTTAAAAAAGTTGGCGACATGACTGTTCGATTTGGTGATTATGACTATGACTCTATTATGCACTATAGTCAAAATGCTAATAGCAAAGATGAATATACCGCTCGCTTTGATCAAACAATAAAACCTCTTAAAAATGGGGTAAAAATAGGCAAAAATAATCACTTAAGTGCAGGAGATATAGACGGGCTTATCAAAGCTTATGGGCCTCCCTTAAATAAAAATCCAAAGTATATTGAATTTAAAAATAGTGCAGTTTTCAGCGCGCAAATCAATCTAAAATATTATTATAATCAGAGCAATTCAAATCAATGGAGTCAATATTCTTGGTGGGGAATGAGAGGTGATAAAAAAACTTACACTTTACCAAGCAACGTTGATTTTGTGGAAGTGACAGTTTCATTCCGCAGTATCTTTGATTGGTATGACCTCGAATATATAACTTATTTAAAAGACGACTTGCCAATTTGTTTGGAAACTTGGGGGACTTTGTTCTCCCCTCAGTTGAGTCGCTGCTAAAATTTTTTCAATACAATTCTTGCGCGGGAAGCATCTGGCCTCGATCTTGCAAATTTATGAATTCAATAGTTTTTAGTCATACAAATTAATATATTGTCAATTTTATAGGCAAATTTATTGTGGTGAGAAAAGAAGTTTTAAAAATTGTCAATAAATCTTTGTATAATTTGTAGATGATCCAATTTTTTATTTTTGCAGATTAGCTTTTAGAATTAAATTCATTTTTTCTAAAAATGAATTTAATTTAATACTGGCTTTGCAGGTCATTTATCTGTTATCATTCTTTACAACATGTTCATTTTCATTCGTTAGACTTTATCGTCCAACTTTTGCAGAAAACATGTTCATATTAAGTTTTCTATAATTTTTTTAAGCAAATCTATGGTTTAAATTCTATTAAAGTGGAGCTAAAATGCGAATCATATTTATTTCCGGTGATGGTCATGGTGCGGGTAAAACATATTTAGCAAAAAGAATAGCCAGTGGAAAAGAACAGATTTATTCAATAGCGAATATGATACGCAAAGAGCTTTCATTGGTTTATCCCAAATATGATTGGTATAACAAGACTCCTCGTTTTAAAGACACAACAATCGTTAAAGAAACAGGAAAAACGATTCATCAAATGCTTGATGAATTGGGAAAAGAAAAAAAAAGTTTAAGTAACATATATTGGGCTAAACAAATTGTTGAATTGATCACTTACAGTAGAGATAGTGATAATTTAGACATTGCTATCATCGATGATATTCGTTTGATTGATGAATATCTTTATATTAAAAGTCAATTTCAAAAAGAACACATTACCCATTTTCATGTGATCAATGCCAACGCAAAGCCAGAGCCAATGTATCAAAATAAAGAATTACGAGAACAAGCAGACTATCATATTCTTTCTCGGATGGTTCTGTCTTCAATAGGGGTAAAATAAAAGGAACTATATGCAAAAACAACCCGTTCTTTTTATCGGGCATGGTTCGCCTAGAAATGCTATTGATGAGTCTGGTTTTAGCAAAGCTCTTAAGGAATATGGCAGGAGTTTGCGCTTTAATATTCCTAAAGTGATTTTATGTGTTTCTGCGCATTGGTTTGAAGATCGTTTTTTTATAACACAAAATGAAAATTCAGATATTATTTATGATTTTTTTGGGTTTAAAAATGACTTATCTCAATTTAAATACAAATATAAAGGATCAAAATTCTGGGCACAAAAAATAAAAGAGGTTTTTCAGAGTGAGCAGATAGAATATGATGAAGAGAGAGGAATAGACCATGGAGTTTGGAGTGTTCTGGCGCATTTGTTTCCAGATGCAGATGTCCCTGTGGTCCAAATGAGCATGAATAAAAATTTTGGCTTAGAAGAGCATTTTCGCTTTTATGCAAAATTAAGATCTTTGCGCAATGAAGGTGTTCTTATGATCGGTAGTGGAAATATAGTCCATTCTTTTGCAGGCTTAAGGGAAAATATTGACGCAAAACCATATGATTGGGCTTATGTGTTCGACGAAAAAGTAAAAAAATGTATTCTTAACTATTCAATTGATGAATTAATTCATTATGAAAATATTGGTGATTGTGCTAAACAATCAGTACCAACTTTAGAACATTATTTACCTCTTATATTTTCAATGAGCTTAAAAGAAAAAAACGATAAGATCTGCTTTATATATGAAGGTTTTCAATTTTCAAGCATGTCTATGCGATCTTTTGCAATCACAGACGAATAAAAAAATATGTCTAATTAAGAAGCTATCCTAGTGGAAATTATTTTTGCAATTAGGCAATTTATTATATATCAGTCATAAAATCAACAAATCAATCAATACTATTAATTTATAATATAACATAGCCGATAAGATATAAATTTTAAAAACTTTACATATTGGAGATGGTATTGAATTACAAAATTATTATTATCTTATTATTTGTTATTTTATTAACATTTATTGGATTTAAAGTATTTAAAAAAGATGAGAAAATTGAAAACAAAATTGTTGAGGATAAAATACTAGAACAGTCTCTTCAGTCAAATTCTAAAGTTGAAATTGAAATTAATAATAAGCCAACAGAATTGATTAAAGAACAAAAGGAAATATTAAGTAAAGCACCAAAGAATCGCTTTGAAAAAGATATGCGCATTTTTGAAGAAAAATATAAAAATATGCATAAAAATGTTGAATTTAAAGAGAGTGAATTTAAAGTCTATTTAAAAAAAGAAGCACATAAAAAAATTCCAACCTTAAATAATTGGTCATTTGTTAATAATGTTCTGGCAATGGACAAAAAAGATTTGAAGGATCCAAATAAGAAGATTTTATGGGAAGATGATAATTTTTACTATGTTCGAACCAATTCATCTAATTTGAATGGTTCATATGAACAATTTAATCCTAAATTTTCTTTAGTTGCATTCCAGAATGACACTTCTACAGTTGGAATCGTCAATGGTTTTTTTATAATTGAATTAAAACAAAAAATAAATGATATATATGCTTTTGAAGCTCAAAATCATGTGAAATTAATTTCTTCTTATCCAAAAAGCAAAATTATTGTGGTGCGTGCCAAAGAAAATAGTAATATTTTGCAAACACTTCAGAGCTTAAAAGCAAATCCAAATATTAAAAATTCAAATTTAGAAATAATTACAGGTTTTCCTGTTCCCAATTAATGCTTAAGAGGTCTTAGATGTCTAGTAAAAATATTTATTTATTTTTAATTTTTCTATTTGTAGGATGTGGGCAAGATGGAAAGAGTCAAAATAATTCATTATTTGATAAACAGTGGCATTTAAAAAACACCGGACAAAAATTATTTATCAATGAAGTGGGGAAGGCAGGTGTGGATATTAATTTAACTTTTCCAAGTAAATATACTGGAAAAGGGGTGAATGTTCTCGTTACGGATTCAGGAGTGGACTTTTTTCATCCTGACCTTGAAAAAAATATGAAACCAAACTCTTTTATTGATTTTACCAATTCATCGATTCCAAGAGTATTAGATAAATATAAATTAAAATTTGGAGAAGAGCATCATGGAACAAACGTTGCTGGTATAATTGGCAGTTCAGTCAATGCAGACAATCAATTTAGAGGTATAGCCCCTAATGTTAAAATAGCTTCTGCAAATTATCTTTCTAATTATAAAGTGAAAGCAGGATCCTCTGTTATAAATGAAAAATTTTTCATTTATAATTTTGCTGTTATGAATGGTATTCAAATTATTAATGAGAGCTATGGATCGGCAAGTTTCGCAAATGACTACTTTTATTTAGGAGAATATTCTATTATATATGATCTCATAAAATCTGCTATAAGAAATGCTGGATTCGGATTTATAATTGTTAGATCTGCTGGTAATGAAACTTGCAGTAAAAATTATGCAGAAAAAATTTTAAAAGCAAAAGGATCTTCCTATCTGCAAGTTATGGAAATTTTAGAAACATTGACTCCGAATTCATTATCAAATCTTAGCACAGATTTGGCCGAAATTTTAAAAGCAATTCGTCCTATTTTGTCGCAAATGGACGATGCAAATAGAAATCCTAATAGAATTGTAGTGGCTGCTTTGAGCGCCAATGGAAATATTGCTAATTATTCAAGTATAGGAGCAAATATTTGGGTTACAGGATTAGCGGGCAGCGAAAGTAGTGTGCGTTCAAACGATGGAATTTTTCATTCCCCTAATTTTAAAAGAGATTATCCTGAAATTCTCACAACAAGAATTGCGGGAATGCCTAGTAAAAATGATTATTCATTATTTGATATTGGTTTTTTAGCAGAAAATAAAAAACTGAATTACACAGCAACTTTTAATGGGACTTCAGCAGCTGCCCCAACAGTCAGTGGTGTGATTGCACTTATGTTAGAGGCAAATCCAAATTTGAGTTTTCGTGATGTAAAACATATTTTAGTCAAAACATCTAATCGAGATAAATTGACACCAAACCCTAAACCTTATTGTATTAAAATCTTAGAAAAAATTGGTAATTACAATGCTAATTTTTCGCAGCTGTGGAATGTGGGTTGGGTACAAAATCAAGCAGGAAATATTTTCCATAATTTTTATGGATTTGGTTTGATTGATGCGGATAGAGCAATTGAAATGGCAAGAAATTTTCATTTACCTTTGGGAACTCAGATTGATGTTAATGGAAAAAAATCTGAAAATATGAATGTTGGAGCAGGTATGTCTTCAACCTCTAATTTAAATATTGCAAATGATTTAAGTATTGAAGCTGTGCAATTGACACCTTTTATTGAAGCAGATTGGCCAGATGGTTTAGGAATTGTTTTAGAGTCACCAAGCGGCACTAAAAGTACATTATTATATCCAGGTAATTCATTTATAGCACTTGAAAATGAACGTAAAATAAAAAATTATTCATATCCAGTAAAAGATTATTCAAAAGTTGATATCACTACGGGAGGTGATTATCTTTCTAATGCATTTTATGAAGAAAGATCGGTGGGAGAATGGAAATTAACTCTTATAAATAGCAGTCAACATTCTGCTAAATTAACAGGATGGAAAATAAAAATAATTGGACATTAAACTTAGATTATTTTGATTTATGAATGAGGTTTTTCATGAATTTAAAAATGGTAATCTTGATAATAATTTTGATTTTCTCTTGGCAGAACTCTTTTGCTTTAGGAAGTAATTCAACTTTAGATATTCTAACAGGCATAGGTATTACGCGATATAATGAAAATAGTGAAGATCACTCTCCCATTTCTAAGGTATCTCTTACTGGATTAAATTTAAATGGTTCTCTGTTATTTCCGTTAAATCAAGGACAATTTTGGTCTCCTGTTTTGGGTGGGGGAATGACGCTATCAGCTTTGATTGGTAAAGAAAATATAGGAGAGTATAGCTCTTCATCTGTATTTATGTCATCTTTGTTTTTAGTTGCAAATGGTGGATTTAAATTTGGTTCAACACCTTCATTTTCTTTATATACACTTCTCAATCTTGGATATTCTATAAATGACAAACATACCTCTTCTATAAATACAACTTTTAACGATTATCAAGTGGATACAGAAATTAAAAACCATTATTTGTATGGAATAAATATAATTGCGATGTTTGAAAAATCAAAAGATTTTAACATGGGTGGTGGCTTTATTTTTAATAGACATTCTATGAGATATGATAGTTTTATTCTTCTTGGTAAAGAGCCAACAAATATCGGTTTTGACACCAGCTTTGATGAATATTCTTTTAACTTTTTAATCAGTTTTAATTTCTAATTATCAGATTATGCCTAAAAATTATTGTGCAAAAATTTCGATTTCTAGAAAGTGTTTGTATCACCAATTTAAGTTGACACTTTTTCAGAAGGAAAAAGTTATCAATGAAAAAAATTTACAGATCCAGGAAAAAGGTTTAGTTACCCTAAGAAATGGTTATAATTGTTTAATATTTCACTTTGTGGTTGAATTTTGAACTTTGATTTGGAAAATCCATTGAAGATTTATTGCTTTATATTGAAAAAAAATAAAAAAGATGCAAGAATAGACCGTCTATAGAATGGCTCAGTGATCTAAGATCGATCTATAGAAATAAATCAGATCAAAAAATTGTAAGAAATCTTGGTTTAAAGACTTGATATAGCAATTATCATGAACTTTATTCAGGAATTGTCTGAGTGAGTTCTATGCAGAATCAAAATTCACATAATCATGTGTCAACTAAAACGGGAGCCATTGCAAATAATAATTGCAAATTGAGTTAAAATTCATGAAAAATTCCATATATATCATTATAAAACTGTTCGCATTCACATTCTTTTTTATATTTTCACACAATGTTTTTGCCACGAAGTTCAATGTTAAGTTTTCAAAGAATAAGGAACATACAGCAAAATGTTTTGAGGATTATAACTCTTTTTTTGAAAAAATAAAGCATAATCCAAGAGATGTTTGCGTTATTATCGATGAATCTCTGCAGTGTCAGAAGAGAAATGCTATTTTGTATCATAAAAAAATAGACACATATTATATAAATAAAGTGCTGAAAAATTATTCTTACTGTTTGGATAATAGTACTGTGAGCAGCTTGTACAACATATTTATTCCCAATAGAAGTCAAGGAAAAAAGAAATTTGCTGCTCAGTTCGAAAAGTCAAATTTTATATATTATCATGATTATGATGCAGCAAAATCTCTGTATAAGAAATTTCCAAATCACATAAGCGAAGAGCAATTATACTCTCTCTATGGTTATGCTTTATTAAAAGATCCGGTTTTTGCAAATGAAATTCGTGCTAATATAAATACAAAGATACAAAGTGAAGAAGGATATGTTTGTAACTTTGTTAAGACATCTATTTTGGCAAGTTTAACGACTGCCCGTGATTATAAAACTCCTGTCGATCTTAAATATCTTGAAAATATGCTTTCTCGATACGATGTTTGCTATAATAAAGATCAGTCAGAAAATATAATTCATGTGCAAAAACTTTTTGATATTGTTCTATCTGCTGAAAACCGACTGGAAAAATTAGTTCCCTTATTGGGTAAAAGAAAGTCAAAGAGTTTTCCCTATGCAGATTTCTCTGCCGCTAAAATTATTTTTAGCAGGTATCCAGATTATTTGAATGATGATCAACTTTCACTTTTATATGAGTATGCTCTTGCATTTGATCTTGATTTTGGAGAAGAACTTTTTAATTATTTTAAAAATGAAATTGAGGGGGCTCATATTTTTATCTATCATGAATTGAGTAAAGAGGAAAAATCTGAGCTCATTCAAAGAATAATGTCAATACTTTAAGCTGCACTTTGTTTTAAGATCGTCTTCTTTTCACGGTGAGCAGCTTCAACAAGATCAATCATTTTTGGTTTTACAATATAATATAATAAAGCAGCACAGAACATAAAGATAGTTATGAATAGATATATATAAAAGGGCTTTTCAATAGCATATGAGCCGATCTTTGCTGCAATTAAACCTGTAATACCATAGCAAGATAAATAGATGGATTGAAAGAATGATTTGTAATTTTGTGGTGCAATAATACTGATTGCAGACATAATAACAGGATTTATGATTGTTTCACTTACTGAAAAAATAATCAAAAAGAGTGCGACTTCATAATATTGCAATGGTTTAGGCATGAAAGCAGGAACGTCGAATTTTAACGTTAATAAAGTGAAATATAACAAAGCACATGCACATAAAAAAAGGGCAAAATTCATTTGGGAAAAAAAATGTGGATACTTATTTTTCAATGCTCTGCGCGATAAATAGTAAGTTATGATAGGAGTCGCTACCATTATGGTTAAACCTTCCAGAGCTGAAAAAAATGTCACTGGAATATTATAGTTAAACACAGTTTTTTGAGTGTGGTGCTCAATAAAAAGTGAAAGTGTGCCCGAAGCACTTAGATTGTATATGACTGCCCAAAAACTAAAGAAAACAATAGAAATAATGAGCATATAAAGTGCTTTGTTTTGCACTTGAGATATTTTTTCTTTTTGAAATTTTAAGTTGATATTTTTGCTTGAATTGAAAACAAGATGCTTCTTTCCAAAATAAAAGATCATGATTCCAAGAGCCATGCCAAAACCTGCTGAAGTTAAGGCAATATGGTAACCATATTCCTGTAAAAGGAGACCTCCAGTAACACCAGCAAGCATAATTCCTAGATTGATTCCACAATAGTACCAGCAATAACCCGATTCTCTCCGCTTATCATTCCATTTATATAAATTACCGAGAAGTGCAGGAATGCAGGGTTTAAAAAATGCTGTTCCAGTGGCAATTAAAAATAATGCGATATATAAAAATATAATATTGGCCGAGAAAAGCATACAAAAATGGCCAAACATTATTATTGTACCACCTAATAAAATCGAACGAAAATGCCCAAGAAATTTATCGGCAATTAATGAACCAAAAATTGGAAAAATATATGCAGCAAGTGTGTATAAACCACCTAAAGTGAGAGCTTCTGCTTTACTCCATCCCAATCCATGTTCAGAAACTGGAGAAGAAGCGTATAAAACAAGTAAAAAAGAGAGAGTATAAAAACTCAAACGTTCAAAAACTTCGGTCAAGGCAAGAACATACATGCCTTTTGGATGTGATAATGTCATCATCTTTTCTTTCATGTATAGTGTTAAAAAAAATAATAGGAATTCAAATATTAAATTTTTAGCTAGCAAAAATGAATTTAGTCAATGAGAGAATGAATTCAAGTGTTTTTTTTCTTGTATTTTTGTCATTAATTCTTAAAAATTACAAATTATTTTTTTTGGACTTCTTTATTATGTTCAACTTTATGTATGTTAAGAGCACATATTTAAAAAAAATTAAATAATTAATTTAAAATATATTTTTTTTAATTTTTTTTCTTAAAAAGGTGAATTGTCACTTTATTGAAACAGATTAGACAAATCGAATTTTTAAAAACGCTTATATATTGTGCAAAATATTTATTTTTAAATGTATAAAATACACTATGTAGTTAATTGTCGAAAATAGAAGCACCTGTTCTGAGATCCGAATTGATCTTTACTTCTTGCGCAGCAAGTTCCAAATAGCGACGTAAAATCGCTTGCTGGGTTCTATTTGTTTGCATGCATGGGCATGGAATGCGCACGACGAGATCGATTCTCTCAGGAGATGGGAGAACGAGGGATATTCTTGGATCGATACTCGCTGGTCCTAGAACAAAAGCATTGTTTTTACTGTTAAAAAACTTTTTTGCTTCTGTTAGGAACGGAGTGGTTATTTCTTTTGCAGCAAAGAGCAGGAGAGATTCACATTGTCGCCAATCCTGTGTGTTCGCTATGGGGACGGTAAAGGAATGAAAGACATACTTTTCATTATGGCTTTCTCGTGAAACAGAAAAAGTCAAATAGAGGCTGTTTGGGATAACAAGTGTGCGTCCAGTGTATTGGGAAAGCTGTCCCGTGGGGCCAATCTCGAGGAGAGTTGTGGTTAAAAATTTATAATCAACAACATCGCCACGGAAAGTCGCTATTTCTATTCTGTCTCCCACAGAAAATGGTTTCGCAACCCACTTATAAAACCCTCCCACAAAACAAAGAATAAACTCTTTTGTCGCTATGGCTAAAGCGGCTGCAATGGCGACAAAAGAGAGAGCTATCGTTTTAAGTTCATTCGACCAAATTGTGATGAGAGAGAAAAAAATGATTACTATGAATGCATTTTTAACACGAACAGTTATGTTTATCTTGCTTTCCGCAGGACTTATTTTGAGCTGAGTGATTTGTCTCACAACCAAAAAGCGAATTGCGAGTAATGTGATAAAAACAACGACTGAAGTAAAAATATTCTGTACATAATATTTATCCTGGAAAAACTCGTACATGATATTCCTTTAAACAACTATTTTTTACTGCCATAATGTAAGGCTGCCTGTTCTTTAGCAGCTTCCATAGCAGTTTTTATCATTTTTCCTTTTAGGAAGAAATATAAAACAGTGCCAATCAATAAGATAAAACTTAAAGTCAAAAATGTTTTAAAGGGGAACTCGAGAGATATGGCCCCAATTTTAGCCGCTATAATTCCAGTTAAGCCAAAAGTGGCTAAATAAAAAGCTTGGAAAAGGGATTTCAATTTCATAGGTGCAATCAAACTAATAGCAGACATCATCACAGGAGAAATGACCGTTTCACTGACTGAAAAAAGAATGATGAAAAAAGCAATTTCATAATATTGAAATGGTTTTTCTCCAGTTAGAGAATTTTGTCCAATATAAGCAAGGTAACTAAAGTAAAATAAGGAAATGGAGCAGAGCAAAAGCGCAAAATTCATTTGGGTAAAAAAATGGGGGTATTTATTCCGTAAAGCCATTTTTGCAAGAAAATAAGTTATGACAGGGGTTGAAGAGATAATAGTGAGACTTTCAAGCGATTGAAAGAATGTTGCAGGGATATTATAATTAAATAGTGTTTTATTTGTCTGATTTTCAATAAATAAAGTTAAAGTACCAGATATGGCAATATTATAAATAATGGCCCAGATAGCAAAAAAGACAAATGCGATAAGGAGTGAAATGAGTGCTTTTTTTTGTTTGCGCGTAATCGGTTGATGGTTTTTTTCATCGTGCTTTGATTTACGAATGACTTTGTCGAGAACAAGATGTTTACGGCCTGCAAAGAAAACAATCATTCCGAAAATCATCCCCACGCCTGCGGACGCAAGCGCAACGCGAAAACCAAAATGTTGTAGGAGGAGACCGCTGCTTATCCCTGCAATCATAGCGCCTAAGTTGATTCCAAAATAATACCAGCTAAAGCCAGATTCTCGTCGTAAATCATCCGGAGAATACAATTGACCGAGAAGAGCAGGCATACAAGGTTTAAAAAAACCTGTTCCTGATGCGACGCAAGCAAGTCCGATATAAAAAAAGTTTGAATAATCTGAAAAAAACAGTAAAAAGTGTCCTAATATAATAACAAATCCACCCAAAATAACCGCTTTATAACGACCTATAAATCTATCTGCAATAAAGGAGCCTAAAATGGGTAAAGTGTAAGCAGCCATTGTATATAAACCAACAAGGGCAAGTGCTCTTTCATTGCTCCAACCCAGCCCTTTATTTTCGACCGTTGCCGAAGCGTAAAGAACAAGTAAAAAGCTGAGAGTGTAATAACTTAAGCGCTCAAAAACCTCTGTAAATGCTAGAATATACATACCTTTAGGCTGTGACTTTTGTTTCATTTGTGTTATCTCGCAAAAAAATAATAAAATAGTTAATCAAAAGCTTTTTGTGCAATTTGACCTTTTAAAAATAGAGCATACCTTAAATGAGGACAAGATTTTTTGGTTTGATTTTTGACTGAGCAAGTAAGTGACTTTTTCTTTATTAATATAAATAAATACAGTTATTTTATTTTTTAATTAAATCAATAAAGAATTATTAATCGTTTATTAAAGTGAAGATTTTTTATTATTTTCGTATTACTTTGCCAAAAATAAATGCTTCGGGTAAGAATTCACTTATTTTTCCAAGATCTTTTTGATCGACGATGAGGGTAAATCCTAAACCCATATTCCAAACAGTATAAGCTTCATCATCAGTGATATTTCCGAGATTTTGAAAGTATTTCATGATCGCTGGAGTCGATATTTTTTCTTTATCAACTTGATAGCGTAAATCTGCAGGCAAAATCCGGCTGATATTTGTCAGACCACCACCTGTAATATGCGCCATCCCTTTTATGCTAAGCTGTTTTTTTAATTTTAAAATATCTTTTACATACAGGCGGGTTGGTTCAGTTAAAAATTCTCCAATGGTTTTGTCAGCAAAAGAATCTTGCAATTGGATATTATTATCTCGCATTATTTTACGCACTAACGAATAACCATTTGAATGGAATCCACTGCTCGGTAAACCAATTAAAATATCACCTGCTTTGATATCTTTTCCGTCGATAATTTCATTGTTGTAAACTTCGCCAACGGCAAAACCAGCAAGATCGAATTTATTGTTGTCGTAAAATCCAGGCATCTCTGCAGTTTCTCCTCCTAAAAGGAGACATCCTGACTCTTTACAAGCACGAACAATTCCTTTGATCACTCTGTGTGCAACATCGATATTGAGCTTGCCTGTGGCAAAATAGTCGAGGAAAAAAAGTGGGCGTGCTCCACAGACAATGAGATCGTTTACGCTCATGGCGACAAGATCTTGTCCAAGATCTTCATACCGCTCCATTTTAATGCCGAGTTCGAGTTTAGTTCCCACTCCATCGGTGCATGCAACTAAGGAACGCTCTTCATCGAAGGGGTAAAGACCGGCAAAACCACCGATAGATGGGTTTATTTCTTTGATTTTATCAACGAGATATTCACCTGCAGCAATGCTAACACCTGATTTTTCATAAGTTTGACTTGTCATAAATATTTTTCTCCTGGCCAAGAATTTTTGCGAGTGTGGATGTGAGCAATTTATGTTCCAGTGGGCGAACACGCTCTTGCAGCTGATGCGCGGATTCTAAAGGTAAAATTGGAAATTCAATTGAGCTGAGTACGGGCCCCGCGTCGAGCTCTTCTATCACTTCATGTACAGTTAATTCCCAGCGTGAAAAATGATTCTTTATTGCATATTCATAGGCGTTTGCACCTTTGTATGTATTGAGATTCGCTGGATGTAAATTTATAAGGAGTGGTGGTGGTTGAATATTCTTCAGTTCAGTAAAAAACGTATGTGTCAACACCCGCATATAACCCGCAAGGACAATGACTTTGATATTTTTTATTGTTGTTAATTTATTAATAATCTCAATTTCGTGATCTGCGCGAGATAAATAATGTGTGTGCGGAATAACAAAGCAAGGAATATTTTTATTTTGCGCTTTTTTTATTACAAGAGCTGTTTCTTTATTGCAGATAAGCGCTTTGACATCCATAGGAAAAGCATTTGCTATCGCTTCAAAATTGGTGCCAGATCCACTGGCAAAAACGACGATCATAAAGTTTCTTTCAATTGAGTTTGCTCTTGGGATGTTTCACAAAACTCTTTGCCAATATCTGTTCTAAAATGAGGTTTGCTTAAACTTTCATCGGAATTTTTTAAATAATAATTTTCAATTGCGCAGTAAATATTTTTTTGTGCTTGGGTAAATGAACTTGAACTTGCTAATAAACCAAATGCCCGCCCGCCTATTGTTGTGCTGTCAGGTTCGATTGCAGTGGGAATAAATTCACAGGAACTTTGTTGTAAATTATTATTTATGAGTTCACGACGTGGCGCCGATTTTTCGGGATATTCCGGCGAGGCCGCAACGAGGAAAATTCTTTTTAATTTGTCGTGATTAAATTCATCTCCCGATTTATTTGATAGTGAAAATGAATTACCTTTTGCTGTATTAAATAATTCCGTATAAAAATCCCTTTGTAATCCTGGTAACAAAACCTGCGTTTCGGGATCACCTAAGCGGCAGTTGTATTCGAGTAACCATGCTTCTTGCTTTTCATCGACCATAAAACCAGCAAATAAAAACCCTCTATAAGGTGTATTTCTTTTTGAAAGTTCATTGAGAGTTTTTTCGAAGGTTGTTTTGATCTGTCCCATTATTTTTTCACTTAGACACACAGGACTGACGGAACCCATTCCACCTGTATTGGCGCCCGTTTGTCCATCATTGCGGCGTTTATAATCTCTTGCCATAGGTAACAGTCGAAACTCATTACCATTGCATAAAGCAATAGCAGATATTTCTTCGCCTTTTAGAGTCTCTTCAATAAGGAAACAAGGACTTTTCTTTTGTTTGCTATAGGTATCTGTTTTTACTTGTGCGGATAGTTTTTCCCAATCAGGTAAATTCTGATCAATAGCAACAAGAGCATTATGTACATCTTCTTTCGTAAATAAAACAAAAACACCTTTCCCCGCAGCCAACCCATCGTACTTCAACACACAGGGAAGATTAAATTGAGTGGTGTCATTTATTTCTAAATAATTGTGTAAAAGATTTTTTAAATCATTCCACGTAACAATTTGAGCAGCTGCAGTTTTTATTCCTGCAGCTTGAATAATTTCTTTGCAAATAATTTTACTGGATTCCAGTGCTGCACAGGCGAGTGAAGGAGCAAGTACCGGTATATTATATTTTGCACAGGCAGATTGTATACCTTGAGCTATGGGAAGTTCAGGTCCTGCAACAACAAGTCCGATTTGATTGTCGCTGGCATATCGAGCAATATCATCAACGTTTGAAAATGGACACAAACGATATTTTGGGTGTTCCCATTTTCTTTTGCCTGAGGCACAAAAGACATTTTTGACTTCAGGTAGTTTTGCAAATGCAGAGAATAAAGAATAATCTCGCCCACCGTTGCCAATAATTAAAACATTTTCAGGCATCAATGAAAGTTTTATAGCACTTGCAAAAATGTTAGGGGAAATTGGCCAAGGGATAAGATTGGGTTTGGAAATTTCATAGGGAGAAATATCGCCAACAAATATACGAAACATTTCTTGATAACGCTCTGAAATATTATTTGCTATCTTTTCTGTTACATTAGTGTCTTGGAATACAGGGTGATTGGCAGGATTCCCCTTAATCTCTTCTGGTTTTCCTAAAAACTTTATGAGTTCTTCGCGCAAAAACTCTTTGGATAACTGCTTAGGATTCTTGCTACTTGCTTCATTTAATAACCAATAACGAGAAGAGTCAGGAGTGTGGACTTCATCAACTAAGATAATTTTATTTTCGAAGATCCCCATCTCATATTTGGTGTCAACTAAGACTAAATTTCTTTTTTGTGCTTCAAGACTGCCGAATTCGAAGAGTTCTAAAGCTTTATTTTCGACGAAATCCCAATTGTCTTTTCCTATTATTTCCCTCGCTCGAGCACAAGAAATTGGAAGATCATGTCCCCCATCCGCTTTGGTTGTGGGAGTGATAATTGGCTTAGAAAATTTTGCATTTTGTTGCATGCCGTGCGGTAAAGTAACAGCGTACTCAGCATAGACACCTTCAACGCCTTTGCTCTCATAAAGGCGCCAAATACTTCCTGTTAAATACCCACGTACAATGATTTCGATTGGAAATACTTTTGTTTCTTTAACAAGCGTATGGGTTTCATTTAAACAGCCGATTAAGTTATTTTCGATAATATGAGCGGTCTTTTGAAAATAATAAACGGAGAGCGCTTGGAGAATTTCAGCTTTTTTTTCAATTTCAAATGGGAAGATAAAATCGAATGCAGAAATACGATTGCTTGTTTGCACAATTCTTGAGTTATTATCGAGAACTGCGCTGTTACGTACTTTGCCAATATAAATATTTTGTATGCTCGTCATTACAGATTTCCTTAAAAGTAACGCTGAATAGCTACTAAATTATCTTTCATTTGTTCAAGTGATATATTTCCGCCCGCAAATACGCCGCGACTCACTGGGAAAGTAATTTCATTGGGATGATTCGCACATTTACTGATAATTTTCCAATCCGCTCCTTGAGCGCCCAACCCTGGAGAAAGTACAGACAGTTCACTTGCTTTTAATTCATCTGAAAAAAGAATATTTTCTCTATTTGCCCCAATAACAACACCAATCAATTTATTTAAATCTTCTTGGTTTGCAAAAATTTTTTCTCGCAATTGCTGACATGCTAACAGCGTTCTTCTCCAATTTTCATCGATAAATGAAAGTTCGCCTGTGCTAGATTCACTGGTTGCACACAGTACATAAACACGGCCTTTGCGATCCGCTTTCTTTGCGCATTCTTCAAAAGCCAATTCCAACGTTTGTTCTCCTAAAAATGGACTGATAGTTAATGCATGCGCTTGTAAAGTTCCAAAGACAAAATGCAAATAAGCTTTTAGAGTCGTTGATATATCGTTAAATTTTGCATCGATAATAATAGTATATTTATCATTGTAGCGGTTAACGAATTCTTCTAATAAAGAAATACCTTTGCTTCCATAAGCAAGAAAATATGCCAACTGTGGTTTTAAGACTTTATCGTTTAATTTGTTTCCATAAAAGTCTAGGATTTCCATATGTGTATAAACGGCAGAGCGAAAACTTTCAAAATTTTGCTGAGTAGGATTGGGATCGATGCCAAGACAAAAATTTATATTTTTATATGTTTTCATTTAAATCTCTCCAAAATTTTTCAGCTTGCAAAGATGAGCCATTTTTACTTGTAGATTTTGTGATAAAATGTCCCATTTTTCTATTCTTTTTTGCTTCTTTTTTTCCATAAAGTACAACGTCAATGACTGCTGGATTTTTTTTCCAAGCATTTAGATTGAGAGCATATTTATTATTTTGTTCTAGCCAAATATCTCCTAAAAGATTTCCCATACAATAAAAACCTTCGTTGAGTATTGGAGTTTGCAATGGAATATCCAATAATATGCGAGCAAGTGCATCGAATTGACTGAAGTTGCAGGCGTTAAGGGTAATATGTCCTGAATTATGTGGTCTTGGCGCAAATTCATTGATGTAAATATAGTAATCATCCACTTTTTCAAAATCATAATATGGATTTATTTTACGCGATAAAAAGAATTCAGTTGTCAAAAGACCTGTTACATTCAATTTTTCAGCAGCACGTTTGGCAATATCTTTTAATTTTTCTTGCACTGCAAGAGGTAAACTTGCAGGTAAATGAGTCGTATATAAAATATGATTTTTATGTACATTTTCAAATATAGGGAAACAGATAGAAGAATTATCTGCTGTGCGTGCTACGATACAGCTTGCTTCCATTTCTATTTCTATTTTTTCTTCAAAAAGAATAGGAGCAAAATTCTGCGAGAATTCATGTAAAAAAAGATTAAAATCATTTTCATTATTAATAAACCACTGCCCTTTGCCATCATAACCTCCGGTTACGGTTTTAAGAAGAAATGGGTAGGAAAATGTTTGAGCAATACTTTTTGCTTCTTCCCTATTCGTTGCAAAAGCAAATTGGCAAACAGGAAAATGATTGTTTTTTAAAAATGATTTTTCGAGGATTCTATTTTGGGTGGTTTTTAAGACTTGCGCAGAAGGGAAAAGTTTTGTACCAGTTGATTGACAAATATCTTCAAGTAAATTCACAGAGACATTTTCGAATTCATAGGTCACAATGTCAGAGCTTGCAAAAAACTCTTCTAATTTTTTTTTATCTTCCCAATTACCTTGCATACAATAATTTGTTCTCTCTATCGCAGGCGAAATGGGGTCGGGATCATAAAATTGGACTTTTGCTCCGAGCTTGTGAAGAGCGCTCGCTAACATACACCCAAGCTGTCCTCCTCCTAAAATACCGACTGTTTTCATCTGTCTTTCATTCCTTCAATAATTATTTTAAGAAAGCGCAGTTTATAAGTTTTTATCTGTTACTTTAACTGTGCATTTTTTAAATTTTCTTGGACAATCTCATTTCCCTCAAGTGCTAATTGAGCTCTATTTTTACGCCATTTTGTCAGTGCCAATGAGATTTCACAATCTTCAATAGCTAGGATTTGCAAGGCAAATAGAGCTGCATTGGTTGCGCCTGCATTGCCAATGGCAAAAGTAGCTGTTGGAATTCCTCCTGGCATTTGCACGATAGAAAGCAAACTGTCTATGCCGTTTAAGGCTTTGGATTGAATGGGCACTGCCAACACAGGCACAGTGGTCAGAGCACTGACCATGCCGGGTAAATGAGCTGCTCCACCTGCACCAGCTATAATTATTTTTATCCCTTTTTCTTTCACTTGTTTTGCATATTCATACATCAGCTCGGGTGTTCTGTGAGCACTTATCACTTGAATTTCATAAGGGATAGAAAATTCTATTAAAATGGCTTCGGCATTTTTTAAGGTCTCATAATCCGAATGGCTGCCCATAATGAGACTGATAAGCGGCTTTTGTGTCATTTTTAGTTTTCTCCAAAATCTTCGGGGCATGCGATTTTTTGCGCTGTAATATCTTGATAAATCCCTGAAAAACAGGCAGTGCACCAACCACCGTTTGAACTTTCGGACTTTTCTTCATGAAAAAAGTTTGTTACTTTATATTTGTTCTTATTTTGAAAATCATTCATAACTGAAAGAAGACTTTCTTCAGATAAAAATCCAAGGGAGTCAGATTTTAGATAATCATTCATTTCGTTTGGAGTCATGTGCTGCGCTAATAACTCTTTTCGTTTTGGGGTATCTATCCCATAAAAACAAGGATATCTCACCGGGGGGGAAGATATCCTCATATGTACTTCTTTTGCACCTGCTTCTCTGAGCAATTCGATGATTTTTCGTGAAGTTGTTCCTCTCACAATACTATCATCAATGACGATTATGCGTTTATTCCTCACAGTTTCTCGCACAGGATTGAGCTTCAAACGCACGCGAAAATTGCGTACATTTTGTGTCGGTTCGATAAAAGTTCGACCCACATAATGGTTACGAATAAGGCCGATTTTATAAGGAATTCCTGAGGCATTTGCATAACCCATAGCCATAGGCACGCCACTGTCGGGAATAGCAATGACCATATCTGCCTCGACAGGATTCAATCGCGCCAGTTCTTCGCCCATCGCAAAACGAGCGTCATGGGCAGGTATGTTCCAAACAAGACTGTCAGGACGAGAAAAATAAACATGTTCGAAAATACATTTTGCTTTTTGTTTATTTTTGCTTTGGAAAGTAGACATATTAAAATAACAACTTTCGTTGTGTCCCGTACTCAAATCAATGGAAAGAATTTCTCCAGGAACGATATCACGCACAAACTCGGCTCCGACGAGATCCATGGCACAGGTTTCGCTACTTAAAACCCAGCTACTTTTTTCTGCATTTTCTATGGATAATCTTCCTAATGACATGGGGCGATAGCCACAAGTGTCTACGACTGCATAAAGGTGTGTTGGGGTTAAAATAAGCAAAGAAAAAGCCCCTGCTAATTTTTCAAAGGCCTCTTTTAATCGTTCTATAAATGTCTCTTTTGAGCTTCTGGCCATGAGATGTAATACGAGCTCAGAATCTGCGGTCCCCTGTAAAATGGCTCCATTTTTTTCGAGGCTGTGACGAATCTCTTCGGAATTTACAATATTGCCATTGTGTGAAAGCGAAACAGGAATTCCGCCAATTCTTGCTGTAATAGGTTGGATATTGGCATCAAGATTCCCGCCCGAAGTGCTATACCGCACATGTCCTATCGCCGTTGATCCTTTTAGCTTGACAAGTTCTTCTTCTTTAAAAACATCAGAAACAAGACCTGAATTTCTAAAAGTATGAAGCTGTTTGTCTTCATCGATTGTAGAGATTCCAGCACTTTCTTGACCTCTATGCTGTAAAGCAAAGAGGCCAAGATATGCTATTTTTGAGGCGTTTTCTGCATTCGTAACTCCAAAAACACCACACATATTTATTTTTCCTTATATTCGCATGAAAGTGTATCAAAAAAACGCTTTAGTGAATTAGAATAAAGTTTAAATACGGTCTTATAATCGAACACAGTTTTTGGGATGGAAGAGCCTACAGGTTTAAGTGCAGCAAGATACTCTGCTTTAAAATGATTTGAAGTCAATTGAATGAATTTTTCGGCATTTTCTTTATGTTCAAAACCAAATATAAAGCCCATGTTACCTTCTGAAAAAAGATCCTGACTGGACATCTTCCAAAGATTTTCGCTTAACTCTATCTCACATTCTGACCTAAGGGAACAAGAAATAAGTGATCCAAGCAAACCCCCGTGACCGACTGGAAAACATAATTTTGGCTTTAACTCTTGAATTCGAGTAAGAACTTGTTTCCATAAATTTTGCTCACTTGTTAAGTTTAATTGAGGGCAATGTGAGTTCTTTTTTCCTAATATCCAAGCGGTTTGTGAAGCTTCGTAGCTTGATAATTCAAGTGCATTTTTATCTGCAAGTTGAACTAAGAAAACAGTTTTATGTTCTGCTTTTTCAAAATAAAGTGCAGGCAAAGAGAGCAATGGGACTTTTGTCACATCGTCTATTCTGCCAACAATACCGAGCATAGGTGTGGGTGGAATTGGATGGCCAGAGGTTTGGTTATTTAAACTTACATTACCACTAACAATTGGGATATGAAATTCTTTTGCTACCAAGTTGATACCATCCACGGCATCAGATAATTGCCGCATGACTTCTGGTGAGCGGGGGCTGCCAAAGTTAAGGCAATCTGTCATTGCAAGTGGAACTCCATTGCTTGCAATTATTTTACGGGCAACTTTGAGAGCAGATAGAGCTGACCCTTGATAAGGATTCATTTCTACCCAACGCTCTTCACAACCACCTGCGACTGCAATCCCTGTTTTTGTTTCTAGATTGTTGATATCTTTTTCTTGGGCAAACTTGGGCAGTCTCACAATACCTGCCGAAGCTGTTTGCATAGCGCCGCATCCTGCAACGGTGTTACCTTGTACAGTCGAGCAATAATTATGATAAACAGCTGAGCGTTTTGCATTGGCAGGATGGGTAAATAAATTGTCAATTAAATTGGGATATTTTTCAATTAAGTTTTCAAGGCTGATATTAGATAAAATATCATTATGAGCATCAAGATGAACAGCATTGAGTGAAAGTGAAGGTTTTGATTTTGTCGTTGAACCAATCCAAATATTCTCTACTGTTTCGTTATTTAAAACATCATGATTTTTTAAATATGATTCTCTATCTTGAATAGGAAGATCATAGCGAGGAACATCATCTATTAAAATTGGTATCGGCGTTGCAGTCACTATTTGCTTATCAAATAAACATACAAATAGTCCTGTTCTGTTCACTTTTCCTATCTCTGCATAAGATAAATTGAATTTTTTAAGTTCTTCAAGCACGGCGTTTAAATTTTCAGGTTTAACGGCACAGAGCATACGTTCTTGCGATTCACTCAAGAGGATTTCCCATGCCTGCATATTGCTTGCCCGTTGCGGAACTTTTGCTAGGTCAATAGCGACACCGCAGCCCGAACGCCCCGCCATCTCAACGGAACTTGAAGTTAAACCTGCTGCTCCCATGTCTTGTAAACCGATCGCAAGTTTTTTCTCTATGATGGAAAGGGTGGCTTCAAGCAAAACTTTTTCTGCAAAAGGATCGCCAACCTGAACTGTTGGTTTGAGGGTTGCGCCACCCGCTGAAAATTCAGAACTGCTCATCGTAGCGCCATGCACGCCATCGCGACCCGTGGCTGAACCAAAATAAATGAGAATATTTTCACCATCAGGAAATAAAATAGATTCAATTTCTTTTGTTACGTTAGAGTTGATTTGAATTTGTGGCAAAATTTCTTTTGTTTTCTTTTTTAATGATGCAATTTGTTCATCGCTTGCTTCAGAAAGTATGCCTTTAAATATTTTATCTTTATGAATGATACCTGCCGTAAAGGCATTGACTAAAATATTTTTGTTGTAGTTGTGATGAAAGCTTATATCACCTGTGACAGTTGGCACTCCCACACAGTTGCCATAATCACCGATCCCACGCACAGTGTCGCGTAGCAGTGTGGCATTCCATGTGCCTTCACCAAAACGTAAGCAATTCAATGCAGCAATAGGGTAAGCTCCCATGCAGAAGACATCACGCAATATTCCACCAACGCCCGTGGCTGCTCCTTGATAAGGTTCCAAATAGCTTGGGTGATTGTGCGATTCCATTTTAAAAGCAATGCCGTAATTTTTATTAATTGCGATCACACCTGCATTTTCACCAGGACCTTGTAGAACCCAAGGTTCTTCCGTGTGGAAGCGTTTTAAATGCACGCGAGAAGATTTATAAGAACAGTGTTCACTCCAAAGAGCGCCACAGACAGCAAGCTCTTCTGTTGAAGGGATGCGACCCAATTTTTCTACAAATGCGGTTGCTTCCTCGTTGTTTAAGCCTGCTTTTGCAGCTTTTTCAAGGTATTCAGCTGTGATGAGGTTTTTATTAGACATCAATGCGCTCTCCCCATTTTTATTTTTTCAACAAATTTTTCTAATTCACTTCCCACTCGAATTTTAATATTTCGAGATTGTGAAATTCCAAGTAAAAAAATGAGTCCATCTGTGCCACCAACAGCGGTGTCTGAAGCTCTTTCTGGGTGAGGCATCATGCCAAGCACAGTTCCTGAGTCGTTTGTAATTCCTGCTATGGATTTATAACTGCCGTTTTCATTGTGGTTGTAGTAAATAACGGCGTTATTTACTGCTTGTGATCGTGCAATTTCATCGACGGGAGGCAGCCAATTTCCCATTCCGCACGATAAAGGAACGCGGAAGTGGGTTGAAAATTCATTTTGTAACTCTTCCTGTTCATTTTCGTTAAATTCAGGGATCCACACACACTTTTTACTGCTGTTCATTTTATTAAGATAAGCAGAATCTATGTGAATTGAAACTGGAAAATGATGATACCGACGCGTGATATTCTTCACTAAGGCACCAGGTAACAGACCCGTTTCGCATAATATTTGAAAACCATTGCAAATTCCTAATATGGCGACACCTTCTGCGGCTCTTTTTTTTACAAAAGCCATTTCTTCCGAACGGGCTGCGATGGCGCCCGCTCTTAAGTAGTCACCATAACTGAATCCACCTGGGACAAAGATGGCATCGATCTCTTCAGACTTTAGCGAAGAGTGTTTTGCTAAATCGAGAAATTCGGCCTCGGTTTCGAGATTCGATGCGATCCATAAAAGTGATTCCTTTTCACAATTCGTTCCAGGAAAAACGGGGAGAAGAGTTTTTTTCATTGAATAACCTCAACCGTGAACTGCTCAATAACAGGGTTGTATAAAACTTCACTTGCATATTTATGCATACTTTCTGGATTTGTATTGCCAGGCATACGTATAAAAAAACATTTTTGTTGGCGCATATCTATCACTTCATTTCCAGACAAGCGCATGTCATTTGCAATCGTTTTTGCTTCTGTGTCAAGGACATCAGGCAGAAGTTCCACAGTTACTTTGATTATTTTTTGCAGAGCAGGAATTTTATTATGGATAGCTTCTGCGTTTTTACGGTTGTACTCTTCAGGCGTTATCCCAAAAACTCTTTTGAAAGTCACAGGTAAGGATTTTAAATAGCGATCTGTATCAAAAAGTTGCAATAATTTTTCTGCACCAACAGTTTCTTTCACTTTTTTATTTTGCAAAAGATCATCGAGAAATTGTTTCGGCTTGACTTGATTGGTTGCAACTTTAGCAGAAATTTCAAGGGCGATGCCTTGAACGAGTTCATAAGCTTCTGTTCTATTCATTCCGCTTGTCACAAGCGCTGTCAACACGCTTTGGCTTGCCCACAAGCCTCCCGATTTCCAAAGAGTGGCTTGCATAGCTTCTGGACGGATTTGCATCCCTTCCATCAGTGATGCGCAACGAGAAAGCATAAAATCGGCAGTGATAAAAAGGTCGGGGAGGGCCATGCGTTCTACGCTGCTGTGAGAAATGTCCCGTTCGTGCCAAAGAGCAACATTTTCAGACAGCATACCGGCAAATCCACGGATAGTTCGAGCCAATCCACAGAGATTTTCTGCCAAAATAGGATTTTTTTTGTGTGGCATGGCTGAGCTGCCTTTTTGTTTTTTGCCAAATGGCTCTAAAACTTCACCAAGCTCAGTGCGTGCCCAATGGCGCATGTTCGTCGCAAAGCGATCGACGGCGTTGGTTGCAGCAAGTATGGCTGAAGCCACCGATACAAAGCGATCGCGTGGAATAACTTGCGTTGCAACGGCCTCGGGCTGCAATTTCAGTTTTGTTAAAACAGAATGTTCAAATTCTGCTGACATTTGCGAATAAGTGCCCACTGCGCCAGACAGCTTGCCATAAGACATTGTCTTTTGTGCATTGATAATTTCCGTGTGTGCTCTTTGAAACTCGGCAAAATGACTTGTTAATACTTGGGCAAAACTCATGGGTTCTGCATGAATACCATGGGTACGGCCTATACAAACTGTATGTGTGTGTTCGAAAGCGCGTTGAGCTAGGCTTTCTCTGAGTTTTTGCAGGGTATTTGTTATTATTTCTAGGGATTTACGAGTGCGGAGGGAGAGGCTGGTGTCGAGAACATCTGAGCTAGTCAAGCCTTTGTGGAGAAAGTGACCTTTGTCGCCCATGGAATCGCCCACTTCAGAGACAAAAGCAATCACATCGTGCCCGGTTTCCTGCTCTCGAGCCAAGTAATCAGCAGGAGTTTTAGAGTTAAAAGCTTTGTCGAAAACATTTATGACATCGTTGGGTGCGTCTCCCATTTCTACAAGAGTTGCTAAATGTGCTTTTTCAACTTCTGCCCAAGACGCATATTTAGAGTCTTCAGACCAGATAGATTTCATTTCTGGGCGGGAATAACGTTCAATCATGATGCGAACCTCCGTTCAATATTATCTCTTCACGCGGTCACTTTCTCTTAGAAAAAATTTGTCTTAAGGACAAGAGGTAGCAAAAAAAATTGTAATTAGATTAAAAGATTAGTTAATTTAATGAAATTCCAAAAACACTTAATATAATTACAATATATTTATAAATATTATTATTAATTGAAAAATATTTTTATTTATCCTATAATTTTTTTCATAGTTTTTATAAAGCAAAAACTATTTAAAAAAAATTAACTAAATATATAAAATCATTACCATTGGAGGATAAGTGTATTTCAGGAATTTAAAAATTAGCAATTATTCCGATAAATCTTTTGCAGCCTTAATTATGGCGCACGGTGGTTACACTCCAAGACAAAACTTTATGCAAAGAGGAAGTGGCAAAATTAAGATCCCTAAAAATATAGTCATAAATTTCTACACGGATGCTGATAACTTTTCCATTGGTGGACGTGGACATAATGTCTATTCTCCTTCGCAAAACTTTCCAGCACCGCCTATTATAGAAACTTTAATAGAAGGGATGGAAACAGAAAACTATTCACTTTCGCACCACCCTCAATTCGAAAAAATGAGAGATACTTCTCAATCAAATATCATACTTATTCGCATACTGCCAAACACAAAAGCACATTTAAGTGATGTATTTAAATTTTGTGAAATGTATCAAATAAAAGTTTTGCACTATTTTGCTTGTCGAGTAAACAAATTGCATTGTGAATTGAGTGTGTCAGGGCCGTTCTAAAGTCATTTTATAAAATGGAAAATCATCTGTTTATTTAAAGTGAGTGAAAGTCTTACACCAATTGAAATTTTTTCCTCCAAACGAAACTTACCTGTTATCATCCCAAAATCTTCCGAATGTAAATTCGCTAATATATAGGCTCCATAATATTGAAGTGAAATAACTTGAGCTGAAAAATAAATATCAGTTCGAATATTTTTTTTGTTGAATATCAAGGCATCGGGTCTAAAGTAAATAAATTGTTCGTTGCTATAAGAGGGATTTTTTTCTACAATCTCTTGTAAATATTTAAATTTTTGGATGATGGGGTTTGAAAGTTTAACTTTATTTATTGTGCCAAAAAATGAGGCTGCCGCAGGGGTTTGAGGGTTTGTATAAATATTCTCAGGGGTGTCAAATTGCTCAATTTTTCCTTCGCTTAAAATAATAATTTTATCTGAAAACATAAGAGCTTCCGTGGCATCATGCGTAACAAAAAGTGAAGTCATTTGACTTTTCTTGAGTATATTTTTGACTTCAAGACATAGATTACGTCTTAATGCCATGTCCAAACCGCTAAAAGGTTCGTCTAATAAAAGTATTTTTGGCAAGGGTGCTATTGCTCTTGCTAAGGCTATGCGTTGTTGCTGTCCCCCAGATAGAAGATGCGGATATTTGTCTTGGAAATTTTCCATTTGTACGAGTGAAAGCATTTCAGCAACACGTTCTTTTCTTGCAGTTTTATCGAACTTTAATAAGCCAAAAGCAATATTTTGTGCAATATTAAGGTGCGGAAAAAGAGCCAGATCTTGAAAAACAAGTCCCACCTCTCTTTTTTCAGGAGGAACATGTTTGCCGTCTGAAGACATTTCTTTTTCATCAATTAAAATCTGTCCTTTACAGATGGTTTCAATCCCAGAAATAACGCGCAGCAAGGTCGATTTCCCACACCCAGAGGGGCCTAAAATACTTACAATTTCTCCTTGTGATATGCAAAAAGAAATATCACTAAACGTATTTATTTTATCATATTTATGAGAAATATTTTTAATTTCCAGTAAGTATTTTTGCTTCATATGGATCTCTTTTTTATAATTATTATTCTTTATTTTTTGGTTGAATATTTGCCAATATTATTACAGGAATAATGCCAAGTAATACAATCAGCAAGGCTACAGGAGATGCCTCTATTAATCTTTCGTCAGAAGCTAGATTGTATGTTTTAATAGCAATTGTTTCAAAATTAAAGGGGCGGAGGACCATTGTTGCGGGTAGTTCTTTTATAATATCAACAAAAATTAAAATAAATGCTACAAAAAGCGACTTTTTAATGATCGGTAAATATATTTTAAATGATGTTTTGCAAGTTGTACTACCTAATAGACGAGATGCCCAAAATAGAGAAGGAGATATTTTTGTCATACTTGCTTGACTGCTTTGTAAAGAAACTGATGTAAATTTCATAGAGTATGCATAAAAAAGGGAAAGCACTGTACCAGAAAAGATAAGCGTGGGATACTCCTCTTTAAAAATATATAAATAAGTATTTGAAAATAAATTATCGAATATACTTAAAGTGTTTAATACTATGATTGCTAAAATAGAACCAGGAATAGCGTAGCCAAATGAAATACTTTTAGATAAAATATTAATTAGTGAATTATGATTAAATTGTCTGATAATTGCAATGAAAAAACCTATAAATAAACAAAGAAAAGCTGCTGACGCTGCCAAAATAAAAGATCGTGCAGAGATTGTAAAGAAATCTTCATCAAATGCTTTTGCACCTAAACTATAAATATTGCTCAAAAGGATGCTCAAAGGAAGGATAAAAGCAAGAAAAATTGGTATAAAACAGATAACACTTGCAGCGATTGCAGAAAAACCAGCCAGTTTTTTTCCAGTCTCTTGCGCATGAGGAATGTGCTGTTGGTAAAAGCGTTTTTTCTTTCTAAAATGATTTTCTAATACAACTATACATATTATAAATATAAAAAGAATAAATGCAACTTGAATAGCGCCATTTAAACTTCCAAGTCCAAACCAAGTTCTGTAGATTCCTGTAGCTAATGTATCAATTGAAAAAAAATCTACTGTCCCGAAATCACCCATGACTTCCATACAAACCAGAAGCAAACCTGAAAATATTGCTGGCTGTGATAAGGGTAAAATTATTTTCCAAAAAGTTTTTAAGTTGGAGTTTTTTAATACTTTTGCAGCATGAATTAAGGATGGAGATATCTCTTGGAATGCTTGTTTGCTAAATAAATAAACATAAGGATAAAATGCGAAACTCATGATTACAATAGCAGCCAAATAGGGATTCAGTTCTATGAATTTATCTTTATGATAATAATATACGTATGCTAATATATAAGACGGAAATGCGCAAGGTAGTAATAAAGCCCATTCAAAGGTTTTTTTGAATGGGAAATGATAAAAACTTGTGAGCCAGGCCAAAGGAACTCCCAATAAAAAAGTTCCTGTTACCACAGATGTAGTTAGAAAAAGAGTGTTGATTACGTACGTGCTCAGCACCGTTGACTTTAAATGATACCAGACTTGGATATCTGGTATTAGAAGATAAATAAAAATAGAAAAAATGGGAAAAGTAAAAATGGCAAGAATTAAAAATAAAAAAAAATTCAAAGCAATTACCTCGGAATTAAAATAGAATTAACGCCATCCCACTTTATCTAAGAGCTCAACTGCTTTGGGTGTATTTTCACCAATTTTTGTTAGGCTTACTGCATCAAATTTTGGTTTGCCCATTTTTTTTAAGACATGTGTCCATTCAACATCGGTGCGAACAGGATATTCGTTGTTCATTTGGGCGAGGAATTCTTGTGAATCTTTGCTAACTAAGAATTCAATGAATTTAATTGCATTTTCTTTATGCGGCGCATATTTTGCAATGCCAGCAACACTTGCGTTGATATGCATTCCTCTATTTTGTTGATTCGGAAATACGATAGCTAAATTCTTAACAACTTTTTGATCATCTGGATTTTCCGATTTGACAAGTCGGGCATAGTAGTAGGTGTTTACAATCGCAATATCTCCCTTTCCATTTGCAATGGCTTTCATTTGATCAATATCGCCACCTTCTGGTTTGCGGGCTAAATTTTCTGTAATTTTTTTCGCCCAATTTTCTGTTGCTTCAATTCCATTCGCATAAACTAAAGATGCAACAAGGGATTGGTTGTAAACATGATTGGAAGTTCTTGCTAAGAGACGACCTTTAAATTTTTCATTTGCAAGGTCTTCATAGTTTTGAATTTCACTTTCATTTACTTTTGTTTTGTCATAGACAATAGCTCTTCCTCTTAAAGTTAAAGCGTACCATTGATTGTTTTTCCCTTGTAAGTTAGCAGGAACAGATTTTTGCAAGGTGGGTGTACTAAAGTGTTGAAAAAGATTGGCTTGCTCTGCTTTCCAAGCATTCCCAATGTCCACTGTAATAATGACATCTGCAGGGCTTTTTTTCCCTTCGCTTTTAATTCTTTCAATCAGTTGTGCTGCTTCTTTTATTTGAATTTGATTGACTTTTATACCCGTTTCTTTTTCAAATTTTGCAAAGAGTTCATTGTCTACGCCATAATGTCTTGAAGTATATAAATTGACTATTTTTTCTTTTTCGCTTTTAGCGATGGCGATTCCTGAAAAGAAACTTGAAAAAAGTATAGAAACAAAAGCGCCATTCAGTATTTTACGGGTGATTTTCATTCGATGTCTCCAGAAAGTCGGTTGGATTGCACAAAATAAAACAATGCAAAAGTTGCAAAGTGAATTTGAATATATTGAAAATGAGAATTATTATCAATAAGGTTTTTATTAAATTTATATCCTTTTGAAATTACCTTAAATATTTTAAAATAAAATAAAATTTGATTTAATTAGCTCAGTCCAACATCTAAAAACATCATCAACACAAAACCGAAAATAAAACCTGCGGTGGCTTTGGCTTCGTTGCCAGAGCGGTGGAGTTCGGGAATCATTTCACCACAGATAACGTAGAGCATTGCTCCGCCTGCCAAAGCAAGTCCACCGGGAAGCAAAGAATGGGAAAAACTTGTGGCAAGACAGCCAAGCAATGCACCAATGGATTCTGCAAAGCCTGCAATTAAAGTTGCATTTATTGCGTACCTATTGGAAAAACCATATGCTTTTAATGATAAAGCCACGACAAGTCCTTCAGGAATATCTTGCAATGCAATGCCGATAATAATGGGAAGCGCAATGTTGACTTCACCACTGCCTAAACCAACCCCAACAGCTAAACCTTCTGGGAAATTGTGGATCGTAATTGCTAAAATAAAAAGCCAAATCCTTTTTAAGGATTTACTTTCCATTCCTTCTCTGCCTTTTAAAAAATGTTCATGCGGAATAATTTTATTAAAAAAACTAAGACCAAGGCTGCCTAATATAACAAATAACGAAACATAACCTGCTGAATAAAGTTTAGAATGAAACTTTGTCTCTGCTATTGCTATTGCAGGATTGAGTAATGAAAAACAAACAGCGCCAAGCATAACTCCTGCACTGATTCCGATTAGAATATCCCTAACTTTTATTGAAATATTTTTTGTAAAGAAAATTGGCAGTGCACCAATGCACGAGGCAAAGAAAGTAACAAACACACCAATAGCAATAATATCAAAAAAAGAATTCGAAAATAAAATCACTCTGTTCTTATATCCTTTGCATTACGACATATATGCTTTTATTTCTTTTTCAGAAATACCTAAAATATTTGCAATTCTCATCGCATAATCTTTATCGGCTTGATAAAAATATCCTAGTTGTCGCACTTTGATTTCTTTATCTATATATTTCATATGTCCAGCAATGTTTGTCGTCAAATTATTCTTTTCAGTTTCTGAAAATAGCTTATAAAGCAATCCGGCTTGGACAAAATCATCTTTCTTAGGATACTCCGATCGACAGCTATTTCCACTGAGAACTATGGCTTGTTCCAATTTAAGAGGGTTAGAGCGAGGACCGCCATAGCTATTAGGTGAATAGTTTATAGAAGATCCGCCATTGCCATCCACGCGCATAGCTCCATCACGTTGATAGTTCGTGATTTTCTTTGCATAGGGGCAGTTCACGGGAATAAGAGCAAAGTTTGCTCCTAAGCGGTGCCGCTGTGTGTCTGTATATGAAAAGAGTCGCCCTTGTAAAAGCTTATCGGGTGAGGCTTCTATGCCGGGAACGAAGTTTGCAGGAGAAAATGCGAGCTGTTCTATTTCTTGGAAGAAATTATTGGGGTTTCTATCTAAAACAAGTTTACCAACTGGGAGAAGGGGATAATCAGAATAAAGCCATACTTTTGTGGGATCAAAAGGATTGAATTTATAAGTGAGGGCATCTTTTTCTGGCATAATCTGCACGTAGGCTTTCCAAATTGCTCTTTCACCTTTATTTATATACTCAAAAAGATCTCTCGTTGCGCCATCCACATCGGCAAGGTTAGCTTCACTATCTGTATAAGTTTCAATACCGGCTTCACTTTTAAAATGCCATTTTAGAAAATGGCTTTCATTTTTTTTATTCACAAACTTGAAGGTATGAACACCAAAACCATGCATATTGCGATATGATTTCGGCGTGCCTCGGTCTGAAAAGAGCATTGTCAACATATGGGTTGTTTCAGGGCTCAGAGAATTAAAATCCCAAAAAGCATTTTTATCTTTTAAGTTTGATTGCGGATTTCTTTTGTGAGTGTGTACCATATCTGGGAATTTAAAAGGATCGCGGATAAAAAAAACGGGAAGATTATTGCCAACGAGGTCGTAATTGCCTTCAAGGGTGTAAAACTTAATAGCAAATCCGCGTGGGTCGCGTTCGAAATCGGAAGAACCTTTTTCCCCACCTACTGTGGAAAATCGCACGATCACATCGGTTTTAAGACCAACTTTGCTTAAAAAGTCTGCTTTTGAGTATTTTGTTAAGTCATGGGTGACTTCAAAATAGCCGTAAGCTCCTGCCCCTTTTGCATGAACGACTCTTTCTGGAATGCGCTCTCGATCAAAGTGCGCCATTTTTTCTAAGAAAAAATAATCTTGTAATAAAACAGGACCGCGTTCGCCTGCTGTTAAAATGTGCTCATTGCTGGGTATTGGGGCGCCTGCATTGGTCGAAATTGTTTGGTGAAGCTTGCTTTTGTGAGAATGGGTTGGTTTAGAATTATTTTTATCAGGCATTGCAAACCCCATATACTTTCATTCTGCAGAATTTGTTTAAATTTTAAGTAACAAATGCATAATAAAAAATTTTAAAGCAAACTGAGGCCTTTCGCAACCGATGTGATTCTGAGAACGTCATTAATTTTCGCTCGAGTTATATTTAAATTCATAACAGCTTTTTCATGAGCAATAACACACTTTTCGCAGCTATTTAAAATACTAATAGCTAAAGAAATCAGTTCATATAATTCTTTAGTCATATATGGTTTGGCAAGTGCATTCATTCGTAATAAGGGAGATCCATATTCTTGTGCAGCATTCCCATCGTTTTTTTCTACAAAGAAACGGAATTTATAATATGTGTTTAGCATTCCCATTATGGCTGGTATTTGCTTTGCTTCATTAATGATTTCGTCTGTAATTTTTTGGTGATTTGCAATTTCAAGGCCAATCATTTCTAAAGATTGATTTGATAAAGTTCTGCCTAAAGAAATTAATAATAATGCATATTCATCATCACTTAAAAATTCAGAATCTGCAAATTTTTCGAAATTTAATTTTAAATCATTGACCGCTTTCCCTTGAACATTATTAGATAAGTTTATTAAGTATTTTGAGGTTATTTCTTGTCTAAACATTCTATTTTCCTTTGTTATTAAATTCTTGCTCGTCTAAGAGCAAGAATGAATTTATATTCTATTTTATTTTTAAAAATTGAGTTTTAAATGAGAGTTGCAATAAAAACTAATTGAGTGTTGCTTGACCTTTTTCCCAATTACATGGACAAAGTTCATCTGTTTGCAAAGCATCTAAGACTCGAATAACTTCTTTTACATTTCTTCCAACGGAAAGGTCATTGACAGAAACCCAACGGATAATTCCTTCTGGATCAACAATAAAAGTCGCTCTAAATGGTACCTTTTCAACTGGATGCAAAATGCCAAGTGCTTCGCTAAGCTCTTTTTTATTATCAGCAAGCATAGCTATTTCAAGGTTTTTGAGATCTTCGTGGTGTTTGCGCCATGCTAAATGCACATATTGACTGTCGGTACTGGCTCCGTAAAGTTCACAGTCACGGTCGTGAAATTGTTTTATTGCTTTGTTAAATTCAGCAATCTCAGTGGGACAAACAAAGGTGAAATCGAGAGGCCAAAAGAAAAAAACAGACCATTTACCTTTTATGCTGTCGTTGTTTAAAGTGATAAATTCTTTACCTTGTTCTAAAGAAACAACTGCAGGTACAGAAAAGCGTGGGAAAGGTTGTGAGATGCTAAGAATTCTTGACATTGAGGAACTCCTTTAAATTTTTTTAATGAAACTTTAATGACTTAGGATAGTTATTTTTACTTATCCTAAATTTAGACTTAGTCTAAATTTTTATCTATGTCAACTCTTCAAGGTAAAAAATAAAATATGTAAAATTTAAATAAAAATAACTCTTAGCTTCCCAATGAACGAAAAAAAGCTCTTATCCTGTAAAGAATAAGAGCTTTTAAAGAATTCTTGCAAAGTAAATTAGAGACTATCCAAGGATTTTTTGAAAAATGACTTAGCAGCTGCCATATTTCTTTTTTCACGCATGCAAATACTTAAAGTTGCACTTTGGCGATCATTTGCACGGTACATATACTTCCATTCACCGTTGCATTTTACATATGATTCTTCAATTTCATAGCTCGGAATCCGTTTACGAGACTTTTGATCCACATTATTGCCAAATTTTTGAACCCATTCGTATACAGTTTTATGAGATACTTCAACACCATGCGCAAGCATTTTTTCAGAAACAGAACGATAAGTCATATTCTCATGAAAATATAATTGCACAGCCGTTTCAATCACAGGCCATGGATAACGGTGTTGTTTGTCAATTCTTTCTTTAGTTGCCATTATAAGGACTCCTTGCTTAGAAACGATTGGAACTTCACGTTAGGTCATTTTTAAATGAAAGGTAACGTAACAATTTTTTTTGATATATCAAATGAAATATATAGGCAAGAGATTATTGTTATTATTTATTATTTTGGAAATGATTGTCGGGGAGGAAGTTTTCAGATATATTGAAAGTGTTAGTTACAGTATTGATTTCAAGTATTTGTGCAAACTTAGCACTCAAACCAATCCACCGTTCAATGGCAGGTTTTACCATTCCAACCAGCACATGACAGGCCTCTTTACCATGCTCGTGAACTGCAAGAAGTGTAGCATCTTCAATATGATTTGCGATTTTATCGAGTTCTCTTAAACAGCGTTCTGCTTCGGGCTCTAGTTGTTCAGGATCTTTATTTAATAGATAAATCGGCCTCGCTGCAAGCGTGAGAAATAAATTACAATCACTCAATAATGTTTCAAGGCTTTTTTCATAATTTTTGCCAGGATCCCATAACTTTAAAGTCACAACTTTTAAATCAAAAACGAGAAGTCCAGCCATATCAAGGGCAACTTGTAAGCTTTCAAACGAAAGTTGTTCAGCTGTATCTAAACGAGCATCTACTTTATCATCGCTCTCAAGTTTAAGTCTAAGGAATTCAGGATTATCAATATCAATTGAAGAGTTATTTATGCTGATAGAAGTGAGAGCACTGTTGTTATTGAGTGCAATATTTTCAAGTCTTTTCATTAAAATTGCTAATGTATCTATACTTTGAAGGGGTGGCACTCTCTTTCCATTCACTCTAACGTCTGCCATTTTTAACTCCTTTTACGAATGACATTTTTTAATTTACGTAATACTTAAGCAGGTTTTTTCTGTTGTTCAATTTTCTGAATTTGGGCAATAAGTGAATGAGCTCTGCTGTTCATTGGGTCGAGTGCAAGAATATTTTCCATAAGTTGAAGAGCAATGTCTTGCTTACCTGTCTTGTAAGTAATTGTTCCGAGTGTGTAAATCATGTTGACATCATGAGGATGTAAGCTGATATATCGGATCAAAACTCTTTCAGCATCGGCAAACTCATTCATTTCGAATGACAATTTCACTAAATTATAAATAGCCACAGTATTGTCTGCTTTTAAATGACATGCTCTGACTGTCCATGACAGAGCTTCTTTAAACTCATTTAAACCTTCAAATGAGAGCCCTAAGCCTAAGCTTGCCATGTCATCATTTGGTGCTAAGCTCACCGCCTTTTGGAATTGTGGAACGGCGATATTATAATTATTCCGTTGTAAAGCAACCGTACCTAAGCCGATATAGCATTTTGCACAATAGGGATCGAGTTCGAGAGCTTTTGTATAGTTTGCGACGCCGTTGTCAAGATCTCCAAGTTTTGTAAAGCAATCTCCAATGAGGCGGAATAAATTTGCCTGCTGTACAACGGATAAAGAGCTTTTTTGAAATGCTTGGGAAATAAGATTTATAGCGTCGATATATTGTTTAGCAATAACCATTTCTTCAATTTGTTCTATCAATTTAGATGCACTTTCTGTATCGCTTACAGCAATATTTACAATCAAAGATTTAAATACTTCAGATATTTCGTTGATATTTTTTTCAAAAGGAAATTCATTAGCAATCGCTTTTTTTATAGCACCTTTTACGTTTGTTACTTTATCTTGTTTTTCAATTGTTTCTTGCATGAGGCGTGCTAAAGAATGAATGCTCCCAGAAGAATACGTTTTATAAAAACGACTTATCCACTCTCCAATCCAATTGTGACCATTAGAAATCGTCATAATTTCTGAGGAAAGTGCACACATGACATCATACGTGCTATCGAGACATTTGAGAGGGTTCCCATTTACGGGTGCAATTGGTCCATGAATGACAGCATCACACACAGAAATTATCGATGAAAATTGATTTCCCGCAATTTCTTTTAAATCATCGCCATTGGGATTTAAAAAATAGACATGATCATCTAAGCTCATTTCAACGACACTTTGTCTTATATCTGCACCCGCAGAGCCCGTTCCGCAAAAACAAAGACGCGCATTGCCTTGGAAAGTGGGATTGCTTTGTAATAAATTTTTAAAGGCAAAAACAGAGTCAAGTGCCCCTGACTCTATTTCGAGCGGTCCTAAATGAAAAAAGATAAAATCTGTTTCAGGCAAGCCCAGGGCACTGCGCAATTCAATGCGCCTTATACTCGAGATTTCTGAGGAATATCTTTTTGTATTGATTGTCCTTGCTACGCGGCGAATACGCTGTGCGCTTATTTCTTCTAAATATGACCATGTGGCTCCATCTTTATCAAAGCAAAGGATCAGATCTGCATTTTTTAAAATTTCTTTGCGCACAGTTTTTTCTCTTGCAATATTTGGCAGAGGTGAGCCATTTGGTGAGCGGGTGCCAACATTTGCATGCGGAGGTCTTGGAGCATTTTGCCAAATAATAAGGCGTGCTTGATTGATTCTTTTTGCTTTTGCAGCTTGATAACTTGCAAGAGAATTTTCACCAAGAGAAATAATTAAAGAATATTGTTCTAATTCTTTTTCAAGACCAGATAAAAAAGTTTTATTTTCTGGCATCGAATCCATAGTGTAACATGTTAAATATATAGGTGTATTTGATAAATGCAGCATTTTGGCAAAATGAGTAAATGCTCTGCTTTCGCTGTGATTTGTATAAAGTGCACCTTCAATTCCAAGTTTTATCGCACAGGAATTCCAAATTTCAAGCTCGCAAGGGTGAGGAAGTTGAGGTGCAACAAATGCAATTCTTTTTGCCCCACTTAAAATATGTGCAGCATGTATTTGTTGCATATCTGCAAGCTCTTTTCCTCCATTCCCTTCAATAATTTGGGCGAGGTCAGAAAAACTTTTATTCTTTGCATCCTTGAGTATATTTTCAAGGGAGCTGGTGGTTTTCATAATTCGTTATCCTCCCGAAGATATATGAGAATGCGCATATGCATGTGTTGCTTTACGTAACGATTGTAAACGAATCAATTCAACGGAATAATCTTCTAAAATTTGCTTTAAAATTAATTTAAAATTTTCGTCATGAAAAAATAAAAAATCTTTTAAAAAATTAAAGTTATTTTTTGAATCCACTTCTTTCTTTAGGCTTTGCGCATAAGAAGAAACTAAAGCTTGTCTTTTTATCATGAATATTTTTGTTACGTTATTTAATTCATTTTCACTGAGCAATGTGCTTTTATTATCTATGGTTAAATTAAAAAATAAATTATTATGTAGTTTAATCCATTTGTTGTAAAAAATATAAAAATCTTTTTTTAAAGGAGTATTTGAAAATCGATGCGAAAGCTTAGCAATCAGGCCTTCGTAACTTTCAAGGGCTGAATATGAGGGCTTTTCCACCTTTCTGATTCCTTTTTAAAGAAAATTTTTAAATGTGTCTTGATCAAAGTTTATGAGATAGCTCTTGCATTAATCAATTATTTAGGTGTGTTGCTTTTTTGGCAAAAGGACTGTAGTTTTTGCTGGTAAGCAGAATTTTTCTATTCTGCCAATTTAGGAGACTTTACAAGTGATAAATCAATTAAAAGGTACAACAATTAAAGTTGACGATGGGCAAGTCACACTTACAGATTATATGGGAAGTGATTTGTCAGTTGTGAATGCTGCGCGTGTCAGTTTCGGAAAACACAAATCGGAAATGGATGATAAAGATGTAAAACTCATCAATTATTTAGGTGCTCATAAACATATGAGTCCATTTCGGCATGTTATTTTTACGTTTACGCTCGAAGGTGTTTCTGAAGTTGTCTGTCGTCAACTTTATAAACACCAAGTAGGTTGCGCATATACAAGTGGTGAATTTAAAGAAGCTGCTACAACTTGGAATGAAATATCAGGTCGTTATGTAAAGCTTGAGCCTGAGTTCCATGTGCCTGCAAATTTCCGAAAACAGAGCAAGAGCAATAAACAGGCATCCGTTGAAGGCGAAAATGTTGAAACCGAAGACGCTGTACGGGCTATTTACCTCGATGCTATGGAACACAGTTTTGCTGCTTATAAGAAATTACTCGATCTCGGTGTCTGTGGTGAACAAGCGCGCATGGTTATGCCTCTCAGTTTCAAAAACTCGCTTATTTGGACAGCTTCACTCGAAGCAACGATCAATTTTATTAAATTGCGTGACCATGAAGGTGCTCAACTTGAAATTCGTAATCTAGCTCGTGCCATCAAGAAATTAATTGAACCTATTTGCCCTCACTCCATTGAAGCCCTTCTTAAATCCAGCAAATAATAAAAACATCCTTTAGCAGTGAAAATTTTATCCGATATGCAAAATGTACCCAGTGTGCAATTTGCATCGGTACATATTTACTCGTCTGGCCAAGGATGGCCGCACTCATTCCAGTAGCTTTGGAATGCTGTGAGTTTCATGGAGGAAACAAGCTATGGGTTTGCGTATACAAACCAATATTCAGTCTCTCAATTCTCAGCGTACTTTGAGAATTTCGACACAGGCGAATGATGAGTCCATCGAAAAGGTGAGCTCAGGTTATCGCATCAATAAAGCGTCTGATGACGCAGCTGGTCTTGCAATCAGTGAAAAATTGAAAGCAGACATCCGTGGTCTTAATATGGCAAGACGTAACGCCAGCGACGGTATTTCACTTCTTCAAACTGCCGAAGGTGGTATGAATGAAATCGGAAATATGCTGACTCGTTTGCGCGAACTTGCTGTGCAAGGTGCTTCTGATACCGTTGGTAATAAAGAACGTAGCTTTATTCATAAAGAATTCAATGCACTCAAAGACGAAGTCGATCGTATTACGAATTCTACAGAATTTAATGGAACGATGCTTTTGACAGGAACATCTGAAGGTCTACCTGAGGCATTGACATCAAAATCAAACCCACCGCCACTGGAAATTCAAGTTGGTAAAAACTGGTTTAAAGAAACTGACGGACCGGAAGCAGATGGTGAGTTTGGTCGTAACCCTGTTGATATTATTCGACTTAACTTCCAAAATATCAATACGAGCACAGTAGGTCTTGAACTTGGCCGTGCCAGTGAAGAGTCTATGGAATCGACAGGTGTTTATATGGCGGAAGGAGGCCTTACGGATTCAAAATTGCGTGCGCAACTTTCAATCAATAAACTCGACAATGCCATTTCAAAAGTTGCTGAATTCCGTGCGGAAATGGGTGCGTACCAAAACCGTTTAGGCTCAACCATTGCCAACTTGTCCGTGCAAACGGAAAACTATGCAGCTGCGAATAGCCGTATCCGTGATACTGACTTTGCAGAAGAAACAGCTAAATTGGCGCAGTCAAATATATTGAAACAAGGTGGTGTTGCTGTGCTTGCACAAGCAAACCAAAGCCCTGGGGCAGCTCTTCGTTTATTAGGTTAATCCTTGTTTATTTATTTAAATTTAGCCACAGAGAATGTCTTTTTATTTAAGATAATCTCTGTGTTTCTTTATTGAGGTAATGAAAATATTTCAATTGCTTCTTTATTTTGTATGTCAATTTTAAATTCAATGGCAATTTGATTGTGTTCGGTAAGAAATACAGAAATAGGATCTGCCACTACAAATGAATCTACGATATTATACATAATAATTTCTTCATTTGCGACTGCTGGAGTAAAAATGGGATAAATAAAATCAATCACATTTTTTGTTTTTAATTTACCTGTGTTGAAATGGGTGATTCTATTTTTCAACAAACCTGCTTTTAAATTGTATACAATTGAAGGTTTTGCAATAATCCCAACATCATCTGTATCTAAACTTAATTTTTCGAGGGAATTTATCAATTGTTCCACAGATGAGATTGGTGTTACTGGAATTCGGGCAAGTCGGGCAAGATCATAACAAGCTAAGCCAATACTATCTGCTGCGAGTGATAATATAACGTCTCTTTTTTCTGAGAGGAATTTATCGTCTAAAATAACATTTTGTCCGCCATTTATGAGCATGTAGGTTCGTTTAGCTAAATTTTTTAGATGCGTTTGATTGGGTGGAATAATTTCATCTTTTGGTGCTTCGTCTAAATTATAGGCAATCGGGTATAGATGTTTCGAATCGAGATAGTGATATTGATTTATTCCAATTAGTGAAACCACATGGATTGGGCTTCTCTGCATGAGGGTCTTATATATTTTTGTAGGGGCTGTCAGATTTAATGGCATATTTAACACACTCCTCTGGAGCATAAAGGGCTTTATCAATCAGATTTAAATATTGACAATCAGTGTGGCTCTAAAAATTCAGTTAAAATTTTAGGTGACTTGAAAAGAGTATCAATATCTTAAAAAAATTGTAACAAACCAAAGCTAAAGCCAAAAGTATGAAAGGGTGTCAGAGTGTAAGCATAATCGAGACGGATCGCCACACGATTGATTTTCATTGGGAGGAAACGGATACCTATTCCAATACTCGAAGCTGTTTGTGGAGATACAAGGTTTGCGATTGAATTTGTCGCACTGCCGAAATCAGTAAAGAGTGCATGCTGGAGTGTGAGATACTCTCCTACGTAACTGGGTATACGGAGTTCAAAATTTCCATACCAAGCGAATTTTCCAGAAAATTCGTTGTCGTAAAAACCTCTGATTTTATCTAGACCGCCTAAAAAATATTGTTGAGAAAGCACATCGCTGGAAGTCATACTAAAATTTGCTCTGAGGGCAAAATAAGATAGCCTAGGTAAAGGAATATCAAAAAGTCCAAGAGGAATATGCGGACTAAACAGGAGCACTGTGTTATTTAAGGAGGTATAATTATCATCAGGATTTGTATACGCATTTGCTGTTGAGTCTAAGATAGAAACAAAATTAACTCCATTGCTTAAAATTCCATCGTAATTTATAGAGCCGAGTGTGATTCGTGCTTCTGCGGCGAGCGACGAGGTTGAGTTTGGCAATTTAAAATTATTTTTTATATTGGTATTTATTTCTGTATCATTCAACCCAACTGTATCGATATTATAATCATAAAAGATAAACCCGCCACCTAAAAATAAGTTTTCGCTCAATTTCACATCTGCGTATGAGGTCAGCATATTTCTTTTGCTGGAAAAGGAACCTGAAACAGTTCTATTTTTATCGTATGTATTGTAAATGTCGTGCTGTTTTGCTCCATTGATGACGAGATTTACTGGACCACCTAAAACACTTGGGTTTCTGAAAAAAATAAAAGTTGAGCAGTTATCGTTTTTACATCCGTAAGTAAAATTAAAGGTATAAAGTCTACCTAAAAAATTGGTATCATATAATCCAACTACGAGATATGAGCTTCCACCACCTGAACCTGTGAGAAAATAAGGTAACAGAGTCCATTTTTCGTCTACTTCGATTTTAATATAAATATTATCTACATCTTTATTTAATTGATAAAATTTAATATCAATTTTTAAAAAAATTTGTAAATTTTTCAAATTTTGCACTGTGCTTGCTAAATTTTTGAGACTAAATTTTGAATTTTCTTTTAAAGTAATTTGTTCTAAAATGATATCATCACCGGTTTGGGTGTTGCCATATATTTCAATACTTTTGATTAATAAATTAACCGCCTGATCTGCTCGGATTTCTTTTCCAAATTTATTTGGATCTAAGTCTTGTGCATATATGTTATTAATTTTTAAAAAAAAATAGGAAAATATAACAATAATAAAAAGGAAAATTTTAATTTTTTTAAATCCGAAGCACTGATTTATGAGCACGCTTTTCTTTTCCTAGTAAAAATTATAAATCTTTATTTTTTTAAAAAACTCATAACTGCTTCTTCCGTGTTTTTGATGATCTCATCGTAGTTAAATACACCTTCATCAAAAAGCCATTGTAATGAGATTCCATCAATTAATGCAATAATGATTGTTGCATATTGTAACGCATCCCCTTTTCGAAAAAGGTCTTGATTTATCCCTTGTTGTATAATACCCGCGATAGCAGCTCTGAATTTTGAATAATGACTTGCGATTTCTTGGCGAACTTTCTCTTTTTGATCGATTTGTGTCCAAAAATCCATATTAATTCGATAATATTCCCGCTTATTTTGAACAATGCTTGAGCACATCCAAATGACATTGGAAAGTTTTGCGATGGGATCGGTGTTTAAATCTCCTGCAAGCAAAAGATTTTCAATATCGACGCTCACATAATCTAAGACCGTCATCATAAGATCTTCTTTATTTAAGAAATAATAATGAATAATACCTTTTGAGACATCTGCAACACGAGCAACGTCTTGCATAGAAAAATTACTGTAACCATAACGAGTGATACATTCGATTGTCGCATTTATAATTTGAGTTTTTCTTTCTGAAGCAAGGTCGGAACGGCTCATAATTTATATTCCTGTATAGTGACGTCAAATTCATATCTAGGAAGGAACTGTTATCCCTTCTGAAACACAAACAGCTTAAGATCTAAGTGCTATGAGTCAAGAGAATATCAAACAAACAGTGATTAAGAGGGAGTTAACAACTGCCACATGTATGATTTGCTTCAAATTATGCAGCAGGATGGATACCTGTCTTCTGTAGAGTTATTGGCTCTCAGGAAGACATGCAAGGAATTGGGTGAAAATCCTGTCAGGATGTTGCGTTCTCTGAATATTGCATCCCCAGAGCAGATTCAAGATTATTTGCAAAGATATTTTGGAGTCGGTGCGCTAGGGAAGCAAGCTTTAAAAATGTTGGATGAAACTTACCAGTCTTTTGTACCTGTGGATATTGCTATTCATTATAGTTGTTTTGGCTTAGGTGAAGATTCGAACGTTCTCTATGTGGCAATGGAAGATCCATCGGATCGAGGCATAGTCAATCAATTGAGATTTTTTTTAAATAAAAGAATAGTTGGAGTTTCTGCGACTGTTTTTCAACTTGCAGAAGGATTATCTAAAATATATAAAGTACATAAATCTGCTTTGAATTTAACAACTATCTTAGAAAATACACGAGGGGTTATCGCAGGAATTCGTTATGAAGTTCCTCATAAAGTAGAAGCAATTAGTATCGATGATGATTTTGTCAGTTCAAATCTAAAAGATTCAGATTCACAAGATGATGAACCAGTTGTCGCTAAAAAGAGCGCAAAACAGCCAGATAAAGTAATTGGAAGTGAAGCACCCGAAGCTGAGGCGGAAGCGAAAGAAAGCAACTCAGGGGCTGAGCCTTCCGCAGAAATATCTGTCGCTTCTGAAGGCAGTGAAGCAGATAAAATGCCATCTGTCGGATTTATAGATGGCAGTAGCGGGGAAGTGGATAATGCAGCATTGACAGAAGAGAATCCGAGTGCGGAAGTTGCTGCTGGAGAAACAGAAACTCCTATGGAAGCGAGTGCTGGCGAAGAGACTCCAATTGTAGAAGAAGCACCGCAAGAAATAGCAGAAGATGCGCCGATTGCCGATGATGCGCCAATGGAAGCGAGTGCTGGCGAAGAGACTCCAATTGCAGAAGAAGCACCGCAAGAAATAGCAGAAGATGCGCCGATTGCCGATGATGCGCCAATGGAAGCGAGTGCTGGCGAAGAGACCCCAATTGCAGAAGAAGCACCGCAAGAGATAGCAGAAGATGCGCCGATTGCCGATGATGCGCCAATGGAAGCGAGTGCTGGCGAAGAGACCCCAATTGCAGAAGAAGCACCGCAAGAAATAGCAGAAGATGCGCCAATGGAAGCGAGTGCTGGCGAAGAGACTCCAATTGCAGAAGAAGCACCGCAAGAAATAGCAGAAGATGCGCCAATGGAAGCGAGTGCTGGAGATGAGACTCCAATTGCAGAAGAAGCACCGCAAGAAATAGCAGAAGATTCACCGCAAGAAATAGCAGAAGATTCACCGCAGGAGATAGCAGAAGATTCACCGCAGGAGATAGCAGCGAAAGATGAACCCGTAGACATAGACTCGATGGAGGAGCCGCAAGAACTCGATCTCGAGGCTGCGGATGATATCTTAGCGGATGATGTTGAAATGGAAAGCGAAGAATACGCACCACATGAAAAGACTTTTGAAACACCTACGGAATCCATGACAGTTCAATTGTCATCGCTTGCAAGTTCTGCATTGGTTAAATTGTCTTTAATAGATGACAAAGATCAAGCTGTCGAAATGATAAATTCTTTATTAAAGCCTTTTAATACTTCAGTTACTTTATTTGATGCAGAAAAATATTTGATTGAGGGTGAAGATTTTTCTGTGGAAGGAGATCTGACTTCTGAAATTAGAGCAGAAGGAAATTCAGTTGCTTTTGCCATTGAGCCAATTTTAAAACGCGTTCTAAAAATGAAAGATGAATTGTAAATATTGTTCATTGTTACTTTATACGTGAGGTGTTTTGTGGAAAATGATACCAACTCATCAAGTGTAAGATTCTCAGCGACAGATTGTATGGCATCTATGTTGAATGCACAAAGGCAATTGATGATTGCAGTGCGTCGATTGAATGAACTTGTGGCATTTTCTCAAAGCACAGATATAGAAGCAAATCGCCAATTTTTACTAGCTTTGCAAGGTCAGTTTCGTAAGATCAGTGACAACGTTTCTAACGTAACGGAAAATTTAGGTAACTTATTAGAATTTAGAAAAGCAAAAGATCGAGAAATTCAGCGTGCTTCATTTAATTTAGACAGCACTCGCCAAGCTATCGGTGAAAGCATTGTTACTTTAAATGTAACTTCTGATTATATCAGGGAGAGTATTGTCATGAGCAGGCATTCTCTTGCTGAAACACGTAAAACTGCAGATAGAAGCCGTGCGTGGGGGCGGTTGGGTTCGGATCTTTTGCATGATTTTAATACTTTTCAAGATCAAATGGAAGAACTCACTGAAGTCATAAAAAGTTGGGATGAATTGATGAATAAAACACAGTCGTTGCAAAACGAAGTGTTTCAACATTCGCAAACGACACGTGAAGCTATCCAGGGCGTAACGATGGGAATGATCGGCGGCCGCGATCGGATGAATGCCGTGCAAGAAAAAATCTCTATTTTAGCAAATCGTGTGGCTGACATTGGCAGTATTATCGAAGTCATTGACGATATTTCAGAACAAACAAATTTACTTGCTTTGAATGCGAGTATTGAAGCCGCACGTGCTGGGGATCAGGGAAAAGGCTTCGCGGTTGTGGCAGACGATATTCGAAAATTAGCGGAGAGATCCTCTACTGCGACAAGAGATATTTATGATCGTATTGAAGCTATTCAAGAAGAAACCTCAGGTGCAATGAGTGCCATTCGAGAAGGTCATGCGGTCATAGAAGCGGGGGTTAAAAAAGCTGCAACCGCGGATGAACTGTTAAAAGATTTGCGCGAAAAAATTGGTCAATTGTCACGCCAAGCTATTGGGCTTGATGATCAGCTGGGTACAGCAAAAAATCTCTCGGAAGGCAATAAAACCCGAACACGCGAAATGTTCAGAAGCATTCGTAAAATTTCAGACACTGCAACTTTTGCCCGAGATTTGGTGACGCAGGTCGAGACCAGCTTAACTGGAATCGTTGCTGCAGGAACGAGCAGCTTAGCGGCCATTCAGCTTGAAATCAAAAAATTGGTAGAAAATATTAATAGTTTAGAGCAGGCACAGAGTGTTGCGAGGCAAGTGCACGATTGGGTGCATCATGTGGCAGTTGCGTTAGGTGAAGCTAAATCAGACTCTGAAGTTGCTGCAAGTCAGTGCTCAAGTGGTTTGCATCAAGTTGAGCTTTCCTTTAAACACCTTGATACGGATCGTTCTGCTTTGGAATCTATGCAAAATGTGGGTAAAGATATTTCGAGTTGCGTAGACAAAGTAATATTGGCTAGTGAATATTTAAAAAATATGCTGGCAAATGGTGTTACCTTACAAATTGGCTCTCCTGGGCAGGTTTTGATTCTTAAAGACGACGGTAAATTTTCCGAGACAGATAGCAGCGTATCTCCTTTAGCAAAAGATGGAAGTGGAACTGACGAAAATGCAAAGGATGCAACTTGATCTATGGGGATTCGAATCACAGGCAATGGAACGCTTGAAAACAATTTAGCGAAAGCGCAAAAAGATGTTGATAACAGTCTTGAACGGTTATCAAGTGGCGTTCGCTTCACTCGCAACGCTCCTCTCCCTGTTGAAAGAGCTCAATCCGACGCTCTTATGTCCAAAATGAAAGAAATAAATAGCTATAAGCAAAATGTGAATGAAGGTTTAAGTTTTACTGAAACAGCAGATTCCGCTCTGAGTCAATTGACCAATTCAACGATTCATTTAAAAGAGCTCGTTGCTCAATCCCTAAATCCATCGCTTTCTGATAAAGAAAGACAGTTTATTTTTATTGAATATCAAGCACATTTCGATGATATGGATCGAACAGCTGCGACAACATCGTATGGTGGAAGAAATGTCCTGGATCACACTGATTCCGTTGATGTTTCAGGAGTGGGCTCATCTTCCAATGCAAAATCTTTTTGGGCAAGGGTTGGGGGGCCTGTTATCGCCGATGGGAAAGATTTGAATAAAATCGGCATTGAGAAATTAGATGAAATAAATGCAAGACCGAAAGACCTAGGGCTTATCTCTGCTGAGCATCTTGCGAATTCACGTGAGGGTGTATCGCTTGATGAAGTGATGGATACTTTTGGTTCAAGTGCTGAAAGTATAGGTTCGAGTTTCGACGAAGCACAAATGAAATTATCTGATTATCGCTCATCTTTTGGAGCTGCAACTTCAAGATTGACAAGTGCAAAGAATTCATTGGATGTAGCGTATGAAAACGTTGCAGCTGCAAATTCTCGTATTCGTGATGTGGATTATGCGACAGAGTCAACAAACTTAGCGCGCGCAAAAATTCTTGTGCAAGCTGGGACAAGTCTTCTTGCACAAAGTAACAATTCGCAAAATGTATTAACTTTAATCAAAGGTCTTGATCGCAATAGTTGATTATTGAATATTTACATATCTAGCATCAAAATAAATTTCATTGTCTTCTTCTGGAATAATTTGAACAACAGGTAAATAATGTATTTCATTCTTTTGTATAGCAAAAGAATTGTGTATTTTTGCAAATACTTTAACAGCAGCTCTTGCAATAGCATAATATCCATCAGCCGATGTAAAAAATTCGCTTATTGAAAGGTTTTTAAATTTGAACTTTCCAGCGCATTTATTTATATGAAATAAACTTAGTTTAATATATCCATCTTCAATTTTTAAATTTTTGATCGTTAAGTAAGTATTTGTTTCTCGATTTAATATTTGTTTGCATTCCTCATTGAGACAAAGTTGTAACCAATATCCTTGAATAAAAATAGTTACCGTTGTATTTGGAGAGTAAAGCTTGCTGAACTCATTTTTTGATAAACGTGCTAGTAAATGACTAAACTTACCTTTTTTATCGAATGCAGATTCCACCTTTGTGCCTTGAAAGAGTTCAGAGGCAATTTCAGAAGGAGTTTTTGTCAAATAATAATTTGTTTTCATTTTTACCTCATTTATTAAGATTTAAAAGATTTCATTGGTTAAGTTCTCAGTATATCTATGACGATCTTTATTGTTTAAAATTGAGGAGTTTTATTGATTACGCCTCAAATGATTCTTATATGATTTTTTAGATAGGAGAGTGTCGGATAATTGACTGGTAAGAATTTGGACAGTATTAATTAATTTATTTGTAAAATTATTTTCTCACGAAAATTAAACGACAGGTAATCTCCAGCCATAAGGATCTTGCAATGAACCTGTTTGAATTCCAATTAAACTTTCTTTTAACTTAAGGGTAATTTCTCCAATTTTTCCATTATTTATTGTGATTCTTTCTCCATCTTCAATCAATGCATTGATAGGAGAGATCACTGCAGCTGTTCCGCAAGCAAACATTTCTGTTAATTTATTAGATTTTATATCTTTGATAACTTCAGCAATTTCAACTTTGCGCTCTTCCACTTCATAGCCTAGATCTTTAGCAAGCTCTAAAATAGAAGCACGTGTGACTCCTTGTAAAATACTTCCACTGAGAGCAGGAGTCACAATTTTGTTTCCATAGACAAACATGACGTTCATGGCTCCCGCTTCTTCAACATATTTGTGCTCGCTTGAGTCGAGCCATAATACCTGTTCAGCACCATTTTCCTTGGCTTTTAGCATAGGTGGAAGCGCTGCAGCGTAATTTCCTCCGCACTTTGCTTCGCCAGAGCCCCCGACTGCAGCACGGGAAAGGTTTCTTTCAATATATACTGAAATTCCTGTGTCATTAGTAAAATAACATTTTGCAGGGCTTAAAATAATATAAAAGCGGTAGGCCTTTGAGGCTCTGTAAGAAACGCCTTCATCGAGTGGGATCATAGTGGGGCGAATATACAATGAGTCTGGGGAAGGGAGGATCCATCTGCGTTCTATGCGGATCAGTTCCTCAATGCACGCAACAAAGAGATCTTCTGGAAAAGGTTCCATGCCAAGGCGGAGGGCAGAGAGACGCATCCGTTGAGCATTTTTTTCTGGACGGAAAAGAAAAACCTCATCATCATTGTCTTTTGAGCGGTAGGCTTTCAATCCTTCAAAGATTGTTTGTCCATAGTGAAAAACAACGGCGCTCGGATTGAGAGAAAATGGTTTATATGGAACAATTTCAGGTGTTTGCCAGCCATTTTTGTGGGGAATATAGTCACAGATAAGCATGTGGTCCGTATCTATTGCACCAAAAGGAATCGGATCGGAAGGCATAGGAGGTGTTTTGCGCATGTGTTTTGGCAGCAAAAGCTTGTTGATTTTAAATTCGCTCTTTTTATTCTCAATATTTCTTTTGTTTATCATGTTATTCCCTCTGAAGAAGAGTCGAAAGGGTTTCGACTCTGTGACACGACCATAAACTTTTTTTTTTTTTTGCGCTAGAAGCTTGACAACGTCTTGGAAGGTTGGCATACAGGTTTCACCGCTGGTGGGGCATCGACAAGTGGTAAGTCAACGGTTTTTGATACCGTCATTCCTAGGTTCGAATCCTAGTGCCCCAGCCATTACTTCTCCATTAAATGCTTCCTTTTTTTTTTCTAAATACTTTCTAAGTTAACTAAAATAAGATAAGCTAAAATCTCAAATCGATTTAATATGAAATTTTTTGAGGTTTCTATGCAAGTAAGAAAAGCTGTTGAAAAAGATTTTCCTGCCGTTTATTTTATGGGTCATGAGACTTGGGGACAGGGTTTAACAATAGATGAATATTCTAAAAAATGCAGTGAATCTGATAAATACGACAATGGTCAATGGTATGTGCTTGAAGTCGATGAAAAAATCGTCAGTTCGTTGATCTGCTATCGTTATTCATTTGGTCTCGATGCACACACAGTCGGAATAGGATCGGTTGCTACCCTGCCAGAATATAGGAAAAGAGGGTATGTTTCTTTTTTAATGCAGGATATTGTTAGCAATCAAGATCATGGAAAAGATGTCCACGCTTTTTTATTATTTTCTGATATCAAACCTGAATTCTATGAGAAATTTGGTTTTAAAATTCTACCCTCGCATTTACAAAGATATAAAAAATCCATCACGATGGTACGTGATATGGATAAACATTTTAATTTACAAGAATTGAAGCTTGAAGATTTACCGGTGTATTTTTAATTTGTAGGATTTTTACGAATCTTTTTTGGCAACCATGAGTGTGACAGCGCAGTTCCCTTGAATATTAAGCATCGTTATAAAAGGATCGATTAAAGGTTCAATGCTCAATAATAGAAAGACTCCAACAGAGGGTGGTATACCAAGGGGAGATAGGACAATTCCAAAGGAAGTTGCACTTAAAATGGCTGGTCCTGCCGTGCTCGCAATCGATGCTGCCCAGCTAGCAAAAAAGAGAGTTGCAATTGAAGAAAAGCTTATTGGAATTTGATATAAATTCATAAGAAATATTGCAATTGCAATGCTTCGTATCATCACTCCTGGTTTAAACAAACTGACACCAAGTGGCATAACAAGTTCTACGCTTTGTTTATTAACTTTAAAATCTTGGGTTAAAGCGAGCATTGCTGCAGGCATTGCGGCAAAGCTACTTGAAGTGCCGAAAGCTATTAAATATGAATTTTTTAGTTTTTTAAGACATGTCAATACGGGTTTTTTTTGCATGCGCGCAATAATAATAGAAAATGCAATAAAAAATGTAATCACTGTGGCAAATATGAGAGCTATTAAGTCAAAGAGTGCTTTTAAAGTTTGCAATCCCACATTAGATAGAAAACCAGAAATTAAAAAGAATATACCGAACGGTAAAAAATACATGAGAATGTCAACCATTTTTAAAAATGCTAAGAAAATTGCATCAAAAAATGCAACAGCAACTTTTACGTTGGGGCTTTCTGTAATACCTAATGCTATTCCTAAGAGAATTGAAAATAATAAAATAGAGATATCTTTTCTCTCATAAATTGATTTGATGATATTAGTAGGAATAATATTTTCGATGTATGCGATAAAGCTCCCATGACTCACGCTTCCAGGTGCATAATTTTTGATCGCTGTCTCAGAATTATTAATGCCATTGCTAAGTAATTGAACTGCATTTGTACTTAAATTACTTCCCGGAGAAAAAATGACGCTCAGAAAAACCGACATGAATGTAACAGCAATCATGCAAGAAAAAAATATTATAATGAGTCGTTTTAAATAATAAACAGAGTCACTTGAGTGGAAAATATTATAAAAACTGCAGATAAGTGCTGAAATCATAATTGGTATAACAGTTATTTGTAAAAATCCAAGATAAATATCTCCCAGAAATGCAATTGATTTTGCAGCTGTAGGAGAAAAAATACCAAAAACGGCACCGAGAAACATTGAGATAAATATTGTCCAATGATTAAGAAGAATTTTTTTAATCTTTTTTATCATTTTATTTCTTTCAAATATTTTTGTGAAAGATATTTATTTCTACCATCGTATTTCATTCTATTTACATAGAGGTTGACCCAATTTAAAAGGTGTGGATTTCGCCAATTTACCACAATTGAGATTGGATCTAACTCTCCTTCAATTATCTTTCTCCGAACATATATATTGGCAAGCTTTCTATTTTTTATAATATAATTTGCATAAATTTCATCGACAAATAGTGATAATATTTTTCCATTGATCACATCGGTTAAAGCACTTTCTAAATCGTCATATTTAACGATAGTCGCATTTTTTAATAGAACATCAATATTGTTCAAGTTATTTTTAACATAATCTTCATAAGCCGAGTTTTTGAGTACAGCTATTTTTAAAAATTCTTTATCTACATCTGTATTATTACGAATTTTAATTTCAAGAAGTCGATTAACAATGAGTGATTGATTTGGAAATAAATAGGGCTCAGAAAAATTGACAGAAATCCCACGTGAGAGAGTTGAGCTGATCGCACTGATTGCTAGATCAGCTGAATCATTTTCAACAAGTTTAATCACATCGGCAAATGAATTTGCGCTGCGGTTAAATTCAAGGCTGACACCCAGGTTTTTAGCTATATCCTGTGCAATATCAATGTCATATCCTTTGAGTATTTTCTTTTCATCTTCGTAAAAAAAAGGAGGATAATTCCCTGTTTTGAGAGCTACAATGATTTTCCCGCGCGAAATTATTCTTTTTATATCGGGTGGTATTTCTGGAGTGGCACTTAAATATTGTGTGAATAAAAACTGGACTAATAAGATATAGAATAATTTTTTTAATAAAAAAGAAATAAATTTAAACATAATAATCTCTCAAGTGTAATTTAATAGAAAGCTTTAAGATTATTTTAACATGCTTGCTGAGTTGGAAGAGTGCAAAAAAATGAGCCAAAAAATTGATTTTACCTTGGCAATAATTTCCTAAATTGTTTTTGACTGAAATGCTGACTTTTTCTACTACAGTTAAAATTTTGGCTATAAACTGAGAAGTAATAGTATTTACGTAGGGGGATGTGTGGCCATTAAATATTCAGGCCCTCAAAAAGCGGCTATTCTTTTACTCGCATTTGGTGAAGAGATTTCTGCAGAAATCTTCAAGCATATGACTGAGTTTGAAATCAAGCGCATCGGGAGTGCGATGAGCCGTTTGGGGCGCGTCGACAGCGATGCAATAGACATGGTCATGGAAGAGTTTTATCAAATTCTGCAATCTAATAAAAAGTATTTTTTAGGAAGTAACGACTTTACCCGGAAATTAATTGAATCAGCATTTAAAAGTGATCAGGCTAATGCTCTTATCGATGAATTGTCATTAACATCGAATGCAAATTTAGAATCACTGGAATTAATCGATCCAAAAATGTTGGCAAACTTTTTAAGAAATGAACATCCGCAAACTATGGCATTGATTTTAGCGCATCTCGACCCCAAGAAATTTGGTGAAACATTAAAAATATTACCAGAAAGTTTACACACAGAATTAATCTTAAGAGTTGCAAGTTTAGAAAGTGTTTCTCCAGAAATAATTGACGAGATTGATGATGTTTTGCGTAACGAAATCCAAAAACTTGGTAACGTAACTAGCTCAAAAGTGGGTGGTATCGAACCAATTGTAGAAATGCTCAATCTTATGGATAAAGCAACGGAGGAAAATATTCTTGATAGACTTGAAGAACGAGATCCTGATTTAGCAGAAAATATTCGGAAATTAATGTTTGTATTTGATGATCTGATTAAAATTGATGATCGTGGCATTCAAACTGTTATGCGTGAAGTAAAACCAGAGCAATTAAAGCTTGCATTGAAGACGGCATCGGAAGGTGTGAAAGAGTTGATATTCAAGAATATGTCGCAGAAAGCAGCCGAGAATTTGCGAGAAGAAATGACGATCATGGGACCAGCAAAAATTTCCGATGTGGAGCAAGCCCAATTTGCCATTGTGCAAGTAGCTCGGCGTCTGAATGACGAAGGCAAAATTGTGATTTCTGCAAGTGGTGAAAATGCACTCGTTTGATGAAGTGAGGTAGATGTGGCTTCAAAAGCAGGTAAACTCGTAAAAAAAGAAAATAAAAAGTTAATGGATTCGCTTGAGGTTGAGAAATATCCTTGGCTTCATTTTAATGATCAAACAGTTATTTTTCCAGATAATCCCCGTAAAAGTGTCATTCTACAAAAAATGCACGATCCGCAAGAGATGAATGTTAAAATCATGACTGCTCGAGACTTTAAAAAACCGCTAGGCAGTCGCGCAAAGATGCTTCTTCCTACGGATATGACCTTGGATTTTGAAAAAGGTCGGAAAGAAATGGAAATTCGCAGACGACGCACAATGATGGATGAAGAAGAGGCTATGGCCCTCGAACTGTCTGAAATGGAACATGAATTAGAAGTAAACGTCAGCAAAAAGAAAAGAGAAAACACAGGCGCAACTTCACAAGCAAAAGCACCTGAGAAAAGTGTAAAAGAAGAACAAGACAGCAAAGATCAAGACCTCAGTTTTGTCCCAACGGAACAACCCGTCGAAGCAAAAAGTGAAGATAATAAAGAAATGACAAATGAAGAAGAGGCTACAAAATTAAAGGAACAAAGAGAGAAAATATTTAACGATGCGAAAAATGCTGGTTTTAGCGAAGGAAAGGAAGAAGGTTTTGCCACCGGCAAAATAGAAGGTTTTGAAACAGGATCGCGTGAGGGATATCAAAGTGGTGAAGAGCGTGGTATGGCGGCTGCAGAATCGAAATATGACAGAGCTTTCGAAAATATTTCAGAAGTGGCAAATAGATTATCAGAGTTACGTGATTCTTTAATTAAACAAGGAAAAGATATATTTATTGAATTAACAAAGTTGTGTTGTGAAAAAATTTTAAAGGAACAAATCAAATCTAGTGATCAATCATTAGCGCATTTATTTGATGAAATATTAAAGTCATATACCTCAAAAAACTCAATAACAATTGAAATGAATTCAAATGACGCTGATAGATTGCGCCGTCATATAGAAGCAAAAAAAGATGCTTCAAAAATTGAAATTAGAGAAAATGAATCATTGGAAAGCGGCTCATTTCATGTCGAAAGTGCCACGGGCGTTTCCTTTGTAGATTTAAAGAAAAGTGTTGAAAATATAGTTGAAAATATAAAAGAAGATCTTTTTCAAGAAGAAACTCAATCGGATAAAATTAAATATTCTGAAGCAGAGAAAAAGGCTTAAAAAATGTTTTCCAATGAAGCGCTTTTAAAATTAAAAAAGAAAAGGGATAGTCAAATAATAAAAGATCCTTTTGAAAAATATGGGAAAGTTGTACAAATTGTGGGAACTGTCATTGAAGCGACTTTAACCGATGCTCCATTGGGCGCGCTTGTCCGTATTTTTAATCGAGAAAGAAACTATGCTATTGAAGGAGAGGTTGTTGGCTTTCGCAAAGATAAAGCGCTCATTGTCCCATTTTCCGATCCGATTGGCGTGTGTGCAAATTCTCTCGTTCAATGTATTGAACGCGAACAAAAAATATTAATCGGTGAACATTTGATTGGTCGTATCATCGATGGGTACGGGCGTCCAATGGTAGGAGAAGAATTCATTAGCAATTTGGGGGCTTCCTATTCGATCGTGCGCGAACCACTCAATCCCTTAACCCGGAGAAGAATCTCAAAACCATTTGACACAGGAATTCGTTCAATCAATGCAATGTTAAGTTTTGGTGAAGGGCAAAGAATAGGAATTATGGCGGGTTCGGGGGTAGGTAAGAGCGTGCTTATGGGAATGATTTCTCGCTACTCTGATGCAGAAATAAACGTAATTGCTTTGATTGGGGAACGAGGTAGAGAAGTTCGAGAATTTCTTGAAGAAAACCTTGGGGAAGAAGGTCTTAAAAAAAGCGTTGTCGTTGTCTCGACAGGTGATCAATCCCCTTTAAGTCGCGTGCGGGCGGCACATGTAGGAACAGCTATAGCTGAATATTTTAGAGATCAAGGAAAAAAAGTATTGCTTTTAATGGATTCTTTAACACGTGTGGCAATGGCGCAAAGAGAAATAGGGTTGTCAGTTGGAGAACCTCCGACCACAAAAGGTTACACACCTTCGGTTTTTTCATTATTACCTAAGTTATTGGAGCGTGCAGGAAACAGTGAATCGAAAGGATCACTTACAGGCATCTACACTGTTTTAGTAGAGGGCGATGATTTTAATGATCCAGTTTGTGATTCTGCTAGAAGTATTCTCGATGGACATATTAATTTATCTCGTTCACTTGCGGAAAGAAATCATTTTCCAGCAATTGATATTCTATCAAGTGCGAGTCGTGTTATGATCGATATTGCAGATGAAAAGCATTTAAAAGCAGTTTCCATTTTACGTGATCTCATGGCTGAATTTCAAAAAAATGAAGATTTAATAAATATTGGTGCTTACAACGTTGGGATGAATCCTAAGCTTGATAAAGCTATGAAACTTCTTCCTCAAATCGATGCTTTTTTAAAACAAGATAGAATGTTAAAATGCACATTTCATGATTCCCTGAATTCTTTACATGATTTACTCGGAGAAGAACGTGTATGAATTTTCGTTTTTCCTTACAAAGAATATTGCACTTAAGGGAACAAGAAACTCATGAAGCAGAAATGAAAGTGGAATATACAAAGAGAGTGATCGATGCATTAAAAAACATGATTTATCAGGAAAGAGATTTGTATTTTTCTGAAAGAGATGAATTGAATATTTGTGTTAAAGATTCAAAAATTCATAAAGTAACAATTTATGAACGATCATTAAACATGAGACAAGGGCGTATTATGGAACTTCTTGATAATTTAAGAAGCTGCCAATCTGATTTAGAAGTTTATCAGCAAACACTTATACAAGCACGGAGAAATCAGAAAATAATTGAAAAATTAAAAGAAGTAAAAGAAAAAGATTTTCTTAAAAAAGAAGCTTACAAAGAGCAAACTATTCTTGATGAAGTTGGTAATCAAAAATATTTGAGAAATCAATTTCAAGAGAAAGGCGAAGAATGAGAAAACTATTAAAATTTATTTTTCTTTTTATTTTATTCTCAGGGCAAATGCTTACGAAGGCTGAAAATATGCCAAATAATCAAATTTCAGCACAATCTGAAAATATGCCGAAAAATAAAATGGCAGCTCAGTCTGAAAATATGCCAATTATTCCGAAAAATGAACTGACAGCTTCAGAAGCAATGAGGATTCGTGATGAACTTGAACTCATTCGCAGTGATGTTGAGCAAAAGTTGATACGCCTTGAAGATGCAAAAAAGGCTTATGATAAATCTCGTCTTGATATAGATACTCAGCTCAAAAAGATTGAAGAAGAAAGAAGATTGCTTGACGAAACTCTTCAAAAAGAGAAGAAACTAAAGGAGGAGCGGGTGAAAGAGGCTGTGGAGTTTGTTTCGAAAATGGAACCACGCAAAGTGGCTCCTGTCATGGACACTATGGATCGAGATCTGGTGATAGCTCTATTGAGCCGTTTGCCTGCACGCCAAGTCACAAAGCTCCTTGAAAACTCAACGCCCGCAAAAGCAACACAATTTTTGGAGTATTATACACGTATTCGCTCTGGCAGAGAATTTGAAATGTTAAGAGAGCTTGGTTTGTGTGCTCCATATAAGGATAAAAATGATAACAAAGGTACAGCATCATCCCCATAGTTTTCACACCGATGAGTATTTAGCTTCCCCTTTTTCTCGCCCTCGTTTTTTTGTTTCAACCTCAAGAGGATTTGAAGATATTCTGAAAGAAGAACTCGAAGAAATATGCTCAACTTATGAAATAAAATCAAATATTTGGACAGGCTCTGCAGGCTGTTACATGGAAGGTCCTTGGAGTGCATGTATAGCAGCCAATCTAGCCGCTATGTGTGCGAGCCGTGTGCTTTTAGTACTCGCCGAAGCTGAAGTCAAAAGTGAAGAGGAACTTCATTTTATTGCTTCGCAAATCGATTGGACGCTTATATTCCCAAAAGAATTAACATTTTCAGTCAATGCCTCTGTGAGTGATTCCTTTGTCAATAACTCTATGTTTGCAAGTTTACGCATTAAAGATGCAATATGTGATGTTTTTCGTAATAAAGTCGGTGAACGTCCGAATGTAAATACTGAAAATCCAGATGTAAAAATATTTGTCCGCCTTGTGCGGAGAAAATTGAGTATATCTGTTGACACAACCGGCGAGCCTCTCTCACGGCGTGGCTATCGTGTGGGTGGTGTTGAAGCTCCTTTAAGAGAGTCCTTGGCGGCAGCTTTGCTCAGAATTTCTGGTTGGAATAAACTCGCAAATAGCATTTGGAAATCGAGTGAAGCTGTATATTTAGAACGTAAGGGTGTGAATGAAAACTCTGGTAAGAAAATTCCTAAACAGGTTTTAATTTCTCCATATTTTATGGATCCAATGTGTGGTTCAGGCACTCTCGCCATCGAAGCAGCTTTGGCTATTTTGCATTGGAAACCGAACGTGCGGCGTAATGAATTTGCTTTTATGGATCTCTGTCCAGATAAAGTACCAGAGATGAAAGCTGCATTGCGTGAATTAAAAACAAAAATATTATCGAATGAAAAACCCTTAGCAGATCTACCTGTCAGAGCTAGACTATATGCACAACAAAACAATATTGAAGTGCATGATGATATTTTAGCGCCTATTCGAGCAGGGGATATTCTCAATCGTAATATTGACGTAGCGAGAGATTGTGCAGAAGAAGCGGGCGTTGGAAGGGTTATTGCATTTCAAACAAAAGATGTATTTATGAGCAAACCCCATGCGTCTTGTGGAATACAAGTAGTGAATCCACCATATGGTGAAAGACTCGAAGAAGGTGAAGATCTTTCACCGATGTACAAAGCAATGGGCGATCTTTGGAAACAGAAATACCCCAATTGGAACGCTTGGCTCCTCACTGCCAATGAAACTGCTTTAAAATCAGTCGGTTTGCGCCCCACCCGAAAAGTTTCTGTATACAATGGAAGTTTGCAATGTAAGTATTTACAATATGTTATGTATCCAAGAGAAAAAAAAGCTTCGACCTGAGATGGTCTCTTCTGAGGCCATGTCTTCTTTCTTTATAAAAGGGGAATTTCTCTGTGTCTGACAAATTTTCAGGATTTAAAGAATATAGAGTTATGTATGTAGGCGTTGAACGTCTTATTGAATCATTGAAACACGATTTTTTAAATGCCGGCGCACGCAACCTCGATCAACAGAAAAGTAATTCTTTCTCAGTTTCATCATATGTGTTGAGAAGACTTGCTTTGGCTGCCAATGCTTTTCCTGGGGCAACAATTAATTTTTATACAGACGTTTATCAACTTGCACATGAACTTCCCGTCTTCGATGCAGACTTAATCATACTTGATGAACGTCTCGTTCAAGACGAAATTGAACCCAATCAAAATGAATTGTTTGAAATAGAAGAAGAAGAAAAATCAAATCAGGATGACATGAAAGTATTACATTCTTCAAAAACAACTTTCGAACAAAAAGATCAAAAAATTTCTGTTACTTTTGAGAATTTAAAATCTGCTATCGAAAAGTTTACTCCAAGAGGTTTCCATTACACCATGCGGCGTGTGGTTGTTGTGTTACCTAATTCTGCAAAGACAACAAATCGAGAGTTTCGTTTGAGTCTTGCAAATGTTCGTGCAGTTATTATTGATCCACCTGACTCGGTTGAATTATTTTTAATTGCAACTCGGCAGCTATATGATTTTCGTCTCAATCATAAAAAAACAAGTATATGTATTTCTGGCGGCGGGCTTGAAGGATATATTTATTCTATCGGTGTTGTGAATGCTATTGATAATTGTTTACTAGATCGCGAATGTGGCGATTTTGATATTTTCTGTGGAGTTTCTTCTGGCGCGATAGTTTCGAGTACACTCGCAGTTGGTGTGCATTCAGACGATCTCGTCAAACAAATATATAGAAAACACACGAGTCTTGAACCCCTTGGCTTAAATACAGTTTTTGACCCTGCGGGCGCGGAAATATTTCGTCGAGTTTTCGATTTTATTCGTGCATTTTCAACTTTTGATTCTGCAGAACTCGTCAGCCGATTACAAAATTCAGTACCGACTGGTTTTTTTAAAGGTGAAAAATTAAAAAAGTTTTTTGAAAGACAAATGCGCCACTTTGGTATTGATGACAGCATGGCACATTTAAAAAAAGAATTATATATTAGCGTTACCGATCAAGATACAGGTGAAAATATTGTTTTTGGAGAAGAACCTTGGAAAGATATTCGAATCAGTCAAGCAATTCGTGCAAGCACTGCTTTGCCTCCATTTTATTTACCAGAAAGAATTAAAGGACATTGGTTTACCGATGGTCAATTAACCAGTGCATCGGATTTTAATACCGCTATTCGCAAAGGTGCAGGTCTTGTGGTTTATATTGACCCAATGGTACCTTATACAAGCAATCAACCAGGAGCTGTTATGAAAAAGGGCGGATATTTTACTTTAGTTCAAGCTGTAAAAAGTCTTGTCCAGACAAGATCAAGTTCAATGTTAATGCATTCAATGGATAATAATCCTGACGTTGATTTTGTCATTTTTAAGCCTACAGATGAAGTTATGGAAGCAATGGCAGGAAATCCCATGAAATATTATATTCGTACTGAGCTTGTTGATTTAGGATATCGTTGTACAATTTCTCAAATATTATCTTCTTACGATGCAATTGCCCATAAGTTTGCAAAGCATGGTTTTGCATTAAAATCCAAAAAACTCATTCAAGAACTCTTGAACTGACAATTTTCCTACATATATTTTGCCTATAGGCATTTTCTGTAACCTTAATACTATTAGGAATAAACCGATATAAACTCTGTATAAGGATTGGATTATATAGAGGTGTCGATCATGACAAATATTCGTTTAAAAAAGGGCGAGAATCACTCTCGTAATAAAGAGGAAATTCCTGAAAAAGAAACCGTACAACCCAAAGACGAACCTTTTCCAGATGCTTCCGAAGATGAATTGACTCGTAAGAGAAAAATGATTTTGACAGGTATCACTGCAGGTGTGGCTGTAGCAGGTGCGTCAGCTGCAGCTCTCCTTTTTTTTGGCCCATACTCTCCTTTTGGCGTGAAACAATCTGAAAAACCAGTTAATCTTCCAAAAGAGACTAAAGTAACGACGCCACCACAAGCAACGGAAGCTCCACCTGTGATACCTACACACACACCAGAACATATCGCACCGGCTGTCATAGCAGCAGCGCCTATTCCGCAGACTGCAAAAGAACCAAGTCCTAAAGTAACAACTTTGCCAAAAGCAAAAGCTCCGGCGCAAGTAGCTATTGCTCCAGAACCTAAGCCCGTTGCGCAAGAAGCAAAACCAGTTCCGAAGCAAAATATCCCATTTCCAATTGAAAATGATACAAAAGAATCATCAGGGCCTGATTCTTATAATTACAATATACAAGATGGTGGACCCATTATTCTCATACCTGCAAATAAAAAAGTTATTATTTCGCGAGATCCTAATTTCAAATCTATTTACTTAAATGGAGTGCCTGCTTCAGATGGGAAATATCGTATTTCTGTGCCACCTCCAGGAGAAGTGTATTGGAAAGAAGATGGAAAACCTGTACACAAATTAAGAATTTTACCACCTATGCCATCAGGCCTTCGTGCAGATATCCCTCCGCAAATGAAACTATCCGATCGTCTCGTTTGGTCAGCTACGGGTAAAGTTTCATTTTATCGGGTTGAAGTATCAAATGATGTAGATTTTAATAATAAAATTAGAACTTTTTCGACTGTGAAAACTTCGCTTCCTGCTTTAGCAATTGGTCAGGGGAAGTGGTTTATAAAAATTTCAGCTTTAAATTTGCAAAGTGGTGTATGGGATTCAACTAAATCTATACCATTAAGTATTGAAGATGTTTCAGTAGAACAAAAAGAACCACCTAAAGTAGAAAATAAGCCTGAAGAAAAAGAAATAGAAAAAGCAGAAAATCCTGAGCCAACAGAACCCGTTAAACCGATTGAACCCATGATCGAGCAGCCTGCTGCTTCAGAGTCAAAACCTGATGTTTCGACTGCAGCACCTGCGGTGGAAGAATAAATTATTATTTCTAGGAATTTTATAAATATAATTTTTTCCATATATTTCAGTCAAATTCTGTTTACTTATATTCTAAAATCTTTATTTGTGATGACTTAGGCGTTTTCGCACATACCTAATTCGCTCGAAATTGTTTTAAAGTGAAAACTTATTTTTTAAAACGGTTTTTTTCTACCTGCGTGAGTGTTTACAGATCAGTTAGAGGTAAAGCAATTATTTTTTTTGATAGTCAAGATGACCAATATATTTTTAATATCGTTATTAATTAATTTTGTCACATGTAAAATCGTTGATCTCAAACTTAATTCAGAATAATACATTATCCCTTTATTGAAGAAATGTTTTCTAATATGCAGATCTTCTGAGTGTTCTCTTAAATATGAAAGTTTTTTTTTACCATTAAAAGCAAATAATATCTTATGGATTTTTTCCGATTGCATATAATTTTAATGCTTTAGCCTTTATGATTCTAACAATGGCTGTTATTATTATAACAGTACTTTACATCTTTTATATAAGCATAAAATTCTTTATAAATCTCCAATTGTATAAGCAGAATAAGCAATCTAGAAAATCTAGCCACTTAACTTTGACTAAGAAAATGATAGCCTGAAAATATTTAGAAAGAATTTAACAATAGTAGAAAAATATTTTTATCAAATTTATCATTTTTTTGAGTTGATTTATGTATAGTTTTACTATTGTATATTTTTATTAATATCTTCTTTTTCCTTCGGACTTGCTGAAGCGTTGTGTTCATCAATCGAATTATCACTCACTATTATTTCCCCGTTTTCAAATTTAAGTTTATTGAAAACACTTTCACTTGATTCGAGATTATCAATTTCTGCTTTATTATTTGAATTATAATCTTTATTAAACTCATCAGGATATGAATAAATTGGTATAAATAAGCAAACAAATAATAAAATGTTTTTTTTGTACATAAAATCCTCTTTAATAAAGTTGATAGAAGAAAGAATAAAAGTCTTTCAAGATGTTTTCTTTCATTTTTTATTCTCATTAACTTTTTGTTTTTTAGGCTTTATGAAGCCAAAAATAGAAATTATCAACAACGCTATTGATAATAATTGCAATGAAAATATGTCAATAGTCATAAGAAACCATATTAACTAAGTTTTAAAATAGGAGAACAGTAAATTTTATAGTATGATTATAGTATGCTGTCAATTGTGAATAAAACTTTTCTATTGACCATGACATTCAGTTCAAAATTTAAAATTATATGAGGAAAAACTGATGAGATTCAAGGCAATTATTATAGATTTGGATGGAACATTGGCAGACTGTGAACATCGAAAGCAGTTTATTACCAGCAACGAACGTAAAGCCCCGACTTCTAAAGTCGGGGATATAAGTTGGCTTTATTCGTAAATTTTCTGTATACTTCTTTTTTAAGTAAATGGAGTTAAGAGCAATTTATAACAACATATCACTACAGAATTAAAGATTCAGGGAGAGCAAATAGAGTGCTTTCTAAGATGTCTCGTTCTGTAAATATGGTATGGAATTTTTGTAAGCAAACTCAAAAAGAGGCTCTTAAAAATAAATCCGTTAAGTTAATAAATGATAAAAAATCGGGTAAAAAAATTTCTATCCCGTATTTTTTTTCATCTTCAGAAATGGATGGATTAGTTGCAGGGAGCTCAAAAGAACTCTGTCTTCACTCTCAAACAGTTCAGGCTATTTCTCAAGAATACATCACACGCAGAATTCAGTTTAAAACACTATTGCGTTGGCGTGGGAAAAGATCTTTAGGATGGATACCGTTTAAGCATCCGCAATTAAAATTCATAATGGAAAAATATCTTATCATAAAAATGAGTTTTCTTTTTGGAACTCAAGAGATCTTCCAGAAGATGCCAAAATAAAAACAGGCTCATTTTGTCAAGATAAAAGCGGACATTGGTATTTAAATGTCACATTTGGGCATGATAGGCAGACTCGTGCAAAGAAAAATTCTAGCTAGTTTTTCTTTTGTATCTAGGGAATCCTCTTCCTCAAAAAATCGACGTTAGGAGGTTTTTAGGGAGGGGAGGATGTGTGCGCCGTGCAAAGGGCGATAGGTTTGGTGGTGTAAGTCCACACAACGAAGGAATAACGTAACCACGTTGTAGTGAACATTGAGTGTAATTTAGTGATGAATTGCACTAAGCGTATAGAGCGAATAGAGCGAATAGAGCGAATTGTGCAGGCCGAAATGTGAAAACGTGAAGCGATTTAGCCCCGAAAGTACATTCAACCTCTTGGGTGACGCTGTACGTCCAACGGAAACCAAAATCAATTACTTCGATAGATGTGAGATGTAATTGGCAAGAGCGGGGTTGTTAAGCTCGGCATGTACAAAGAAATCTGTCAGTCAACACGGGAGATTTCATATTCTCACTGTAGAAATACAGAACTGACAAGCAAAAGGATAAAACCATAGCAAATCAACATGAGATATGAAAAGTCAGAGGGTTCATAGTAGTTGGGAAGTGAGTAATGATCATGGAGCGAAGGAACTCAGTAATTAGCAAATTATAAGCGGTGCTAGTGAAGGAGCCGTATGCCTTAATTGGGCAAGTACGGTTCTAATGGGGTTGCACAGAGGTAACACTGTGCTTCTACCTACTCAATGGTGGCAGAAAAGATTGGAAGTCATTTTTGAGAGACGAAAATATTATACAAGACAAACTTAATTTGTGGTGTGCCACGATTATTGAAAAATTTAAATCAACGCACAAAATAATTTTGGCTACGGGGCGTAATGAATTCACTCGTGCTATCACTCAAGAGTGGCTTGTACAAAATGATCTGCGCTATGACATGTTATTAATGAGAAAGAACCATGACTATCGGCTGGATGCAATTGTAAAGGAAGAAATTTTTCGGCAAGAGATTGAAACAAATTTTGATGTGCTTTTTTGTATTGATGATCGTCAGCAAGTGGTTGATGCATGGAGAAAATTGGGACTTGTTTGTTTGCAGTGCAATGAAGGAAAATTTTAATTAAAGTTACTTAGCATAAATCATCAGAGCGAAGAATAGAATAATTTAGAGGAGCCATTCTCTGACTCGAACCCGTCGAAGCAAAGACAAAAACGACGTATGAATTATGCCTCATAAATTCCACAGAATTATTTAAAGATAGCTTTAATTTTAAATACAGGGGTAACGCCAGTATTTGTTACTTTTGTTACGTAGATGAGAGCGCTGTCGCTTGTGCAATCTTTAGTTTGTTTATAACTAAACCCACCATAATCAACAAGATTTAATATACCGCACTTAACATTATTGCCACTTTTCACTTCATAGTTGTATTTAAATCCAGAATCTAAAAGATGCTCAATCGGATCATAAATATAAGTCCCACTCACTACTTTATTTTCCATTTTAAACTCAGCAACGTGAGTTTCGGTTCTCTCAAAACCTTTTACTATGTTTTCAGAAAGTGTAGGTTTGTTGCTTGATACTCTCACTTCAATAATTTCAGGTGACCAGTCGTGCTTAGAAACTTTTACTTTAATAATATCATCATTGTCAGGAGATTTATTGGGATTATAATAATCTAGCATATATCGACCATAAATACTTGCTCGTGAGCCAACTGGTTTTTCCACAATTTCAAAATCAAAGTCGTTGACTTCTTGATACCGGAATTTATCAGAAAAAACGCGGAATCCGTCCTTTGCAATCTCTGCAGTGCTATATTCGTTACGATACAGGCTTGTGTTTGCTCTTCCTTTTTCTATTTCTTTTTCATAAATAACCGTTGCAAACATACGTTTGTCTATTTTCTTAAACTTAAACATATTTAGAACGATTTTTAAAGGAGAATTGTCATTTAAATGGACGAATTCTTTTTCTGAAATGTTTACAGAACCTTTAACAGGATCATAAGAAGTATCATCTGTATTTGTGAAAGTGATCTCGCCATTTTTATTTACAATCAACTGGCCAGCGGTAGCATCACCATTATTTGTATAGTTGTACCCTTGAGCTTCTTGTCTGCGGCTATTATTAAATAATGCATCGGATAAAGTATCGCCTGTAAAGAAACAGAAATGTTCTTTCGAATTTTTAAAGGTTTTTAATTTTTGTATTTCATTTGAGTCCGCAACTGTCTTTTGTCTTTCTGAAGAAAGATCGTTGAAAGATGCTGCTGTCAAAGGGCCTTCACAATAAAGTTTACGAGTATTATTCTGAGTTTCACCGAATGTACAGTTTGTAAAATTGTAATTTGGATTGTTACTCAGAAGTTTTTTTATAGAATTATTTACTGCTTGGTTTGTCGCATGATAGTCATTCGTAGGTTCTTCTATGCTTCCAAAACAGGCATAACGTGCTTGTGAGTTTTTGTATTCGGAGCTCGCAATAACTTCACAGTAATTCATACTTAATCCAGCTTTTACCATATCTTCTTTAATTTTTTCGATATCAGAAACATCGAAAAACGCGTGAGCACCCATGTTTAAGCGCGCATCAGATAGAGCTCCCGATTGTACTTCTAAAATATAATTTTTGAAGTCTGCATCGAGTGAACCATTTGAGATTTTTTCAATAATATTATCGAATTCAGTTACGTTATTTGCTTTAATCGAAGAAATCATTTGAGTGAAAATTTCAAATTTTTTATTATATAAATAGCTAAATAAAGCTGTGCTTTGGTTATAAAGAACATGGCCGTCAAGGGTTCCATAGGCAGAGTTTGTGAGCTCTTTTATTGTTTTGATATTAGATACCTTAATACCATCATACTTGACTTTGCGGTTAATGAAATTATCCGCTTGAGTTGCGCCAGTATAAAATTCTGCACTTCCTTCTTCGAACCAAGTCATGCGATTCCACTTTTTATCGAAAGAACTTGTGTCTCCATGAATACCTTTTACAAGGTAACGGCCATTGAGATAATGAGCATATTCATGACGAATGCGATCTTCAAGGCCAGCATCTCCAGCATAGGTATAGAAGGTTCCGATATTTTCAAGATAAATACCACCATCTTCTTTATTGCTGAGGTTGCTTACGTAAGATTTATATTTTTTTTATTCTTCTACATCTTTATAGATAAAAACTTGTAATCTTTCGTTTGGATCATTTGAAATAGGATCAAGATTTTGAATTGTTCTTTTAAAGAGCGCTTCTACTTCTTTCATGCCTAAATATTGTTTAGTTGCTTCTTTTTCGACTAGAGATGAAAAAATAACGATATTGCCTTCATCAAATTTGAATCTATTTGGGAAGAGGGTATTGCTTAAATTTGCTTTTGCATCGCAAATATTGAGTCCATTTTTATCCATAAAATCATTGCAATTATTTGCATTAACAATATTATTTTCTTCTAAAGCGGCAACAGCTGCAATCAACTTTGGAGGGGGATCTGTTATGTCACTTGCGTTCTTAAAAGAAGATTTTTTAATCACGTCAGTTAAGTTTTTAATAATATCATTTTTATAAGTAGGATAACGTAAGAATTTACCAAGTTCCTTGATATAATTCACATAAAGTTTTTCTTCTAGTATACTTTCATCTTCATTCACAATTCGATTTAAATTCTGTATAATCCCTTTAAATATTTTTATAGTATCATCAGATTTATAGAAAACACCACCGGCATCGTGGGTAGCAGAAAGAACTTTTTGGATGGGCTCAATTGCGTAATAAAGTGGAAAACTTTTATCCAATTTATTACCAGTAATATACTGAATGAGATGGATGGTTTCAGCATAAGCATGAGCGGAGCCAATGAGATTGAAAACGCCTTTAGTGGTTTCTATTAATTCATTTTGATCGATTGCAAAGTCAACATCCTGCAGTACAAACAATTTACGTGCATAAAGATCGGTTAATTGAGCTATCTCTCTTTTTATAATTTCATCTGAATGATAACCCAGGCGCAAATCAGGGTTTTTGGATTCAAGGTAAAAGCCAATATTTAAAAATTGGGCATAGTTATTTAATATTTTTAGACTGCTTTTATTGAAATTATTAATTTCATTTATTCCCGATTTTGCAACAGTAATTATATTTTCTTTTTTATAAATTGCTTCTATTTCGGAAGGAGATATGAGGAAAAGTTTTGCTAAGCAATCGCCACTTACGTTGCTTATTGTTGAGGTGATATTTTCTTCGTTTGCTTTTAATTTTTCAACTAAACTATTTAAATCTAGCGAACACTGATTTGTTGAGAGATCTTCTAGAGGGTTTAATGTCGAATGGGCATGTATGGACATTTGAAATGCTGCTGCGAGAGTTGTGATTGCGGCTATCTTCACTGATTGGCTTGTGCAATTAGATAAAAAACTTTTCACTTAACACTCCTGTGTAAAATTGATTCGGTTTTAAAAACCTAATTATTGAATAATTTAAAAAAATTAAATTTGCAAATTCTATTAAGAATATTTTTTAAAAGTTATATTTACTAAATTCAATTATTTTTTTAAATTAAAATATGATATATATTTATGTTATTGTATAAATATTTTTTATTTTAACTAAATTTCACTTGTTACTCAATTGATTTAATAATGATCGTAATGTTCTTTAATTACAAGATAATATTTTAAAATCTAATTGTAATTTATTAATTAATAATACAAATTATTCAAATAGTTTTTGCTCAGTGAAACGCATTTTTAAATTAAACTCTTTATTTGCTTGAAAAATAGCTTACCATTTATTTAAAAATGATAAAATTTATTAGAGTGCTAAGTTTTTTCGCATAAATTTGCATTCTCTCTTGAAATGAATGTATTTTTGTGAATTATGGAAGGACTCAGTCCGTATCCTTTATTTTCGGACTATTTTTTTAATTTAAGCGAGTTTATATATGTCTATAGCTTCTGGTTCATTTGCAATCAAACGATTTCAAATCCTCACCCCAACAAAAGACACACCTTTTTCATGGATAGTTGAGCAGATTAAAAAATCTTTTATAACGCCCATCGGCTTAGATGACACTCGTGAAGAGTCGATTGGTTTTTGCCACCCATTCACAGGTGAAGCGCGTATAGATGATCCTTTTTCATTGATTTATGAAAATTCATTTTTATTTGGCATCAGAGCCGATAAAAAGAAAATTCCTGCGACATTTATGAAGCTGCAGTTGCGAGCTGCATTTGAAGCACTCGGGCATGAAAAAGAAGATGAACATGGAACTGTTCGGCGTGTTGGCAAAAAGGTGCGAGAATCCATAAAAGATCGTTTAAAAGAAGAATTATTGAAGTCTTCTTTACCATCAGTCCGTCTCATTGAAGTCATTTGGCAGTTAGATACCAATCAAATTTGGCTTACCTCCGCTTCTTCTTCTGTTATAAGTGAGTTTGAAAAGTTGTTTCAAGAGACTTTTTCATTGCCATTGGTTTTATTAAATCCAGGTACGCTATCTGTAGATTTTGAGAGATTGCATTTGGGCTTAAAGGTAAATATACAACCACTCCTAGATGTTTCTCCAGTTTCGCTTGCCACTGCCGACCCAAATGTCAATGCAAATAAAAACTCAAGTGATGTCGATTCCCCTGTATTTTAGGAGTAATGAATGCCTGCTGCAAAAAAAACGTACGATCCCATACTTGAAAAAACATATAAATGTCCAAAGTTAAGCGCTTTAAACGCAAATGAAGAGAAAATTTCTCTCGCCGATTTTTCAGGAAATTGGCTCGTTCTTTATTTTTATCCTAAAGATATGACTTCAGGTTGCACGACCGAAGCTCAGGATTTTCAATCCCATGCAAAAAAGTTTTCATCTTTAGAATGTCAAATTGTGGGAGTCAGTAAAGATTCTTGTCTCAGCCACAAAAAATTTACTGAAAAAGAAAATTTGAAATTCACACTTTTATCAGACTCTGAAGGTAAACTTTGTGAGGCTTTTGCCGTTTGGAAAGAAAAAAGTATGTATGGAAAAAAATATATGGGTATTGAACGCTCAACATTTATCATCGATCCTAAAGGAACCGTGGTTGCTGAATGGAGAAAAGTGAAAGTCCCTCAACATGTTGATGAAGTTTTTAAAACTTTGAAAAAACTTCAATAATTCTTTTTTTGACTTTTTGAAAATCAATGCATTTTTTTCTCGATTCCTTAATTGCAATCTTCTATGCTAAAATGAATAAGATTCATCCATAAAATTTGGAATAGGAGAAGAATGAATGCAAGAAAATGAACATATCACTCCCATCATCCAGAGAAATAAAGAAGAACTCGCAACTGGTTATCCAAAGTGGTTCCGGTTTTTAGAAACAATTGGTTTGATAATTTTTTTTATACTTGTAGGAATAATTGCTTTTAGAATTATTAAAGTAACGGCAGATCTATGGTACTTTATTATACCTTCTTTAATTCTTGCCTGGATATTTAGTGATTTTATTGGGGGGCTTGTACACTGGGCAGGGGACACATGGGGTTCAGTCGATATGCCAATACTTGGCCCAGCTCTTATTCGCCCATTTCGTGAACACCATGTTGATCCTTACGCGATCACGCGCCATGATTTTATAGAAACCAATGCGGCATGTGCTCTAGGTGGAGTGCCCATTCTGTTAAGTTGTTTGTTGTTAAAAATAGAAAAAGATTTCCCCCTTTCTTCCTTTATTGCTTTTTTTGTTTTTTTTCTTACTCTCTTTGTATTATTTACCAATCAAATTCATAAGTGGGCTCACTCTAAAAAGAGAAATAAATTTTTAATTTTATTACAAAATGTGCGGGTGATTTTAAATCCTGAACATCACCAAATTCATCATACGCCTCCCTTTAATAAATATTATTGCATAACAACGGGATGGTTAAATTATTTTCTGAATTCGATTGGATTTTTTCCAAAATTAGAAAAATTAATTATGAAATATACAAAAGCTCTCCCACGTAGAGACGACATTGGCATTGAAGCAGCAAAAAAAGAATTAAAATAATTTAATCTTGTGAATCGTGTATTTTAACCTTATAGATTTTAAAGGGTGGTGTTTTTTTGATTCGTTCTGGAGCTTGTTAAGAAAAATGGATATATATCAAAAAGTTCAAAGACAAATTCGCGATAAAATTTATACCTGTGTCAGTGAAGGTGTAGAACGTTTCCCTCAACCACTTGCTATTTATAATAGCGATTTACTCGATCAGGAAAAAAGATATCTTATTCTTACAGATTTTTTCGAAAATGATGAGCATTTAGAAGAAGGTCGATTAAGCGATAACGATCTAAACAAAGGTATTATAATAAATCTATTAGGCAAATTGGGTATCTATGAGAATTCTTATTTTGTCCCTCCGCTTATTCTAAAAGATCAGCAAACAGCGCTCTCAAATAAATTCTCAAACAATATCAATCCTAATCTACTTAGAAAAATAATTGAGATAAGCCCGTATGCCATACTCTGTTTTGGTCACCGGTCATTGCTTGTTTTATCAGCAATATTTAAGGATTCCATTGCTCTATCGCTCAATGAAAATTTACAATTGGAACCTATCAAGCTCAGTGAAGGGAAAAGCTCACAGCTTTTCTATCTGTCAAGTATTAAAGATCTCTCGTCTTTTCCAATTTGGCGCAAGCAGGTGTGGCAGGTGCTGTTGCCATTAAGCTGTTTGGCAGAAAAATAACCTTCCTACCGTTAATTTAAGAGATTGATGTGCGAAAATGCACTTCCATGTTGACCTATTAGCCTCTCTTTAGTAATTGATCCAAGCTAATAGCCTTTGCTGATTGCTCGTATTTGGGCTTAGCAATTTTTAATGCAAAATCCTCTTTTGGGATTATTTTGTAAGTGGGAACAAAAAATGACATTTTCCTCAACTATCGAAGAAGTAAATAGCACCCGTCGTAAATTTAAAATTTCAGTGCCTGCATCCTCTATTAAAGATGCGTTTCAAGCAGTTGCAACTGAAATTCAGAAAACAGCAGAAATTCGTGGTTTCCGTAAAGGAAAAGCTCCTGCAACTCTCATCCGGAAGTTTTATATGGGTGATATTGTTAAGAAAGCTGCGGATCGTGTTATAAATGATGCATATACAAATGTTTCAAAGACTGTCGATTTTCAAATTGTAAGTCATCCTCATATTGAACCTGAAAATCAATTTGAAGAAAATAAGGATTTTGAATTCTCTGCGACAGTGGATATCAATCCTAAAATTGAAATCAAAGATTATCAAAATATCGTAGTCAAGATGAACAAAAATCTTGATATCGATTTAGAAGCTGAAGTTGAAAAACTTTTAAATAATTATGCACGTGCTTTAGGAAAAACAGAAAAAGATGAATCCGGACGTACAATAGCCAAAGGAGATGTGGCAAATGTCAGCTACACAGTGTCTCTTGATGGCACCTTACTAGAAGGTAAAGAAGCAAAAAATCAATTGATTGAACTTAATGGCTCTAATATTGTTGCAATTGAAGAAGCGATTGTAGGAATGAAAGCGTCTGAAACTAAAGAATTTCCAGTTGAACTCCCTGAAAACTTTGCAGATGCAGAGCTAAAAGGAAAAGCAGTTCAATTCAATCTGACTTTAAACAGTGTTGAAACTCTTGTCCCATCTGCTTTTGATGAAGAATTCGCAAAACGTCTTGGTTATCCTGGAATGGATGAAGTTCGTAAAAATTTAAGAGAAACTATTAAAAGAAGCAATGAAGAAGCACGTTCAAATGTAGCTTTTGAGCAAGTTGTTGAGCAAGTTCTCAGCACCAATGAATTTGAAGTTGCTGAAAGTCTTATTGAAAGTACTGTAGATCGCGCGATTGCCGATGCAAATTCGCGTGTTGCAAAAGAAAATCATGTTAAATCAGACAACGAAGAAGTTCGTGCTAAATATCGTGAATGGGCTAATAAACAGGTACGTGGAATTCTTGCGCTTGGCCACATTGCTCGTCAAGAAGGAATTTCGGTAACGGATGACGAAATGCTACGCGATATGGCATCATATGCAATGGCAAATCGCATGGATCCTCAGCAACTTGTTAAACGCGCAGGCGCACAAGTCTATGATGAATTCCGTGGGCAAGTTATGATCCGTAAAGTGATCGCTAAAATTCTTGAAATAGCTAAAGTGGAATATTCAACAGAAAATGCTGAGACAAAATAATTTATAGGTGACTCGGAATAAACCTCCCTATTGAGACGTTTGTATAAATGAGCAGAGTTTGCTCCTTGAAAATAGTCTCTTTATGGAGGTTTTTATTATGAAACTTGTATCTACACTTATTGCTACTGTTTTTGCTTTGTCTTCAGTTTCCGCTTTTGCGCAAACAAGTGAACCTTCTGCGGCTCCAGCTCCAGCAGCAGAAGCTGCTAAGCCAGCAGCTGCTCCAGCTGCAACTGCACAGGCTGCTGCTCCAGCACAAGCTGAACAAGCTCCTGCAGCTGAAAAGAAAGAAGAACACAAGAAAAAGGCTGAACACAAAAAGAAAAGTCATAAGAGCAAGGCTAGCAAAAAGAGTAAGAAAGAAAAAGAAGCTGCAGCAGCACCTGCTTCCAGCGAAGCAGCACCAGCCCCTGCATCAAACTAATTTACGGCAGCTGAATTTTTTAAAAAAGCATCCCCAAATGGGGGTGCTTTTTTTGTTTATGAGTTTAAGAAAAAATAAACACATCCTCAATTCCTGGTTTGTGATGAGTAATGCAAACGAATAGATTGAGATTGGAATTATATAACTAATTGATATATAAGTAAATTTTATTAAAAATAATGCTTTTATAAGCCATTATAATATGGTATAATTACTTTTCTTCGAGCTTTCGCTGCTTTTTAAGCTCAAAAATCATAGTTCTTAAAAATTTAGAGGTTTTTTGCATGGCTTTTATAAAAAGCTTATTTGTTTTATTATTTTGTCTATATCAAACACAATCTTTGGCAAATGAAGTGATAATTACAAAGAAAAATATAGCTGCAATCAATAAACAAAGAGTTTTTATAAAAAGTAAAAAAATTAAAAAGAAAATTTGGCAACCCATAACGTTACCTAGTCCATATTATACGCCTGAATTTTATAATCCGAATGAACTGAAAAATATTTTTGTTACTTATAAAAAAATTAGTGATAAGGTTGAACGCCCACTTGAGTATAAATCTTTTGATACAAGTAAATCTACAGAATTAAATTTTATAACACATGTAGATTCAAATATTAATCTAACTGATTTTAAAATAAGCTTAGAACTCGAAGCTAAATTTTTATAATTTTAAAAAGTTTGCTGTAATATTTCTGATTTTTTAATAAAAATAAAATCCAAATATTTAATATTTTCTCTTACAAATGATGCACAAAGATGTCCAGAATCTTTATAAAAAGGTTTATTTTGAAAGAGAGTAAGGCAGACAGAGTTTTCATTACATAAATAATCAAGAGGATCTATGACTTGTGCTCCACCCTTTAATGCTGCTTGTTTTAATTTCTTTAAAAATCCATTCTCAGAATCCAAAAATTCGTTTTTATTCATATCTTTAATAATTGGGCTAAAATTGTTATTAAATAATGAACGTGAAATCATATGAGTAGGTGAAAACTCGTTTCCAATTGGGATATTAAGGACAACGTAAACAGATTTTTTAAGTTCGACAAGTCTTTTAATGCTGTCCTCAAACTCTTTCAGCATTTTATCCTTTGCTAATTCAGACTTATTTAAATATTCTTTAAAATCATTTTTTTCATAATAAGCTTTACTATCTTTACTTAAATATCCTAGCCAAAGTCCACTTATAACGACCGTTGGGATTTGCGGATCTTCTGCAAAATTATAGACATCTTGAAGATATTCTTGACAACCGGTCTTGCCTAGAATTTTTACATTTTTTATTGGCATACAACCACTGCCTGTAAAAAGTATAGTATTTTTTTTCAGGTTTGGATGATCGTATAAGATTTTTTCTATTCTTGGCGCATACTGTTCCATATTGCTATCACCCATGAACAGAATTTTATCTTTGTCATTTGAACTTTCATAGTAATACGAATTATTATATTTAAGTTTATATAAGTTTTTAGTAGGAAAATCCCAGTCCTCAACTGCAGCATTGAACGTCTCTAGGTTGAATTGACTTGAGTAGGGTTTTAGCAAGCGTTTATATCCACTTATGCCAATGATTAATAGAGAAATTGCTATAGGAACTAAAGAATAAATTGCTGTCTTTTTATTAATTCTTTTAATAGATTTTTCAAGTAAATGATAGGTTATAATAGAAAGAATGATGGTCATAATAAAAATAATAACTAGACTTGCATTGGATGGATTGTCTTTTGCTAATAGTTTATTATATATAAGCAAAGGCCAGTGCCATAGATAAATCGGATAACTGATTAATCCTATATATACTAACAATTTATTTGCTAAAATTTTCTGATTGAGAAATGCTTTTGGACCTGAGTCAATTATAAGATATGTCGCTGCAACAGGAAGTAAAGCCCAAAATCCAGGGAAAAATCGAGTGCTATCAATAAAGCAAAGAGAGAGAGTAATTAAGAAAAATCCAGAGATTGATTTTAAATTATTAAGAATGGGATTGCTTTTTATCTCTTTATATAATGTAATATAACCTAAAAAACAGCCAGCTATTATTTCCCATAGTCTAGAAAAAGTCATAAGATATGCTTCGGACATTTTTTCAAAAATATAAAGTGAAAAAATATTTATTAAAAAAGAAATAAAAAACATAGATACTATTATTTTTAAAAAATTTTTATTGTATTTCCAGCATAAGATGGCCAAAAAAGGCCAAAGTAAATAAAATTGCTCTTCGACACCAAGCGACCAAAGGTTTTGTAAAGGTTTAAATCCAGAATTAAAATAATCAACATTTTCTCGCCATTGCAGTTCATTAGAGATAAAGCCTATCCCTCCTGCGATATGTTTCCCGAGATATTTGAATTCACGTTCGAATAAAAGCAGCCATCCTAAAATAAGCACAGTGCATAATACAAATATGAGAGCAGGGAATATGCGTATGATTCTTCTGGTATAGAACTCAGAAATTTTGAAGGACTGATTGTCCAAATTTTTATATATAATTGTGGAGATTAAAAAACCCGAAATGACAAAAAATATATCGACCCCGATGAATCCACCAGGGTTTAATACCGGAAAAAAATGGAATAAGACAACTGATAGCACTGCTATTGCGCGTAACCCATCAATATCAGGACGATACTCTAAATTTTTATTAATGTTCAAAACACATGCCTTCATCTCAATAGTAATCCCATTATTATTGAATTTTTTTAACAAGATTATTTGGATATATCAAGTTTAAGCCCCGATAATCTCTGTCATTTCATCGGGGCTTAAAATTTAGGAAGGAATTTTCTGGTAAATATTTATTTGAATTTTTTTAGATAAGCTTCATCGCTAAAGATACTTTCTCGCCTTCACAATCTAATTCTGTTGTAAATTCTAATTGCCCATCTATTTCTTCGACAATTTTAGAAAGAGTTTCGTCTTCAATATATTCCTTGTTTGAATTTATTGCTTGGGCAAGTGCGTTACTCGTTTTTAATTGTAAGTATATTTTATCTTCTACATTAAAATCAGCAGATTTTCTTGCTTTCTGAATAAGACTGACAAGTTCACGGGCAATGCCTTCGAAACGTAATTCTTCCGTCATTGTGGGATCAAGTGCGGCAACGAGCTCGGCATCGGTCGCAACTAAGTTACTTCCACTTGGTCGCAACTCAACTAAAACATGTTCAGGTTTTAAAGTGAAATCTTTAATTTGAATTGTTTCTTTACGCAGAGCTTTCGTTGCATTATCTTGCGAAATGTCGTTTAGTAATAATTGTAAATCTTTAATTTTATCGCCCAAGGATTTGCCAAGAACTTTAAAGTTTGGTTTCACAATGATTTTTGCAAGCTCAGAGGGATCGTAAGTGATAGAAACATCTTTTACGTTTAATTCTTCGCAAATGACACTTTTCATTTTTAAAATCTGTTCGCCATATTCTTTTGAGAGAACACCTACGGTTAACTTTTTAAGAGGTTGACGATTTTTTAATTTATGCGAAACGCGAATCGTTCTTCCGAGTTCAACAGTGCGACGAGCAATGGCAACTTCTTTTAAAAGCACCTGCTCTTCTGCGTTGAGTTCACAGTATTTAGGTAAGAGCGAAAGGTGAACGCTGCCAACATTTTTGAGTTCATCTGTTAAAGCGAGTTTGCCAAAAAAGTACTCAGCTGCAAACGGCGCAAATGGAGCTAGGATCTGTGTTGCTTGGAGGAGAACTTCATAAAGTGTTGAATATGCTTCTTTATTGCTGCTCCAAAAGCGTCTGCGACTTCTGCGGATATACCAGTTATTTAGGTCATCAAAGAACTCAATTAAAGTAGGAGCAACTTTAGCTATTTGATATGAATTCATTGCTTCGTCTATATTTTTTACGAGCTCATTTAAGCGCAATAAAATCCATTTATCCAGTGAATTTGTACTTTTAACGGAATCTTTTGTGGGATCCCAATTGTCAATGGAAGCATAGGTTGCAAAAAAGGAATAGGCATTCCATAAAGGTAACAACACTCGACGGGTGCTTTCTTTCACACCATCTACACTAAAGCGAACTTCTTCAGCTACTGTTGCTGGTGAAGAAAGCAAAAAGAGTCTTACGGAGTCAGCTCCGAATTCGTCAAGTGTTGCCATGGGGTCGGGATAATTTTTGAGGCTCTTGCTCATTTTACGGCCATCTTCAGCAAGAATAAGCCCGTTTACAACCACGTTCTTAAATGCAGGTTTTTCAAAAAGCAAGCCTGAAAGTAGAGTTAATGTGTAAAACCAACCACGCGTTTGATCTAGACCTTCGCAGATAAAATCTGCTGGGAAAAGATCTTTAAATTCTTCGGATCTTTCGAATGGATAGTGGTGCTGTGCATAAGGCATAGAGCCTGATTCAAACCAACAATCGAGTACGAAAGGCACACGAGTAAGATACGTTCCTAGGTGTTTTTTAGATGGAATAACAATGTCATCGATAAATTCCATATGAATATCTGTAATGGTTTTATCTGTGTATTGTTGAAGCTCTGCTACAGAGCCAATGCACATTTCTTCACCTGTTTCTGTGTTTTTCCAAATTGGAATTGGATTTCCCCAGTAGCGTGAGCGACCTATATTCCAATCTCTTGCATTTTCAAGCCATTTGCCAAAGCGACCTGTTTTAATATGATCTGGCATCCAATTGATCTGACTATTCATTTTTAGAAGAAGTTCTTTGTTCTCTTCAATTTTTACAAACCAAGAAGGCACCGCTCTGTACATGAGTGGCAGGCCTGAACGATAACAGTGTGGATAACTATGGACAAAGGTTTCATGTTTAAAGACAAAACCACGCTTTTTCAGATCGACAATAATAGGCTTGTCAGCAGCTTTAAAATCGAGGCCAACTAGTTCTGCTGGGTTTCCTTCTTTAAATTTTCCATTGGTATCTAGGTGATCTAAAACGGGAAGACCGTAGTGTTTGGCTGCATTAAAGTCATCTTCTCCAAAAGCGGGAGCTGTGTGCACGGCTCCTGTTCCTGTGTCATGCAAAACATAGTTTGTCGCATAAACTTTAAATGCATTTTCACCTGCACTCTCGACCCAAGATGAGAAAAAAGGTTCATAACTTGTATTTTCGAGTTCTTTGCCTAAAAACTCACGGACTATTTTATAGTTGTCTTCATTCGGCCAGTAAGCAGAAACTCTGTTCTTTAAAATATAAAAAGATTCATTGGATGCGTTGTCGTGTACTTCTGCATAAATACCTTTTCCATCTATCGCAATGGCAAGGTTAGCGGGCAGAGTCCATGGCGTGGTTGTCCAAACAAGAAGGCTTTTGCCTGCATGTTTGCCTTTGAGTTTTGCTTTTATAGTTAAGGAAGGATCCTGTACATCTCTATAGTCAAGGCTTGCTTCAAAATTCGATAAAGTTGTGCCGAGTGCGACTGAATAACTTACGACGAATTTGCTTTCGTAAATAAAGCCTTTATCATAAAGAGTTTTAAGAGCATGCCAAACGCTTTCCATAAAAGGTGTGTCCATGGTGCGATATTCATTTTCCATATCAACCCAGCGGCCTAGGCGGCGAATATAGTTGCGCCATTCCTTTGTGTAGCGATCAACCGATGCGCGGCAGGCTTGATTGAATTTGGCAATACCAAAATTTTCAATATCGAGTTTACCATTTAAGCCAAGTTCTTTTTGCACTAAAAGTTCTACAGGTACGCCATGGCAATCCCAGCCAAATCGTCTTTCGACTCGATTGCCTTGCATGGTAAAGTAGCGGGGAAAGGCATCTTTTATGGAGCTTGGGACAAAGTGGCCAAAATGGGGGAGGCCAGTTGCAAATGGGGGGCCATCATAAAAATTGTATTTCTTATTTTCGGGACGTTCCAAGATGCTTCTTTGAAAGATATTTTCATTATCCCACTTTTTAAGCATTTCTTTTTCGAGTGCAGGGAAATCTATCCCCTTGGCTGGTTTTTCGACTTGCATTGAAACTCCCTATGAAAACGGTCACTTTTGTATATCTTTCAAAGACATATGACGTAACTTATACTTGATAAATATCTATATTGCACATATATTTATAAAAAATTTTTACAAATATATATTCCTCTAAGTAATAGAGTGAAACCGGATTGACCAGTAATGCGAAGGGTATAACAAATTTATAATATATCCGTATAGTTTTTTAGAAGAATTCGTTAAAAAGAAAAGCGAATGTATTTATAGTCCGATATCTGTCGGTATTTTTTGATGAGCTTAGCATAAAGGGTGTCTATTTGAATAAGAAATTTATCTTTGAGTTAACATGGGTTTTGTGTTTTATGGCTTTCTTCGTTCTCTTAAAAACCTCTGTTTTAGGGTTCTACCGAATTCCATCTGACTCCATGCACCCTACCTTACTCACTGGGGATCGTATTCTTACAAATAAACTCTCCTATGGTTTACAAATTCCGTTAATGAGCACAGTGCTTTTTTCTTGGGGAGAGCCCAAACGGGGAGATGTGGTGGTGTTTTATCTGCCAGAACGTAAAAATACTCTTGTAAAACGGGTGGTTGGATTGCCAAATGACGTTATCAGTTTCCAAAAGGGAATTTTATCTGTGAATGGAATATCGGTCAGCACAGCCTTGGCAAAGGAATTTGTTTATAAAGGGAGCAGTTACACAAAAATGATTGAAAAGTCCGAAGAAATTCCATTTCCAGCCCATTCTATTCTCAGTGCGCAAGACAAAGGGACAACTTTTTTTGAAAGCCGCCGTTTTATCGTCCCGCCAGATAAGCTTTTTGTACTTGGTGACAATCGCGATCACTCCTTTGATAGCAGAAGCTTTGGCTATGTGGACAAGACATTTGTTTACGGTAAAGTATTCCGTATCTTGTTTTCAACAGCAGAAAATGAGGCTTTTTTTCCTGATTTTCGAGCAGAAAGGTTTTTTAAGGGCATAAAATAAGGGGAGTGAAAACTTTTTTATATTATAATATTATACGGTTAAGCTAAAAACCCTGACTTTTTAAAAAAAACGTTGAAAGATTTTCAATAAGAGCTTTCCTTATGAAAATAAAAAACATATAGTGCGCCTGTGTTTTGAACATTTTATGGAGGTACTTAGTACATATGTCTCGTTACACTGGTCCACGTATGCGTATCGCTCGTCGTCTTGGCACATTACCAGGACTTACAAGCAAAGAAATTAAAAGAAAATCTCGCCCAGGTCAGCACGGTGCTGCTCCACATAAAAAGTCGGAGTTTGCTATTGCTCTTGAGGAAAAACAAAAAATTCGTTTCAATTATGGTCTTTCTGAAAGACAAATGCAACGTTATATCAAAGCGGCTCGTAAGGCTAAAACCCTTACAGGTGAAGCTCTTCTCCGTATGTGCGAAATGCGCCTCGATAGCGTTGTTTTCCGTCTTGGTTTTGCACCATCTATCCCAGCAGCTCGTCAGCTCGTTCGCCATGGCCACGTCCATGTTAACGGCCGTAGAGTGAACATGCCTGGTTACCAATGCAGAGCGGGCGAAGTTATTATTCCAACAAACAAAGAAGCAACTCTTAGCCTTGTTAAGAATAATCTCGTTCACCGCCAAAATGCACAACCACCTGCATTTTTAAGCCTCAGCGCAGATAAGCTTCAGGCATCTGTCGTGAGTGTTTGCTCCCGTGAAGAAGTACTTCTTCAAGTAAATGAACGCCTTGTAGTCGAATACTACGCTCAACGCGGTTAATACTTGCTATATAATTAAGATCTCCTTGTTTTCTTACGAAACACCTTCGTAGATGTTCTTTGTTAAATCTTTTACGAGATAAACAAGAAAAAAAAACAGGAGGTTTTTTTTTGTCTGAAGTTATTCTTTCTAAAAAATTCCAAGGGCGCAATTATATATTTGAAGAGCTCATCTTGAGCAAAATCCCCCAAGAAGCCTATGTGCAAATGCAAGGGATAGGCACACGTTTTAAACTCCACTATTTAACAGTGGAAGACTGTGTGCACAGGGACCAGCGAACAAAGGTTGAATCCTTCGGCGAATATCATTTTATCGTTTGGTATTATTTCCATCCTTCACTCGAAAAACCAATTGAACTCCATATCGTGCTGGGTAAAGACTTTTTACTTCTGATAGCTAATGAAACACCGCATGTGGTGGCCATAGATTGGAAAATGCTTTGCTTTCCAAAAGGACAGAGCATTTTTTTAAATGATGCGATCTGCCAGATGTTCGACGTATTGGTTGAGCATTCAGAAATGTATGTAGGAGCACTTGAATATGGCATGCATATGCTAGAAAAAAGAATCGTTGCTCGACATATAAATCCAACAAAAATGCTGAGAATGAAATATCTGGTCAATGAGCTTGAGCAGACAGTGGGAGCGATTAATTCCATTTTTCATCAATTGGAAAAAATTGAATTCAATTTAGATCAAAAATTTAGAATGAGAAATATTGTGGATCATCACAATCGTTTGTCGGAAAATGTAATGCATTTACGCTTTCAATCCATGGCATTAATGGATATATATTATGGTTCTTCGGGAGAGCGTTCCAATCAACAAATGCGTAAATTAACAATGCTCTCAGCATATTTATTACCAATGAGTGTCCTAGCAGGAATATTTGGTATGAACTTTGAAGGTATGCCTTTTAAACATGATATTTTTATGTATATTGGCTTTCTATTGATTTTTGGCACACCACTTTCTATTTTTTTATTTTTTGTTTATAAGAAGATTTATCGAAAAAAAATTAAAAATATGCGTAAACTGCATGATGAGAAACATAGTAAACATTATCCGTTTTTAAAAAGACGAATGGATTATTCAAATTACAAAATTATGAATGAAAGTAAAGCAAATACTACCAAGAAGAAAACCTCAACAAATCATCATGACAATTTATAATTAAGAATGTTATACTTACTAAAGATAATTTAAGGAGAATCAACAAACAATGACTTTCATATAAGGTAATTCATTATGGCATCAGAATTTTTTAATAAGCTAAGGAATATACCGATCCCTGAAGGCACACTTTCCATAGAGGTTGAGTACAAAGCAAAGTCTTCATATCCGATTGTTGCAAGTCCATCAGTTGAAGGCACAATTGGTGAAAAAATAATAACACCAACATATTCACAGGAGCAGCATAAAACCTGGAAAATAATGTTAAATAAACAGTCACAACTTGTCCAAGGTAATCTCTGTGAAGAATATATTGAAGGTATGAAATTATTAAATTTTCCAAAAGAGAAAATTCCTTCACTTGCGCAGTCAAGTGAAACACTGCGAAAATGCACTAATTGGCAAATTATCCGAGCCGAAGGACTTGTCTCTCCAAAAAACTTTTTTGCTCTCCTCGCAAATAAAGTATTTCCATGTACGGATTTTATTCGCCATATCGATGAAATTGATTACACGCCAGCACCGGATACTTTTCATGATCAAGCAGGTCACCTAGCGATGATTACGAATCAACGATTTGCAGAGTTTTTTCATTTATTTGGCATTGCAGGCGCGCAGGCAAAAAATGATGCAGAGGTCATGTGGTTTAATCGTATTTATTGGTTCACGGTAGAATTCGGACTTATAAATCCTACAGCTCATGCGGGCAAAAAAAGAGATCATAAACAATGTCGAATTTATGGTGCAGGTATAGCTTCCTCATGCGGTGAGATTATTTATAGTTTGTCCGAAAAGGTTAAGAAACGTCCATTTTCATTGGATGTCATCTGTGAAACTGACTTCGATATACATCATATGCAAGACTTACTTTTTGAAATTGAATCGTTCTATGAACTCGAAAATGAATTTAGAATATGGGCAACTAAAAAAGGCTTTATTTAAAATATGACTTTTTCGAAATTAACTTGTTATTATATTTTTAATTTTTATATTAGCTTTCCTATTTTTGCAGATAAAGGTATTAATATAAGTTATGGTTTGGATGGTCAGGTATCTGCATATTCGGTAATTTTTTATCAACATTTTAAATTAAATATACCTTTAGATAAAATTAATGTCGGTTACCTTATTCGTTTAAGTAACTTTAGTTCTAGAAATAATTTATTTTATACTGATTCAAGTTCATCAGAAAAAAGCGCAGAAAAGTCAATACAAATAATGTCACCAAATGTATATTCATTAAATACAGGTGTAACTGCAAATGTAGATTTGATTTATAATATCAGTTTAGCTTTTAATCTTGATATAATTGGATATTCATTTGGGAGTTCGAAAAATATAGTCAACACACCAGTACAAGCTAAACCTGCTCCTTTGAATTTGTTTCTTTATAATATTAACGATCTTGGAAGTCTCAATTCCGAGTTTTATGTTTATTATTTATTTAATAAATACCTAGTTTTTAGAGCAGGATTGTCACATTATTTTTCTGAATATATAACGGAAACTCCATTAGCAGATAATAGTAAAAGATTTCGCAGAATCTCAAATTTATTTTTTTTCTCATGTGGAATATTTTTTTAAAAAAAAAATAAATATTTGACTTCAAAAAAACTATGAATTAAGATGAGATAAATAAATTTTTAGATTTTCCTTGTTGTTGTGTCCGTTAAACACTTTTTAGAAAGGGTCATGTTATGCTAAAGAAACTTGCCTTAGTCTCTTCGGTTCTATGCACTTTCAGCGCATTTGCATCAGGTTCATCTATACTTGAATTACTATTAAACGGAACAGTCACTCAAACTCCATATTGGAGCATGGATGGCGGCAAAACTGTTGCTAATCAAGCAGTTTATTCATTTAATGGTTATGTGCCAGCTGATGGTATTTTGAATACAAATATTATTGGTGTTGCTTTAGTAAATCCTTTGAGTGCATCAAATACAGTTGAACTAGTACTTCCATCAAATTGTACAATCGGTGGACCAGCAGGAAAAGCAGTAGATGTCAGCGCAACTAAATTCGTTGTAAATGATGTTGAGTATCCCAATAATGCTCAAATCGATATTGCAGAATTTCCAAATACTGGATCATATGGTGCAACTAGCATCAGAATATATGGAATTGATCAAAGCGTTGAAGGTGCATTGGCATGCCCAGCAAATGGTAGCTTGACCTATCAATATTAATATTTTTATGTTAATGATGACATGATTTATTTTTATAAAAAAGTTTTTGGAAAGAATCATGTCAAAACTTAAATACATTTTAATATTATTTTATATGAAATCATCTTTTGCAGATCCAGCAAAAGATGATTTTCCTCGTTGGGTTGTGAATGGTATTGATAATTTAAATGCAATTGTATTTAATACAAACCAATTTCTATCTTATGACGGAGCGTTGAGTTTTAATAGCTATTATGTCAATGTAAAAAATATTAAAAATATGGATTTAAAAATTTCATATAAAAAAATGAGTGGATGCGGATTTAGCAGTGGTGAAGATATTCCTGATTCTAATATTTTTTTACTTGTAAATGGAAAAGAATTTCGTGAGTATCAATATATTAGCTTAGCAGATTTTAACCTTGGAGACGATGGAGCTGAAATATCCATACGAATTAAGGGACTTAATATTAATCATTATGGAACATTTTCATGCAAAATCAATGCTGCTCTTGTTATAAATAATTGAGGTAGATATGGGAAAAATAAAAATTAGAAATCTAATTCATATCATTTTTTATTATAGCGTAATTTTTTTAACTGAATTTTCCTTTGCTCAAGACAATAAACCTAAGGGAGATATATTTGTTGCTCCCATTTCGGCATATTCAGTCAACGCAGAAGAAATGACTCTTACATTAGCAAATACATCTGAAAATGTGAAAAAATTTTTTTATAAAAGCAGATGTATTATAAATAAAGTTGAGTATGAAGATGTTGCCTGCGCAAAATACTTCTCATTTGACCTCACAGAATTCCTAAAAGAAAATATTATTACTCTACCCGCAAATACCCAAAAGAAAATTCCTATTAAACTCTTAGTAAAACCGAAAGACAAAGAAGAATTTTCAGCCTTTTTTACCCCAGAGTTTACCATTGTCTCAGATGTAGATAGACCAAAAAACTCAGTAGGTTTCGAGTTTAAATTTGCTCCAGGTATTCTCTTTTCATGGAACTCAACAAGTGCAAAACTTGATTTACAAGAATTTAAAACAAGAAACTCAAAAGATGGTGTAAGAATTGCTCAATTTACCTTTGATATTTCAAAACTAAAAAGTCCTCAGGTTGTTAATGTAAATGCAAAAATTATTGATAGCAAAACAAATAAATTAATTCGCTTTTTAGATTTGGGTAAAGAAAAGATAATTGACCCAAGAAGAAAAAAATTAGTGCTTAAAGGTGAGATCGATAAAAGTAAGGAAAATGAAAAAAGCCTCTGTTACGAACTTTTATTTCAGGAACTCACAACAAATTCAGCTTATAAAATAAAATCACCTTCTTGTACATGATTATTAGATTTCCCCAAATTTATATTTTTTTGGGTTTCATTCTTTGTATTTCCAGTGTTAGTTATTCTCTAACATACGAAACTATTCAATTAGATATTGAAAATGATACATTTAATGCTTCGTTGAATGATAATAAATGTGAATTTATTCTTGATAATAATATAAATTATGAAGTTTTAAAAAAATCAGAAAATAAGTTCATTATTAAAGCAAATAAAATTAATGAAAAAAGTGCGACAGTTATTTTTGATTGTGAAAAAGATCAATATATTTATCGAGTATTATATCAGCATGGATACTCTCAGTCTTCCTTGTTCTATCAAAGAGAGTTTAAAGGAAAGACATTTTTAAATTATAATTTTAAAATGGATGGACGAAACTCTGCAACCCAGGTGATTCAATATGTAGATGGTTCTGCTCCTAACTTTTATTTTAGATCATCAAGGCTGGAATACGGTAACAGTAACTACTTCAATAATATTCAATTAAATTACTCTGGTGATAAAAGTAACAATAGTTTACAAAATAATTTATACAGCGGAATTTACTTAGGAAATGGCAATGACAATATTGGAAAATTCTTAATTGCACAAACTGCAGTTGGATTTTATGAATATATCTTAACATATCAACAGCAAAATTATTACGAAAACAATTTTTTTAGTAGAAAAATTTCTTTGAATATACCAAATCCAGTTCGCTTGTATTTGACATACGATAGAAAAACAGATGCAAGCGAAAGATATTCTGTACAAAGAGTATTTTCATTTGGAGCTGGTAATTTTCAAAGTTATCATTTTTTTAATTATGAAAAAGAATTTAAAAAGCCAGATCCTCTTAATAACCCTCAACTGTCATTTGTAGAAGATACATATTACTTGAATAATTTCACTACTTATTTTTTTACTTCTTTTATATACCAACAGTTTAACTCAGATATGTATTGCAAAGGAAATAAGTCTTGTGTATTAAAAAATCTTTTAACAACCTTTAATTTTCAAAACTTTACAACACGCTTGCAATTCAAATATAATTTTATCCCAAATGGTTTCGATTTCTATTTGCAAAAATTTTTTTTAGGAGAATCTGATTTCAATTTAGGCTTTTCTAAAACTTTTAGTCCATTAGATTTTTTTCAAAAATCTGATTTTTCAAGAACAAATATGGGTGAGTCTGATTACAAATTTTTCTCAAATTTAAATTTAAGACACCATTATGCAGGTTTTTTTGCAACTTTAAGTCTTCCACTGATTTATTTAAATCAGAATCCAACTGCAAATGCGTCTCTTGAGTACGAAACAAAAAACTGGATCATTTATTCTTCCTGCTTACTCAGACCATTTGATGGAGCGGACTGGCGGCAAGTCAATTGGCAATTGACAGGTGGATTTTCCTATTATCCTGGCCAAGGTTTAAATTATGCATTAGATTATATGAAAACCCATAAAATCAAGGGACATGTCTTTTCAAATCTTAGAATGCCAGAAGAAAATGTGACTGTTCAATTGGTTTTTGCGGGTTCTGTTATTCAAGAATCATCAACAGATGACAAAGGTTATTATGAATTTAATGACGTACCCAAAAAAGGTCATTTCGAAATCAAAATGAAAAAAGGAGTTATAGAAAGCAATGCTGAATTTACTAAAGAAAACCATGAAGTAGAAAAAAAAGCTGAAATCGATCTTCCTTATTACACTGTGGTCAATTTAAGTTTTGTTCTTGTAAAAAATGGGATTGAAACTATTTTATCAAAAATTAATAATTACAATGCGGGTTTTTCAGTTGTATCAGTAGAAGGCGCTAGATATTTTGGCAATAAAATTGTTTTAAAGAGAGAGAAAATAGAAATGCTTATGTTGAATCCAGAAATATTGCCGTTTGGTTACCAAGTACTGAAAATAAGTGAAAATTCTGTGAATACCCTCGAAAAAGAAATGGCAAATATTATTGTTTATTTAAAAAAGGAAGAATAGTCACTTAAAAGTAGAAGGTAATTTTAAATTGAATTCAGAATTCATATCTAACAAAAGGGAATTGAACAAATTAAAAGTTATTGCTTTTATATTTTGGTGTGATATGAATTTTTTGTTGGTATTTTGAGAATCTATATATTTTTATAACAAGTTATCTCAATAATTTATATTTGAGTCATGTTAGGATGCTACATGATAAATACATTTATGTTCATTTTTTGCATTATAGTTTGGGGTTCAAGCTATTTATTTGCAAAAATGCAAAACAGCTATACACCCCCTGAATTCTCTTTAATGCTCAGAATTCTCTTTGCATTTTGCTTTTTTATCCCTTTATTTATGATGAATAGCAAAGGTTTAAAAGTAAAGAAAAGGGATCATATTTATATTTTTCTTTTTGGTTTATGCAATTTTATGCTTGGGTATATTTTTCTCTATTTTGCCACAGTTTTTATGGCGAGTGGATTTGTTATTGTTATATTTTCTTTTAAAAGTATTTTAACACCCCTTTTCATTTCTTTAAAAATGAAACAAAAGATAAATTTAAGTCTCATTCTGGGCTCAATATTTGCTATTTCTGGAATTTTTTTCATATTAATAAACTCAACCTCAGGCGAAAGTCTCTCCTATAAAGGTCTTCTATTTGCTATTGCAGGAACGCTCATCACTGCATTTGGGGATCTTTTTTCGCACCTGAATAACGAAAAAAAGATATCTCCAATCGATGCAAACTTTTTTGGTTTGCTCTATATTATTCCAGTATTGCTTTTAATTAATATAAATAACATAGATTATATATATCAATTAAAGGATGTTCATTATTTGCTAAGTATTCTTTATTTAGGTTTAGTTGCTTCTGGTGTCGCCTGGCTTTTTTATTTGTACTTGGTAAAAAATATAGGGGCTAATTACTCAAGCTATATGGTTACTTTATTTCCTATAGTGGGTTGCTTATCATCTATTATATTCGAAAATATGCCATTTAATTTTAATTTAATTATAGGAATTGCTCTGAATTTTATAGGGCTATTTATTGTCATATTTTTTATGCGAAAGAAAGTTGAGCCTGAAAATAAACAGGAAATATTAGAACAAACTTGATATATTTTGGGCGAATTTTAAGTATTAAGTCTTTTGTGAACTTAAGAGAATGTGTTTCGCAACGAGCTTAATTTTTAGCCCAAGCTGCGAGGGCAGTATTGAGCATAAGCATAGCAATTGTCATAGGCCCGACTCCACCAGGAACTGGGGATAAAGCCTGAGCAACTTCAGTGACATTTGTATGCACGTCTCCACAAAGTTTTCCATTTTCTTTTCTATGGATACCAACATCTACGACAACTGCATTTTTCTTTATATAGCTTTTATCAATAAATTCAGGTTTACCAATTGCCGCAATAAGAATATCTGCATTTTGGCAAATTTCCTTGAGTTGTTTTGTTTTTGAATGGGCGATTGTTACGGTTGCATCGGTGCTGAGTAAAAGTAACGACATGGGTTTGCCAACGATGTTACTTCGTCCAACGACAACTGCATTTTTGCCACTTATCTCTACTCCATAAGAGTAGAGCATTGCTAATACACCGAATGGAGTGCACGCTATTGCATGAGTAAACTCACCCGTTGCAAGCGAGCCAATACTTTGTGCAAGAAAACCATCCACATCTTTTTCTGGTAATATTTCATTGAGGATTTTTTCTACATTTACATTTTTAGGCAGGGGGAGTTGTACCAATATACCATCCACATTTTTATCATTATTTAATTTATGTATGATGGATATTATTTTTTCTTCACTTGTGTCTGCAGACGAAAGATAAAAACTCTGAGATTCAAAACCTGCTTCATTAAATATTTTAATTTTATTTTTAACATAAACATGTGAAGCAGGATTATCACCTGTAAGAATAACTGCAAGGCAAGGAATTTTTTTTCCATTTCGCAATGTTTGTGCTTGAGAAATGAACTGTGCACTGAGAGCCTTGCCATTCATTATCTTGCAATTTGTTCCTTCATAAAACGCAGCAGTTTTAGAGAGATCAGGTATAACAAATCCAGTTTTTTGTGCACGCGAAAAAAACTTCATACAGAAACCCTTTATCCAATAATTTCAATTGAACTTTTTGTTAAAAGATAAGGATATTCGCTAAAAAATCCTTTGACCTTTTTCATTATTCTATCGCAATCTTTTTGATCGATAGCTCCTGATAGGACATTACGTTTTAGTTGGTTTTCGTAGCCAAGAAGGATATCTTCATCTCGGTAATTCATAATGCGCAAGATCTCTCCTACATCTTCGCCTTTGACTTCTTCAATTGCTTCAAGTTCTCCATTTTTACTGATACGCACGATCAGTTCGTTGACTGCACCAAAGAGATTGTGATTGTTGCCTAAAGCCTCTTGATAAGCACCAACAAGAAAAAAACCAATATGATAAGGTTCATTGGATTTTGGAATGTGTAATGCAAGGGAGTGTTTTATATCGCGCTTATCAACAAATTTATCGAGACAACCATCACTGTCGCAGGTGAGATCCATGATCACCCCGTGATGTTGAGCTTTTTCATTTAATCTTGTGATCGGCATGACTGGAAAGAGTTGATCGATACCGAGAACATCTGGAATGGATTGGAACATGGAAAAATTGGCCATATATTTACCGAATCGACTTTTTTCCAATTCGTCAAATTCTTCAAGTTGCATACCTGATTGACGATAAAAATGGAGCGCTTTGTTGCAGAGTTCATAATAAAGAACTTCTGTTTTTGCGCGTTCTTCTATTTCAAGATAACCTAAATTAAACAATGTAAATAGCTCATCACGGGATTGAAGTGAATCATGATAATATTCGACAAAGTTTTTACCATTCATCAGTTTAATTGCAGTCATCATATCTGCTAATAATTTGTGATCATTTGGAGAAATTTTCCATTCTTCAATATCACCACCCGTTTTTTCAACTTCACGGACATCGGTTAGAAGCACAGCATGATAAGCAGCAACAGCTCTTCCGCTTTCACTGACAATATGAGGAGCTTTACAGCCTTCTTCCTTACATATATCTTGAATAATATAAATTACGTCATTGGCAAATTCTTGCATTGTGTAGTTATGGCTAACGTAAAAACTTGTTTTACTTCCATCATAATCAACTCCAATGCCGCCACCAATGTTTAAGTAGCGTAAATTAAATCCACTTTTTAAAATTTTAGCATAAACGCGCGCGGCTTCTTTCATTGCATTTTTTACGCGTTTTATTTCGGTAATTTGCGAACCAATATGATAATGAATCATGGCTAATTGATCTTTAAATCCAGCTTCTTCGAGTAGATAAAGCGCTTCCATCATCTCAACGCTATTGAGACCAAACTTGCTACCAACTCCACCAGATTTCTCCCACATGCCAGAGCCTTTGGCATATAGTTTCGCTCTGAGACCAATGTCTACACAATAACCCACTTTTTTAGCGTGATTGATTATAAATTTAAGTTCATCAGTGCCTTCAATCACAAGTACAACATTTTTTCCCATTTTTTTTGCATCGAATGCCAGTTCGATAAAATGGGAGTCTTTGAAACCATTGCAGACAAATAGAGCTTCAGGGTGTAGGTCATAGGCTAGAGCTGCGAAGAGTTCTGGTTTTGTTCCTACTTCTAATCCATAGACATGTTTACGCCCACTTTTTACAAGATCATCAATAAATTCTTTGCGCTGATTCACTTTAAATGGAAAAACTGCTCTGAGATCTCCATCATATTTAAATTCTTCCATAGCACTGCGAAATGCATTTTGAAGTCTTGTAAGTTGTGTGTCGAGAATTTGAGGGAAGCGAACAATGAGAGGAGTTTGAACTTTTTTTTCAGCTGCAATTTCTAGGATTTTTGCCAGCTCTATAGAAGTGGTTTTATTACCAAATGGAAAGACTTCGACTGTTCCTTTATCGGAAATACCAAAGTAACCTGATCCCCAATCATCAATACCATAAAGGTCACGAGACTCTTGAATGACGTTTTTCAACATCGCCACACCCCCATTCAAAAAAGGAGTTAAAAAGAATGTTCGCAAAATCTTTGCGAGCGAAGGAAACCCGCTTTTCACATATAATAGATGTAGCCCATGTCAAGAATTTTCTGGAAAAAAATACGCAGTGTTTCCTTTTTGAAGTTCTATTAAGATAAAATAAGCAAAATCATTTAAAAAAATGGAGACAGCAATATGGCATTTTGGCATAATCATCGTTACGAGAAATTAGAGGAAATATGTACAGGAGATCCTCTTAGGCAGTTGCCGGAGCATAAATTTCCTTGGCTACTCAATAACTCGATTTTTCAGGATCTCGAGGGGGATACTTGGATAGTAGAAGTTTCTTGTACAAAAATTATTCCATATAAAAATTCAAATAAAGTAAAAGTAGACTTTATTTTAGAAGCTCAAGCAAAAGTTGGACAAGAAAATTTAAAAAAAATGGGGATATCAAGCAGCCGTCTTGAATTAATGGGGGTGGTCTCATGGAACAAATTAGAAGAGAGTCTTGTCACTTCAGTAATTTTAGAATTTGAACGAATCGAAATGCAAGCAAAAGAACTTATTGGAAAATTTATTGAACAAGTTAAAAATAAATACACAATAAAATTAAAATCTCAATTGCTTCTCAATAAAATTAAGTACACTCGGATCTCTGGTTTTTCTTCAAGAGAGTGATTCATATCAACTCATTTAATAATTTAACAATTTGATGATCGATATGCTAAAACACGATTTGTTAACTTGCAATGCAAGATTTAAATTTGTATTCTGACCCGTCGCATCTTTGAGCGATTTTTTATTTCTTAAAAATTTAAAGTTTTTATTTATCTATCGTAGAAGGAAATACATATAAATGTTAGAATTTATTAATATTGATTCAAAAGTTTTGATCCATTTTGCTACCAAATTAACTTTATCTATCGTTTCTTTTCTGATTATATATTTTATTCGTGTACTATTAATTAAAGGTCTTATTAAAACAAATACCAAGGTGCAAAAAATTGATCCTACACTTATGCCTATTACCATAACAGTTATAAAATATGCAGCTTTTATCATTTCTATTTTAATTATTTTGAATATATTTGGAGCAAATACCAACGGTATTATTGCGATTATAGGTGCCGCAGGCCTAGGTCTCGCACTGGCATTAAAAGACACACTGCAAAATATTGCTTCGGGTATCATGCTTATTTTTTTACGTCCATTTAATATTAACGACTATATTGAGTGCAATTCCAATTCTGGCACGGTTATTGAGATTAATTTATTCACCACTACGTTAAAAACTGTCGATGGATTATTTTTGTTTGTGCCAAATAATTTATTATGGAATGCTTCCATAAAAAATTACACTCGCAATGGTTTAAGAAGACTTGACTTTTTTGTTGCAGTGTCTTATGCAGATCAGCTTAATCTTGTGAGTAAATTGCTTATGAATATTGCGGAGTCTGAAAAAAAGGTTTTAAAAGATCCTATTCCTATGGTTGTTGTAACAACTCTTGGTGAAAGCAGTATTCAATTGCTATTGCGTTGTTGGACTAAAAACGATGACTATTGGGAAGTGAATTATTCTCTCAATAAAATTGTCAAGGAATCTTTGGAAAACTCTGGCATTACTATTCCTTTTCCTCAAAGGGATGTGCATTTGCATATTTCCAATAAAACAAGTGAAAGCAGAAGCAAAGTAATTCATGCACTGCAAGAGCATAAATAAAAAGGATGAAGGGGGGCGAGTTGCGTTATTTTATTATTTTTTTAGTCACACTGGTTGCAATTGTTTTATCTTATTATTTTGTCGATCGAAGCGTTGTCTTCTTCATTGAAGAACAGCAAATAAATAAATCTATTATTTTGAAAATACTGTCAGATACGCCTATCATTCTTATATCATTTTTAGGAATTTACGGACTCCTTTTTATATTTATCTTTAAGAAATTCATGCACAATAAGCTTTTTCAAATGTTTTTTTGCGCAACACTTTCAGTTGTTTTAGCAGCACAAATAAAAGATATCTTAAAATATCTGTTTGGCCGCTATTGGGCAAATACTTGGCTTAATAACAATCCTTCACTTTTAGTAAACAATGTATATGGTTTTCATTTTTTTCAAAAAGCAAATTCATCATTTCCTTCCGGCCACACTACAGTCACATTTGCCTTCTGTACCGTTTGTCTATTATATTTTCCAAAATATAAATATTTATTTATTATTCCAATGATAACTGTTAGTATTGGCCAGATCGGCATGCATTATCATTTTGTCAGCGATGTGATTGCCGGAGGTTTTCTTGGCTATGCCGTGGCAAAAACCCTTACCTATTATTTGACTTCTGTTCAATTTCAAAAGCTTAATACATTAAAAAGCAAATGATTTATCTGCCAGTTAAAAATAAGTTGAAAAAAACAATTAAATGAATTATGACTTATAATCGTTTTAAGCGAGGAGTATAATGTCAATAAGATTAAAAAAGAGATCCGTTTATTATATCATATTTTTCTTACTTTTATTAATTGGAATGTGCTGGCTTTATTTACAGTCAAATAAGAAGTCAAGCATTCAACAGATAGAGCATACTCCAATTGTGGATAATTAAATTGTTAAAAAGATAGCTTTTAAAGAAAAATATTTTTTTTAAATAATCAAATACTAAAAATTAAGATTTAGCAGTAGCCTTAAGATAACCATCTAAGGAAATTAATAGTTCTTTTTTTGCTAAATTCGATAAATAAATTTTGATTATAAAATATAGCATAAAAACTTTTGAATTATTATCTTTTAAAAGGATAATTAATCGTTATGAATTGAAAGGAGTTAATTTTATCACGATTCGTTATATTGTAAAAATAAAGGAAAAGAATCTAGCGGCCTCTGGCTGACAGTTTTTCCCGCGAAATGATTAAGCCATGGCTCACGTCATAGGGTGATAAACCAACCGTTACTTTATCTCCGATAATGACACTGATTTGAAACTTACGCATCCTGCCTGAAATTTTCGCAGATATAGTTTGTCCTGTCTTTAAACTCACTGAGTATTTTCCACCTGCAAAAACATTGGTGACAGTTCCTTCCACGCTCAAGAGATCTTCACGACTCATGGGAACCTCCTATTCAATTTTTATAAAAGTTTCTAGAAATATTATTTCATATATTGTTTTATAAAAGCAAGTAGATTTTTGACATATTCGCAGCAATATGGTCTTCAAGCTGCAATGCTCATTACTTAAATGGTGGCAAATGTGATTTGCTTATTTATGCTTTACTAAATGGATATACTGTGACTCGAAAAGCTGTAACTGACATTTAGAGGTTTGAAAATAATAATATGATCTTATGATTTATAATTTCATATTCACCTATTAAAAATTTTCTTATTCAATAAATCTTAATAATTGTTAAGTTTTTTAATAAACCCTGCTTCAGCTGTTAAATATAGAAATAAACGAAAATTTTAGTTTTGTTTAAGAGTTGTCCATCTTTATACTTAATCGTTGATTTCTAATTTTAAACTATCAATTTATTCTTTGTTCTTATCATTAATAGCATCGGCAGCTTTCAAAGCTTGTTGAGCAAATATAAGTGCTTATTTATAGTTCTTGTTATCCATGGAGAGTTTGATTGAATTATGCAAAATATTTTTAATGGTCTAATAATTTAATTGTTATTTATTTTATGAATTTCGAGTTAAAATTGGTTGCTTTAATAAAGCGTTTTAAAGACAAAGCATACTTATCTAAAAAAAATTTTACTATATTTTTCATGCTCGATATCATTTTTACTTTCAAAAATTTGACGGTACTTGTTTAAATAAATATGGGCATCTTATAAATATTTTTCTTTTAAAAAAATAATTATAAGACTAGAGTAAACTCTTTTGAAATTTTTTTCGAGGGCAAATGCCGATTTTAAATCCTCTAAAGCTTTACTGCGTTGGTTAGAATCTTACATATAAATGACATGTCTATTTAAATATGCCTGAAAGTTAGGTTGGATTTCTATTGATTTTGCAATGTCTTGAAATGTCTTTTTATTTTTATCAGAATAATTATATACACGACTTCCTTAACAGTAAGCGCAAACGGGATTAAGATCAATTGCTTTAGTAAATGCCTTAACGGCTTTAATATATTCCTCGGTCATTTGGTAATGTTGACCCATATTATAATAGACACCCCATTTTTGATCGGCCGGCGAGTTCTCAAGAGCTGTCAAAAAATATTATTGTGCGAGCTTGGAAGCTGCAGTTATTTTTGCAATTTCAAAATTAACTGCAGCTTCCAATAATTTTTTTGAGGATTCTGTGTATTCAATCTGGCTCATTTGAATAGAGTGTTTCGTTTTATATTTTACTTTTAAGAAAACAAATAAAACAAAAATAATAGAGAATATTATCGTGAAAAGTCAATTTTGATGTTATCTTCTGTTTATTATGCAAAGGCGGATATTTTAACTTTATCTAATGAGAAATTATATCAAAAATATGATGAAATAAGTTCTGAGTTACAATTAAAAAATATTGATTTTTTAATGACACCTTTAATTTGCTGAGTTTCATTATGTAAAAGTGTTATCATTGTCAAGAGAAAAAAGGAGAGCGCCACGAATTCGAATAAATCCAAAGACCAATAAGGACGGAAAAATAGAATACACTGAAGATGGAAAAAATGATATTTGAAGTTGAAAGTCCTGATATTGCAAAATCTGTTCTCACAATTGTCGAGCGCTGGGGATTTTATTTTTCAATTGTGGAAATAATATATCATGGAAGGGAAGCAAATACAGGCGTTAAAATAGATGACATTAGAAAAAATTTAAACAAAAATAATTCTTCAAGAAATAGAGACAATGATACATCTTCTGACAGACGTGGTTCATCAAGAAGTGCGCATCATGTTAAAATTGTTGATAAACCTATAGGCGGAAGTAAATTTGGACATATTGCGAGATAAAAAATTTTAAGCATGATTTATTTTTTAGAAATTATTTACATTTTAATTATTATTGTATATTTATTAAAGTATAAGTAGTATTTTTGGCTTTATAGTTTTAGATTTATAAATCAAAATGACATATTAAGCCTGAGCAAAACCCTCGAGGTCACCACAAAAAATAATTTTAAAATATAAGTAAACACATTTAGGTAGAAATTTAGGTAAAAGAAAAGCATTCTTGAAGGGCATTTGCGGCCAGCAACTCTGCCCTGAAAGGATGCTCTTTCTTTTACCGAGAGATTAAATAAAAAATGAAAACTTATAAATTTAAATTCCCCAAAATAATACTTCGCTAAACCCCTAATTTTCAAACTCAACGATTGTCACACCATCACCACCTTCACCTTGGCGACCACCTCTGAATTTTAATTTATAGTTTGCGCTTTCAAGAAATTTTCGCACTGACTCTTTGACTTTGCCCATGCCGTGACCATGAATAATCACGACGCGATCGACTTCAAGACGGCTCATTTTATCGAGTTCTACGTCGAGTTTATCGAGGGCTTCATCAACGGTTTTACCACGGAGATTGATAGTGTTACCAGAATGTTGGAGAGTGGGCGGGATTTCGCTGTCATGGACATTAGTGACTTTCTTTTGGGTATTTGTTTGACTCTTGGTTTTTATTTTAAGATTTGTGTTAAAAGAATTTTTTGTTACTTTGTTATTTTGTTTATCCGATTCATTCAATTCATGGAAAGGAATTTTTATTTTCATTATACCGAATTGGCATTCGACCTGACCTTTGCCATCCGCAGTGCGGAGGACAGTACCTGTTTCTTTAAATTTGGTAGATTTTACTTTCATACCCACTTGCCAGTGATCAGCTGTGCGTCCTTGAGCTTGGATGGATAGAGCGGTGCTGGTTGCTTTCTTTGCTTTGGCTTTGGTATTTTGCTCAAGATCTTCAAGTGAGCGTATGTCATCTTCTAAATTTTCTTCGATATCATCAAATGAATCATTTAACAGCTCAAGACTTTCGCGTGCTTCATCAAGCAGTGAGCGGCTTGACATATGACGGGGTGCACGAAATTTTTGTGCACGTTCATCAAGGCTTGAAAAACTATTTTTATCGTCCGTCTTGCTTTTCTTTGGCAGTTTTAAACCAGCAAGAGCTTCGAAGCCAGAAAGTTTTTGGGGTTTCGCAGCATCTTTTTGAATTGTTTCTTTTGTGTCGATTGTGAACTTATTAGGGCTAGGAGTATTTTCCTGTTCTGCAGAGCTATCTACGCTTTTTAATTTTTCTGCATATTCATGTTTTAAGTCTTGCAATAAACTTTCTTTTTGTTTTTCAAATTGCCGCTCACGGATGTCGAGTCTGTTTTCATAAGCATTTAAGCGTTTTTGCAGTTTGTTACGGTAGCCATCGACAAGGTCATCGCGCAACTCTGACAATTTTTCTCGTTCATGTTTTAAAGCTTTTAATTCTGATTCTAATTTTTTGCTCAATTCGACTTGTTGACTTAATTCTTCTTTTATTTGAATTCTTTTTAATTGGAGATCGCGGAGAATATTTTCCATTCTTTGCGATTCGTTGCCATAATATTGGCGAGCTTTTTCAATAATTTGTTTACTTAAGCCCATGCGTTCTGCTAGCTCAATGGCATAACTTTGTCCAGGAATGCCAGATAAAACTTTATAGGTTGGCAAAAGTTTATGCGGTTCAAATTCCATGCTGCCATTATAAAATCGCGAATCACCATCAGCCAATGTTTTCAAATTGGAAAAGTGAGTAGTGATAATCACCGTTGCTTGTTTTTCAGCAAACAATTCAAGTGTCGCTCTTGCCATAGCAACGCCAATAGCGGGATCGGTACCAACAAAACCTTCATCCAGTAATATAAGTGAAGATTCATTGGCAGCTTCTGTTACTTTCTTAATTTGGGACAGATGCCCCGAAAAGGTTGAAAGATCTTCTTCACGATTTTGTCTGTCACCGAGTTCGACAAAAATATTTTCATAATCAAGCATTTCAGCTTTTTCGCAGGCAACAAAAAGACCTGCTTTCGCCATTAAAACAGTCACCCCCACGGTTTTCATCGCAACTGTTTTACCACCTGCATTGGGGCCACTGAGCACCCAAATTTTGGGGGAGATTTGTTCTTCTTTTTGTGGTTTTAATTCAAGATCATTTGGCACACAATTTTTTTTCTCGAGTAAAAAAAGTGGATGCTTTGCTTCGAGTAATGAAAAACGTTTGATCTTTTCATTCGCGCTTAAAAAGCGTGGTTGAATTCCAGTGATTGCGCCCGCAAAACGGGTGCGGGCTGAAATATTATCCAATTGCGTAAGAATATCTGCTGAATTTAAAATTTCATCACAAACAAGGTAACAATCTTTCGAGAGTTCTTTGATAATTCTCTGTTCTTCTATTTCAACATCGCTTTGTGCTTTTTCCAGATGCGTATGTTGTTGAGCAAGGGCATGGGGTTCCAAAAACACGGTAGATCCCGATTGGCTCACACCACGCGGTATACCATCGATATCTCCCTTGCGGTCTGCCCTGACGGGAAGCACATAGCGGCCGTCACGTAACATCCACACACTGTCCTGCACAGCGTTTTTAACTTCTTGTCTTCTGAGGATTTCTTCGAGATGCTCGACAATCCTCCGCTTAGCATTTTCTAGGCGGCTGCGGGCTGAGTGCAATTCAGGTGAAGCTGACGAAAGAATATTTCCATCAATATCAACGCTTTTTTGTAATTTAGCCTGTAAATTCATTTGAGCAGTTAAAGTTGAAATCAGTTCATATAATTTTGGAAAGCGTTGAATTCTTGTTTTTTCAAATTTAAAAAAACCTTGTAAAGTATAACAAAGTTTTAAAACAATGAGAATCTGAAATAAGCTGAGTGGGGAAAGCAATGCACCTCGTTTTAAAGGTTTTGCAAACATCTCTAAGTCAAAGGATTCAAGCCCCAAGCTGTTTCCTTGGGTTGTCAATTCCAACATTTCAGCTGTCGTTGTGAAAAAGAAATCTCTCTCACTGTTTTCAAGCCAAGGATCTAATTGTAACAAATGTTTTTTTGTGTGAGGAGAAGTTGAGTATTCGGAAAGAAATTTAGTTATTTTATTCCACTCGAGACGCTCTAGGGCGTCTTTGCGAAGAAATTTAAGAGAGCTATTGTCAATGTTGCTTTCATGTTCCATAAGAATCACACACCGTTTGTAGATTGGTTTCCAAGCGTAGCGGGATGATGTATAAACATATTATAAACAAACTTCAATAGGGAGTAGATACGTGGCTCGTGGTAAAAATTATATCAATCAAGATGAGCGACGTGATCATTTTCAAAAGATTGAGAAAATAAAAAAAGAAAAAAGATCCGTACGTGGCCGTAATGAAGATGATTGGATTATTGATAATCCTGATCAAGATAAAACAAAAATTGCTATTAAAGAACAGATAAAAAGCTTAATAAAAAATGGTATGCGCCGCGGGCGTGTGATTGAAGTGCAAAAAAGAAATATTTTTATTGCAGAAGAAAATGAAAAAGGGATGCCTGAAACAGAAAATTTATGGCTCTGTTCAGTGGCAAAACGACACTTCCAACGAGCCCATAAGGAACGAAACTTTGTTGTGGTGGGAGATAGGATTTTATTTGAACCCGATATCGGCATTGAATATGACCAAGATGGACAACCTCTTGATTCCGATTTGCCAAGGGGTGTTGTGCAGCATGCCTTTTTGCGTACGAGCAAAATATCGCGCAAAGATCCAATGCATCCAGAATGGGAACACGTAATGCTTGCCAATATTGATCTCGTTGTCATCGTTGCTTCTGTGTTGAATCCAGAAGTACGTTGGGGACTTGTCGATCGTTTTTTGGTACAAGCTGAACTTGAAAATATTCCGGTTGTCATCGTTCTTAATAAAGTAGATCTCTTGTTAAATACAAGTTTGGCAAACAAAGAATTTCTTGAAACTTATAAAAGACGGGTCGAAATTTATCGAAACATAGGCTATGAAGTTGTTGAAATATGTGCGTTAAAACCTAAAAAAACGCCTGAAGCAGTTAAACAATTACGTAAATTATTTAAAGGGAAACTCGTAGGTTTTGCTGGACATTCTGGGGTCGGAAAAAGCAGCGTGCTCAATCTCATGCGTCCAGAATTTGAACAAATAGTCGATGACAATCCCGAAATATTTTATAAAGGACGCCATACGACAACTTACAACAGTTTATTGCAGCTCGATATCGGTGCTTATGCGATTGACACTCCAGGCATTCGTTCCTTTAATATCAGTCAATACGATGCCATTACTTTAAGCCATTGTTTTCCAGAATTTCGTCCTTATAAGTGCAAATATAGAGAGTGCTCGCATGATCATGAACCCAACTGTGGAGTGAAAAATGCCTTGGAAGAAGCTAAAATCTCATTTGAACGTTACCGCAGTTACCTTGGTATTTTAAAAGGTTTGAGTTTCCGTGAAGGTGAGGGTGATTCAACTGATGCAAGTATGATAGCAGATCTCAAAGCACGTGAACAAAAAAGAGATGAAGAACAATTGAATAATATAAATCAAGAAAATATTGCAGAAGAGCGGCTTCAAGAAATTATTAAAATAAAAGAAGATGAATAATTGCAAAGGTAACAAATATGTCAAGCAGACAAGAAAGTAACAACTCTCAATACGATATTGCGATTGTTGGTGGCGGCCTTTCAGGCATATTGCTTGCACTTCGTCTTTCCAGAGAGAGTCATAAAGAACACGGAAAAATCGTTTTAATTGAGCAACAGCCTCAACTTGGTGGTCGCAATTTTTTTTCTTCTCCTCTAAATTTTTCTGGAAAATCTTGTGAAGAAATTAATCAGGAAATTTTACTACATTCGAGTCAGTGCCAGAATTTAAGTGGTCCTGGTTTTGAAATTATGAATGTAGAATCTTTAAATGCAATGTTAAGACATATTTTGTCGCATTTAACGGAAGATGAGAAAAACCAATGTGAAGAATTTATGAATCGATTGGAAGAAAACGAAACTGATAGAAGGAGTCGCTGTTTTTTTGTTAAAAAAGACTTTGTCAGTGAAGCACAATTGCTCACAGGTTCATCGGAAATATTAACAAAAAGAGAAGCAGAATTGCTTCGTTCATTTGCTTATGATTTTTATTCACCGCATTTGGATTCACAAGAAGAGAATATAGAAAGAAACAACACACTGTTTGAGAAATCTACGCAATGGAATGAACTTGCAAAAGGCAGTAAAGAAACATTGAGTTCAATTTTTTCTTCAATCGTCGGACCAGATTGGGAAAAATCATCATTTATTTATGTCTGTAAAAGTTTATGGGTTTTTTTTAATAATTTTAAAGAACCTTTACCAAAATCTTTTAAGAGAAAAATGGGGCTTGAGTTATTCATTGAAAAAATTCTCCGTGCACGTGGAATTGAAGTGCGTACACTCTGCGAAGTTTTACGAGTCAATCACAATAAAGAAACAAACTTTAGTTTAATCCTAGCTGACGAAGTCAATCCAACTCACAAAACAGTTCAAGCAGACAAACTTATTTTTGCAATGCCACTTGTTCAGTGTTTAGGAATTATTGCAAAAGAAGAATTTTCACCCGAACAATCTCGTTTTGTGTCAAAGGTGCGTCCTTTATCGCTGGTGGTCTCTGAGATTTCCGATTTTCTCTCTGTGCGGTCTGAAAATTGGCCTGAGAATGTTGGGGCTTGCGATAGACTTCTATTTCCAGTAGAACGTGTGCAAGGATTTTTAACTTGTGATGGACGTCTTCTTTTTTCGACCCAGCTTGATTATGAAGATTCGTTGCAAGCACCTGCTGTGCGTGAAGCCGTTGCACGACTGCGCAGAGCCGCTGTGCGTGTGCTGAAAGCGGAAGTTGCTGAGGAGATTAAAAAGGGTGCGCGTATGCCACAAAATAAAATATCGGAACGAATTGTCTTAGTGCCCGTTGCAGTATCGATTCCGAATAATATTCCTGCAAATATCGAAGTGAAAGAAACAAAAATGGGAATCAAGGGTCTCTTCTGCTGTGGTGACAGTTTTCTAAGTTTAGCTGATGAGCCGTGGAAACGGGTTGTTGCCAGTGTGCACGATGTCATGCTGCGTTTAAATGGAAATGAAGCCTAAAAAGACTCCATTTTTTTATAGGAGTTAAAGAATGGAATCTTTTTGCACTTATTTTCAGAGCAAAAACGGAAAAATGCATTATTATGATAATAAGTTGAATAAAAAGATTCTACTTTTTATTCATGGTCTGTCAGCTTGTAAAGAAGTTTTTTATCAACAGATAGAGCTGTTAAAAAATGAATATCGCATAATTGCAGTCGATCTTCTCGGACATGGTGCAAGTGAAAATGCTTTAAATGCAGAGGAAGCATATTCCAACTTAGGTTTTACAGATTCGATCGTTGAATTGTTAAGTTATTTAAAAGCGCAAAACATCATAATTTATGGCTGGTCATTGGGTGGTGCTATTGCTATTGATTTACTCGAGCGATTTCCTGAGACGAAAAAAATAATCCTTGATGGCTACCCGCCCGTTTCTTTCAAAACCAAGAATTTTGAGAACGCATATTTATACCATGAAACAACCCATTTAATAGCGCAAAGAGTTCTCAGTGAAGTTGAGGCTTTTGCATATGTTAAAAATGGTGGGATAAACGCCAATGAAAATCACACAAGCGATAGAGTCGATAAAATAGTTAAAGCTGTTTTGCGTGCCAATGGATCACTGAAAGAGATCTGGTTTAATTCTTTATTGAAATTGGTTGGGATCAGCCCAAAAGAGTGTGTGGAGAGAAACAGAGATAAGGTAACAATTTTAATTGGAGAAAATGATCCCGGAATAAATATGAATTATATGAAGGATCATTTTAAGGACATCACTGAATTTTATCCTAATGCAGGGCATGCGGTTTTTTGGGAGAGACCTTACGAAATAAGGAAATATCTTTAGACTTTCCCACCATCTATCGCGATTTCAGTCCCATTTATATGCTCAGCATCTTCGGATAAAAGCATAGCAATTACACTGGCGGCCCTTTCTGGCTCGGCAAAAAGCTTTTGTCCAAGCGGATTTAAAGTTTTAATTAAATTGATATTAACTCCATCGGGAATGGCAAATGAATTTGCGAGGTCAGTGGTGATACCGCCTGGTAAAACACAGTTTGCATGCAAGCCTTGTTGGAAATATTCAATAAATAAAGAGCGGGTAAATGACTTTATAGCACCTTTCGTCGCTGCATAAGCAGCAAGCCAAGGATGAGGCTGTTCACTTGCAGAGGAAGATGTGTTGACTAAATAACTTGTTTTGTTTTTTAGGAGCCAAGGCAAAGCATGCTTATTAACATTAAAAGTTCCTGTTAAGTTAACTGCAATCAATTCATTCCATTGCTTTAAACTCATTTCGTGAGTTTTATACACACGTAGTATTCCTGCATTGTGGCTCAAGCCATTTATGCCATCAAGTTCTTCTGCTAATTTATCGATGCTTTTTTTAACTTCTTCAAAATCTGAAACGTTACAGACAGAAGAGACAACTTTAATAGAAAAATGTTCAAGATTTTTGCATAATTCCTTAAGTTTTTCGGAATTATTATCTATTAAAGCTAAATTTCCGCCTTCACATGCTATGCGAAAAGCAGTTGCTTTGCCGATTCCGTTTGCTGCTCCTGTTATAAGAATATTTTTATTTAGAAACCGTTTCATAGTCTTTCTTCTCCGATTTTTTTAAAAAAAGAAACAAAAACGGTAATGCAAGTAAAGTACAAACTGAACAAAATAATGCAAAGCCAACGATTTGATGCGATGTATCAATTAAGGAAACTAATTTTGTCCCAGCTGCAAAAAACAGAGCAGTTATGATACTAAATAAAGATGCTACTGTACCTTTAGCTTGATTGGTTGAATATAATATTAAGCGATACAGCGAAGAATTGTATGCACCTAATCCAATACCATATAGGCTCATTGGCAGAATTAATATGAAGAGGTTTTCTTTAAAGATTATGCTAGATATTCCCATTATAAGAATTGAAATAATTATAAAAATTGATCCTTTTTGTACCATTTCCGGCAGAGAAAATCTATTTAATAATTTGGAGACACAAAGTGTACCTAGAATGATGCCTCCAAATACAGGCACTTGACAAAAGCCATAGAGAGCAGATGAAAGTCCCAATTTTTCCATTAATATATTTGGGGAGAGTGCTATCCACGATAAAATAGGAACACCGTTTAAACCAGCTAAACAGCAACCAGAAAGAAAAGCTTTATTTTTTAAAATATTTTGCATCGTCTTAAAAATATTCAAAATATTTAAATTAGGCAGCATGCTTAGGTCAGCTTTTTTAGTAAACTTCTTATTTTCTATATATTGAAAGTGAGCAGTTTCTGGCATAAAGAAATACAGTCCAATAAAACTTATAAAAGACAGAACTGATGTGATTAAAAAAATTCCACGCCAGGCAAAAAATTCGAGATATGCACCACCCAATAGTGGTCCTAATAAAGGCGCTATGAGTGCCACATTTGCCATAAGAGAAATTGTTACAACCGCTTCTTTTTCAGAAAATAATTCTTGCACTGTTACGTAACCTAATACACCGATAAAACAGGTGCCCATACCTTGCAAAAAGCGAAAGAAAATAAATTCTGAAAAACTACTTGAAAAATATAGACATATGGAACTAAAAAGGAAGAAACCTGCGCCAAAGACCATAAGTTTTCGTCGACCAAAGCTATCAGAGAGTGGTCCTAAAATAAGTTGAATACTCGCCCCTCCAAGTAAAAATGCAGTGAGAGCAAGAGGAATATTTGCTGATATCTCATTGAATTCTTGAGTGACTTGCAGCATTCCTGGCATAATCATGTCATTGGAAAGATAAACCGTGAATTCAAAAAGCACTAAAAATACTATAAAATATTTTTCAATTTTAAAACGTTCTAAATACATATGAAAGCTCTTTCAATTAAGAAATTTTACTTTTAAATCATAATAAAAAAATGTGTATGGTAATTTAAGTCATCAATGTTTTCGAGGAATATAAATTTTATTACAAAAAATGAATCAATTAAATATTATGCAAATAAATCCTATGATAAAACAGTGACTTAAATTTTTATAAAATAAAAGCGATTTAATTTCGCTTAATACGGAGATTTGTCAGGAGTATGAAAGAAAGCATTTGAAAAAAGTCCTAAAGATCTGGTAAGTTCCATTGTGCAAAACAATCCGCTAACAGCTTTGTGTAAGATAATTTTAAAAAAATGTCAAGATTATATTTTCCTACTAGAAAAATTTACTGAGTAGGAAAAATTATTTTTTTCTTCATGCTATTTTATATTAAGAATACTTTTTTTTGCTTTGTCTATTTTAAATTATTATATAATCATTTTTAGTAAGGCGGTTTATGAATATCAAAAATGTATTTAATTTTTATTCTCGTTACGGGAAAATTTGTTATTATGATAATAAATTGGATAAAGACATTTTGCTTTTTATTCATGGACTATCAGTGTGCAAAGAAGTGTTTTATAAACAAATTGAACTTTTAAATAATGATTTTAGAATTATTGCGATTGACTTATTGGGGCATGGGGGCAGTGAAAATGCATCTCATGATTTTGATTATGCTTATACAGTTCAAGGTTATAGTGATTGTATTATAGAATTTTTAACATTATTTGGAGCAAAAGCGGTGACAGTTTATGGTTGGTCGATGGGAGGCTCCATAGCAATAGAATTGCTTGAGCGTTATTCTGGTGTCAAAAAAATTTATATTGATAGTTGCACGCCCGTGTCTTATATACAAGGTAACATGCGAAAAGCATATTTATTTAATAAAGTAGCACGTCTTATTATTAAAAAATTTTACACTTACGATGAAGCAATTGATTGTTTAAAAAAGGGTGGAATTGTTCCAAACCATACCCATAGTTTTCAAAAAATTGAACCTGTGATTGAAGGATTTTTACGTGCGAATGGGAATATGCGTGAAATCAGTTTTGCTTCTTTAATGGAAATGAAAGGGGTAAGCCCCAAAGAATGCGTTGAAAAACAGCGTGAAAAAGTAAAAATATTAGTTGGTGCAAAAGATCCTAGGATAAATATAAAATATTTAAAAAAACACTTTGCAGATATCACAGAGATTTATCCCAAATCAGGCCATGCTATTTTTTGGGATAATCCCAGCACTCTAAAGCAATTGCTTGAGCAAAATTAATAGTTAGTTCTGTTCAGAAAGTTGTTTTTCTTTTTCCCATTTTGCTCGAACTTCTTTAGCGCGTTCTTGGCGAACGAGTAAAGCTTGCATATTATTTTTGCGCATAGTTTCAGAACGTTTAGCTTCGCGGGCAAAATATTTATCATAGCAGTGTGGACAATAAAGATCTTTTTTAAATTTTTCACTGCTCAGATCTTCTGGTTTTAAAGGAGACCAGCAGCCGTAACAGATTTCGTATTTTGTTTCGTTGAGTTTCTTATCGACGGCCACTCTGTAGTCGAAAACGAAACAATCACCATCATAATAATTGTCTTCGCTAGGTGCTTTATTGGCAGTTTCTTCAAAATATTTAAGAATACCACCTTGCAATTGATAAACTTCTTCAAAACCTTCTTGGCGCATAAATGCTGTCGCCTTTTCACAGCGAATACCACCTGTACAGAAAGTAACAACTTTTTTATTTTTATGTTGAGAAAAATTGTCTTTTATCCATTGCGGAAACTCTCGGAATTGTTTCAAGCGGGGATCAATTGCTCCTCGGAATGTTCCAAGATCAACTTCATAATCATTGCGTGTGTCTAAAATAACGAGTTCTTCACCGTCATCGAGCCATTTTTTGAGCTCGAGGGAATCTACATATTTACCCGTAAAATGCGCTGGTTTAATAGAGTCCATGCCCATAGGAATAATTTCATTTTTTACTTTAATGATCATGCGGCGGAATGGAATATGATCGCTATAACTTTTCTTAAATTCAACATCCGCAAAGCGTGGATCGGCGTGCATATAATCGATATATTGTTGAATGGCTTCATCACTTCCAACTAAGCAGGAATTAATACCTTCATTGGCAAGCAGAATCGTACCTTTAATATGTAAATCATTGCAAAAATTCAAGAGAGTTGCGCGCAACTCATTTGGCTTTTCTATCTGAACGAATTTATAATAAGCAATATTAACATAAGGATGTGAAGCGGAAGGGCTAGTTTGATTCATAAATTTCACCTTGTAAAGTATTGAAATTTAAAGCATTGAATTCTATTCAATGCTTTTTTTATTTATTTGTTTCTACCAATTTTACTTAAGAAATCATTTCTTTGTAAATTTTATTGAGAAGTTCTTTGTCCTTGCGTTCCCAGGATTGGAATACACGACGTGCTTCACGATTTTCTAAAGCAGTTGAACGGAAGTATTCAATAAATCCAGTTTCAGTGTCTTGTGTGCGTAAGTTTTGCACTTTTTCAGCGGCGATTACAATTTGGCTCGCTCCACGAGTGAGGATAAGATTGTTGCGATTCCATTCTAAAGAAACAGCGGAAGATGTGAAAGTCATAATTTCTCCTTTGTAGTAAGACCCAAAAAGTCAAGATATCCCATAGCGCAAGCTTATAAGAGACTCAAGTTGAAATCATCTTTGTTATATTTTGGGTCATTTTTAGATTTGCTTAAGTTTTGTGTTGACTAGCTGGCTAAAAATCAAAAAGTTTGTTATTTGTGAGATTCAGAATTCTTAATATATTTTGCGGAGGGCTTATGTCATTGAAACTATTTGGTTATTCTCTAATCTCTCTCGTTTTTTCGCTAAATGCAATGGCAGCCATTCCGAAAGATCCTTTAGCAGCGAAAGTGCAAGAGTTGAATATTGGTAATTTAGATGACCCTAAGACCCTCGATCCACAAAAATGCAATGAAACTGGCTGCGGAGCTATCATTTTGCAGCTGTTTGAAGGATTGGTGCGGGAAAATTCAGATGGGAATGTGCTGCCAGCCGCAGCTGAAAATTGGGTGATCAGTGCTGATGGAAAAACATATAACTTGAGACTGAGAAAAAACTTAAAATGGTCCGACGGGACAAAGCTCACTGCTGAAGATTTTGTCTATTCTTTGAAACGTTTGGTTGATCCAAAAGTGGCTTCAGAATATTCAACCTTACTTGAAAATGTCGTGAATGGAAAAGACATTATTGATGGGAAAAAGCCGACTGACTCCTTAGGCGTGAGAGCAATTGATGAGCGCAATCTCGAAATAAAGTTGAGCGCGGCCACTCCTCATTTTTTAAAGAATTTAACCATAAGCAGCACTTTTCCTGTTCAAAGAAACAACGTTGAAAAACATGGTGAAAGCGAAGATTCCTTTACGGCAGAAGGTATTCTTGTCTCCAATGGCCCCTTTAAACTTACAGGCAGAAAGGTAGGAGACAAAGTAACTGCAGAAAGAAATGAGAACTATTGGAATGTCGAATCGGTTTATATTAGCAAAGTGAATTTTCACTCTGTATCAGACACACTCACAGAATATAGAATGTTTGAAACGGGTCAACTCGATGCAACAGATAGAGTTCCTGTTGACTTATATAAGCAAATTAAAAAGAAATATGTAAAAGAATTTAAAGAGAGCCCATATCTTGGTAGTTATTTTTATGTCTTTAATACCCAGATACCTCCTTTTAATAATAAAAAGCTGAGACAAGCGTTGAGCATAGTTATTGATCGCAATGTCATAGTGCATAAAGTTCTTGGTGGCAGAGGAGAAAAACCTCTCTATGATTTCGTTCCCATCGGTATGAGCGATTACACTCATGCAAAGCCTTACTGGCAAGATTGGTTAAGGGAAAAACAGCTTGCAGAAGCAAAAAAGCTTTATAAAGAAGCAGGTTTTTCTGAACAAAAACCTCTGACTTTGCATATTTTGTACAACACACTTGAAAGTCATCGAAAAATTGCCACAGCAATTGCTTCCATGTGGAAAAAGGAACTGGGTGTCAATGCAATTCCACAAAATGAGGAGTGGAAAACCATGCTAGACAAAAGAAAAAATGGTGATTTCGAAATAATGCGCTTAGGTTATGTGGCAGATATCAACGATGTGTCAAACTTTTTTATTCAATTGCGCAGCACCGATCCTGCAAACGATTCGCATTTTAAAAATAAAGATTACGATTCAGTGGTCAATAAAGCACTGATAGAGAGCGATTCTGCAAGGCGGCAAAAATTATTTGAAGAAGGTGGTAAAATATTAGCCGAAGATCAACCTATTATGCCAATTTATAGCAGTATATCTTTGTATTTAGTGCATCCTTATGTGGTGGAATTTAAGAAAAATGTATTGAATCATTATTATTTATCAGGCGTTTACTTAAGAGAAAATCCTAAAAATATCAATTGATATTTAATTTTAATTTATTTTGACAAAGGATTTGTCGTGAAAAAATATTATAAAATTTCGGCCATTGTTACTTTATTATCATCCATAGCATGTGCAAATGGGCTTAAAGATCCCTTGGCTGCCAAAGTACAAGAAATTCATATTGGCAACTTTGATAATCCAAAAAGTTTGGATCCTGCACTCTGCAATGAGCAGGTGTGCGATCTTATTTTAATTCAGCTGTTTGAAGGTCTGGTAAAGGAAAATAACGCGGGTGACATAGAGCCTGCAGCAGCAGAGAAATGGGTCATATCCGATGATGGCAAAACTTATACTTTTACATTACGGAACAACCTAAAATGGTCAGACGGATCAAAACTCGTAGCGCAAGATTACGTTTACGCAATGAAACGTTTGATTGACCCTAAAAATGCTTCTGAATTTTCTAATATTTTAGAAAGTGTTGTGAATGGAAAAGGGATCATCAGCGGACAGAAGAATCCAAAAACATTAGGAGTCAGAGCTCTCAACGACACAACCCTCGAAATAAAATTAGCACAACCCACTTCCTATTTTTTGCAATACATGATCATGCATCAAGTTTTTCCTATGCAGAAAAAAAGTGTTGAACAGCATGCCAATAAAGGCTCTTCTTTCGCAGTGCCTGGCAAACTTATATCTAATGGCCCCTTTATTTTAACTTCACATAAAATTGGTAACAAATTAACTATCGAGAAAAATCCAAATTATTGGGACAAAGAATCTGTTTATTTAAATAAAGTTCATTTCTATCCCATTGTCGATAGCAATACAGAATACAAAATGTATGAAACAGGGCAGCTAGATATCACTGCCGGAATTCCAACAGGACAATATAAAATACTAAAAAATAAACACAAAAATGATTTTAAAAGCACCCCTATTTTAGCGAATTATTATTATATTTTTAATCTCAGTAATGAGAAGCTTAAAAGTAAAAATTTGCGAACAGCTTTGAGTATTGTTCTGGATAGAGACGTAATCACGCAGAATATTTTGGAAGGAAGTCAGAGATCACTTTACGATTTTGTTCCCTTTGGGATCAAAGACTATACCCAAGCTAAAACTTATTGGCAGGATTATCCGAGGGAAAAACAATTAGCTGAAGCACGTAAACTTTATGCAGAAGCGGGTTACAGTAAAGAAAATCCATTTAAAATAAATATCACTTACAATACAAATGATGGCCATAAAAAAATTGCCACTGCCATAGCGTCCATGTGGAAAAAAGAATTGGGTGTGCTTGCCAACATTCAAAATGAAGAATGGAAATCCTTACTTGAAAAAAGAATCAATGGCGATTTCGAACTGGTTCGTTATAGTTATATTGCTGATATTAACGATCCAATTAACTTTTTAATTCAATTCCGCACAAAAGAATTACAAAACGACGCGCGCTACAGTAACAATGAATATGACAAACTGATAAATGAGTCCATGAGCGAAATGGATCCTGTTAAAAGAAAAAACTTATTGAAACTAGCGGGTAAAATAATCATCGAAGATTCTCCTGTTATCCCAATTTATAGTATGACAACGAGTTATTTATTAAAACCTTCTGTAGTGAATTTAGAAAAGAATATGATGTTGCGTTTTTATCTAAAAAATACCTATATAAGGGAACAAGGAAAAGCTATCAATTAACTTTTATCAATAGAGGATCAAATATGAAGAATATAATAAAGATTTTTTCTCTTGCAATGGTCTATACCCAAACAACATATGCGGCTGTGCCGAAAGATCCCATGGCAGCAAAAGTCCAAGAAATAAATATTGCAAATAACCAAGAGCCCACAACTTTTGATCCGCACAATTGCCATGAGGTTGCTTGTTCAAGTATTCTTGAGCAAATATTTGAAGGTTTAGTCAATGTTGATCAAAAGGGAGTTATTGTTCCTGCACAAGCAGAAAAATGGACAATGTCCCCTGATGGAAAAAAATATACATTTACGTTACGGAAAAATTTAAAATGGTCCGATGGGACGAAAATCACAGCACAGGATTTTGTCTATGGCATGCAAAGGTTAGTCGATCCAAAAACTGCTTCGGAAAATGGTTATTTATTGGAAAATATAGTGAATGGTAAAGACATAAATTCAGGCAAAGCAACACCAGAATCACTTGGCGTCAAAGCACTCAACGAAAGCACTCTTGAAATAACCCTTATCCGTCCCACTGCCTATTTTTTAGAAGTGATGGCGATGATCAGTGCTTCTCCCGTGCAAAAAAAGAATGTCGAGCAATACGGCTCTAGGGAATTCACTCACGCAGGAAAACTTGTGAGCAATGGTCCCTTTGTTCTGAAAGAAAGAAAAATTGGTGATAAAATAGTCCTAGAACCAAATCCAAACTATTGGGATAAAAATGCTGTTTATTTAAATAAGGTGAATTATCTTATATTAAAAGATTTGGTTTCAGAATACCGCATGTTTGAAGCAGGACAATTGCATATAACCGGTGTAATCCCTGCCGATCAATACAAAGCGATTAAAGTAAAATACGCAGAAGAGCTGCAGAGCACACCAATTCTTTCTATGTATTATTATATTTATAATTTAAACAATCCTAAATTGCAAAATAAAAGTCTGAGAAAAGCTCTCGATATGACTATCGATCGCACAGCTATCACCGACTCAATTTTAGGAACTGGAGATATTCCTTCCTACGAAATTGTGCCAAATGGGATGAAAAATTACACACAGAGAAAACCGGAATGGACTAACTGGACAAAAGAAAAACAAGTTCTTGAAGCAAAAAAACTGTATGCAGAAGCAGGTTATAGTAAAGAAAAACCGTTAAAATTACAAATTCTTTATAACACCGACGAGAACCATAAAAAAATAGCCATTGCCATTGCATCTATGTGGAAAAAGAGCTTGGGTGTTGAGGTCGAAATTGCCAATGAGGAATGGAAAACATTGCTCGACAAACGCTCGACCGGACAATTTGAAGTTTTGCGTTTAGGTGGGCTTGCCACTATGAATGACGCATATGATTTCTTAACAAACTTTCAATCCACCAGCGTGCGCAACACTCCGAAATTTAAAAATGCAGATTACGATAAATATATTGAACAGGCAGAAAGTGAAGTGAATCCTGTTTTAAGAAAATCTCTGCAAGAAAAAGCTGGGAAAATTTTAATGGAAGAACTTCCTTTTTCACCCATTATGAGCCAGACGCGTAAATATTTAAAACGGAAAGAAGTGATTGGTTTTAAAAAGAATATTTTAGAAAAATATTCTTTTGTTGGGGTTTACATAAAGGATAAAAAGAGTGATTTGAATTAATTCCTATTTTGAATAGAGGAGGAAGTGATGAAAAGTTTTTTTAAATATTTAGCCATTTCTGTTACTTTATCTCAGGCGGCATATGCCGCTGTGCCAAATGATCCCCTTGCCGCAAAAGTGCAGGAGGTCAATCTTGTGAACTCAGAAGAGCCGACTACCCTCGATCCCCAACTTTGTCATGAAACAGCCTGCACAGAACTCGTCCGTAGTTTGTATGAAGGGTTGCTTAGTACTGATGGAAATGGGGAGATAGTCCCAGCAGCGGCTGAAAAATGGTCTATCACACCCGACGGAAAAAAATATACGTTCGCATTGCGCAAAAACTTAAAGTGGTCAGATGGAAGTGAATTGACTGCGCATGATTTTGTGTATGGTTTTAGACGTCTTGTCGATCCCAAAGTGGCTTCAGAAAATGCCTCTAACCTTGAAAATGTTGTGAATGGTACTGAAATCAATCAAGGTAAAATGGCATTGCACACCCTTGGAGTCAAAGCGCTTGATAACTTGACCCTTGAAATCACTTTAAAAAAACCATCGGGTTATTTTTTAGAATCCCTCGCTGTATCTGCTGTAGTGCCCTTGCAGAAGAAAAATTACGAAAAGTATGGAGCAAGTGCTTTTACCTTAACAGAAAACTTTGTCGGCAATGGCCCTTTTATTTTGTCGTTACGTAAGTCAAGAGATAGAATAGTTTTTACCCCCAACAAATACTATTGGAATAAAGACAAAGATTATTTATCCAAGGTGAATTATTTAATAGTTGGAGAAGCTGTTGCTGAATACAAGATGTTTGAAGCCAATCAAATCCATATGACAAATAGCATTCCTACGGAACAAATAAAAGGAATTCGGGAAAAATATCCTAATCAATTAAAAACTTTTGAAGAACTTGCTAGTTATTATTATATTTATAATTTAAGAAATCCAAAATTAAAAAATAAATCTCTGCGGCAAGCTCTTAATATTGCCATCGACAGAGATGTTATAACTAAGTCGTTTTTAAATACCGGACAAATATCTGCTTACGATCTCATTCCAAATAATATGAAAAGTTACAGCCATAACAAAGCTTATTGGCAGGAGTGGCCACGGGAAAAACAACTTGCTGAAGCAAAAAAACTTTATGCAGAAGCAGGTTATTCTAAGGAAAATCCTCTCAAAATTCAAATCCTTTTCAATACCGACGAAGGACACAAAAAAATAGCTACAGCCATTGCTTCCATGTGGAAAAAATCTTTAGGTGCTGAGGTTGAAACCCTCAACGAAGAATGGAAAACCATGCTCGACAAGCGTTCAACAGGTCAGTTTGAGGTCATGCGTTTGGGAACAGTAGCAAATATGAATGACCCGTATAATTTTTTTGAAAATCTAATTTCTCATAAAGAAGTGAATGTAACGAAGTATAAAAATGCAGAATTTGATAAATACATCGAACAAGCAGAAAATGAAGTAAATCCTGAATAAAGAAAAACATTGCTTAACAGAGCAGGGAAAATAATTGTCGAAGATACGCCTATTTCTCCTATCTATTATTATGCAAACAATTATTTAATCCGTGACGAGCTAGTCGGCATAAAAAAGAACAGTATGAATCAGTTTAGTTTGGTTGGAGTTTACTTAAGGGAACAAAAAAAATCTTAACAGATAGGAGTCCATTATGACGAAATCTATTTATTATGTTACTTTATCGCTTTTTGTCTCACCATTCGCTTTAGCTGCGCTGCCCAATGATCCCCTTGCAGCAAAAGTGCAAGAAATGAATATAGGTAAGGGTGGTGAAGTGCAGACTCTCGATTTACAAAAATGCACAGAAACGGGGTGCAGTGATCTTCTTGACAAACTTTTCGAAGGCCTGGTTCAATCCGATGCAAATGACAAGATAATACCTGCCCAAGCAGAATCATGGAAGATCTCTCCAGATGGCAAAAAGTACACTTTCAGTTTAAGAAAAGATATCAAGTGGTCTGATGGAACAAAAATCACAGCCCACGACTTTGTTTATTCTCTGCGCAGACTTGTCGATCCCAAAGTGGCTGCAGAGCATTCTTATTTGTTAGAAGGTGTGGTCAATGGCAAAGAGATTGCTCAAGGGAAAAAGCCACTTGAGAGTCTTGGCGTCAAAGCAATTGACGATCGCGCCCTTGAAATTACTTTAACGCATCCTATTGCTTATTTTCTTGAAATTCTTGTTATGCCAAATACTTATCCTGTACAAAAAAAGAATATTGAAAAATATGGAGAGGGTGCTTTTACCCATGTGGGCAATCTCGTCAGCAATGGACCATTTGTTTTAAGCTATCGGAAAAATGGCGACAAAATAACTCTTACTAAAAATAATAATTATTGGAACAAAGAAAATATTTATTTAGAAAAAGTAAATTATATTAATACAGAAGATCTCAATGCAGAATACCGGATGTTTTTAAGTGGTCAATTGCACAAAACATTACAGGTTCCTGTTGATTTGTATAAAAGTATAAAAGTTAAATATGCTCGAGAGCTCAGAACGAAACCTTTTCTCTCAACTTATTATTATATTTTCAATTTAGAAAATCCTAAGTTTAAAGATAAAAATTTAAGAAAAGCTTTAAGCATGATCGTTGATAGAAAAATCATAACCGAGACAATTTTAGGTACTGGGCAAAAGCCTTTGTATGATTTTATTCCCTATGGCATGAAAAACTATACGCAGAATAAACCAGAGTGGGCTGATTGGTCGCGAGCGCAGCAGCTTGAAGAAGCAAAAAAACTCTATGCAGCTGCAGGTTATTCCAAAGAAAAGCCACTTAAACTGCAAATTGTATACAATACAAGTGAGAATCATAAAAAGATTGCCACATCCGTTGCTTCAATGTGGAAAAAGGAGCTGGGCGTTGAAGTTGAAAGCGTCAACGAAGAGTGGAAAAGCATGCTCGACAAACGCAGTTTGGGACAATTTGAAGTGATGCGAATGGGAAATTCTGCAACGATCAACGATGCGTATGACTTTTTTTCGAACTTACAATCAACCAATGCAGCAAATGATCCTAAGTTTAAAAACAGTGAGTATGATAAATATTTTGCTCTTTCAGAAGTTGAGCTTAATCCCAGCAAAAGAAAAGAATTACAAGAGCAATTAGGAAAAATAATTCTTGAAGAAGTTCCTGTTATTACATTTTACAGTGGAACAACAAACTATTTATTAAAAGAAAGCGTACAAGGCTTTAAAGAAAATGTAAAAAATAAATACAGTTTGACCGGAGTTTATTTAAGAGAAGATAAGAATAAGAGTTAAGGTTGTGGTGTGCAAAAATCATCAGTTGGTTTTGTCTTAATTTCATCGGGTATGCGGAATGTGAGGGGCTTCTCAGGGCAGAGTTGCTGGCCGCAAATGCCCTTCGAAACCACCTCACATTCCTCTCCCCTCTAAATTATTCAATTCGTCGAACTGCTGATTATTTTTGCTATTTATCCATAATTAATACGCACACTGATTATTTTTGCTAAAGAACTTTAACAAAAGCTACGGACACTCAAATTAAACAAGTGCTGCTTCATAATTCAATTATTGGAAAATGCCGAATTTAAGAATGAAGGGATCAAGCAAAGTTACTCCAAAAAAAAGATTTTAAAATATAAGTTTGCATAATTAGGCAGAAATTTAGGTAAAAGAAAAGCATTCTTGAAGGGCATTTGCGGCCAGCAACTCTGCCCTGAAAGGATGCTATTTCTTTTACCGAGAATAAAGAAAGAAATGAAAACTTATAAATTTAAAATCTTCCGAAATAAACTTTGAAAATCACAACTTTTTCAATCTGGGTGGGAGTGGTGGAGGGAGTTCACATTTATTGTCAACATGTGGAGGCAATGGAGGTAATATTTTACATTTTTTTTCAAGAAGAGGAGGAGGTAAAGGTGCGCGTGGTTTTATTGTTTTGGGAATTATATTTTCTTTATCGTCTTCGCTGAAAAAAATTTGTTTCTTTAACTCAATTGCATTTTTTCTGATATTATCGGCAGAACTAAAAAAATCTTCATAGCTTGAGTGATTCATAATTTCAGCGGTTTTAACTTTAAGTTTGTTTATGTTTGCAATGAAAGCTTCTTTGATTGATTTTTCTTCGTGGGATAAATTGATCTCAGTCCATTCGTCCCAATTTGTACTCATAAATTTTTCCCAAATACTTTTGTTATAAAAGAACGCTTTGATATCATCTTCATTTATAAATTTTTCAGTATTGCTGATATAGCCATCAAGAAAAAGGGATTCATGGTCAATCGCTATAACTGTGCCATCCTGGGCGATGAGGAAATTGTTGAATTTCCTGTCAGTGGCACCAATCAATTGGTCAAAAATAGGCAAGGGCGTGCCGCTTAAGTTATAATTTTTGGCTGCTTTTTTTCCTTCAACAGAATGAGCTTTGCTTATATATAACTGTCTGACGATAAAATTATTATCACTTGCGGGATCTTTAAAATAAAGTGTAGGCGGGACAATATTTAAGTCGATTTGTTTATCGAGTGAGTAGGCAAAATATTCTCTTTTTGCAGAGAGTTTATTGGCATTATTATAATAATCATATATTTTTTCGACATAATAATTGCCAATAATCGAGTCTTGATAGAGTTTGACAAGATTGGTGCGACTCAAGTCTTTCACTTCACTTCCGGTTGCACTTAAAAGAAGCTCTTCTCCTTGCTCTTCAGTGTGTTGAGCATAAAATTCATTTAAACTGGGAAATTCTTCTGCAGTTTGTGCCCAGAGATTTGTTGCAAATGTTAATGTGAGTGTTATAAAGAGTGCTTTATATATTTCTGTTTTTATTTTATTATTTTTCATAGAATACATTGACCCTTTCATATAATCAGTCATTTTATTAATTTATTATTTATTTTTATATTAGTAAAACTTTTTATTCTTTTATGGATAAATAATAATTTTTATTTTATATCATGAATTTAAAGTAACTGAGCGGAGAAGATTTATTGTTTAAATTAATATTGTATATTGTATGAGTATTTACTCTTGATCAAAATATGTGCATTTTAAATTACATTAAATAGATAAAAAATTTCTCTATACTTTTTTTCATTTCTAATATATTTTTTGGGTATCTATTTAAAAATAAAGTTGAAAATCTATATCAATTTCTTGACAAATTTTAATTTCAATATAATTATCAAGCGTCAATTAAATACTTCTTCTGAAGTTATAGTCAAACTTTTTTCAAAAGCACTCAATGTTCAATAAATAAATAGGTTATAAATGTCTTTGCAATTGCTTCTTTTAATTGTTTTTGGTTCAGCTCTAATATGTTATGCAATTGAGCGTCGAGTTGCTTGGATTGCGCATGTGAGCAGTGTCTGTTTGTTGATTCTTTTCGCCATGCTTTTGAGTCAGATTGGTATTGTTCCATCACAATCTGAATTATATGAGACTCTACAAGGTCCAATTGTTCTTATTGCAATTGTTATGATGACTTTAGATTTTAAATTTCAAGATATACTTAAGGTGCCATTTAAAATTGTAATTGTTTTTCTTTTTGGAATATTTGGTAGCCTTTTAGGTGGATTAATTGCGGGAGCTGTATCAGCGAATAGTCTTGGAATCAATGCTTATAAAATTGCCGCTCAACTCACAGCAAGTTATATTGGTGGGCTTGAAAATGCGGCAGCCATGCAAAAGTTACTCGATATACCAAATAATTATTTTATTGCCGTCTTTGCCTTAGATAGTGTTGTTACAAGTCTTTGGCTTATTATTTGTATATGGTATGGCAGCGATAAAGGTGAAGATATTAAAATTGCTGAAAATGATGGAAGTGCTTATGATGGTGTAAAAGTGAGCATAGTCAGTTTATTGGTTTGCTTATTTGTTTCATTAGGTCTTGTTATGCTAGCAGATTTTTTGGCAAAAAATATCGGCTTTATGCATAAAATATTATGGCTTAGCATATTAGCATTGTGCGCAGGACAATTGCCTTTTTTTAAAAATCATTTTAAACCAGCTTATGTACTTGGTGCTATATTATTTGCAGGATTCTTTTTCAGTGTGGGTGCTGTCTCAGATTTAAAAGCAATTCTTCATTTGCCTAAAATGCTTATTTTTATACCAATCATAATAATATTTACCCATGCTCTGTTTATAATTGTTTCAGCACGTATTTTTAAACTGAATAAAATAGCACTTTCAATCACCTCCCAAGCGCTTATTGGCGGTCCTGGCACTGCTGTTGCAGTAGCGCAGGTGAGAAAATGGAAGAGCGGAGTAGCCATAGCAATTATCCTTGGTGTTCTTGGTTATTCCATTGCTAATTTTTTTGGCGCTTTTGTTTTTAATTTTCTCCAATACCTTTTACCCCAGTGAGGAAAAGCATGAAAAAGCAATTTTACGAAACATCTATCGATTTTATTTATAATAAGCCTTCTCAAGAAAATATAAATTGGTTGAAGGCAAATGCAAAACCCATGCCTATTGATCAAAACTTCCGCATAAAATCTTTACATTCATATAAGGATATAAAACTAAAAGGTGTACTCAATTTGATGTATACCAGGACCGCTTTGGTTATAAAACTTAACCAAATTCTTGAGCACCTTCCACACAATTTTAGTTTTTTAATATTTGATGCCTTTAGAACAATAGAAACGCAGTTTGATTTATTTAGATATATTTATGAGCAGCAGAAAGATTTACACCCAGCATTAAGTCATGAAGAACTTTTTGCAATAACTAAAGAATTTATAGTTCATCCTGCTGAAAAATCTTTGTATGAAATTCCACCGCATAATAGCGGCGGGGCGCTTGACCTCACTTTGGCTCTTGATGGACAAGCTTTAAATATGGGAACGGACTTTGATTGCGTTTCTGAATGTTCACAAACGATTTGGTTTGAGCAAGACTATATTCAAGGTGCAGGCTATACGAAAGATGAGTGGTTTGCTATTCGGAAAAATCGCCGCTTATTGTTCAATGCAATGAAGCGTGCTGGATTTGTCAATTATACAGCTGAGTGGTGGCATTATGATTTAGGTGATTGCCATTGGGCAAAAACTCTCGACCTCGATTGGTATTATCCTTCTTTAGAATCTGAATTGCTAGAGTGAGAGAATTTACATGCGGGCGATTTACAATTTAATGACCTTAAAAAATGTAAACTGTGCGCCGATTATTCATAAAATTTTGGGCACATTTTTTGCTTTTTGGTTGGTGTTTTTTTTATTAACTACACTTTTCATTATAGGATTCTATCAAGAAATATCTTTTCTAGAAAAATTATTACATAATTCATATAAAGTCTTTTTTATTTGGATTATTCTATCAATTTTAGTGCATTTTTTATTATGGATTTTATTAAGGAATAGTATTTCGCCTTTAGTTCATCTCATTACCCACTTCAAAAATTCAGAAACTTTACAAGAACTAGAAATTCCAAAAAATTTATCAGAAGAAATAACCGATCTTTTTAAAATTTTAAATAAGTCGATTTTGAATTTAAAAGCCTTACAAGAGAAAACAATTGAAGCAGAAAAAAATGCAGCAATTGCCATGACAATTCAACTTTTAGCCCACGATGTGCGCCAACCCTTTTTAATGTTACAAACAATTTTAAAAACCTTAACTATGCAAAAAGATATAGCGCAGATAAATTCTATAATTAAAACTTTAGTTCCGCAGGTTGATCGAAACATTCAAAAAGTGAATGGGATGCTGATTGATATTATGGAAATGGGTTCTCAATCTGAAAAATTGCAATTGGAATCCATCTGTCCAGAAAGCTTAATTTCATCGGTGGTGAAAGAAAATTTGCAGATTTATAACAATGCTGACATCGCATTTTCTTTTAATTTTTCTCATCAGCACAAGATCAAAGCAAATATGAGCAAAATTGAGCGAGTGTTTACAAATATCTTTCTCAATGCTTTGCAAGCAATGAACTTTAAAGGGAAGATATGGATTCAAACACGAGACGTTATCATTAACAAAAAACTTTTTATAGAGTTTTGTATAGGTAACAATAATTCATTTATAGAAAAAGAAGATATTAAAAATTTATTCAACGCATTTTTTACCAAAGCAAAGAAAAGTGGCACAGGTCTAGGACTTGCTGCAGCAGAGAAAATAGTGCAAAGCCATGATGGACAAATCTGGTGTCATTCGGTTAAAAACGATCATTTTAGCGCAGGTATGGTTGAGTTTTATTTTACTTTAATTGCTGCAGATGAACTTGCCGTGAAAAAGAATTTAAAGCTCCCAGCACATAGCTCTAATCTTTTTGCCAAAAGATTAGAGCTATGAATTTATTAACAGTGTTCTTAACTTTCAGTTACTTTGGCTCCGTTAGACTCAAGAACTTTAGCTAATTTACCTTCAATGTCACCACGCAGTGCTTTGTGAGTGAGAGCAATCTTTTCTGAACTGTGTGTACAGCTAAAGCCATTGCCTTCATTTTTGACATTGAAAATAACTTCGCTTTTTCCAAGTTTAGAAAACATAATTACGATATTATTTTCCTTCAAACTCATACTTGCAATTTTGCCAAGCTCTCTTCCTGCTAAAGAGTCTGTTACTTTCTTTATAAAATCAGCTGGAGAAGAGGACTCAACTGCAAAAGACTTAATCATAAAAGGTCTCCTTAAAAATTACATATATGGCTTCGTCAAAGAACTTAATTCGCTCACATGGCTTAAGTCAAGCGCATCAATCTTTTTTAGGAGTTTTATCTGTTCATCGTTGGGATTGCCCATAATAACAAGGACCGGGACAATTTCTGAGTCTGAAAGTCTTTTGAGTGTTTCATTTAAATTTTTAACACTGCGCTGCTTGTCTAATTTTGCCAAAGTAAATTCAATTGGATTAACACTTGGCAATTGTCCTTTTATAAGCTGCATGAGAATTTCATCGCTTTTATTAAAGACAGTTGACTCACTTGCGAGCATACGATTTATCATTGAAGTTCTTGTGTTATCAAGCTCTTCTTGTGAAACACCGTCTTTAATAAATTTATGCCAAGTCTGTGTGGCAATACGAATAGCTTCAGCAATGCGTTCATTTGGACTTTGAAAATTGAGATAAAAGACCCCGACATCTGTGTTAGGGAATAAAAGTGTATCATTAAAATAGGCGTGCGGTGAATAACTTATACCAGAATCTGCACGCATGGCTTTAGAAAAGCGATCGTTACCGATCACGCCACCAGTTGAGGAAAATATTTCTTCTAATATATCGAATTGAGTGGTTTCAATTGAATTCAGTTTACCAAATTTTGGATAATAGAAACGCAACGAGACCGTGGATTGAGACATATCAGATTTTTTAATAATCACAGTGTTAATCTTTTTAGCATTGTGAGTATTCATTTTTCTCGTAGGATACCAAGTTTTGATTGATGGCTCGAGATAAGGTATTTTACTGACAAGTTGTCTAAGGGAGTCAAAATCTTTTTGGGTAAACGCGCCAGAAATAGATACATTTAAACCATTTTTAGAAATTGTTTTTTTGTAAATATTTTTAATCTGATCGTAGGATACCTTTTTAATAACGCTCGGTGAAACTCTTTCAATTGATTTCGCAAGATAGTGATCTTTGCCAAATGCGAGTTTTGTTGCCTCAAGATCAATAAAACGATATTGTTTTTCAATTGTATTACTATCCATGAGATTATTAAATGCATCTATAGATTGCTGCTTCCATAAATCGAGAGCTTTCTCTTCAAATTTTGGCTTTAAAATCATATTATTAATAAGCGAGAGCAATCGAGGAAAGTCTTCCGATAAAGCATCGGCAGTGATGACAAATTGACCTAAAGGTGTTATGCTAGAGCGGATATTAATTCCATATTCCGTAGTATAATTTTGAATTTGGTCGAAATTAAGATCGCCAAAACCTCCGAGAGTGATCAGATCTGAAAAAGCACCAAATGCCGTTCGATCACTTTCAGGAAAAGCATAGATACCTCCTGAAAAGACAAATGTAACTTTAAATTTCAAAGCTGTGCTGCTATGTAGACTATAAATAGCTGCGCCTCCGTCGACAGGAATTCTTGTGTAGTTAATACTGGGCCACTTAATAGACCGCCAATTGAGTTCTACTGGTTTTGTCGATACTGTTGGTCTTACACTTTTCAATGACTCTTGAGTAAATGCAGTCGGAAATGCCGCACAAGATAATAAAAGGGAAATGATTTTATACTTCATGTAATTGTTTCCTTATCGAATGCTTTTTTGAAATTCAGCATACATATCTGAACACGTTGGCGCTTCCTTAGGGGTTACGATCCCTGTGAGGTAATATTTTTGTGGGGAGATATTTTCATTTATCCACTGTCTAAGATTTTCGGTTGTAATCGACTTAACTATTTTTTCTGCTTGTCCCGATGCATTAAAATCTTTGAGAAAGAAATTATTGTCCAGCACTGTGTTGGCTAAAGCAGTCATTCTTTCTGCTGTATCTGCATTTGAAACAGCGAGTTGTTTTAATATTTGCCTTTTTATTTTTTCACTGATTGGTTTATTTAATACCTCTTGAACACCTTTTTGCCAAAACTGGACGACTGGCTCATAGTTTTGATCTTTAGTCAACGAAAAAGAAACAACAAATGGATTATTTTGATCCTGCCAATATGTTTTATAGAAATTAAAATCTGTAACGAGTTTGTCCTTAACCAGTCGGCGTTCAAAGGTGCCATTGGGATTGTCATCAAGCATAGCTTGAAAAACAATAGAATAAATTAATTCTTTTAAATTCCCATTCGCTGCAGGATAAACCATTCTAAATCTTTTATTAAAAATGGGTGCACTGCAAATAAATTTTTTGCCAAGGTCGCGTGTGTAATAATCAGCTGGATATTTTGCGTGCTGATCTGTAGCTTTTCCATGCCAAGAAGAAAAATATTTTTGCACCATTTGAGCTACATTTTTTTGATCAAATGGGCCACCCACAATCATAATTGTATTATCTGGTGTGTAGTATTTTTCATAAAAACTCTTAGCAGCATCTATACTCATTTCTTCAACATCTTTTTTTGATCCAATGGTCAACCATTCCATTGTTGTTCCACGTTCTGTAATACTGCGAATAAATTCATTGCTGCGTTGCAAAGGATCATTTTCAACCCGTAATTTTCTCTCAGAAATGACGGCGCCTTTTTCGATTGAAAAATAAGGTTCTGCGAGATCGAGTTTTGTAAAGCGATCTGCTTCAAGTTTTAGCATAGTTTCCAATGCAGGCCCAGGGAAAGTCGTATAAAAAGTAACAAACGCATCGCTTGTGCCGGCATTACCGCTTCCACCGACGGAATTAATTGTGCGATCATAATTTCCTTCCGGATGGTCCTTTGTTTTTCTAAACATCATATGTTCAAAAAAATGCGCCAAGCCCGTAATTCCTTTTTGCTCTCGATTGCTTCCAGCATCAAGTATAAATTGAATCGTAGCAATAGGATTTCTATTGTCTGGAATGACAATTAATTTTAAGCCATTTTCTAATGAATATTGATAAGCATGGATAGATGAGCCAGGAATAATGGGTGCTGATTGGATAAATTTAGGATCAGCATTGGTTTTTTGAACGGAAGATACTTCCTTTGTTTTTGGCAGATCTAATGCGACTGGGGAAGCAAAAGTAATACTTGGAATGATACTAAACAATGCAAGAGAATAATTTTTTATGAAATAATAAGTCATTTTCTTGCGCGTTTGTTGTATGTCAAGATTGCGCATTTTAAATTAATCCTTTCTAATATATTTTTGTGCATACTCCCGAACTCCAGCTTCAGCAAGAATATGAAATGTACGAACAAGGCGAATGTCTTCTGGAGGAAATTCATCGAGCTTTGCATAAATGATGCTTTTCCCACTCTGTTTTAAAATTTTTAGGATGTGTTGGGAAGGGGGATGATTAGAAATAAATAAGATATTTTTATGAGCTGTCGACAAGGCTCCTGCTAATATTAAACATTCTGTAGAATTTTGTGCATAGTGCGAAATAAATGGATTTCCCCAAGGGTTTTCCATTCCACTTGGAAGCGGTATAACTGCAAATCCACCGAATTCACTTTTTGCAATACCTGGGCCAATAAGTTTGTCCTTAAATGGAGTTGCATAAAACATAAGATTGCTGTCATCATGTTGTTCAGCCAGCCAAAAAGATTTCCAAGAATAATAATTATCTTTATTTGCTTCAGCAAAACTAAATACAACGGCACCTATATCAGCTTTACCGACATGTTGTAAATCTTTAATTATTATTTTTTCTTTATGCCAATTTCGTATTGTTTCTCGTAAATCTAAGCCATCACAAAAATCTGCTTGTAATTCACGGAAAACGATTTCTTGTGAACGAAGTTTTTCTTTCATATTCTTTTTTACATTAGCAGCTAAACGTTCCATGAAAATATCTTCACTTGGAAAAGAACAAGAATAAGGATGATCTTCATTTACCCAAGAATTATCCGCATATTTTTCTTCGTTCACTGGTTGTACTTTAAATGCTTTTTTTGCTTTATCAACAGACTTAAGTTTTGTCTTGTGAAAACTTTTTTTGCTTTGCAGCGTTTCAAATTTTTGTATGCTTATCTTTGCCGTATTTTTTATAAAATGATTCAGCGGAAAATGCACAACCGGTAAAGTAGATGAAAAGTTAGAATTCGTAGGAAAATTTTTACATTCCTTTAGAAATTCAAAGGCGAAGTTTGAATCAATCACGGAACTTGCTGATAATAAGAGTTCAAAGGTGGTTGGAAAAAGAGTGTTCCGATCTTGAGCAAGGCGATAAACAAATCGGAAATAATCTCTTTCCTGGCTTGCATTGATTTTAAATTTTGTCCATTCGGCATAGCGATCGGCTGTTCTTATAAAGGCCTGTGAAAAGCTGTGACGTGCAAACTCTAACCAACTTGTTATTTTTTCATTTTGTGTAATGATATCATGCGCAAAAAAAGCAGGAATAACCGCATAATCGGCAGCCGATTCAGGGGTTGGTTGACATAAATATAAATTCTTTATTTGATTTTTGTTTTTCAAATCCTTTAAATTAACTATTTTTCTACTGAATATATTATTGAATTCACTTTTATTTTTAAATAATTTTAAAGTGCTTTCAATTTTTTTAAATAATTCAATTCCACAAATAATAAGGATTTCTTCGTCTGCATGATTGATTATATATTTAATAATTTTATGTGCAGTCTTTTCAAGACATTCATGTATATAATTTTGACTATTTTCACCTATATTTAACGATTCTCGTAATTTAAGCTGCAACCAAGTGAGGCTGGCTCCAGAAGTTTGTAACTCAGGAGAGAGGTTAAATGCTTGATTAGGATTTAATTTATTTAATATTTGCCATTGTAAATAGCTTTCAACTCCTCCAACACAATGAATTAAAGGTGAATTCGAAATGAGTTTATGTAAAATAAAGCGGCGTGAGTCAATTGACTCAATAAAAACCACAGGATTATTTTGCATTTGAGCAATCAGATTGTCATCGCTTTCTTGATAAGTATTTTGTTCAATTATTTTATTACTTGCAAGTGTGACTGTATTTGGAAAACTTTTAATAAGTTGTGGGAGTAATTCAGCTGCTTCTTCGGGCCAATCTACTAAAATATGATTGCATTTCAGATATGGATTCGTTGGGGATTGAATTATATTTTTTAAAATACAATTCTCTTGTAAGTTATTATTGTTGAGTGGTAAAAAACTAACCTTGCAATTCGCAATATATTTTTCTAAGAATTGTGAGCGTATTTTACCTATCGTAAATTCCCAACCTAAAAAACTATCTTCATTTTTAAATTTTTTTAGTTGATTTTTATCAAATTCAAAAAAATAATTTTCAGACAATTGAATTTTTTTATCTTTTAATTTTTGATTTGTCATCACACAGGTCTTAAATTTGGACGTGAAGAATTATTGTCATTTTGCATTTGTTCGTCAGCCGGAAAATACTTCAAAGCCTCTTCTCCTAAAATAGAATAAACACTTGTCTTTAAAGCTTTAGGTAATGTTAACTCTTTGTTTAATGAACGCAGTCGTTGTGCATATTTAGCAATTTGAATTCCATCGCGAACGGAATATGTCTCATCATATTTATGGGCGATGGATAAAAAACTAACGAGCAAAGTTAATAAATTTTCTTCGACATAGGGGACAGCATATCGAACGATCCGCGCTTCTGTTTCAATATCTGCAAAATCTAAAAAGATTTGTGGATTGAGTCTGCTTTGAATATATTCTGGTAAATCATAAACGCTCGAGTCATCATTCATCGTCGTAACAAAACGAAATTCTTTATGTGCATGTAAACGAATGCCTGCGATAACAGAATCTACATAACGTCTGTGATCAAGAAGCGAAGCTAAACTGGCCCAACTTTTTTCAGACATTCGGTTACCTTCATCCAAAATGCACACACCTCCAACAATCATTGCTGTCACAAGCGGACTAGCAACATATGAAATTTGTTTTCCTTCAGTGATGACAGGGGTGATGATGAGGTCGTCAGGGCGTGTGTCGCTTGTACCTTGCATTAAAAAGACGGGATAGTTTAATTCACGTGCAACGGCTACAGCTAATGTTGTTTTTCCGACACCTGGTTTGCCCACTAAGCGGGGATTCATAGGTAGGTCATCCTGCGAAAGACGTAGCCAAGAAGCTCTTAATTGATGTGCAGAAATATCATTTCCCATCCAATTTGCATCGACTTCATACTCTTTTGCTAAGCGAACTGTGATGTTACCTATTTGAACCTGATCCTGTTTTATAACCATATTATTTTTTGTCATTTTAGTTCCTTTCCCTAATCGGGGCATTTTGAGATTACCTTAAGTTTATGTAACGGGAAAGAATGTTAGGCGGAGCTTTATTTTTGTGCATTTAAATTATTTTATAATAGATAAAATAATTTAAATGAATTGTTTTATATTTATAATTAATATAAAACAACTTTTGGATTTTTATATTTTTTTTTGTAAATCTATTGTTTTTTTAGGAATAGGGAAAATGTTTCAGAAAAAGTATTTTTTTTTATTTAAGTTTCTTAGTTTATTGATTGTCCTTTTCTTAGAAAAGGCAGTTCATTCGAAGGAACTTTTTGTTGAAGGTGGCTATTCGGATCTATCCATCGGAAAAATGAATTTAGAGGGTGAAAATGCGAGTGTAAGAGTCTATTTTTTTCCAGGCAATTTTCCAGAGAATCGCAAATTATTGCTGGGGCTAGGTGTGCGCGGAGAAAAAGCTCAAGGTTCAGAATCAACATCAACATATACGAATACAAGCAACTATGTTTCTTTTCAAGTAGGAGGAGATATCGGCTTTAAATTTAAAGATCCAAATTGGCTCAGTGTATATAGTATTATTTCGCTAAATTATTCTCCTAGTACAATATATAAAAATAATTTAACAATCAATGGGAACTCTATCACAGAGAGTTCAAAGGTAAATTCAAACTTGAATCTAGGTATAAATTACAAGGTGTTAGTTAATATATCAGAAAGTTTTTCAATTGGTCTCGGATTCTATGCAGCAAAAGGATATTTAGACTTTGGAAAAGTCACCTATAATAATACGACAATTTCTGGTTTTTCAGGAGGATATAATATTACAAACATTAACTTAATTATATCTTATCTTTTTTCATAAAAAAATGCACTTGAAAATTAAAAATATTTTAGTTGCGTATTTAAAATATTTCCTTAATATGGTTCATTTGAGATTAATATAAAAAAACAAAAAGTGTCAAAATATATTTAATGGCTAATATTTTTATTAATTTAATTAATCTATGCTGATTTTAATAAAGATTTATTTTTGTTAATGAAAAGGAGAGAAAATGCTGCATAGGAAGTTTTATTTTATAATTATTCTTCTCAATTTATATATTGCACTATGTCCAGAAAGAAATGTTTACGCTTCTGAGCTTATGGCTGAGGGGGGATATTCAAAAGTTACTTTTGGAGAAAATACTTTTGAAGGAGAAAATGCGAGTTTAAGAATCTATTTTTTTCCTGGTTCTGCAAAAACATTTCAATTTTTACTTGGGCTCGGAGTGCGTGGAGAAATGACCCAGGGGTCTCAATCAACTTCTACTTATTCATATACGAGCAAGTATAGTATTTTTCAAGTGGGTGGTGATGTAGGATTTAAAATAAATCCTACAAATTGGTTAAACTTATATACAGTTATTTCTTTAAATATTTCTCCATATGCAGCATATGAAAATGATTTAACAGTCGGTGGTAGCACGCAGGAGTTAAATCCTAACGTAAATTCAGATTGGAATATCGGTGCAAGCTTTAAAGCATCCGTAAATTTATCAAATCGATTTGCAATTGGTGGAAGTATTTTAGCGGCAAGAGGTGTCTCAAATTATGCTGATGAAACGTATAATAATGTGACTATTTCTGGTTCTTCTGGTGGTTATAATATTTTAAATTATAATATAATTATTTCTTTTCTTTTTAACTAGTGATTAATTTATTTTAAACAAAATATTTTCAAATGTGAAAATTCTGCAATTTTCTAATGATCTTTGTAATCATTCATAGAATAAATTTTTACTTCGATTAATTAAAATTGAATTGATTGAATCTGTTTAGCTCATATGTCAAATGAAAATCCGCTAAGACTTTTCGTTTATATGGACTATATTCTTATTTCGAGTGAGAATGAAGATATATAAAGAATTTTATAAATTTATTTATAGTTTATTTTAAAAAAAGGAAAATTCCATGAGTAAAATACTTTTAACAACTTATGGCTCATATGGGGATTTACATCCCTTTATGGCAATGGGAAAAGCACTTATCAATGTTGGGCATCAAGTCACTCTTATGAGTCATTTACAATACAAAGAGATGGTCGAAAAATTTGGCATCCATTTTATTCCTATGCGTCCAAGCGAAGAGGATTTTGGCTCCGAAGATATTTGGCCAGAAAAAGCACATGATCCAAAAACAGGAACTCTGTATTTTATGAAGGAGTTAATTCTACCATTTTTAAATGAAAGCTATGAATTACTTGAGAGAGAAATTCCAAAATATGATCTTGTTATTCCGCATGCATTTACTTTTGCTGCACCTTTGGTAGCGGATAAATACAATATACCATGGCTCTCCTGTTTATTACAACCTTGTGCTATATTTTCAGCATTTGATCCACCATTTGTAGGGAATTTAAAATATTTAAGTTACGTTAAATTTTTAGGACCAAGTATTTTAAAATCAATGTGTCATTTTATGATGAAAGATTTTAATAAAAGTCTAAATCCTGTCTTACAATTAAAAATCAAAATAGGTCTAGAAAATAAAAGATTTGGCTTTTGGGATTATTCGACCAAAGGAATCTTAGCCTTGTTCCCCAAAGAGTTTTCCATAGAGCAACCTGACTGGCCTAAGGAAATTTGTAATTTAGGTTTTCCATTATTTGATCAAGAAAATTCACATGACATTTCTTCTGGACTGAGGAAATTTATTGACAAGGGTGAAGCACCCATTGTTTTTACGCTTGGTTCAACTATTGTAAAAACAAAAAATGATTTTTATTTACATGCCCATAAAGCAATTAAAGAGATAGGTTGTCGGGCAATCTTCCTAGTTGGAAAAAAACCGCAGAGAATTCCAGAACAAGCATATCAATCAGCAAATATTTATATTTCCAATTATGAGCCTTTTTCTGCTCTGTTTCCTTATTGCTCTATGGTTGTTCATCAATGCGGAATAGGCACTACAGGACAAGCGCTTGCAGCCGCAAAACCCCAGATCTTAATTCCCTTTTCCCATGACCAACCAGATAACGCACGGAGAGTTGAAAAACTTGGAATTGGTATTTCCATTCAGAGCCAAAAATTAACACACAAAAATTTAGTTGAGGCAATAAAAAAAATCAAATCTACTTTATCTTATGCTCACAATGCGGAGAAATTTGCACAGAATATAAGACAAAATAAATTTGATGAAAATTTAATAAATATTATCCATAAAAAACTTGAAGCGAAGAATTAATATTTATTTACTCGTGTGCCCGAGAGAACGCAAACGATTGCCACTGCTTAAACGACTGCGGATTTGCGCTGCTTTGTCGGCATGCCCAGGTTTACCCATCAATGCGAACATATTATTTTTGTAATCTTCAACTCCTGGTTGATCAAAAGGATTTATTCCTCGCGCATATCCTCCAACACCACAAGCAAACATATTTATATACATCCAATAACCAAGCCACCATGCATTCATCTCAGGAAGTTCCCAAATAAGTGTTGGTACTTTACCATCTGAATGTGCTAAAAATGTCCCCTGTTGTGCTTCGTTTTGAACGTGGGAAAGCTCTTGACCTGTTAAGAAGTCAAAGCCATCATTTAAAGAACAGTTTGGGATTTTAATTTTCCTTTTTAGGGAACCTTTTGCAAGGGAATATTCATCGGCAACTTTTAAGTGCGTTGCAAATAAATGCCGTTCTCCATCCTGAAAATATTGTCCAAGAGAATGTAAATCTGTTGTGAAGTTAGCGCTTGCTGGAAATAATCCTGAGTTTTCTTTGCCGTCGCTCTCACCAAAAAGCTGTTTCCACCATTCAGCGATGCCCTTTGCTTTTGGTGACCATGTGCAAAGAGATTCTATTTTATATTTATTTGCATATAGAATATTGCGAATACCTGCATAACAAAGAGCTGGATTTGTTTCAAGAGAATGATTTTTTTCAGAAGTGCTATCATAAAATGCTTGTTCCGCTCCTGCAACAAACTCTGTTACATTAACACCAGAAATAGCTAAAGGTAACAATCCAACTGGCGTAAAGATTGAGTATCGTCCTCCAATATTTTTAGGTATTGGAAAATGTGGATAATTATTTTCTTTGGCAATTTTTAATAAGGTACCATCATTGGGATCGGTAATTGCAAATATACGATGACTTGCTTCTTCTGTGCCAAAGCGATCGTCTAAATATTTCTTTAAGATGCGAAATGCCAAAGCAGGTTCTGTTGTTCCACCTGATTTCGAAACCACAATGAGACTTGGGGAATACGAGTCTAAGGCATCGAGTAATTCTGATAGCTCATCGAGGGCAATGTGGTGGCCAGCCCAAAATAAAACAGGACGGCGGTGCAGAGATTCTTGATTCACAATTGCAAACGAATGGGTGAGTGCTTCATAGACTGCTTTTGTACCAAGTAAGCTTCCACCTATGCCAACAACAACAACGGCATCGGAGTGATTACAAATAGTTTCCACCTGTTTTTTAATGGAATGCAGAACAGATTGGGCTTCTTCTTTTACGTAATCTACCCAGCCTGTAAATTCAGGGCTTTTCCCCTTACCAGAGACGAGAGATTTTTTTGCTGAAATGAGATTGCTTGTTTCATTAGCTAAATGTTTTTCAATAGGAAAAACATCGTGAACTTTTGTCCAATCTAAAACTAATCTTTTCTCTTGTGTCATGTTGTCATTCTCCTAAAAAAAACAGCACAGTCATATCAATCCATCACACAGACTTTGTTCATTTGCAATAGGATAGGGCTTTACAAGCAAATTACACTTATTAAAATTAAATAAATATGTAAATATATGTTGCATAATTAAATTTATTCTTAATAATTATTAAATTGAAAACGATAGATTTATTAAGTATAGTTTTTCTGATAGAAGTGAAACTATATTTAAAAGGATAAATTATGCATAAGAATTTCTCGAACCACTCCCCAGCGACTGGAAATAAAATATGTGAAATTGAAATAACAAGCTCAGATGCACTGCAAGAAATAATTATAAAGGCCTACTCTGCTTACGAAATTTGGTCAAAAATGAGTGGGTTTGAGCGTGGAAAAATTTTGACAAAAGCGGCGCGTATTATTCGTGAACGCTGCTTTGAAATTGCCCAACTTGAAGTTTTAGATTCAGGTAAGCCCATAAGTGAAGCCCTTGAAGTCGATATCCCATCATCTGCCGATGCTCTAGAATATTATGGTGGTTTGGCTCCGAGTATACATGGGGACCATATTCAATTAGGACGCTCATTTGCTTACACAAAGCGAGAACCAATCGGTATTTGTGCTGGAATTGGCGCATGGAATTATCCATTTCAAATAGCTGCTTGGAAATCTGCTCCCGCATTAGCCAGTGGCAATGTTATGATCTTTAAGCCATCCGAATTAACCCCTATGACAGCAGTGAAACTTGAACAAATTTATCTCGATGCTGGTATGCCCGCAGGGGTTTTTCAAGTTGTCCAAGGTGGTAGAGAAGTTGGTGAAATGCTTTCTTTACACCCTGAAATTCGTAAAATATCTTTGACAGGTTCTATACCGACAGGGAAAAGAATAGTTGAAAATTCTGCAAAGAATTTGAAACAGGTGAGTTTAGAATTAGGTGGGAAATCTCCGCTGATAATATTTGATGATTTTGATATTGAAAAAGCAACCTCCATTGCCATTCTTGCGAATTTTTACACACAGGGTGAAATCTGCTGTAACGGAACAAGAGTTTTTGTGCATAAAAAAATAAAAGAAAGATTTTTAGAAAATTTAATGCAGAAAGTAGCAAAAATAAAAATTGGAGATCCATTTGACTCCACAACCCAAATGGGTTCACTTATAAGTAAACAGCATTTAAACCGTGTTCTAGATTATATTGAGTCGGGTAAAGCAGAAGGTGCGACCCTATTATGTGGTGGAACACAGCCCGAATGGAGCCCAAGTCAAACAAAATTTGCGAATGGGAATTTTATTTTACCAACGGTATTTTCCAATTGCCAAGATGAGATGAGAATAGTGAAAGAAGAAATATTTGGGCCCGTGATGTCTGTGCTCGATTTCGAAAGTGAAGAAGAAGTTATTCGCAGAGCAAATAGCACAGAATATGGATTGGCTGCAGGTGTCCTTACCAATAATATAAAAAGAGCACACAGAGTGATTGATAATATACAAGCCGGAATGTGCTGGATAAATAATTATAATTTATCACCTATTGAAATTCCCTTTGGTGGGGTAAAAGGTTCTGGTTTTGGCCGCGAAAATGGTCTGGCTGCGATTGAATGCTACACACAATTAAAAACAGTTTATGTTGAAATGGGAGAGTGACTAAGTATTTTTTTGGGGGGATTTTAAATATATAAGTTTACTGATTATTTTTAAATCCTCGGTAAAAGAAAAGCATCCTTTCAGGGCAGAGTTGCTGGCCGCAAATGCCCTTCAAGAATGCATTTCTTTTACCTAAATTTCAGCCTAGCTATGATCACTTATATTTTAAAATCGTTTTTTGGTGATAACTTCGTTGGTTTTTCTCAAGTTTTTTTTCGTGTATATTTACATTGATATGTTTACTTATATTTTAAAATCGTTTTTTGGTGATAACTTCGTTGCTTTTTCTCAAGTTTATTTCGGGGGATTTTAAATATATAAGTTTTCATTTTTTTCTTTTACCTAAAATTCTGCCTAAATAAGCCAACTGATATTTTTAAAATGTTTTATTAGGTGACTTCAAGAGTTTCGTTCAGGCTTAACTTCATCATTCTTCGCTGCTTTGTAAAAGTTAAAGTTTCTTAGCATATATCATCAGTGATCGAATTAAATACAAAACCAATCGCGTGAATTATTAAGCAGTTAAAAATTTCACTCATAATATTTAATAAAGATTGATTTTAGAGCAAAAAATATAATTTAGCAAAATATTTAAATCACTATATTGACTTAATAATTTAAATAAATTATTAACCTAAACATCTATAAATATTTTTGTAAATATATTATTTTATAATATATTATTGTGAGGTATGCGCTTTGTATAAAAAAAGAGTATTTGTCGCATTGAATTCATTTTTTTTCTTAATATCTTGTCATAAAAATTCTGATCAGGAAAAACCGCTTGATATAAGCGCAATAGGGATTGACCGTACTGAAAAAAGCCCTAAAGAATGGCATTTACCAGAATTGAGTGTAGAAGAAAAAAAAGAAATTGTAAAATCTGTTCAAACAGTTTTTACAGATTTCTATGTAAATAGAATCCAAAAATATGAAGAATTTAATTTTGATTCAAAAGAAGCTGTATGGAATTTAAATGAATATATGGATTCTGATATTCTACTGAAAAATATAATGAACATATTTATGAAATCTCGGGATCTGCATACATCTTTTACATATCCATTCCCTGCGAGATGTTTTTTTGCATCAATTCCCCTAGCTGCAGCTATAATATATGATGATATAAATGATTTGGAAGGAAAAACCGAAAAATTTATCATCGATGGTAGGCTTGCTAAAAATTTAGATCCAAATCTATATACAGAGGAGCAAAATAGACAATTTACATCAATTAAACGCGGCGATGAAATCATCTCTATTACAAATCTTGGGGTGGAGGGGGAAACAGAAAATGAAGTCACAGCTCAAGAAGCTATAAATATTTTAGGAAGAATCTCACAGGGTGCTAATGAAGATGCTTCAAAAACGAGGGCTGTTGATAAATTATTCTGGCGTAGTGGATCAAATGGTAAAACTCCTGTAGGAATTTTTAAAATCAAGCTCAAAAAAGCAGTTGATGGTCGTATCGAAGAGTTTATGATTCCATGGGAAACAATTATTTCGCAGGAGGAAAGATGCTCATTTCTGGGCTCAAATACAAGAAAGACTCAATCTTTCAAATTTGCGAATTATAAAAATGCTTCTACTGATTTAAATAATGCGTCTGTAATTGAATCAAATATAAAGAGTCAATTAATTTCACACAAAAATAAAAATTTTGCATTAATTTCAATAGGTATTTTTGTTCCTTCAGGAGAAATGAATTGGGATGAATATATATCAATGCGGAATAAAATTTTTAAAGAAGTGTTAGGACTCAGAGAGTTTTTAACTCAGAATAAAAAAGATATTGATGGTATATTAATAGATGTGCGTGATAACCCTGGTGGTTCTGGAAGTTTTGCTCAGTTAGTAGCAAACGCATTTACTAGCAATTTTGTTGAAAATTTAAAATTTGAAACACTCGTTTCACCTACAAACTATCAAACATTTTTGAATCTTGAACTTTCCCGGTATTTTAAAAGGCTGAACACGACTGACCCATTAGTAAAGCCTATATTGGATACTCCAAATCTTATGAGTTTTTATTTACAGGATAAAAAATATCAGTCAGATATTGAACAACGAAAGTTCTATATTGCAGCAGAAAATCTGTTTGATGGGGATGAAAATGATGCCTTACCTTTGACCTATACTAAGCAAGAAAGTGAAATACTTAAACCCATTATAACCGATAAGCCAGTAGCGGTTTTAACCAATAGCAATTGCTATTCTGCGTGTGAGGTTTTTGTCTCACATATGAAGGATTACCGGATTGGCAAAATATATGGTGAAACTCTTCATACAGGTGGTGGTGGTGCGAATGTTATTGTTTGGGATGATTTTGTAAAGCCAGTGGTAGTAAATGAAGAAGGTCTAAAATTACCTATTATTCCAAATGGAAATAAGTTGCCAAAGGGAATGGAAATGACTTTCGCATGGAACAAAATTGTTCGTCATAGATCCGCAGACGAAAAAGAAAAATATATTGAAGGAGGTGGTGTATTGGCGGATTATGTTTATAGAAAAACAATTCGAGATCTCAAGGCAGACAGTATCGAGATTAAAACAAAAATATTTGACGATATGATGGATGAACATAATTCCAAAGGTTTTTATCTAAATCGTTAAGAATTTAAAAATAATTTTATAAAACATAAATTATTTTATATAATAAAAATATTAATAAAAATGATAAATATATTGACAAGATAATATCAAGTCAATATATTTATTTTTATTTTCTAGGGCAGACAATTCTTAAATATTTTTGAAAAAGGGTATGCTTTATGCTTCGTCTAAAGAAATCTGTGTTATTGAGTTCTGTTTTATTAACTGTGGCTTGCCAAAAGTCAGATATAAATAAATCTGATGTACAAATTAATGATATTGAAGAAATGTCTTCGACTTCAGAAAACAATCATTGGGAACTCCCCGAATTAACTTTACAGGAAAAAAAAGATCTAGTCAGTTCAGTTAAAACCGTATTTAATGAATTTTACGTAAATAGAAATCAGAAAGTCATCGATTATAATTACGATGCAATAGCATTTGCAAATAAACTTGATGAAAATATGGATTCAGAGAATTTGCTCAAAAGCACGATGAATATCTTTTTCAATGTCCGAGATTTGCACACTGGCTTTACTTATCCTGTCCCCGCACGCTGTTATTCAGGTGGATTTCCTATAACTGTTGGCTTAAGTTATGATGAAAAATATGGTTACAAGGAAAGACTCATTGTCTCTGCAAAACTGACACCAAGTTTGTCTCTGCCGAATGCATCTGCCCAAGCTTTAGCTGACTTCGAAGCACTTTCTGTTGGTGATGAAATCTTAACCATTAGAAATATTGGTATTGAAGGCTATGAAAATCAAGAAATTTATGCAAACACTGCGATAGATATTATCGGAAAAATTGGTCGTGGATCAAACCCAGAAGCCTTTAAATCTCGTGCTTTGCAACGTCTTTTCTCACGCAATGGACGCTATATTAAAATACCTGAAGGGAATTTCACTTTAAAAGTGAAACGTGCAATAGATGGAAAAATTGTAAAATACACTTTGCCATGGATCACCTATGTATCTAGTGAACAAATATGTAATGACTATTTTCATAAAAAATCACCAAACATAGATATCGGCTTAGATAATAATATAGAAAATATTTATGAATTAAATAATAAGAAAAATGAAGAAACTTTTGTTAAGGATCTCTACGCTAACAATGCATCGAATCAAAATATTGTAAAATATATTGCAAAATACAAAAGAAAATCTATTGCCGTTATTCGGATAAATAGATTTATTCCAGATGGTGATTTCAGTTATTCCGATTATTTAGTTGCAAGAAAATATATTGAAAATGAAGTTAATGATATTCGTAAATTTATACTCCATAATAGAAGTAAAATTCAAGGAGTTTTAATTGATGTTCGAGGCAATGGTGGTGGATTTGGTAGTTTCCCTCAACTGTTAGCAAATGCTTTTACACATAAATTTGTCAGTAATTTAGAAATGCGTCCTTTGGTGTCTAAAACCAATCGTGATACCTTTTATAATTTAGAGATGTCACGCTATTATGCTCGATTAAATACGTCAGATCCTATGCAAACTCCACATTTAAGTACAGTTAATGAAATGGATCGCTACTTAGCGGACAGCAATTTCAGTGATCAAATTCAAGCGAAAACATTATTGCTTGCACCTGCGGATCGCTATGATGGAGATGAAAATGATGCGCTGCCAGAAACTTATAACAAAAAAGACACTGAAATACTAAAAGCTGTATTAACAATTAAACCTATCGCGGTACTTACGAATAGTAACTGTTACTCTGCTTGTGATGTATTTGTTTCCTTAATGAAGGACTATAAAATTGCTAAAATATTTGGAACAACAAAACAAACAGGTGGTGGTGGAGCAAATGTAATTGAGTGGAAGGATTTTTTAACTCCTGTAGTTGTTGACGAGCAGGGAACAAAAGTATCTATTATTCCGAACGGCTCCCCACTTCCTCGAAACAGTGAAATTCGTTTTGCTTGGAATAAAATAGTGAGGCCTTTCGCTGTAAAAGATTATGAGAAATATATTGAAGGAGTTGGTGTTGTTACGGATTATGTTTATAGACAGACAACTCAAGATCTTTTAGACAATGATAAGGTTGTGTTCCAAAAAGTATTTAATGATATAATCGATAGTAAAAACACCAAAGGCTTTTATTTAAAACGTTGAGTTGAATAGTTCTAAATTGAGATCTCATTTGGATATTAATATATTAAATATTTAGCTTCATAATTTAATTCACTTTTTCAATATATAATGACACAGGCTGATTTATATTATCAAAAAATGGGCAAGAATTTTTGAATTGTTCGAAGTGATTATGATATAAATAATTAAGTGCACCTATTATTTTCCAATGTGAATTTGATGTGAGAAATGCTTCTAGTAAATACTGCTCATTCCACAAACGCACTTCCTCTTTTACCCATAAATCCATATAGTCTTTTGGCGAAAAGATATCATGTATATGCACAATAACGCCTACTTTTAAGGAAGGTAACAGTTCTAAATACTCATATAGAACATCTCCTTGCGGGCGTATTACGTGTGAAGAATCTATAAATAATATATCTCCTCGCTCTAATTGCGCAAAAAATGATTTATCAATTTCTTCTACAGGCCTCCTAATGATAACGGCTCCTGTTTTTTCTAACCAGGGCATTTCAAAAGGTTCAATACACACATGTTTGCAATTGTAGAGAGTATCTTCTTCCTGATTTTTTTTATTGCTTTTATTGTAAGCAAAGTGGAATGGCCGCTTCCAATTTCAAAAATTCGTTTTGGTTTTTTTAATCTAATTATATTGTATAAAAAACCTGCATCACCTCCTTGAAAGGCCGGATTATTCAAGTCAAAAGCGAGTTCATCTTGTTTGTTATTGAGTTTATGAATTAACTCCTCACTATACTGAAAATTACTCAGTAACTTAAGCTGATCTTCTGTATTCCAGTCAATTCCGTTGAGTTCACGATCTTGATTTAAAGGACGCTTCAAACTAGAGGTATCAAATAGAGGTTCTGTGTAATGGCTTCGAATAGGAAAAACTCCAATATGTAATAGAACTCTTCTAGAGTTTGGCATATTTTGAATACCAACTCTGCGAATTGATTTTAAAAGTAGAGCACTAGGATAAACAAAAATCATAAGAATGAAATCGGAGCGTATAAAAATATATCTGATAAATCTCCAAATTTTTTTAGCAATAGTTCGCATAATAACTGTCCTCATTTTTACATCTACAAGACTATACATATTTTCCAAAATAAATAAAGAAAATTTATTTTAAGCATTTTTTTAATAGTCTGAAAATTCAATAAAAATAAAAATATATTTAAATATTAATATAATACACTTTACAAAAATTTTTTATCCAATTAATTATTTCAAAGGTTTTAATTTTAACTGTTAATAGTAGGAAGAAGAATTATGAGTCGACTAAAAATGCTTGTTGCTCTAAATGCGATTGTCTTTCTCTCCGCGTGCAATAAATCTGAGAATACCGCCCAAGTCAGTTCATATACAGATGAACCTTGGGAGCTGCCTAAATTAAATGCAGAAGAAAAAACGAGCTTAGTGGACTCTGTGCAGACCGTATTTAGGGAGTATTATGTAAATGATTTTCAGAAAAATAAGGAGAGTTATTATGATCCTTATACTGAAACTTTAAAACTGAATAAAGAGATGGATTCAGAGACTCTTTTAAGAGAAGCAATGAAGATTTTTAATAAAAATGGGGATATTTATACTAATTTTACCTATCCTAGCCCAGCGAAGTGTCTCAGTGCACATTTTTATTTTGATGTTGCTTTTGCCTATGATAACCCAAAAGATAAAGAAGGAAAATTGGTTATATCAAAGAAATATTCTATAGATACTGTTCCTTTGAGTCGTGAAGAAAAAAATGATTTTTATAATATACAAGTCGGTGATGAACTCTTATCGATTGCTAATATTGGCATTGAAGGGGAAACTGATGAAGAAATAAGTGCCGTTGAAGGGCTGAAACTCTTAATGAAACAGGCTTCAGGTCGCACGGACGAAGTGAAAAAGGATCAAGCTCTGCAGAGATATTTTCTTCGTGAAGGTGATGAAGGGAAAACTCCAGAAGGAAACTTTACAGTAAAAATAAAAAGAAGAGCTGAAGGTCAGATTGTTACCTATACATTTCCATGGATGCGCTATCTAAATTATAAATGTTCCAAGAAAAATGAAGTTTCGCGAATTATTGATAAGAACAATCTGGGAGATAAGAAAGCGAATATAGATCCAAAATTAAAGCCAGCATATCTTCCCGGTGGAAGTGCAAATATTGTTGAATATGCTGGAAAGTCATTTGCAGTCATAAGAGTTAGTAAATTTGTTAAAGATAAAGAAAATGAGATAGATGAAGTCGAGCGCATTAAAGATTTTTTAGAAAAAGAAAGGAACAAGATTGATGGAGTTATCTTTGACCTAAGAGGGGATTATAATTTTAACAATTATTTCTCTTATGCGACATCACCTGTTGCTTTGGCAAGTTTATTTACTACCCAAGATATATCTTATCCAAATGTAATTTTGAGAGTTTCAGACACAAATCGAGAGACATTGGCTAATAAACTATTTATTAATTTAAAAGAAGTGGATAATTTAGATGCTTTTGTCTTTGAAAAGATGGGTAAATATTTAAATGATGAAAAGTATAAAGAACAAATTAAAAATCGCTCATTATTTACCAATCCTTTTAACATATTTGATGCAAATCATGATGATCGCTACCCAAAAGATCCAAATGCAATTTTATATAAAGGCATCCTCACCGACAAACTCATTGCTGTTTTTGCAAATAGTGACTGCAGTTATGCTTGTAATACATTCGTTTCACTTATGAAGGATTATAAGATTGCAAAAATATATGGGACAAGTAAACAAATAGGCGGCAGAGAAATAAATATTTTTTCTTGGAATGATTTTGCAGGAACAATAATTACACCACGTGGAACAACAAAATCCATTATTCCCAATGCTAAAATCTTACCTAAAGGAAGTGATATTTCCTTTGCCTGGGGGCAAACAGTGCGGGAAAATGCACGCGCTGGCAATGAACAGTATTTAGGTGGCAATGGAGTCTTGGTCGATACAGTTTACTTAGAGACCCGCGATGACATTATAAATAATGATCGTAATATTTTTAATAAGATTTTTGCAGATATGGCTGATCCAAAAAATAGCACAGGATTTTATTTAAATCGTCCATAAAAAGAAGATTGGGGTAATTTTATCGATTTATTTTTATCGTGATTTTGAAAAATAAAAAATAATCCTAATTCTCACTTCAAGTGGTTATTTCTTATAAAGAGAAGTAAACACTTCAAAATATTATAATTTTAAAAAATATGAGAATTTGCTTTAGACTCCGTTTTGTTTGATACAAGGTTATTATATTTAATAATTTTATATAGCTATTAGAGATTGCTTCTACAAATGCTCCTGTCTCCTCAGAATAATAAGTTAATAATGCTTGTATGGCAGGATTATTTCTTTGAATAAATGGCTCACCTGCATATAATACAAAAACCTGATTTGCAGGGTCTACATTTGGCAACAGAAGATTGAGTTTATTTTTTAAAAAAACTTCCATTTGATTTTTTGAAAAAAATGACTTTTCAATCGTTTTTCTAAAAGATCTTTGAAAACAATAGCCACAATCAAAATTGCAAAAATATGATAATAATATCATAATATAACCTTTTTTTATCAATGTGGCTTTCAAGATTCTGTAATAAAAATCCTAAGTTTCTTAAATATTCTAATTCTTCTTCGATTGTTAGTTTTGTTATATGCCCACGATTCTCGAGTTCATCCAATATTTTTATATTTTTAATGTCTATCAGGTTTGAAAGTTTTAATGAATTAATAGTGGTTAAAACTTCTGGAGAAACGAAATCGATAGTTCCTGAAATACCATTGACTAGCACTCCTGCATTTCAAAAAAGGCACAACTATAGAAAAGCTACTTTTACGATAATTATTCACTTTTTAATCCTTATTTAAATATATTATTTCAGAATAAATATCATCAAAACGATCATCGTGGCTAATAACAAGAATAAATTTATCGTTTGCGCTGTTTTTTATTTCTGCCATAACTGCATTGGCACTGGCGGAATCCAGACCTGTCGTGGGCTCATCGAATATTAATAGAAGTTTATTTTCTACGAGTAACGTACGAGCTATTGCTAGACGCCTTTTTTCACCCCCTGAAAGGTTTTTTCCCGCTTCAGAGATATATTCATTTAAGCGATTTTTTATGCCCGTTTGTGCTCCCTCCCAAAGAAATCTTTGTAATAATTGTGAAACTTCTTCTTTACTTATTTTTTTATGACCGAGACAAATATTGCCTAGGACTGTATCATCAAAAAACAGAGGCTCTTGCTGAACTAAGATAGATAAAGCTTGTAACTCAAGTGGTGTTATCGTTACATTATCAAATTGAATGCTTCCCTTCGTTTGCTTTATGATTCCATTTAAAATTAAAGATAAGGTTGTTTTTCCGCCGCCTGATTTACCTTTTAAACCGATTATTTTTCCCCTGTTCCACTGGAAGTTTATATTTTTAATTTGTGAATTGCTATGGGGAAATTTATATTCAAGATTCTTAATGAATATTGTGTCTATATTTTTGAATTTGCTATAAACAATTTTATTATTGACATTTTCTATTTCCATTTTGTAATAGCCATTTAATTTTTTAATAGCAGCAAAGCCTGGATGGGTTTCTTGCAGATAAATAATTAGCTGCTTTGTGTTGTGCAGCATCATTGTGGCAATTGTGAGTGTGGCAAAAAAACTTCCAATGGACAGAGTGCCTTGTTGTATTCGAAAAACGTTGTAGGCTAAGAGCAAAAGGGGGAAAAAAGACGTTATGCCTCCAACCACAGCAAAAGAAAGTGAGCGATAATGCATCATATTATTTGCAGCAAATATCGTTCTGTTAAATTTATTCTCTGCAATAGAAGTTGGGTAAAATATATTGGTCAATTTGATAAATATTTGATTCTCCATGCAGCTTTGAAAAAATGTTTTTTCCTGTGCCATATTTTTATAAAATATTTCTGTTGATTCACGAATCTCTTTCGCTAAATAATAGGAAGATAGGATAAAAAAAGGAATAAAGAAAAGAATACCGATCGCTATAAACTTGTCTAACATTAAGAGAGCAACAAAACAAAAAATAACAATCAAAATATTTTCAAAAACATTGGTCAACTTGTCGAAAAAAATAGACAAGGCAATTTCGGTGTTTTGATAGATTTCATTTGCGAGGGTAATGACCTTTCCACCTAAGTTTGAATTGTAGGCGGATTTTAAAAAATTTTCTAAAATATTTTCGCGATTTCTCTTTAATAGTTCTCTATATATTCTATAGATGACAACTCCATGATAATAAGAAATAATCCTTTCAAAGAGCAGAGCTGCACTTGCGATTAACAATAATAACGGAATTTGTTGGCTTTTTTCAGCAGCTATAGAGGCATCGATAATATCTTTGCTCAGAAATGGGAGAGGAAGAGTGCTTAAAGTAGCAAGAGTTGTTAGAATTGAAATAATTAAAAAATCTTTTATGTCCAATGCTAAATTTTTGCAAATGAAATTTTTTGCAACTTTAAAATCAATCAGCATATTTTTTATGCAGAGTAGAAAATGTGAGGGGTGGATAAATAAAAATTTAATCTGCTCTCTCATTCATTTCTCCAAAGATATTTTATTTATAATAATTAAAATATCTATAGAGTCAATTCATTTAAATAAACAAAAAAAAGACCTCAATAAAATTATCAAGGTCTTTTTAAAAAGGCTGAACTGTTTAAGCGTTGTTTTGTGGCAACAAAACATGGGAACAGTTTGGACAAAACTCAACGGACTTGCCGCGGGCAATGTTGTTGAGGATTTGCGGAGAGAGACCAATGCGGCAGTTGCCACACGCTCTTTCAACCACACGGCAGATAGGGCCGTTTGGATTGCGGGTGATCTTAGAAACGCGCATATAGTGTTGCGCAATACGATCATCAAGGCGAGATAAATAGGAGTCACGCACTTTGTTGATTTCGTCTAAACGACCTGCAGAGTTATCTTCTGCTTCTTGGGCTTTTTTGCGTTCCCCTTCCGAAGCACTGATAGAAGCGGAAAGTTCTGTTTCAGCTTTGTGGAAAACAGCTTTCGATTGTTCTATGCGGCTTTCAGTTTCGTCGGCACGGCGTTGTGTTTCACGAATATCGCGTTCAACGTGATCGAGTTCACGCTTGAGTCCGCGGTGATCATCATCATTTTTCGCAGCAAACAAACGGGCAGAGCGTTCTGCTTTGCGTTCATCCAGATCATCAAGTTTTTTGTAAAGACGACGGAGTTCAGCTTCGTGAAAAATCATGTCTGTGCGTGTTTTTGCTATAATTTCTTCACTGATACGCGATTTTTTAGCGAGTTCAGAAAGTTCTTTTTGTGCAACTCGCTGATCTTGAGTGACAAGGCCAGAGTCGATATCTAAGCGATAGAGTTGTTCAATAATTTCATAATTTGGGTTCAAAGGGAATCTCCTTGTGAGACAAAATAGAGCAACTGTTTTATGTAACACATGGCAATTGTTCTTTCAATGCCTTTTGTGGCTAAAATCACAGCCCACTGACCAATCGTGCTGAAATTAAATTCGGGAGTTTACGAAGTCCAGCAACCACTTCGCTTTCAAGATCACCATCTATTCGAATAAGACTCATAGCCATTCCTCCGCGCCGATTGCGTGAAAGTTCAAACTGAGCAATATTAACATTGTTTTTTGCTAAATAGGATCCCACATCTCCAATCACACCCGGTCTATCGTGATTCTGCATAACGATCAGATCGTTATCAAGTTCAATTTCAAAAAGAAAATCATTGATTGAGCTCAAACGGGCAAATTTCCCATCATAGAGAACGGCGCCCACAGATATTTTTTCGCTCGTGCCTTTGCCATAAACTTCAAATAAAAGTTCATTTTTTGCGGAAGAGGAAGGTGTCATTTCTATCTCAAACTCAAGCCCTTTGCGCTGGAGAATCTTTTCTGCATTGACGTAGGAGACAAATTCTTCTGAGGCATGAGAAAGAAAGCCTTTAATTGCAGAAAGTTTTAAAACCTGTAAGTCTTCTTTATTGAGATTTGCTTTGACGGTCAGTTTCAATATTGCGGGTTGAAAGTCAAAGATTTGTGCACCAAAACGTGAGACTTTTTCAGATAGGACAGAGAAAACTTTGAGATCATTGGAGCCCAGTAAAGAAACATGCGGAAGATTGACTGGGTAATCGACAATTTCACCGCGCAGAGCTTTTAGCACTTGAATAGCAATGGTTTCCCCTATGCGATACTGTGCTTCGGCTGTGCTCGCACCGATATGAGGTGTCACTATGACATTGGGATGAGCTATAAGTTCTTGTAATGGCTTAGGTTCATTGTCAAATGTGTCAATGGCTGCACCAACAATATATCCCTCGTTGAGGACTTCAAGCAGGGCTCTTTCTGCAACAATGCCGCCACGAGCCGCGTTTAAAATGATCCCACCTTTGCGCATTTTCTTCAGCTCTACTAAAGAAATCATGCCTTTTGTTTCTTTATTGAGGGGCACATGGACGGAGAGAACATCGCATTCTGCGAGCAATTCTTCCAAAGTATTTTTACGCTCAGCTTGATTTTTACGGAAAACATCTTCGGAAATATAGGGATCATAAGCAATGACGCGCATGTCAAAGCCTTTGGCAAATTTTGCGACACGGTGGCCGACATTGCCAAGGCCAACGATTCCGATGGTTTTATCTCCGAGTTCAGTTCCTGAAAATTTGTGGCGATTCCAACCACCTGCGCTGGTGCTCATGTGTGCTTGAGGAATTTTACGGACAAGGGCAAGGAGTAAACCCATGGTCAACTCGGCGGCAGAATTGGTGTTTTTTCCAGGGGTGTTGACGACAAGAATGCCCATTTCTGTTGCTAAGTCGCAATCAATATTTCCATAGCCAACTGCTGCGCGGGCAACAACGCTTAATTTTTTAGCTTTGCGTAAAAGTTCAGCATCGACATCAGTTTCTGAACGACTGATGAGAACATGAGTGTCTTCGATTTCTTTTAAAATAATATCACGGGGTGCATCGGGAATATAAACAATTTTAAGTGATTCAGAGACAGCAAGCTCAGAAGGTTGATTGTTCAATAGCTTGAGAGCTATATCATGGAGTTTACCTGTAATGAGAATCTTAACTGTCTTTTCCATCTGTGTTTTTCCTATGGCTTAAGATAAATGGGAATGCAAACTCTCACCTAATTTGGAGAGTATTTTGGCAGGCGTACCATAATCCACGACTTGTCCATTGCCAAGCACAACAACGTGATCTGCATTATTTAACGTCTCTAAGCGGTGAGCAATGATTATGACAGTTTTATGAACAAAAGCTGTGTTTAGCGTTTCTTGAATGAGTTTTTCAGTTTCCATATCAACACTTGCGGTGGCTTCGTCCATAAGAATAATTTTTGCATCGCATAAAATAGCTCGAGCCATACAAATCAGTTGGCGTTGTCCAACGGAAAAATTGTGTCCTCTTTCCGTTAAAACGTAATTGAGTTTATCTGGAAGATTTTCGATATATTTTGCTAGTTGAACTTCTTTAAGAGCTTCCCACATTTGTTCGTCTGAATATTTTCCCGTTCTGTCTAAATTATATTTTAAGGTACCAGAAAATAAATGCGGTTCCTGCGGAACGATCGCAAATACTTTCCGGGCTTCATCTAGTGATATTTGAGTGATATCGATTCCATCAATTATTATTTTTCCAGAATGAAGATAGAGCATGCGAAAAAAAGCTTGGAACAAAGTACTTTTCCCTGCGCCCGTTCTCCCAATGATTCCCGTTTTTTTGCCAGCTGCAAATTTTAAAGATAAATTTTTTAAGACAATAGGTAAATCTTTACGATAAGAAGCTTGAATATTTTCAATAATAATTTCACCAAACTTTGGCCAATCTGTTTTCATTAGCTTGGGATCATGTGAATAATGAATGTGTTCACTGGGAAGATTTTTATATTCGATTACTCTTTCCACTGAAACCATTTTGGATTCAATCATGGATAAACTGCGTGTTAACCATTGCATGGTGGCATCGAGACCGATCGTGAGACTCATTAAAAAACCAGCTTCACCCACTCCAATTTTATTATTTGCAACTAAAATAACAGCTATTAAAGTTACAGCTAAGCCAAAGAATTCTGAAATAATTTTGAGGCGTAAATTGAGCCAACGCAATATTCTGCTTTGTAGTAGAACTGATTTTGCATAATCATGAGACAACAGAATAAGTCTGTCATAAAAAATTTTGCTTTTACCATATGCCCGGATGGTTTGAAAACCTACGACTGTTTCCGTAAATAAACTCCAAATGGGCGTTTCAAGGATTTTCGTATAGCGTTGAATTTCGCGAGAAGCAGTTTTAAACAAAACTTGCACGGAATAATAAAAAAATATACATGGTAAAACGGCAATGATAGCAACAGGTGCTTGAAAAATAACAATAACGGATACAATTAGAAGTTCAATAATAGAACAGATAATATCAGAAAAAATATTAGGAATTTCATCTTTTATTTGGATATAATCGCCGCTAAAACGACGGATCAATCTTCCTGTTGGATTTTCATCTAAAAAAGTAACGCGAACATTGGAAAAACTTTCTACCATTTGATTGTGTAAAACTCGTGCACCGTTGGCTAAAAAGCCTATTAGAACAATCCAACTTATGGCGCGCAAGAGAATTGCAGCGAGACAAAATAAGAAAAAGAAAAGAGAAATTCGATAGGCATCAGCGTTTTGTAACCATAAACGTATTACATTTTTGAGTTGATTCTCATCCCCGCATATAATGGTATTGCAATCATTGGCCCAAAGGGAAACAAGGTAACGAAAGCCACTCTCACTTAAACTCGTTAATACAAGTAAAATAAGGATAATTGGCAGAAAAATTGGCAGATATTGCATTGAGTTTAAATATCTTGAATAAAGACCTAAACCAATTTTTCCTGATTGCCGTTCTTCCTGCGTGATGAAACTAATTTTTTCGGTCATGCTCATTTAATCCTGAAATAAATTGATTGAGTCTTGATTTGTTATTTGCTTTAAGAGTTTCAAAACTGCCAAATTCTGTGATGCTCCCACCGTCTAAAAATAAAATATTATCAGTGTATTTTAAATATTCTAAACGATGGGTGGACCAAATAATAGTTTTCCCTTTGCCCCAATCACCTCGAAAAATATTGTGTGCAAGAGTTTTTTCTGTTTTAACATCAACAGCACTCAATGGATCATCTAAAAATATAAGAGAAGAATTGGCAAATGAGCTGCGCGATAAACTGATTCTTTGTTTTTGTCCACCCGATAAATTAACACCTCTTTCGCCGATTTCTGTATCCATACCATGGGAAAATTCATTTAAATCTGTATGAAAACTTGCAGCATAAATCGAATTCATGATTGCATTGTCGCTATCATAGTATTCATTTTGATATTTATATTTAAGTGGAATATTTTCACGGATAGAACTGCTTATAATAAATGCCTCTTGCGGGACATAGCTTTGGATAGCGCGCAGTAGTGCTAAACCAAGAGAGGTGTGAACATTACCCGAAAGAGAATTTATCTTATAATTTTTATCATTGAAATATAATTTAAAATGAACATCTCCATGTGTTGGTGTGATATCTCCCATCATAATTTGTATTAGAAGTGACTTGCCACTGGCGACGGGGCCGATAATGGCTAAGGTTTTTTTTGCTGGGATTTCAACGCTGATATTATTTAAAACATAAGGTTCACTTTTTGAAAATCGTAAAGATATATTATTGAGAGAGAATGAAATAGATATTTCGGAATTTAATTTATTATGAATAATTTTATCGATAATTTCTTTTTCTTCTGGATTATAGTTATTATTTTTTTCCTCTAAAAACTCTTCTTCTTGGATACGCGCGACATAAAATAATTTTAATCTCCGCGACGCGACAATAGCTTGTGACCAAGCATTGACAAACCAAGGAAGGGGGGTAATTTGTTGTCCTAAAATACTTGATAGCCAAATGGCGGCAAATAATGTTGATGCACTTCTATCGCCATTATAAAAGACAATACCTGCAAATATCCCACTGCTAACGACCATCCACCAATTGAGGGTTAAGGCAAAAGCGAAGCAATACTTAAAAGTAATTTTTAGATCTTGTAAAAATTCGGAAAGTGTGGCCTCGTGAATTTCATTTTTAAAATATTTTCCCCAGCCAAAGTAACGAACTAAGCGCATCCCCTGAATCCATTCCGTAATCAATTGTAAACGTTTATCACCTCTTTTCATCATTTCTGTGTGGAGAATATTGCCAATCCATGAGAAAAAAAGCGAAAGAGGAATTTGTAATGCAATTATGAAAAAACCAATCCAAGCAATCTTGCCAAGCATAGCAATCATTAAAATCATAACAAGTGCACAGGAAGCTAAGAGTACTGGAATATCGACGAGTGCATGGGCAAGGAAATTGCCTAGGAATTTTGCATCATTTTGTGCAAGATTCGTGATATCTCCTGTTTGATATTGTGTCCGATCTTTTTTGCTAATTTTTAGAAGTTGTAAATAGAGAGACTGCATGAGTTTAAATGGTATGCGCCAAGCAAGAAGCATTTCTGTTTCAATTTTCTGCGCATGTAAACTCGCAGCTAAAATTTTCAATATAAAGATTATCACTGCCAAACAAACTGTAAAAATCAGGATTTGATTTGGGGTAGATTCATGGTAAAAAAGATCTATCAATTTGAAATTTGTGGATGTTTTTTCAAAACTTCTTAAAAGTTGAATAGCAGCAAAGGCTGACAATAAAGAAGTTATAACATCTGTAATATGAATGAAAAACATAAATGAAAATTGTTTTCTTTCATATTTTATAAGAGCTTGAAAGGGGGATTTGCGTAAATCGTGCAAAGATGTATCGAAATCAGGATAATCATCTCCCTTCGCTAATGTGTTATTAATAAAGGGGACAGAATTTAAATCAGATTTATCAATTGATAGTTTAGCTAGCTTTTTCATTACGGGTGTGACATCTGAGAACGAAAACTTTTGCCACAACGTCGTTTTTTGACTATTCAAGATAGGACCTCAAATTTTTTGGGAGATTCTCTGTGAATTTATTTTTCGATTTAGAATATATCTCTTCTCTTGTTTTAAAAGTAGAGCAAGGAAAAGCCACAAATACTGAACATGCATATTTGCAAAAAGTTATTGCAGCTCAAACCGTGATAAGCGAATATCAAAAAGAGAATAATACATTCTTTCAAAAAATTTCTCAAAAATATTATATCTGGCTTTCCGCAAATTGGCAAAAGAAATTAAATAGTCAAAGAGAGAGAACAGATCATTTTTTATTAAAGAATGCTTTAGAAAAAAGCCAATTTATATCCGCTAAAAAGTCTGAATATGTTTACCAAAAACCATTAAATCATTATTCTGTTTTGTTAACTTTATCACAAATATGGAATTTCCCACTCAAAAGAGAAAAAAAAAGTATAGAACAATTTTTATTTTATTTTATTGAAAACGTTTATGGAGTTCCTCAGAAATATATTGCGCCTATTTTTCAATTAATAGAAAAAGATTGGAAACCCATTCTTTCTCCTTTAGGAATGCTTCCCAATAAAAAGTTTAGCTTGCAAGAAATTGAAGAATATTTTTTTGGCAATAAAACAATTCCAGAATTTTCCGTCCATTTGGTTCCTAAAATAGATCGCTATTTTTCTATTGTTGGCAGGGGGCATAATTGCCATCTTTTTTTACCAAAAAGGGAACATTTTGATTTATTTGAAGCCGCTTTAGTTATTCATGAATTACAACATCTATTAGATATTGATAACAAAGAAAATCTTATTTATACAAATAGAAGTGGAATTGATGAAAACCAAGTTATGCTTTACGAAAGCGTTTATTTATCTGAAAGAAATGCACTGAATGCAGAAAGGATTTTTCTTTTAGGAACAGGAGCAGCCAAGAGAGGAAGATACTGTTGGTTGGAATCCAATCTTTTTTATCCTATTCTATTATTGAAGTGTGAAATGCACAATTTACTTTATGGTGATAACAGAACAATAGATTTTTCTGAAATTTGTCAGCAACACGGTATGGAGCCTCTTCCTTTATCTGCCTTGTTTGAATGGGGAGCTCCTTTTCAATTGAGCGCATACTGTGCCGTCGCAATGGAATTAGAACAGGGTTGGCAAAAGTTTCTTCAAAATTAGAGGTTGCTTAAGCTTATGGTGATCAATAATACTGCATCCAAAGATCTAAAACTGCCATCAATGCCTGACACTGTGCGTGAATGCTTAGCTCAAATGTATAGCCTAGAAGCGGATTTGAGTAAAATGGCGAGTTTGATACAAAAAGATCCTGGCATCACTTCAAGTGTTTTAAAATTAGCAAATTCAGCAATATACGGTGCTGGAAAATCAACGAGCGATTTAAAAGTGGCGTTCACGCGAATAGGTATGACATCATTGATGCAAATTCTCGTTAAATATTCGGTAGAAAATCTGTTTAAATTTGAAACTTTTGAGTTTTTTAACATAAAAGCTTTTACCAAGCACAGCGCTTGGGTTTCGCAAGTTGCGTTTGAACTGGGTAAAATTGCGAAAAATGACAAGATTTCCGATTTATTAGTTGCGGGACTTTTTCATGATATCGGCTTACTTGTTCGTGCTATTTCAGATAAAGCGCTGATGAAAAAAATTACAGATTTATGTGTTGCTGATAAAATTGATTTTATCAGTGCTGAAAAAAAATTAAAATTAGATGGACATGAGATTCTTGGAGTTGAGCTATTGCAGTCATGGCAATTTCCTGAAGAAGTCATATTATTGGTTAAAAATCATCATACGGATGAAGCTTATCGTTCAAAAAAATTAACAAGTGAACAAAATAAATCAATTAGTATATTATGTTTATCAGATACAATTGCGCATCGTTTCGGCAATGCGTTTGTGAATTACTCCCGTGACACTCGGGTGAATGCTACTGTTTTAGATAAACTCGGAATAACAAACCAAGATGTAGGTGTTGCTGTGAAATTAGCGACTCAACATTTACAACATTATTAATTTTAAAGAGTTTTTTAGAAGCTATGAAAAAATTAATTATTTTTCTATTTCTTTTGTTACTGCCTTCTATATTTGCTGGAGTGGCTCTTTATCGTTATTATCCAGCGGATTCCAAACGATTAATTGAAATGTTAAAGGTTAAAATCGTAACTCTTTATCCACCGCTTGAAATGTATATTCATATACAAAAACCACCCATAAAAAAACCAATACCTGTCGAGAATTCACCAAAGAGAATCACTATTCCAAAAATACCAATATTTATTAACTCTGAAATTTACGAAGCCATTTGTGGCGAAGCTCCTAAAATGCGCTTATCTGATAACTTTACAGGCTGTGGTTTTTGCCCAAAATACATTACAAAAGTAACAAATGATAAAGCGTTTACATTTTTGTTTTCTTATCGAGGCTCTTTTCTGAAAAAAGGTGAAGAAGAGGCACTGATCTTTATGAAGGGTTGCAGTCGAGAAGATGAAAATGGAACAGCCATTATTGTCCGCAACGGTTATGGAGGTTGGAACCGTCAACAAATTTTTCAGAATATCTTATTTGACAGTCCTCCGCTTGAATATAAAGATGAAAATGGTCTTATTACTTACGTAGGCAAACGGACTAAAACCACTTCTATTGATATTCATTCCGAACTGATTTCACTGCGCTTTAGTAAAAATGGGATCGCTGAAAAAATTCTTTTTTCAGCAAATCTCGATACGGGAGAGCGTTGTAATGAATTATTGCAAATAGCATTTGAAGAACCAATTAAAAAAAATGCAACACAGTTTCAGGCACAAATTGAAATTTTGAGTTGTAAAAAAGGATTCCTTTCTGGAGCATATAAACTTTCATTTAACTTGGAGGAGAATGGATTCAGAGCAAATGCAGAAACAGCTAAATTGATGACACGGATTGAAAAATATGGTGAATTGCGATGAAAAAGAAATTATTTCTTTGCTTCATTATATCTTTATTTCATTCTAAAATTTATTCACAATATGTCGGCAATGATGTTGCTCCCAATATAGGAATTTCAATCAATATATTGGGGCCTATTTTTGGAATTTATTCCTTAGGGATTTCAACTTTTTTATCGAGTCAAGTGCAAATTGGTTTAACAGGTTCATATTATTCGACCCGTAATAGCGAACCACAAGCGGAAGGAAGTTTAATTGAGTATAGAATGACCTACTATTTCTCTGGCATTCAAAAAAATGGAATTACATTAGCTCTCTCAGGTGGTTTTGAGTCAATTGAAATTAAACAAGAATCTGACCAATGGAAAAAGTACGAAGATCCCATTGGTGGAGTAATTCCTGGGTACAATTGGCTCATTGGAAAAAATTTACATCTTTTGGCTGGACTCTATTTTGGTTACCAATTTGGCTCATTTCAAATCAAACCAGAAATTAGTTTTATTTACTTTTTTTAAGATAATTGAGAAAGCTCTTGAAAATAAAAGAGATGATTAAACTTAATTAAACAGCTCTTTTATTCAGATAAGAAAATTACGCGCTTTTCTTTTTTGCTAACAGTGAAGCTGTATTTCTATCAGATTCAGCTTTTGGTAAACATAAAGCCTGGGACATATAGAAAATAACAAAACTGAAAACAGCCATACAAATAAAATCAATGCCCAAGGGAATGTCTTTTGTTCCACCTTGGAACGAACCAAAATATGAGAGAATAGTGAATACTCCCATATATGGGTAGAGCCACAATGCGCACTTGAAATCGAGTTTTGTGGCAATATGTTCTGGATCAATTCTGCTTCTATTCAAGAAATTTGTTAAAAGAAATACTGTTAAACCAACGGTTACTGTCAAAGAGAGTTTCCAAACAACAGTCCATCCTGACCAGTAAATCATAAGATTACAAATGTAGAACGCAATAAATGATGTCAATTGGTAAAATGGAAGTTTAAAGGGTCTGTTTCTTTCTGGTTGTTGTTTTCTAAGGGCAACAAGGCAAATTGGGCCAACTGCAAAAGAAAATATCAGTGCAGCAGACAAAAAGGACACGATAGATTTCCAGCCATCAAATGGTAGGAAAGCGAGCATGGCAACAACGAAGTTCAAGAAAATAGCACGCATAGGGATTCCCGATTTTGCAATTTTACTAAAGAACTTTGGTGAGTTACCAGACTGACTCATTGTTTGAACGATACGTGCACTGGAAGCGACATAAAGAACGCCTGTACCTAGGGGGGACACAACAGCATCGATATAAAGAACAGTAACAAGCCATATCACACCCAGATTTGCGGCAAGCCCTGCTAAAGGACCCGCGTCGCCAGCGAATGCAATTTTGCTCCAACCATTTGCTAATGCACTTTCAGGCAAGGCAGCAATGAAAGCGTATTGAAGTCCAACATATAAAACCATGCAGATAACTATCGAACCAATAAGAGCGAGAGGGATATCTCGTTGGGGTCTTTTGGCTTCACCTGCGAGTAAGGCAGCATGTTGGAATCCACAATAGGAATAAACAACACCCGCAAGAGCAACTGCGGATAAAATTCCTGAAATTCCGTAAGGAGCAAATTCTTGAGTAGAAGTGGAAGTTAATCCCATATTGTCAGAGTTATGGGAAGTTAGTAAAAATACAATTACGACTGCAAAGGGGACAATTAATTTCCACACACTGATAAGACTATTTGCATTTGCTAGGAATTTAGCTCCAAAACTATTAAGTAAAATAACAAAAAGCATTGTGCAAAAGCACATTACAAAGCCGAAGGAAGTGAAAACGGATACATTGTCTACTTTTTGCACAAGTGAAGGAAAGAGATGTCCCATATAGAGAACTGTGGACTGAACTTCCTGAGAAATGGAAACCACATAAGTAATCCAAGTGAGCCAAGTCAGAATAAAACCAACGAGCTTACCGTGTGTAAAAATAGGAAACGCTGCAACCCCACCAGATATGGGAAACATTGCACTTAACTCTGCAAATGTAAGGGCTAAAAATATAGTACCAAAGCCACCTATGAGCCAGGCAATAATAGAGGCAGGACCTGCCATTTGAGCTGCATAAAGTGAGCCAAAAAGCCATCCAGAACCTACAATTCCACCAAGGCTGGCGCACATAATGCCAAACCAACCAATACTTCGTTTAAGTTTCACGGTGTTTGTCCCCTTCCGAACTTAACTTAATTTATAGTAAAGGATCTCTAAATGGAAATATCGAAGATTCCCAATGTAAAAACCCATTTTTAATTTTCCCTGCTTACTTATTTCTTTTTTGCTGGTTAGTCAAATATATTAAATTGGACATATATTATGAAAAGTGCATTTTACAGTAAATGAATTTTTATTTTATAAAATGAATCGCCTTATAATATGCAATTATAATCATAAAGCGATTAAATTATTTTTTTAATCAATCGATCATTTTATTTACGATATCATCAACTTTTAGTAATGCAGATGCTAATTCAGAGGTTTGAGTGCCTCCCCCACGAGCAAAATCAGGTCTACCGCCTCCTTTGCCGCCCACCATTTCAGAAAGCAATTTGATGATATTTCCAGCAGAAAGTTTTTTATTCTGTTTTGTCATCTCAGGATTTATTGCAGAAATTATATGTGCACGATTGTCAAAAATTGCAGCAATAACTGCGATTGTATTTGGTTTCTCTTTGAGTCTATCACACAAAAGCTCCATCTCTTTCAAATCCGAAGAATCAGATAAAGTAACTACAAGGCGTGCATTATTTTTAAGTTTTTTTGCATTAGACAATAATTCCGAAATTTGCGCGTTTACAAGTCTGCTTTGTAATTGGACAATATTTTTTTCTAAATCTTTTGTATTTTCACGCAGTGCAATTATGCGTAATGAAATTTCAGATTCCGCACATTTAGCTGTTTCTGCAGCATGTGCAATAACATTTTTCAATTTCTTAAGGTATTGGAGGGCTGCAAAACCTGTCACAGCTTCAATACGACGCACGCCACTTGTTACACTTCCTTCAGAAATTATTTTAAATAATCCGATATTTCCTGTGCTAGATATATGTGTTCCGCCACATAACTCAAGGGAAAAATCACTTATTTCAAGCATGCGTACATGGTCGTCATATTTCTCATCGAACATAGCCATCGCGCCCATTTCTTTAGCCTTCGCTAAGGGAACATGCTCATGAGTTTTAACCGCAATATTTTTTAAAATTTGTGCATTAACCAGAAATTCAACTTGTTCAATTTCTTTTGCGCTTAGAGCCCTGCTATGCGTAAAATCAAAGCGGAGTGTGCTTGGGTTGACGAGAGAGCCCGCTTGGCGCACATTTTCTCCTAAAACAATTTGTAAAGCTTTGTGTGCCAAATGTGTTGCTGTGTGATTGCGCATAGTGGCTTGGCGTGATGTAAAATCGATACGTGCTGTTACTTTAGCTGAGTTTGCAAAGAAATTCTTTAATTGCTCTTGACTTAAGGATTCATATGATTCAGAGCTGAACTCAACATGTTTAAGGAGATGAATAATACTAGTTACAGTTTTTCTAACATCAATAACTTCGAAGTCATTTTTTCCATCTTTATTTACAATTTGCAGACTACCAATATCACATACTTGCCCACCACCTTCTGGATAAAAAGGTGTGTTTGCAATAACAACTTCAAATAATTTATTTTTTAATTGACGTACTTTTTTAATATTTGTGCTTGGAATCTGTACTTCAGCGTATTCTACTTTATCTGATGATACGTTTGTTACTTTAAGATTATATCCCACAAAGTTTTTATCTTCAGAGGGATTTAATTTATTTAATTCAAGCCAAGGTGAGTCATCTTGATCAAATTTATAAAATTTTGCTTCAGCGCGGCTTCTTTCTTTTTGTTCCAGCATATGTCTGTCAAAGTTTTCAAGATCTGCAGTGAAGCCAATTTCTTCGCATAAAACTCTTGTTAAATCAGAAGGAAAACCAAAACTGTCATGGAGAATAAAAATATTTTCCCCAGAAATAATTTTTAAATTCTTTGCTTTTGCTTCTTCAACAAAATGATTAAATTTTGTCAGACCACTGTCGAGCGTGCTGCTAAAACGCAATTCTTCATTGCGAATTGCTTCTTCAATACGATTTTTATTTTTAACAATTTCTGGATAAAATTCTCCCATTTCAGAGACCACGACTTTAACAATCTTTTCTAAGAAAGATTGATCTTTAGGCCAGTTTTTTGTGAGCCTATGCGCATGTCTTACTGCACGGCGAAGTACACGGCGCAAAACATATCCCCGCCCTTCGTTTGAGAAGTTTGCACCATCTGCCAAGGTGAAAGTTAATAAGCGAATGTGATCGGATACAACATTGCAGCTTTCTTTTTGCTGTTCTGATAGTTCATTTAATTTTGTTTTTATACTTGCAGTTATTAAGATTTCTTCTTTTATTTTTTCAAATAAATCGATATCAAAGATAGCTGTTTTCCCTTGGGTGAGTGCTGTGACGCGCTCAAGCCCCATTCCTGTGTCTACACTTTTCATAGGTAAGTCGAGTAGAGTTCCGTCTTCTTGACGGTTGTACTGCATAAAAACCAAGTTCCAAAATTCTAAGTAACGGTCACAGTCGCAGCCTGGTCCTTTACAAACTAAACCTTTTTCGTAACATTGGCCTACTTTTTCACCTTGATCCAAATAAAGTTCTGAACAAGGACCACACGGACCTGTTGGTCCCATTGCCCAAAAATTATCTTTATCGCCGAGACGCACAATACGCTCAGCAGGAACGCCTATGGATTTCCAAATTTCAAATGCTTCATCATCACTGTGGTGAACAGTTGCCCAAAAACGGGAGAGATCGAGTTTTAGTTCTTTCTTTGTAAATTCATACGCCCATTCAATAGCTTCTTTTTTGTAGTAATCACCAAAGCTCCAAGAACCAAGCATTTCAAACATGGTGCAATGGCGCCCGTCCTTACCTACATCGTCGAGGTCGCCAACTCGAATACACTTTTGTGAGTTGGTTGCACGCTTATAGGAGCGCACTTCTTCGCCCGTAAGGCAGGATTTAAATTGAGTCATCCCCGCAATTGTAAAAAGAATGGTTTGGTCAGCAATGGGGATTGTAGAGGCACTTGGCACGTAAGTGTGCTTTTTTGTTTCAAAAAAATGAATAAACTTACGGCGGATCTCATTGGTCTTCATAATCACTCCAGTCTTGGCCTATCGCATTCTAAAAAAATTCGTTACGGCTGATGTAATATCTAAGCATTCGGATTTACCGAGCTTGCTTAACTTATAGATTGGCAAACGAGCAATGGCAATATGAGAGTTTAAGGAATTAATAATTTATGACTGATATGAAAACTCCAAGCACAGCAAGTGAAAATGAATCGGTAAAATTGAAAAAAGCAAGTTTTGCAGCTATAGCGGGTGTTCTTTTTTCCCGCGCCTCTGGGATCGTGCGGACAGCGGTTGTAAATGGAACCTTTGGGGTTACAGTTTCTTTAGATGCCTTTAATGCTGCCTTTCGTTTTCCAAATAGTCTGCGAGATCTTTTTGCAGATGGGGCACTCTCAGCTTCATTTATTAAAGTATTGGTAGACGAAAGAACTAAAGGAGTTGAAGCTGAAAAACAACTGATTCGAATTGTGATCGGATTTTTTTCCTTTGTTACTTTTCTCATCGCAATTATAGCAGCTATTTTTTCATACCCCTTTATGGAATTTATTAGCAATGAAAAATTTAAACAATCAGGGGGGCTCGATCTGGCCTCTTTTCTATTTAAGATTTTAGCATTTTATTTACCATTAACTATGCTAAATGCTGTCGCTATGGCTGTTCTAGGTGTGCTCGGGCAGACATTTCGTGCTATGAATGGTTCTGCTTTTTTAAATGTTGGCATAATAGGTTTAGCTTTCTGTTCGCCACTCTTTTTACATTATGGTTTTAATCCCGTCGTTGGAATTGCTATTGGAGCTATTATTGGTGTGATTATGCAAATGGTATATCAATTTCTACCATTGTATAAATTGGGTATGTTAGCTTGGCCCATTTTCAGTATCAAAGAGTGGGTTTCCTATAAACCATTGCACGAAGTTTTAATTTTAATGCTCCCTCGCGCTCTTGGTCAAGGCGCAATGATATTAGCATTGCTGATAAATACTTTTTTTGCAATTCAGGTGGGAGAAGGTGCTTTAACTTATATTATGACTGCGACAATAATTATTCAGGTGCCAATTGGATTATTTGGAGTGGCCACTGGTTTTGCTGCATTGCCAGTTCTGAGTAAAGCCATTGTTGAGAATCAAAATAAAAGATTTTCTTTACTTCTTGTTGAAAGTTTAGATACAGCAATGTGGCTTGCGGCACTTACAACCGCATGCTTTGCTTTACTTATTGTACCATTTTATTCCGTATTATTTCAACATGGAGCGGTTAATTTTCAGGATACTATACAAAATTCAATAGCAGTGTGTGCGTATTCAATTGGAATTATTTTTGCTTCTGGATCAAAAATACTCTTAAATGGTTTTTATGCGATCAATTGTACGAAACAAATTGTTTATAATGCTGTTGTTTATTTAGTTATCAATGCAAGCTTAAGCTCGATCTTAGCACCTAAATTAGGCATACTTGGGCTCGGAATATCTTATGGCACGGCGAGTGCGTTTGATTTTCTTATGAATTATTTTTTTCTGAAAAGAAGATTTCAACAAAAATATTATGGAGACAATCCTTATATCGAAGGCGGAAAAACATTTGGATTTCGTATGATCGCATTTGCATTCTTAGCCTATATATTCGGATTATCAGGGGTTGCTTCCATTATCTATTTTTGGCAAAATTTTGATCAATATTTATCGTTCGAACTCAATTTTATCAGTCAGTTTATTATTTTGAGCGTAGGTGGAATTCTTTTTTGTGCAGTGAGTATTGTACTTGTTAAATTTTTTGCGCCACAGCATTTAAAGGATTTACTTAGTAAAATTTTGAGTAAATTAAAGTATTCGTTTTAAAATATTTGGAATGTCTTTCAAAGAAGCAACATGATGAACTCCTCCAAGTGCTATAGCTTCTTTGGGCATTCCAAAAACGACACTGCTTTCCTCATCTTGAGCGATGGTAAATGCATTTTTATCATATAATTCTTTTAAGCCATTTGCTCCATCGTTACCCATACCTGTCAAAATGAGTGCGCAAATATTAAGTTGAATCTTTAGCTGAGCGATTGAATAAAATAAATAGTCTATAGATGGTTTATGCATATTGATTTTTTCTGTGTCATTTACTTCTAAAATGAGGCTATTTTTTTCTTCTATAATTCTCATTTGTTTCCCGCCAGGTGCTAAATAAACACAGTTATTTTCTAATACCTGCTTATTTTTCCCCTCATAAACTTTAAAATGACATAGCTCGTTTAATCTATTTGCTAAAGCTGATGAGAAATACTCTGGAATATGTTGAACAATTACAATGGGTGGAAAATTTTTATCAATTTGTGTTAAGATAGTTTGGAGTGCTTCGACACCACCAGTAGAAGAGCCTATTGCAATTAAGTCTGGTTTTGATATATTTTTAGGTAAATTATAGTATTTATTTTCACTAAAACTTTTTTTATTTTTTAAAAAAGTTTCTTTGCTTGATTTTCTGGCTTCCAGAATCGTGTTTTTAATATTTATTATTTCCATTGTAGAATGAACTCCTTTTGGTTTTTCAATATAATCAAATGCGCCTAATTCCAAACATCGTATCCCATTATCTGCTTCATCAAAGTTTATAGAACTCATAACTACAATGGGTGGATGAGGCTTGTCTTTTAAAAATTCAAGGTATTCAATGCCATTCATCTTTGGCATATTCAAATCAAGAATAATAACGTGTGGTTGTTGTTCTAATGTGCTAAGAATTTCCATTGCTTCAATTGGATTTTCAGCTTCCCCAACGAGCAAAAAATTTTCTTCTTTAGTTAATATTTTTCGGAGAAAATCTCGGACTGTTAATGCATCATCAATGACAAATACCTTTGTAAAATCAGGCATTATTTCTGAATTTAACAAATAAATAGAGTTTTTTATATGAGTGAAGGGAACTGTAATGCCATTGAGAGATTCTGAATGACCTAGAATTAAATATCCGTGTTTTTCTAAATGATTTTTTATTGACATTATAATATTTTTTACTTCTTTACGTTTATAATAAATTATAATATTTCGTATTAAAATAATGTTAAATTTACCAAAGTCTTCTGGGGTTACGAGGAGATTGTGTACTTTAAATTTACATAGTTTATGAACACTATCTTTTATTCTGACATGATTTTTTAACTCATCTTTACCAAAATCAAAATACTTTTGAATCAATACCTTCCCTATTTCTTTTTCAATTTCAGATGCTAAATAAATTCCATTTTCACATTTTTCGATAGATATTGAGTCAATGTCTGTTCCTAAAATTTCAATTGGTGGGATAAATTCATATTTTATTCCGAGTGTGTAACAAGCTTCCAAATAGCAAATAGCAATTGAATAAACTTCCTTGCCACTCGAGGCTGCTGCAGACCAAATGCGAATAGGTTTATTTCTTTTTATAAATTCAGGGAAAATTTCATCAGCTAAAAAATCAAAATGTTCTGGCTCACGGAAAAACTCAGTCGTATGATTCGTTAAAATTGAAATTAAATTTCTAATTTCAACGTCCACATTTTGAAGATAATATTCATAATAATCTTCAATTTTTGCAAAATTTAAAATATTCAGTCTTAGCTTAATTTTTTCTGTAGCCAATTGTATCTTTTCATTATTGAGCTCTACTTGAATTAATCCTTGAATATCCTTTATAATTTTCAAATAAAAATTTTCATTTTGTTTCATATTGATTATGCTTTCCATCTTGAATCATTTCTTCTCGGCATGTTATCAGTTAATATATAATCGCTATTAACTTTATTATCTTCGTTTTGTTGTGTATTTAATGAGAAAAAATTATCTGGGTTGTTTTTTGATGAATTGCTATCAAATATATTTTCATCTGTTTTATTTTCATTTTTAGCTACATTTCCAATAATTAAATATCTTAACTTTGTAATAATTTCACTAATATTCTTGATACCGCTAGCCAAAGATTGACTGTCTGTTGCTTGAGCAATTCCAATAGCACTATTACGTTGTGTTACTTCATCAATTTGTCGCATTGCAATCGTAGTTTGCTTCATACCGGTTTCTTGTTCGCTCGTAGATGAGACAATAATTTTTGTTCCTTCATTTATTTTAAAAAGAATTTCAGTCATATTATCAAAAGAAGCTTCGCACATTTTTGAAATATTTTTTCCAGTAATGATTCGTTCACGAATGTCTGACACAACATGTGCGACTTCTGAGGTTGATGACTCAAGTAACTCTCTAATTTCGTTCGCAGCAGATCCACTCATAGAAGCTAACTTGCCAACTTCTTCTGCAACTACAGCAAAGCCTTTACCATGTATGCCGGCGCGAGCGGCTTCAATGGAAGCATTGAATGAAAGAAGTCTCGTTTCTGAGACTATTTCATTAATTATTTTTGTTTTATTAGCTATTTTAACGATAAGATTGGAAATTTCTTCCAACTTAACATTTGATGCTTGAATACTATCCATAGCAGAAAGCATTTGTGATATGGATTCTCGTCCTTTTTGTGCACTGATCTGCCCCTCTTCAGAGATGCGCAAATTATGTGCAGAATGCTTACTTGTTTGCGTTAGCATAGAGCTCATTTCTTCCATACTTGCTGCAGTTTCTTGAATAGCTGCAGCCTGCTTCATTGTCATATCTGAAAGTTCTTTAGAGCTTTTTTGTGAACTATTCGCTCTTTGCATAATGAAAATTGACTGACTATTGAGAGCAAGGATCAGACTATTTAGACTATTATTAAGTTTTTTAATTGAAAACTTTGATAGAAAAATAGCTGCGCATAAGAAAGTTGATAAAATGGTAATTAAAAAATATAAAGAATTTCTTCCGTAATCATTTGTATTCTTAATGTTTTGTTCTGAATATGCATTTACTGTAATTATTATCGAACTTATAGATTTTTCAAGCTTTTTAAATATATCATTGAACTGAATCAATAAAATTCGAGTCTCTGAATTCCTTTTATCTAAAGCATTTTTCGCAATTTTGTCTGATAAATCAGTATAAATTTTCGCATCAATTAGTATTAATTTTAAATCATCATGAATTTTTTTATTTAATATTAAACTATTAAGATTGTTTAAATGATTTAAAAATTTTTCCTTAAATTCGCTTCCTTCATCCGCTAATTCTTTTAGTTTTCCATAATTTTTTGAGTCTGAAGCTATCATAATTCCAAAAATATTAGCCCGAATTCCATCGTGCAGCATATCTGCAAGAGTTAAATTTTTTATCGCAGGTATAATTTCAGATGAAAACTTGCCAATTTTTTCATTATAAAAATTATTTAATTGAAAAGGTATAACACCCATGCAAAAAATTAATATAATCATGAGTGTAGATAACGTCCAAAGTCTTTTACGTATTGTCCATACTTTATTTTTCATGATTTTTCCTCATAAATTAAATGATATATTTAAATTTTCATTATCTTTTATAGCTTTTAATTCTTCTTCGCTTATTGATGATGCCAGATCTATAACTGTGACTAAGCTTTCTTTTAATATATAATTGCCAATTATGAATTTATTGTCAATTGTATATTTCATTTCTTTATTTTGTTGTATTTCTTCTTTATTAATGGTTTGAACAGAAATTAAATCATCAACAATGACACCTAAACTTAAATCCTTGCTTTCAACGACTAAAATAATTCCCTTATTTTCATCATCATTAAATATTGGAGAGACTTTTATTCTGAAATCAATTATGCTTAGTATTTTTCCTCTTAAATTAATAATTCCTTTAAAATAGGGAACCATAAAAGGCACTGGTTTTATATTAATTGATTTAATTACTTCTTTTATTTGTAATAAATTACATGCATAATCTTCGTTTAATAATTTAAATATTAGGTATTTATTTTCTTCTATTTCATAATTTTGTTCCATGATAACTCCAGATATTAACTAATTGACTTAGATTAAGTACTAAAGCTGGTTCTCCATTTCCTAAGACTGTTGTTGCAATAACCCCAGGAATCCCTATGAGTTCTTGGGATAATTTTTTGAGGACAATGGTTTGGGTATTTATAATTTCTTCCACTTGGAAGGAGAATCTTTTACCTAGATGTTGAATTAATATCCCATTATTTTCGCTTTCAAACGTTATTTCCATCTCGTCTGCGTGCAAAAGTTTATTTAGTGAAATTATAGGAATTATTTCATTTCTTAAAGTAAAAACTTCGCTTCCATTTAACCTAGTTTCTATTTTAAATTTCTTATGATCTACGACTTCAGCTATTTGAGATTCTGGAATAACAAATAGCTGTTTGTTTGACTTAAATATCAAACCTTTGATGATAGATAGTGATGAGGGTAAAGAAATAATAAATGTTGTTCCTTTATCAATTTCAGTTTCAATATCAATACTTCCTTTTAGCTCTGAAATTACATTATTGACCACATCAAGTCCAACACCTCTGCCAGAAATGTCGGACACTTCATCTTTAGTAGAAAACCCAGGCTTAAAAATGAGCCTTTGAATTTCACTTTTTGTTAAATTATTGTTGGCCTCGATAATTCCTTTTTGAATTGCTTTGTTTAATATTTTAGTTTCATCTAGCCCTTTTCCGTCGTCTTTTAATAATATTTTAACATTGCCTTCTTCTTGCATTGCCCTTAATTCAATTGAACACTCTATTGGTTTATTTTTGTTTAATCTATCTTCTTTGCTTTCAATTCCATGGTCAATTGCATTTCTTATTAAATGAGTTAATGGATCTGTTAATTTATCGACTATAACTTTATCTAGTTCCACGTCAGAACCAAAAGTTTCAAAGTTTATTTTTTTTTGTTGTTTTAGCGATAGGTCTCTTACTATTCGATTCATTTTCTGAAATTGTTGCTCAAGAGACATCATTCTTAATGAGAGCGTAATATCTTGTAATTCTTGAATATTTTTACCCATTTGGGAAATGGTATTTTTGACATCTTGGGGGAGTGAGTTTGATTGTGATATTTGCTTTAAAATATTCTGATCAATTACGACTTCTCCGATATAATTTATTAAATTATCAAGTTTGCATACATTCACTTTTAGATATTCATCTGCACAATTTTTTTTGTTTTTTTCTCCGTCATTTTTTTTTGTTTCATTCTGTTTGGATATATAATAATTTTCTTCATTCTTTAATGTGCTTGTAAATTCTTCAAAGATTTCAAAGCCATTAGAGAATATACTTGATGCATCTTTTTCTTTTAAAAATGTTAGTATATTATTAATATTTTCATTTACATTATTATGAAGATAACTTGAGTTATCTTGAATGGATAATATCCATTCAAGTGTAAAGGAATGAATTTCAAAAAAAAGATTTAATATCTTTGCTTCAAATTTTATTTCATCATTTTTAATTGATGTTAAAAGTTCTTCTACTTTATGAATATAATCAGTAAGTTGGTTTAGGCCGACGGATGCAGACGAGCCTTTTAGATTGTGTGCAATACGAAATAGCTGCGCAATCGATTCGTGTTCATTCGATTTATTTATATTTAAACAAGTCGCTTCCCAAGATGCTAGATTTTCGAGAGCTTCTTCTATAAATGTAATTATAAATTGAGCTTCAATAATTGTATTCACCATGGGTTCCTTTTTTATTAACAATATACTGATAAGTGAAAATTTAAGATGATATAATTTGCATGTCATTTTTTGAGCATTTTATTTATAGTAAATCGATTTGGATAAAATATAAAAATACTATTGAAATAGTTATTTTTATTTGACTTATTGTGCTTGATTTTTTGCTGGTACTCAGAATTGACATTTGTATATTTTGTTGAATAAATTTACCATATTTTATATATTTTTTTAAATTTAATTTTCATTTATTAGTGTGCTATATGAGAAAGATATTCCAAGAAGTTATTCCAAAATCAAGAGCTCAGTTCAGAGCTTGGCTCAAAAAAAATCATGAGCAAAAAGAAAGTGTTTGGGTTGTTATCTTTAAAATTTCGAGCGGTAAGTTAAACCTAAGTGCAGTTGATGTTACTGAAGAGGCGTTGTGTTTCGGATGGATTGACAGTATCCCGCGAAAGTTAGATGAGTACAGTTATAAATTACTCGTTTCCCAAAGAAAACCTGCAAGTGTTTGGTCTGCATTGAATAAAAAGCGCGTGAAAGAGTTAATTGCTAAGGGCTTAATGACTAAATATGGACTTGAAAAAATAAATATTGCTAAAAAAAATGGGGCATGGTCTAAGCTCAATGCTTCTGATCGTTTAGAATTACCGAATGATTTGGAAATGCTGCTTAAACGTAACCAGAAGGCGTATAAGTTTTATCAGTCAATGTCTCCTTCATCAAAAAGAGTAGTTCTTGAATGGATTAATGCTGCAAAGACTGAAGAAACTAGAAATAAACGCATTAAAGAAACTGTTCAACTGGCTGCTAAAAGTATTCGAGCAAATCACTATCGTGATTTGCTGAAGATAAAAAAATAATTTTACAATTCATTCGCGTAGCGAATGAGTCTATATAAGGCACCATTATTTATAAATTTATCTGATGATTCTAAAAGTCATAAACAAGTCATCTTCCTTAGTAAGGATTTTAAGATGATTTTGTCTGAAATGAATATTTATATGAAGTTTTATTTCTTGTTTTGCTTTTGGCAATTCTCGGTATTTTTTACTTTTCGATTGCTTTCTTTGTGCAAACCTTTGACATCTTTTTAAATACCGAAGTTTTGCTAATGCATTTTTTCTTAAATTTGGCCGCTCTATCTTTTCACCATTTGAACAAGTAGCAAGAGTTTTAATCCCAATATCTATCCTAATTTCTTTATCATCTTCTCTTGTAATTCCAATTTGTTCACTTTCAAAAGCAACATTTAAATACCAATGTCCGCTTTTATCTTGACAAAATGAGCCTGTTTTTATTTTTGCATCTTCTGGAAGATCTCTTGAGTTCCAAAAAGAAAATTCATTTTTTTGATAAGATATTTTTCCATTATGAATTTTAATTGCGGAAGCTTTAAACGGTATCCATCCTAAAGATCTTTTCCCACGCCAACGCAATAGTGTTTTAAACTGAATCCTGTGTGTGATGTATTCTTCAGAAACAAATTGAACTGTTTGAGAGTGTAATTCTAACTCTTTTGAGCTCCCACTCACAAGATTATTCATCTCAAATTTCGTTAAAAAGTAAGGTATAGAAGCTTTTTCACCCGATTTTTTATTATTTATTAACTTAACGGATTTATTTTTAAGAGCTTCTTTTTGAGTTTGCTTTCAAAAATTCCATACCATATTTACAGAACGAGACATCCGAGAAAGCACTCTATTTGCTCTCCTTAAATCTTTAATTCTGTAGTGATATGTTGTTATAAATTGCTCTTAACTCCATTTACTTAAAAAAGAAGTATACAGAAAATTTACTCATAAAGCCAACTTTCGACAAGCAAAAATTCCTATCGTCTTTTTGCATGCCTCGTCAGGTTTTCAATTCAACCTTGCACCGTTTGGTGCTGCGATCTTTTCAGCTCGCTTATATCCTCGCTCTGAAGAACGAGGTCTTACGCTCGGTGTGATAAATTGTAAATACTTAATAAATAATAAAAATAATGATAAAAAACATGAATTAATGTTTTTCTGTGCAAACAAAGATTGGGAGAAGAAAGAAAAAAGGTGAATTATATAACGAATGAATTATGCGAAAAACTCAGGCCATTGCGTTTTTTCACACAATATTCCCACTAACTCTTCGAGCTTTTCGGCATCATGTCGTGAAAAGCGATCTAAGTTTGGACTATCTATATCCAGAACACCTATAAGATTTTCTTTTGTCCGTTGGTTATTATTTCGGAACAGAGGAATGACAATTTCGGAACGGGAGTCGCTGTCGCAGGCAATGTGGCCTGTGAAATTATGCACATCATCCACTCGCATAGTTTTTAAATGTTTTATGGCTGTGCCACAAACCCCTTTGCCAAAAGCAATACGTGTACAGGCAACTTTTCCTTGGAAAGGGCCGAGAACCAATTCATCCTGTTTTAAAAGATAAAATCCAACCCAATTGATGTCAGATAAAAAGTTATTTAATAGTGAACAGGTATTTGATAAATTTGCGAGCCAATCCTTTTCATAGTTTAGAAAGTTTGTAAACATATTTAGGAATTCGTCGTAATTCATTTCATTTAACGTTAAATCTGTAACCGTTATAAGACTCATGAAAAAAATCCTTTATCTATTTAACATGATAGTGTGTGAATTTTTATTTTATATATATTTTTAAAAATATACAAAAACTAAAAATATTTTTCACCAATCTTTTTTATAATATCTATTGATTTTTTGTCTAGAAAGAATATCTGTAAGATCGATACTGAGAATCATTCTCATTAATGTGATTATTTGGAGCAGATCTATGTATTCGATTAAATTGATAAAAAAAAATCAAAGAAGCACTAGCGTTTAGAATAATTAAAATAAAGTAAAAATTTAAATGAATGAGGCAATATATGGATAGAAATCATGCCAAAAGAACAATATTAAGTAAGCTATTTCAAGCTTTCGTGCGTGAAACTATTTTACAAAAAGAAAATATGAAAGTCTGTAAAATCGATAATAGCATTGAAATTAATTTAACTAATAATGAGAAACTTATCGCATTGATCGATTCTTTTGATTCCTTCGAACGTTTCGATCTCCTCAGTGATATCCAGTATATTTCACAGCATGGTGTGCAAAATATAAATCACCCGCTTGAGTTCCTTGCATTGGTGAAAAAAGATTTAACAAATGAGCATAATATTTCTGAAGAAAATTTTGCTCATTTCTGTAATGAAATTGAAAATAGTTTGACAAATCTTATTTTAGCAGAAATATCTTATGAACTTATTAAAAATGAATATCAAAAATCTACAAACGAAACTGATGTGAAGTCATCCATTGAGTGGATTCAATTACAAAAAAGTGAGAATAAACAATTTAGTTCACTCTCATTTTATGAGCAATGCGTTATACAGGGGCACCCTTTGCATCCAAGTGCAAAAACAAAAATAGGTTTTGATATCGATGAATTAATGACTTATTCACCAGAGTGGCGCAACATAGTTTACCTCGAAATCATGGCAGTTAAAAAATCACATTGCAAAGTAACATTACTGGAAGGATATTCATTTTCTGATCTATTATTTAAAGAGTACCCTGATTTTTCAGAAAAAATAAAAGCAGAGCTGGCAGCAAAAGGACTCGATTATAGCAATTATGATTTTATTCCAGTGCATCCTTGGCAGCGCAAACACTCAATCCTACCTAAATTTAAAAATCAAATTACAGAGAATAAAATCATTCCTCTTATCTCGGTAAGAATTCCATCTCTATCAATGGTTTCTTTGCGTTCATTTGCACCTCTGCAAAGTATTGAGCACAAGCGCCATCATATTAAAACCACAATAAATCTATTAACCCCCAGTGATTTTGGTTTGCTATCTAGTAAAGCTACTGAATATGCCCCACGCATTTCTAAAATGCTTCTATCAATCCAACGAGATTTAAAATCATTTCAGAATGGTCAGTTCAGAATTCAAGCAGAAGTGTCAGGTGTAAGCTATATTGAGTATTCTGATAAATATATTAAAGCTGAAAAAGACGAGTTGAGCGAAAATCTCAGCTGTCTATTAAGAGAGAATCCTGAAAATTATTTAAAAGAAAACGAAATCTGTTTGCCTGCAGCCGCTTTATTAGAAAAGTCACCAATCAATGGTAAAAGTATAATCACTGAATTTATTTGTGAGTATAGTGATAAATATCAGTATCTTTTAATAGATAAAGCCGCAAAGTCTTTTTTTAAGAAATATATTTCTATCGCGATTCCTCCTCTGTTAACTTTATTAAGTCGTTATGGATTAAGTTTATCTGCACATTTACAAAACTGTGTGCCCGTCTTCTCTAAAGGCGAACCAGTCGCGCTTTTTGTCAGAGATTTTTCACAAATTCGAATTAATAAAGAGCGATTAGAAAAGCAAAATTTCACATTAAATTTAGTCAGTGAAGATGCGAATCTATTTTGTAAAAATGCTTGTGCATTGCATAAAAATTTATTTTATTCTTTCTTTCAAAATAATATTGGTGAAATCATTATTGAACTGCAAAAGAATTACTCTATTTCTGAAAAAGAACTATGGGATGAAGTGAAATGCGTATGTCAAGAAACGTTTGCTGAATTAAAAAAAGATCCGCTGATTGAACTTCAGGCCACTGAAGATGAAGAAGATCTCTTTAAAGACACTATCCAAATGAAAGCAATGACCAAAATGCGTTTAAATGGAGGGAAAAGTGAGTATCTTTTTGTAGGAATTCAAAATCCTATGAGTGACGTTGAATAGCTAGAATAAGTTCATCGGGCATTTCAATTGGATACATGTGTGTTCCGTTAGGGATTATAACCCAAGTGAGTTTTGGAAAGAATAACTGCACCCATTTTTTTGCCCACGGAAAGCAAGTGTCGCTTTTTTCACCGACAAAAAAGATCGGACTGACCTTATTACGGAATTTAAAGGGAACTTTTAAAAATCCGAAGGCAGCCATTGCAGGATATTCTTCAAACATAATGCCTTCCCACTTTGGATCATGGATAAGTTGAATTTCGTCCTCTTTTTTTGCAAAACTTCCATTTATATAATCAAGTATGGCTTCATCACTCCATTTTTTCATAAATGAGCTTTTTTTAAATTCATGAAAAGCATTTTCAATGGAAGCAAATTTTAGCTTCCTTTTTTTGACGCGCAGTGAAAGCGGGCTTAAGTGCTTTAACTTTAATAAACTGACAAGACTCCATTTTAGAACTATTTTTGGTGGCAGTATAGGTGGATCCAATAAATAAAGTTTATCCATCTGCAAAGTTTTTGCTGAAAGCAAAGAAACCCAAGCGCCCAGGCTGTGCCCGCCTAAGATCCATATAAGATCGTGAGCCTTTTGTTCTCTTATCTTTTGAAAGAGTTCAATATGATCTTCAATTAATATTTCCCAAATCCATTCAGAGGGCTTGTCCTTAATTAATTTTGCAGGTGCTTCGGTTTTACCGATACCGCGCATGTCATAAGTGACAATGAGCCAATTTAATTGTTCGGCCATTTTTTCGAAGAGTGTACGATAGGTTTGTGCGGGTACGCCATTTGCATGAGCAAAAAAGAGAGCTTTTTCAATTTTTTTATTTTGCGATGGGGTGTATTCATAGATTTGAAAATGAGCACAACTGTATGGAAGCATAAAATCCTCGAAAATAAATAGAAATTTATTTAACTAGCATAATTCATTTTTGTGGGCGAGTCTTTTTTTTTTAATAAAATGAGTTAGTCTTAAATATTGTTTAACAACTTTAAATGCAAAACATCATTTAAAGTCGTGCTTATGGAGTCTGATTTTGCAATTTAGAAAAACTATCGTTTGGCTTAGACGAGATTTACGTTTAGAAGATAATATCGCTTTGAGTAAAGCTTGTGAAATGTCTGAAAATGTTCTTCCGCTGTTCGTTTTTGATTCGAATATTTTGAGTAAAATAAAGAATAAAGAAGATAGAAGAGTCCAGTTTATTTATGAAACTTTGCTTCAATTGAAAGAGGATCTTAATAATAAGGGGAAAGATATATTAATTTTATATGGAAAACCCGAAGTAGAAATCCCAAAAATTGCGATAAATTTAAATGTCGACGCTCTCTTTTGTAATAAAGATTATGAGAATTATGCGTATACGAGAGATCATTCCGTAAAGAAACAACTGCAAGCACACAATATCCAATTCTTTGCATTTAAAGATCAAGTGATTTTTGAAGAAAAAGAAATTTTAAATAAACAAGCTCAGCCCTACCAAGTATTTACTCCCTATAAAAGAGCTTGGTTAGCTATGTATCAAAGGGAAAAGATTAAAGAGGCAAAGTATAAAATTGATAAATTATTTTCATTGCAGAGTCTAAATGGATTCAATTCAACTCTATCCCTTACAGATATTGGTTTTAAAGCAATTCATCTGCAGTTTAAAATCGGGCGAGCGGGAGGTATCGAATGTCTGCAGAATTTTGCAACTAAATTGAGCCATTATCATGAGACGAGGGATCTTTTTGCTGTGGAAGGGACTTCACGACTATCAGTGCATTTGCGCTTTGGTACTTTATCCATTCGAGAACTTTTTCACTTTGCCGAGAAAAATCATTCACAAGGATCTGATATTTGGCAAGCGGAGCTGATTTGGCGAGAATTTTATAAGATGATCCTCTGTCAATTTCCTTATGTAGAAGAACAATGTTTTAAGCAGCAGTGTGTAAATATACAGTGGCATGACAATCCTGAGTATTTTGAAAAGTGGAAAAATGGGATGACTGGTTTTCCCATCATCGATGCCGCAATGCGCCAGTTTAACCAAACAGGTTGGATGCACAATCGATTGCGTATGATTGTAGCATCTTTTTTAACTAAAGATCTCTTATTAGATTATAGAAAAGGCGAAGAATATTTTGCTGATAATTTGATCGATTTTGACTTATCATCCAACAATGGCGGATGGCAGTGGTGTGCGTCAACGGGTTGCGATGCTCAACCTTATTTTAGAGTTTTTAACCCAGCAGCTCAATCCAAGAAATTTGATCCCAGTGGAGCTTTTATCCGTAAATATTGTCCCGAACTAAAATTATTGGATGATAGATATATTCATGAGCCAATAAATTCCCCTGAAAAGGTTTTAACTTCAGCTCAGTGCAGATTAGGAATAGATTATCCCAAACCAATTGTTCAACACGATATTCAGCGTTTAAAAGCAATGAATCTGTTTCATTAAACAAAAGAACATTGTATCCTCAGAATTTTTTTGAGTAAAGGATTTAGCGGTGGATTCAACCCAGAATAATTCTCCAGATTTATGAATTAATCTAAATTTAATTTTTGTCACGATGCCAATTTCTGTGATAAGTTTTCCATGTGTTTCTGAAATTTCATGATTTTCAACTTGCAGGGTGAAATCATATGAAGATTTTCCTATGATTTCTTCGTCTGTAATACCTAAGAAGTTTTTTAGTCCTTCTGATGCAAATAACACTTCACTAAGTATATTCACAATTGAAAACATATCATTTTGTCCAAATGGACATAGAGTATGTATTTCTTTAAAATCAAAATAATTATTGATATTACTCAGAATCATAATAATATCCATCATAAGAGTTAAAAATATTTGTAAAACATAATATTATATTTTGCGTGAAATTATAAAAAGCAGCACTTCGTCAAAATATTCCGAGTAAAATGATTTTGCAAAAGATTCTGTGTAGACATAAACTCCTTTTTTTGAAAGTATCTTCTTTTTAAAACAAAATTCTTCACCAGTATTGTTAAATATGGATATAAGTCTATTGATATGAGAGTCAAAATCATCGGGAGGAAAAAACTCAAATCCAGGTTTTTGCAAAAATTCTTCCGCAGTATAGTCATAAAAAGAAATGCAATTTTTTGACATAAAAATAATTTCACATAATGAATTCCAAATGGAAAGCAGACAGGTGTTGGGGTGAAACCAATTGGGTAAATTAAATTGATCTAATATTTTTTTAAAGTGAATAAATACTTCTTGTTCCATTGCTAATTTTTTCTTTTATTTTAAAAATGAAAATGATACCTATAAAATTTTAATTTTTATAGTAAATCTAGGTCACGATTGTAAATATTTTTTTTACAAATTGTCAAATCATTTTTGCAAAGATAAAAAAAACTAACGCGAAGATTCTGCTGAAAAAATTGGAGAGTTATGCGAAATTGCTCCGAAGGAAAAGGAGTTTTTTGTATTAAATTGAAAAATATATTCATCTTGCTCTACATAACCAAAATTTTGTTTTAGGTAGCGTTCTTGTTTGCTGGGTGAGCTTTTGAGTCGAGCAATTGTCTGTTCGAGTTCTTGATTTTGTATTTCAAGTTCCATATTTGTTTGTACTAATATATTTTTTTCACTTATAAGTTCCATAAAATTAGAAATTCCAGCTTTACCGATGGCTATTGAGCCGATGATAAGCCAAAGAACGACTACGACCACCCATCTTGCAAGTGATTGAAATCTCTTAGAAAAAACTGCAGAGTTGGAGATGGGAGAGGACATTTCTATACCATTCATAGAGTAAATAAAAGTGTTTAACACTGACACACTCTATCTTAGCATGGGGAAAAAAATTTGTTGAGCTTCTTTTGGATTTCTGATGAATTTTTGTCAAGCCAAACACTTATTCTTTAGCAACGGTCTCAGCGGGAAACTGGCTTAAGAATGGAATTGGATAAAGGGATGCGATCTCTATTTGGCCAAGTAAGAGAGCAATGACGCGATCAATTCCTAATGCGTTGCCAGCGCAGGGAGGAAGGCCAAATTGCATTGCATTTTCAAAGATGGAGTCACGCTTGAGTGACGGCCTTTTCTCAGTGGTGTTCTGAAAACGAACTAAAAGATTGTGAGCATCGATCAATTCTAAATACGCGTTGCAAATTTCGACACCAAATAAAAAAGCCTCACAGCGTTCAACATAAGGTTTTTTTATTAAACTATTTTGCACTTTATCTGGCTCAACTTCTTGTGCTGCCAAAGCGCCCATTTGAATAGGATAATGAGTGACAAAACAGACTACTTGTTCCTTTAAATAAGGTTCCACTTTTTCCATAAAGAGCTTATAAAAAAGAGCATCCCAATCATCACTCTCTACAATCGAGAAACTTAGATCTTTTGCTTTAGCATAAAAAATATCTCTGTCTTGTACTTCTGCTAGATTGATATTTATCAGTTTTTTAAATAATTCATCGACTCTAAATTGGGGCCACTGTTTAGGGAGCTCAGTAGTACTACCGATAAAATTTGCTAGAGTTTGCACTAAAGTTTGTGTGTCGTGCATAATTTGTTGGAGCGATGCACCTGCACGATACCATTCAAGCATGATAAATTCTGGTTCATGCTGTAGCGATATTTCACCTTGATTGCGATAAGCACGCGAGAGTTGAAATATTTTAGATGTCCCTTCAGCCATTATTTTTTTCAAGGCGAACTCTGGACTTGTCGGCAATTCAAGTTGCCAAGATTTGCCTCGGTGATCTATATAATCCGTAGTAAAAGTATTTAAATAAACTTCAACTCCTCCGCTCGGAACCAGCGTTGGTGTCTCAACTTGGATAAAACCACGATTGACAAAAAATGCTTTTGTCCGCTCTAAACAGCGATTGCGTTGTTGAATGACTTTCATTCTTTGTGAAGCGGGCGAGGAATAAAAATGTGTATTTTTTTGTCGCTCATTCGAAATTGAATTGTCTGGAAATAAAAATGAGCTGTTGGGAATAGGCGAAGAAATAAAAGCATTTTGCCAAGGGGCAAGGCATGTCGTTTTTTTTATTATTCTCGTGATTTCTATTAAGTAACAGTTGTCCACATATTCATTTAAATTCTGTGGACTATTTCGTTTGATATTACATGAAAATAATATAATGTCCCCAGAATTAATTTCTTCAATAGCGGCTTCTTTGTGCAAGTTTACGGGCCAAATAGTACCCGTTGCATCGCACAATCCCATTTTGTCGTCTAAAAAAAACACTCTTCCCATCGATTGCCTTTGCGTTACGGAGTGAACGCGCCGCAATTCAAAGAGATTTTGCAATAAGAGCGGATTCTTCTTGAAATTCATTTTTTAGTACTTTTTTTTCTAACAGGACTAGGAGATTTACGCGTTGATTTAGGTTTTGTTAGCTTTTTATGTGCAATTTTTGCTTTCTTTTCTTTATTGTCTATTTTTAAATGTAGAGTTTTGTATATTTTTTCAAATACACTCCCTTTTTCAAAGCAAGATTTTTTATCATCCCAATTTCCGGCATGGAAACCCGTTAAAAGCTCGAATGCTTCTTCAGCACGAGATACGGGCCAGATATGGAATTCATTTTTCTCAATTGCTTCTCGTACTTCACGGTTGAGCATAAGGTGTTTTACATTTTGTACTGGAATAATGCAGCCTTGACGACCGTTGAGACCTTGAAGATTGCAGGTTTTAAAGAAGCCTTCAATCTTTTCGTTGACTCCACCAATGGGCTGAATTTCGCCAAATTGATTGACTGATCCAGTTACACCTATTCCTTGATCGATTGGAATATTGGCAATTGTCGATAAAACTAAACACAATTCTGCAAGAGTTGCGCTGTCACCATCGACTCCATTATAATTTTGTTCAAAACAAATTGTCGCCGAAATATTTGCGGGCGATTTTTTGGCAAAGGTTGCATTGAGCCAGCTAGTTAAAATACTGACACCTTTATTGTGTAGCTTACCTGAAAGGGAAGCTTCTCTTTCTATATTTAAAATGCCCGGCTTGCCTTTGTAGGTTCTACAGGTAATACGTGTTGGCACTCCAAAAGAAAGATCCCCTAATGAATAAACAGCGAGGCCATTTATTTCTCCAACTCGCCGTGATGAAGTAGAAATAATAATATCTTTGCGTTTCAACATTTCAATTATGTGATCTTCTATAGCTGCAGAGCGCATATATCGTTCTTCAATCGCTTTTTCAACATCACTGCGCGAAACTTTTTTTGTCTTCCGTTCTTTTGCCATAAAATCGGCTTCAATAGTAATGTCTTTAATTAAACTAAATCGGGTTGTTAATTTATCTTGATCATCTACGATTCTACTGCCAAATTCTATAATTGCTGCTATTCCTGTGTCATCAAATGGCAATAAATTTTCAACTTTTGTACGAGTTGAAATAAATTCAACGTAATCTTCCATGGTTTTATTACTGCGATCCATTTGTGCATCGAAATCAGCTTTTATTTTAAATATTTTATTAAAATCTTCATCATGTTGATACAACATGCGATATATCCAGTCCGATCCGATTAAAATAATTTTTACATTTAATGGAATAGGTTCGGGCCGCAAACCGCTCGTGGCTAAAATACTGTATTGTTCACCTAAATCTTCAATAAATAATTTTTGATTTTTAACAACTCTTTTTAAAGTGTCCCATACTTGTGGAGCACGTAATATATCGAGTGCATTTAAAACAAGGTAACCGCCATTAGCGCGAGCTAAGGAACCCGCTTTTATCATTTTGAAGTCTGTGGTGTAAACACCATATTCAATATTTTTTTCGATTTTACCAAATAAATTATAAAATGTTGGATTGTTTTCGATAATAATCGGTGCGCCCTCGACTTCCGTATTATCAACAAAAACATTTATTCTATATGGCAAATGTGGATCGCCTTTTTTAAGATGGTAAGAACTTGGAGTTGATATTTCTTCTCCTTCTCCTTCCCCTTCTTCTTCATCAGGCAAAAATTCATTTAAATTTTCTAAAAGATGCTTTTTTACATCTTCTAAATACTCTAGCACATTTTTTTGCACTTCATATTCTTTTAAAAATGGAATAAGTGCTTGGCTAACTACATAATCTCCAAGTTCGGATTGCAGCTCTTCCAATTTATTTTTTGTATCATTTTCTATGGAACGTACTTTTCTTGCAAAATCTAAAACTTCAGGTTCTAAAAGATTTCTTTCGCCTTCTATTTTTTCTTTTTGTTCATCGCTTAACTCAGAATAATCTTTTTCACTTAAAGGTTTGCCTTCAATTATCGGTACAGTAACAATACCCATGCGCGTGGATTTGACCCCAAAGTTTTTTATTTTTGCTGTCTTTTCCAATTCACTGAAGAGTTTTGCTTTTTTTTCATTGCTCACATTGACTGTGGAATTCACATTGGTTTCGTATTCTTCGGATTGAAAGGCATCGACGAGCTCAACTGTGAGCTGTTCGACAAGTTCATCCATTTGTTTTTTAAAACGTTTTGCAATTCCTGTTTTCAGTTCCATCGCATGCGGAGATTCAGGATTTTTAAAGTTATAAACGTAAATCCAATCACCTGGTGTGGGGCAATGCGCTGCCGTTTTTTTCAAAAAGGAACGGATGACACTTGTTTTTCCTGTACCCTGTACACCTGCAACATAAATATTGTAACCCGGTTTTTGGATACCAAGGCCTAAATTAATAGCTCGCACAGCTCTCACCTGCGATATAATATCGTAATTTGGTTCTGACTTGGCTTTTTTTTCCGGAGCTGTAGATTGAAAATCACAAAATCTATAAACTTCATCAGAATTGAGTCGGCGAAACCGGAGTGTGGTTTTTTGCAATTTTTGGGCTACTGGAAATTCTTTTTCTCTTTTTGTCAAAATATTTTGCGTAAGTGATGCTTCCGTCTTTTTGTTATTTTTCATTCCGTCCTCTTTCTAATGCAAATATCACACTGCATGCAACGCCAAAGGTTTTTTGATGCGCCTTGTATATGTCGTGGGGCAAAGAATTCAAAGCTTGCAGACAACCTACACGTTTCTGAAGTAGACAATTTGTCAAGTTCACGCAAGCTTGCATGAAAATGGCTTCGGGCAGAAATATATCTCGGCAGTTCTTTTTGCAAATGCACATAGCCATTTTTCAAAATTACACCTTGTTTTGCATGTTCACTCTCTATTTTAGCAAAATTAATGATTTTTTGTTCATCATAGTGCAAAAAAACCTGCTCACAACTTGTGACATTCATTTCAGACGCATCCGCTAGCATTTTTGAAGAAATGACGCATTGCCCACCTCGTAAAGAAATCCAACTCTTTTCTACAAGAGATGTCAGACCTTCTAATACTTTTTTTCGCTTCGTTATGCCAAATGGGAGGGAGGCAAGAACATCTGCAAATGTCAAATGTGCGGCTACTTTGATTATTAAGTAAGATTCGCCAACCCTTGTGTCTTCTAAGGCATTGCATATTCTTAAGCCAGCACAAATTGCTTCTAATTTTTTTAATTTATCTTGTTCTTTTTTTGTTTTTATAACATTTAATAGTTCTGATTTATAAATAAAGCAACTTTCTCCATAATAAATCGGCATAAACTTTATAAACAAAGCACTGAGTTCTAAAAATAATGAGGGCTCTGGAAAAGAAGATTTAAACTGAAATTCTCTTTTAATAGGATCGGAGCCTGTCCAAAGTAACAATCCGCGCGAGGGCTCTCCCCCTCGACCGCCTCGGCCGAGCATTTGAAAAAATTCTTCTATATTACTTGGAAAGCCAAAGACAATTACGAGAAGTATTCCGGAAATATCCACTCCCATGCCAAAAGCAGTTGTGGCACAAATAACGGTTTTTTGTGTTGTATCATGCACATATTGCTCAACACTTCTCCGATCCATTTTCGGTAAGCCTGCATGGTATGCAACAGAGTGTATTTTTAATTTTCTTAATTTTCGCACAGCTTCTTCACAAAGTAAGCGTGATTGAAAATAAACGAGGATTTTTTGTGAAGAAGACTCATTTATTATATTAACTAGTTTTTCCCATTGCTCATCGACAGAAAAAACGCGGTGACTTTCTACAAAAACATTTTCAGCTAAAGGCTTTGATATATATTCAGAGACTTGGATATTTTCAGGAAAAACTCTTTTAATAATGTCTTGTCTGCTGTTTCGTCCTGCGGTTGCTGTGAGGGCAAGTATGCGTGGTGGTTCTAACTTTGTTAATATTTTTCCAATTTCAGAATATTCTGGACGGAAATTATGTCCCCAGTTTACTACACAGTGTGCTTCATCAATAACAGCCATACTTATATTAATTTTTGCGAGAGCATTTAAAAAAGAAGGTAGCACAAAGCGCTCAGGAGAAGCAAAAATAATTTTAGCCTCTCTGTTTCTCATTTTACTCCAGGCAATTTTTCGTTCTTCTTCGGATTGTTCTGATGTAAAAACAACACAGGGGATAGAAGCATCGCTCATGCGTCTTTCTTGATCACGCATAAGAGAAATCAAAGGACTGATAACAAGCACAGTTTCATTGCTAAAAAATAAGGCTGGAAGAGAATATAAAAGAGTTTTGCCAGCGCCTGTCGGAAGTGTTGCAATGACAAATTTTTTTTCAAAAATCTGTGCAAGAACTTCCCGTTGGGCAGGACGTAATTCGGACAGGGAAAAATTTGATTTTGCGAATTCTTCGCATTTTAGGACAAAATCTGTTTGCATAGACCTCACTCATTTCGTACGACTCCTGTTTACGATGGTTTTGCGAAGGAGTACAGTAAATGGGTAAAGTGTTTTTATATCTGATTGAAATGAGTTTAAAAAATGCGTTTTTCTTTTAAAATTATTCTTTTTGTTCTATTCGGAATTGCTGGTGGTGGAGTTGCTGTTTACTTAATATCCAGAGGTGATTCAGTAGAGCAGATTAATACTCAATATAACAACTCTAGAGTTACAGAAATTGATTGGAATCTTTTGCAGCAACTGGATGTGACAACTGGTCTTATCCCAAAAGATTTAAAAGTTATCAATGGTGCTATGATTAAAATTCCTGGATTTATTATTCCCCTCGAAGACAATCAAGATTTTGTCGATGAGTTTTTATTTGTTCCATCTCCAATGGCTTGTATTCATGTTCCACCACCACCACCAAATCAAATTATTCATGTAAAGATGGCTTCAGGAAAAAAAGCAAAAATGTCTTATGGGCCCGTTTGGCTGACAGGAAAATTTATTCTTCTCGAGAATAGCGGAAAGAAAATAAAGGCGTCCTTTGAAATGTTGGGATCACAAACTTTGCCATATATGTGATTGAAAAAAATAATTATATTTAACGATATAAATAAATGGAATACTCAACAAATATATCCCTATAAGAAATAAACTCAATCAAATATGTGTTCGGAAAATATATTAAAATGATCAATAAGCAATTAAAATTGCATAAAAAAATGTAGCTACGATTAAATCAAGATGCGTAATGATACCAATAAAAATACTTCGATCTGAAAGCTCAAAAATGGTTCTAAACATAACAAGTCTTACAAATGGATGAATTGACTGGCTTCTTAAGGATCCAATATCTCGCCAGATACGTACATTTTCAAATTTAAAAATATGATTTTTTGCATAACTTGCAGGGTAATATTGCTTTTGTAAATTGAGTTTTGCAATAAGGGCTTCGTTCCATATACGTAAGAATTTATTAACTATCATAAAAAATAAAATAAAACTTGCAAGATTATATCGCGAAAATGCTGAGCCGAAATAATGATTAATAAGATATAAAAATGATAAGATAACCAACAGACAAAGCAATCGGATCCAGTATTTAGTATAAAACTCGTTTGGTTTTTCTGTGAAATTTTCAACGGGTGAGTGCGGTTTGTGTTTTAATCTGAAATTCCAAAAAAGAGCATCAATAGAACTCCATGCTATTAAATAAAAAGCAATAAGATCTGTACGCAGATATGAGTACCCATTACGATATAAGTAAACAGATAGAAACAAGAGAGATAGAGCCATATAACAGCGAAAATCAGCTTTAGATATTTCATATTTATTATTGATATTTGGTATGGCCAGCTTCTTGATGTTTTTACAGAGTATATCTTTGATAAAATGAGAAGAGAGTTTTTTTTCTAAATGCAAAACGCCGAGTTCAAATTTCCATTTTTTAATATTTGGAATTTGCGCTTGCCATTCTTGAGTTGCTGCGAGACGGACGAATCCTAAGAAGAAACCTATAAGTGATGTAAGCAATAATGAAATATGTAATTTTTCTGTCGTCAATATAAGTAAAGTTATAAATGGGACTTTATCAGCAATTTTTCTTAAAAAATACAAAAAAGTGTTAAATATTTTAAATTGAAAAGGCAATATTAATGAACGCCAGTGTAAATAATTAAATACATACGTTGTAAAGTAAGAAAGCCTGCCAGTGATATAAACAATGATTATGCAGGTAACAACAATACCAAAATATGTTTGTAGGCAGTAGCTACTTAAGAAATTTACACTCATAAACGATTGGTTGAGTTCCATCTGGGCTCTTAATAAGATTTTCATCCCGAGCTAGAGTCACTGTAGGATGATTGTTTTCTTCAAATAATGTGACTCCACAGTGCGGGCATTTTATTTCAACATGACTTTCATTTTTTGTCCCTTCTTCATATACTAAATGAAAACGACGTCGGCACACGGCATTATCAATTAAGCGTTTTTCGTATTTAACATTGCTAGATTGTTGGCTCATATCATTCCTCCATATCGAAAAGGCTAACAGCGGCTTGTTTGTAACGCAAGATAGAAGTAGTCTCAAGTTTCATTGAAATTGTTTTTCAGAGCAGAGGTTTTGCAATGTAATCGGTTTCTACGTACAGCAAATCAATTGCAGTCATGTTTTAAGCATTGCAATTATGAATTTCATAACATATGGGAATAATCTTGACTCAGTGCAGATTTTGCACGCTGTTTGATTTGGAGCCAGAATGGCCGTTTTACAAAAACTCGATCGTTTGATGGCAACTGAGATTATATCATTGACCTTCGTCATTACTGCAAGTCTCAGCTCTATTATGATAATGGGGAAATTGCCGCGGTATGCTGATTTTCTTTTTTCAGCCCCTGAAAGTGTCACTACATTTTTAATGTTGTTACTTTATATATTTCCAAATGTACTTAAATTAACAGTTCCCATATCTTTGTTACTTGCTTCTGCTATTGTTACGATAAGAATGGCTGCTGATCGTGAATTGGAAGCCTGGATGTCCAGTGGCGTGAGTATATTTAGGTTTGCCGCAATGCCTACTTTTTTGGGAATTGCAGTCATGCTTATCTCATTGTTCAGCGCTCTTTTTTTTGAACCATACTCAACTCAGCAGTTTAATAAATTTAAATGGATCCAAACGAGAGGAGTTGTTGAAGCTGTTCTGGCAAATACCATTCGAGAAAAATCATTTATCGATGATGTTCCTTCTAATGAAAAAGTAAATATGTCACTTTATTTTCAAAAAGTTTCCTCTGATAAATCAGAATTTAAAAGTGTATTTATGGGTATTAAGCCTGCTACAGAGAGCTTTTTCTCAGTTCTAGTATCTGAAACGGGTTCTTTAAAGAAAACCCAAAATTATGGATTACCCGATTATGTTTTTTCATTACAAGATGGCACTGCATATGCTGAACGAGAGTCCAAGGAAACTTTACCGGAATTAGTTAAAGATCATCCAAAAACATTTTATTTTTCAAAAAGTATTTCAGCAAAAATTGATATGTCTCAATTTCCTATTCCTCAAGATTTGATTGTGACAGAGTTCAAAGATATGGATATATCATTGGTGAATACTTTTAAAAGTAAATTTAAGACCGACTCCACTTTTTCTGGCGGTGCTGATCAGTTGTACCCAGCAGCTTACATACAATTTTTAAAGCAACAGATAGAGAATAGTCCTAATTGGAAAAATGATCGCCAGGTTATTGAAAAATATCTATTTATTTTAAAACAGGTTGCAGTTCCACTATCAACTTTATTTTTGCCCATCATAGGTGTTTGTTTAGGTATTCAAGATCCGCGGAGAAAACAGTATGGAGTCTATTTTGGTATAGGGCTTGTCATTTTTGCTTTGTATTCTTCTATGTCACTTTGTCAACAATTGATATTAAACTTTATCATCAGTCCATTGAGTATGCTGTTCGTCCCACCTTGTGTTCTAATATTTATAATACTTATTTTATTACGTTGGCGTTTGCGCCACCCGCCTTCAACAGGTTTCATCGCTTTTGTGAGAGATGATTTATTTAAAATTAAATTTTTCACAAAAAAGGATTAAAATATGAGGATTTGGGTTTATTTTGTCTCGCAGTATTTAAAAACTGCGTTTGGTTTTTTATTTTTTGCATTAAGTCTTTATTTTATATTGACATATATGGAAGATAGTCAGCATTATTTTAATAAATATAAACCTTCAAATAGCACAATATTTTTTTATTATTTTTGGCAAGCGCCTTCGATTGCTATTCAATTTTTACCTTTTTCAGTCCTTATCTCGGGAATTGTGACTAATTGGATTTTGGCTAAACATGGAGAAATTGCTGCTTTAAGAGCTGCGGGTTTATCTATGATGAAAATATCAATACCTCTGGTAAGTGTTGGTATATTATTTACGGCGTTTCATTTTACACTGAGTGAATTGATCTTACCAGAAAGTACGACACATTATTTGAAATTAAGAAATGTGGATATAGAAAAAAAGAAAATCGATAATGTATTTACGGAAAGCCAGTGGTTAAAAGCAGCAAATACGATTTTACATTTTCATAAATATGATGAAATGAAGCAGGAACTCCTTAAAGTTGAGTATTTTAAGGGAAATTATCCAAAAAAATTAAGCGAAATTGTACATGCTCAGTCTGGATATTTTGATGAAAATATTGAGAGGTGGGTCTTACGCAATGCTCTTGTTCGGCATTTAGATAACATTAACACGTCAGCAGTAACAGAAGTTAAACCTCTCTATGTTACTAATATCGATTTTGCTCCGCCTAAAATATTAAATAGAGAGAGTGAATCAAGCCAATTGAGTTTTTGGCAATTGCGACGTTTAATTGCAGAAGCGGAGATTGCAGGAACAAATATATCTGATAGAGTGATAGATCTTTATATGAAGATCAGCACGCCTTTTGCTAATTTGCTGTTTCTTTTTTTAACTTTGCCTTTTGCATTAAAAAAAGAACGGCAAGAAGAAACATATATTGGAATCGTAATCTGTCTTGTTGCCGCTCTCATATATTGGTTTGGAAATATGGCGCTTCGTAGTTTTGCATTAAAAGGGGAACTCAATCCTTTTTTAGCAGCATGGACTATGAATGTTTTAGTAGCAACTTTAAGTTATATGCTTATTAGAAAATTAGATAAAGGACAGTAATTATATGTTTGATTTAAATTCAATTCTAGATTCCGTTGCGAATGGCAAGATGAATGTTGAGAAAGCAAAAACTCTGATAGAAAAAAATTATGTTTTAAAAAAACAAAAAAAAGGAATATCTGAAGAATTTCATAATGCAAAAGAAGAATCGCAAGAAGGTTTAAAAAATGCTTTTGAAAAATTAAAGAAATCTGTAAATATTGATGAATGGATAAAAATATCAAGTAATTTAGTGAGTCAAATTTCTGAGAACATGCCGCAAATAGAAAAAATTCAAGAAAATTTAGCGCATAATTTACAACCAATTGGCTTTTCTCCAAACATTTCAGGTTTAGAGTCCAAACTTTCTGTATTTAGAGCATTTCATGCGGGAACTGATTGTGTGATTAAAAATAATCTTGTCGTTGGCTCTCAATGGTTTGGTGTCAATATTTCTGAGAATTCTGAAATAAAAAATAATAAATTCACTGCGGTACAATTTTCTGAGTTGTCTATTCAGCGCTCTGATTTTTGTACTTCACAATTTAGTTTGGCTCGGTTAAGTAACGTAACAATGCACGAAGCACGTCTTGAGAATAACAAATTTTCCAGAGCTTCTATTTCAGATGTCTGTGTTAAAGAATCTGATTTTACTGAAAATGTAATAATTAAATCAGATTTTTCAGAAACAACAATTTCAGGTAGTCGCTTGTCTCGGATGAGTTTTCATGCTGTCGATTTTCAAGATTGTGAAATAGAATCATGCGATATTCAGGGCGTAGATTTCGAAAACTGTAAATTCAAAGAATGCATTTTCTCAAATCTCACAATTATTATGGATGAGCCATTAAAAGTGAACGGTCGTAATATTGTTGGCAGAAATTTTTCGGACTGTAAAAATGCCGAAGAATTTTTAAATCTTCTCGATAGCACTCACAACGATTCTCTCATTTGATACTTGCAGAATTGTATCTTTTTTCAGATATGTGTATCTGAGTTATGAACGAAGGTCATTTATGTGATTTCGTTCTCAATTGAAAAGGCTATCTTATTGCCTTTTTTCAAATTTTGGAGGTTTTTCATGACTATTAAGGTTGGTATCAATGGTTTTGGTCGCATTGGCCGTTGTGTCCTCAGAGCATTAAAAAATGAACGTGATATAGAAGTATGCCTTATAAATGATTTGACCGATGCCAAGACTCTTGCGCATCTTTATAAATATGACTCTATTCACGGTAAGGCACAACAAACTGTCGAAGCAAAAGAAAATTCACTTGTCCTTGATGGAAAAGAAATTAAAATTTCTGCAATCCGTAATCCAGCTGAAATTCCTTGGGCAACAAATGGTGTTGATATCGTACTTGAGTGCACGGGGTTATTTACAGAGGGTGAAAAAGCGAGTGCCCATTTAAAAGGTGGAGCAAAAAAAGTCATCCTGAGTGCTCCTGGTAAATCAATCGATAAAACAATAGTAATTGGTGTGAACGATGAAGAGTACGATATTGCAAAACATAATATTGTGAGCAATGGATCTTGTACTACAAACTGTCTTGCACCATTAACAAAAGTGATTCATGAAAAATTCGTTGTGAAAAAAGGTCTTATGACAACAATTCACTCGTATACAAACGATCAAAATATTCTCGATCTTCCACATAAAGATTTGCGCCGCGCCCGTGCAGCAGCACTGAGCATGATTCCAACGACGACAGGCGCTGCTAAAGCCATTTCAGAAGTGATTCCTTCACTTGCTGGGAAATTAAATGGCTTTGCCGTGCGTGTACCAACTCCGAACGTTTCACTCGTTGATGTTACTTTTGAACTTGAAAAATCGGTTACTGCAAAAGATATCAACGCAGCTCTTAAATCAGCAGCTGAAGGTTCATTAAAAGGAATTTTAGGCTATTCTGAAGAGCCACTTGTTAGTTGTGATTACAATGGTTGTACAAATAGTTCTACAATTGATGCAGAGTACACAACTGTTATTGGTGAGAATATGGTTAAAGTGCTTTCCTGGTATGATAACGAAGCAGGATTTAGCAATCGTATGGTTCAATTGACTCGTCTTGTTGCGACTGGCAAATTATAATTTTGCAAGTTTTTATTTTAAAGTTTAAAAATAAAACCTATGAGTGATAGTCATAGGTTTTATTTTTTATGCTGAATTCTTGTTTTACCATACCATAAATTTCTATCATATGAGCGTTTTAAGGCTGATTCAGCCAATGTTTCAAACAATTGAATATAATTTATCCCTGTTTTTTCAGCCATCATTGGGAGGACACTATAATAGTAAGAGATTCCAGGTAATGTATTTGCCTCTAAAAAATATACATTGTCATTTTCATCGCAACGCCAATCCATTCGAACAAAATCTTTCATATCAAGAAATTGAAATAGATCCTCCGTGCCTTTTTTAATTATTTTTTCTATTTTTTTTGTGAGTTTAGGAAAAGTTACTTTTTCACCCATATAATCTTTAGATTTGTTTGTAAGACCATAAATTCCATCATCAACTTCAATTTGTGCAATTGGAAGATTTTGTATAGGTGAGCCAATAATTCCAGATGTGTATTCCGCACCATTTAGAAATTTTTCAATTAACACTCCGTGTGGGTACTTTTCCAATAATGCGTGCGTGATTTTTTCTGTATGTGTTTTTGAATTTGAAATTGAATACGTAGCATTAATTCCCATTCCAGATCCTTCCCCATCAGGTTTTATAAAATGTGTTTCGTTAAAAAAATTTCTTGGGATATTCCTTAAGTCTTTTGGATTTTTGATTATATAAAAAGGACTCGTGGGAATATTAAGATATTGGCATGTTAATTTGATTTGAGATTTGCTCATGCAAATAGATTGAGTAAATGGATCTGATCCTATAAATGGAATTCCAGAAATTTCACAAAGAGATGGAATCCATCCTTCACGTGCGAGTGATCCCCAACCTTCGACTACAGAATGAATAAGTGAACATTGAGAACTCTTCTCACTCCAATTCTTTAGAAATGAATTATCCATGGGAAAAAGAATTACAGAAAAACCAATCTCTTCCCAAGTCTGAATGATTTTTTCGATCGTATTTTGTGTTTCCCATTCACCACTTGCATCATCAGGAAAAATCATTTGTGCTGAATTTTCAAGTTTCATTGGTAGATCATAGACAAACCCAAGTGTTAGTTTTTTATTTTTTCTTTCAAAATTTTGTCTCATGTTTTTCTTCCTTCTTAGAAAATGACTTAATCATATGTTGTGTCTTTGACGATGCATCCGTGTGTTAAAAAGTTATCCTTGTCTTACAAGGAAAAATAATTTCTTAATAAAAATTTATAAAAAATGGTATTGCCACTACCATTTTTTTTTGGCATGAGTTAAATTATCTTTGAACCGTGATTGTGAAAACGGTTTGTAATTCTTTTTTTGAAAGGAGAGTGTTTCATGGCTGAAACAAAGCGTAAGAAAACGGGTGCGAAAAAATCAACTGCAAGAAAAACAACTAAAAAAGCAGGAAAGAAACCAGTTGCAAAGAAAAAGAAAGTAGCAGGAAAGAAACCAGCGAAGAAAACCACTGCGAAGAAAAAAACAGTTAAAAAAACAACTAAGAAAACTGGAGCGAAAAAAACAACTCGCAAAACCACTGCGAAGAAAAAAACGGGTAAACGCGGTCGTCCAGCAGGAAGCACTGCTAAGAAACGCGGTCGTCCAGCGAAGTCTTCTACTAAGAAACGTGGTCGTCCAAAGAAGGCTGTTGTTAAAACTCCAAAAAAACGCGGTCGTCCAAGTAAACTTGATAAATTAAAACAATCAATGAGACGCGGTCGTCCAAGAAAAACTTCTGAAAAAACTCCTGTTATCAATGATACAATGACAGAACAGGGAGCATTATAATTTAAGCGCAAAATAAATTATTTCTATTTTGTGCTTATTTTTTATTATGAGCCAATTTTCAAAAGATCTTATATCGTGGTATCAAACAAATAAGAGAACATTTCCATGGCGTGAGAATATTAATGTATATCACACGTGGATTTGCGAGGTTATGAGTCAGCAAACAACTTTAGCTGTTGTTTTGCCACGTTTTAAAGAATTTATAAATACACTTCCAGATCTATCATCGCTAGCCAATTGTTCTGATGAAAAACTTAGAAAATTATGGGTTGGTCTTGGTTATTATGCCCGTGCACGCAATTTAAGAAATGGTGCAAAATATATTATAGAAAATTTTAACAATAAATTTCCATCTTCAAAGGATGAATGGTTGAAAGTACCTGGTTGTGGACCCTATACTGCATCTATTATATCAAGCATTTGTTTTAATGAACCCGTCGCTTGTGTTGATGGTAATGTTATTCGTGTTGTCAGTCGAATTCTTGGAATGTCCGAAGGTGTTTGGGAAAAAATAGGGCAAGAGAAAATACTTTGTTACGTTAGTGAATGTATTCCTAAAAATTCACCTGGATGTTTTAATCAAGCTATGATGGATCTTGGAGCTACGCTTTGTAAAAAACAAAATCCAAACTGTCAAGATTGTCCTGTGAAAAAATATTGTAGTGCATTTAAAAAAAATATTATTTCTATTTGCCCACCCAATAAACCAAGAAAAGATTTTCAAGACGAAAATATTTTTGCCCTCTTATTACAAAGGAATAAAAATTCAGAATTTTCTTTAATATTAAGAGATAAAGGTTTCTTAGCGAAAACCAAGGGGTTTCCACTTTTATGTTCAAAGGAAGGACATACCAAGGAAAAAATAATCGCCGTCTTAAAAAATTTAAAGATAAATGGGACGTGCTTAGAAAAAACTTTTAAGCATTCCATCACTCATCATAAAATTACCGGACATACGTTTTTAATCGATTGTGATGAAGGTGATAATAAAGTGAAAAAACTTTTAAAAACTTTTGCACTGAATGAAAAAAATGACTGGTTTGACATCCCACATTTACAGCAGAATATTTCTTCTTCACTTGACCAAAAGGTGTTAAAAACTCTATTCTCAAAATAGATCATAAAAATTCTATTTTGAGGAGTTCTGCATGACGAATAATTTGAGTCTTATTCCTCCTTATATTAATGGGCGATTTTCAGCGTTGAATAAACCTGAAAGAGTCTTTTCAATAAATAATCCTGCTAATCCCACAGATATTTTAGCTTCTGCTGGGTGGGGCAAAGATCTGGTCGATCCTGTTATTCAGGGCATGAAAACCGCACAGAAAAAATTTAATTTAGTTTCTTTAGAAGAAAGATTAAATTATATAAAAAAATTTATTGGGTTTTTAAATGAAAATGCGGATGAAATTAAAAGTAACATGATGCTTGAGCTTGCCCGTTCACGTGTTTCAGTCGAAGAAGAATGGAAATTGTGTGAAAAATTGTTTAAAGCTCTCCCCGACTTTTGCCAGCAAATCCTCTCTATTAAAAAAGATGATGATGGTTGGGAATGGAAATACTCACCACTCGGTCTTGTATTGATATCGTCGAATATAGCTCTGCCGGTCTATTCTTTGCTTTGTGGAGTTTTACCTGCACTCGCTAGTGGCAATGCTGTTTGCATGCGGCCTTCGTCACATTGCTTACTTTCTGGCTCACTTTTAGCAAGTGGATTTCACCAAGCTTCTTTTCCCGAAGGTGCAGTGCAAATCGTCTACGGAGATTTTGAAGTATTTCGTAGATTGGTTTTAAGTCATCAATTTGACACTATTTTATACACTGGTGGAGAAGAGAGTCTCGAGCAGATTCGCCGTGACACTCAGGGACAGCAAAATGCACGCTTAGTTTTATGTGGCGGTGGCAAAAATGCAGCATATGTTTCAGCTTCTGCGAATATGGACAAAGCCATTGCTAAAATAATTCATGGCGTCTGTCTTGATGCTGGACAAAGATTGGAATCGACAAGTCTTGCTTTCGTTGACAATAAAATTTTTAACGAATTTCAAGATAAATTTGTATCTTCTATTAAAAGCATGCCCATCGGAGTCAGAGAAGATCTTGGGCGTTCTGACATCCATGTCATGGAACCTCTTTGTTGTGTAAACGCTTGGGAGCGATATTTACGTTTTCAAGGAATAGCTGCACGTGAATCCGACGAAACACTGCGTTGGGGAAAGCCCATCGATAATGGTGGTAATGGCTACTTTGTTTCTCCTGGTGTGCATCTTATGAAACTCGAAAAAGTATTAAAAAGTATTTATGCATCCAACGCTTTCTTTGGCCCAGATATCTGTCTTGTTCCTGTAGACAGCAAAGAAGAAGTGATCTCTGTCCTTGATCAGTTAGGAGCAACCCGCTGTTTGGGTATTCACTCTCAATATGCCGAAGAGGCTCAGGAAATGCGTCGTTCTTCAAATGTGCCCTCCTTGCTTTGGAACAGTGCAACAACAGATTTAAATCCTCTGCTCCCCAGTATTGGTCGTGGCAAAGCTGGCAACAGTTATATAACGGGGTTGCATTTTATTTATTCGACTGTGTATCCACAAACCCTCAATCTATCTTTGCCTACTGGTGTGACAGAAAGTGACTTCAAAGAAGTGAAGAAAGGAAAAAAAGCAGCGGCAAAAACTTAACAGCTGTTTGTTTTTCATATCTGCTCCTTTGTTTATAATTTTATTTATTTTCAAAATGCGCACATATTTTGAGAATAAAATTTAGAAGATAAGCATTTTTCGTCATTTTTTATTCAAAATAATATCAATATTTTAGCTAAGGAATGGCGTTTATGTAAATGTGGAAAAATTGGTATTTATTATTTCGTCATATCTCCTTATATTTGAAAGATTTTGTATCATTTCACTTCAAATTAGTTAGTTTTTAATTGAGAACGATTTGGATCGTAGGAACGTTTATGCTTGTATCGGTTACAGTGATATTTGAGAAGGCAAAAAATGTCAAATATATTAAAGTTTAAATAAATCATTTGTGAAAATTATAAAAAATCATTATAAATTATGAGCCTGCAAAAAAATCTTACCTAAGAAATAAATTGACATTGTTAAACTGAATTAATATTCCGATAAATACAAAAATATTTAAATAAACAGTTTAAAAGAGTGAACATTGCCTTTTTTAATTCTACCCCCCACAGTCATGATTTCTGAAAATCCGGAGACGGCTTCTGCCACTTTGGCACGGGCAAAAGCTTATCAAGAACAACTTCTGCAACAATTGGGTCTCGGTAAAAATCAAGAGCAGTCCCCTGTTACAAAAGGTGCTTATCGTGGCACGCGGATTTTTATTTGGAATAAAAACTACAATGCATATTTGCCTAGCTACTTTGTTTTTCCCACAGGAATAAAACAAAATAACGAGTACATGGCAACCGCTTCCCTTGTGCGCCATACGGATTGCATGCATTTAGGCTCCGTGTGGCAAGTCAAGAATAAAGCCCTCATTCCAATTCAATTGGAAAATTCAAATTCAAGCCTGACACAAATTGCGGATCGCACTTTTACAGATAAATCTCCTGTGCGTTTGGATTCCTTTTACAATTTTCGCGCCGAATATCGTATGCAAAATATTTTTGAATCAGTTATAGGCGAAAAACTTGCTGCCAATGGAGTGCAAAATTTAACAAATCTTTCGCGGTTAGCTTGTAAAGGAATTTATGCAAAAGAATTTTTATTAGAAAAAGCTCTTGAATACCCTGCGAGAGCTCATCGTGATATCATACTAAAAATGTCTGCGACTCACTTGCAAGAAAAAGAAAATTGGCCTAAAGTAACCTATAAAGCACAAGTGAATTCTGGGGTTTTTGCTGAAAAGCATGAGGATTTATTTGCTGAAAAGAGTGAAACTTATTTTAACCCACAAAAGATTTCTGAGTTAATTATTGAAAAAGTTTTACCCAATTTACAGGATTTAAAGATCGATGAATTTAAAATAATTCGCCGCTACCGTGGATGGGTTTATTTAAATCGTGGACGCGCATATGGCTTGAAAATAGGGATGCGATTGATTGGACCAAATCATTCGACCTTTCATATTATTAGATATTCACCAGAGGTAAATGGTGAAATTGATTCTTGTATTGCTTTTATCCGCTACGAAGATAAAGAAAAACCTATTGTCGTAGGTGATATTTTAAAAATGGATCCAACCCTCTTTCCAAAACCTAAAATATCGGATAATAACCTTAATAAGTGAATGTTCATTTATAAAGGAAAATTTAATGCTGCAAAATAAATTTCGTGATTTTAAAAAAAAGAAATCAGCAAAAGTTTTTATAGGAATATTGAGTGTTTCAATTATATTTTTGAGTGTTTACTGGCTATTAACCTTTGGCAGCGAAAGCACCGATGCATCGCAAATTGAAGGGCATATCGTTACAGTATCACCTCAAATTTCAGGTAAAATTGTAAAAATATTTGTGTCTGACAACCAAAATATAAATGAAGGGGAGCCGCTTGTTGAACTTGACAGTGAGCAACAAAAAGTAGAGGTGGCACTTGCAAAAGCAGATTTAGATGCTGCCAAAGCATCACTCGCTCAAGCTGAATCTGAACTTTCGCGCATGGATAAAAATTATTTAGCGACTTTAACTCAAGCTAAAGGAGGTCTAACACAAGCCAGTTCTGGGATTATTACCAGTGCAGAGGCTGTGAAACAGGCAAAAGCAAATCTCGAATCGAGTGTCAGTGCAGAAGCTCTCGCTAAGAAAAACTTAGAGCGTTATCTCAGTTTGAAAAACCAAGGTGCTGTTTCTCAAGCAGAACTCGACAATCAGCAGAATCAGTATGAACAGGCTCGTGCTGCGCTCCGCTCTGCGCAAGCGCAAGTGGCAAGTATGCAAGCATCACGAACACAGTCGTCTGGAGGCTTACAGCAAGCAAAAGGACAGCTTTTACAAGCTGAATCATTAGAAAATCAGGTTAAATCTTTTGCTGCTGCAGTAAATTTAGCTCAAGCAAAAGTGAAAAAAGCAGAAGCTGCACTCGAACAAGCAGAATTAAAGTTAAGTTACACGTTCGTAAAAGCACCATTTTCTGGAACTGTGTCCAATAAAACAGTTGAAATTGGAAAAATTGTGCAAGCAGGTTCACCGCTTTTATCTATTGTTTCTTTATCTGATACATGGGTTATCGCTAATTTTAAAGAAAATCAATTAAAAAATATACGACCTGGGCAAAAAGTAAAAATTAAAGTTGACAGTTATCCAGCAAAAACTATTTCTGGGATTGTAAAAGGATTATCAGGTGCTTCTGGGTCGACTTTTGCTTTATTGCCGCCAGATAATTCGGCAGGAAACTTTGTTAAAGTAACGCAGAGATTTCCTGTAAAGATCGAAATCACTGCCCGTCCAGATGATATTGTTTTAAGGCCGGGAATGAGCACAGTTGTTACTGTTGCTACGCGATAATTTAAAATTTAATTATTGGAAAAAATATGGCTTCATTTCATACAGAAACAAAATCTGTCGTACAGGGGTCAAAACTTTTAATAACGATAGCAGCTATGATTGCTTCTTTAATGGCTGTGTTAGACATTAGCATAGTGAATGTTGCTTTAAACGATATTCGTGCAAGTTTTGGCGTGCAAATGGATCAAGTTGCTTGGATTTCTACGGGATATATGATGGCAAATGTTGTCGTTATCCCGATGACAGGTTTTTTTCAAAATCGTTTTGGCTTAAAAAACTATTTTTTATTTTCCATCGCTTTGTTTATTATCGCGAGTGTACTATGTGCAATGTCTTGGAATCTTTCATCACTTGTCATCTTTCGCATTTTGCAAGGCGCTGGTGGTGGAGCAATAATTCCTACTGCGAGTACAATTCTGATTTCTCGTTATCCACGTGAAGAGCAAGGCATGGCACAAGCTTTTATAGGGCTTGGCGCAATCACGGGACCGCTCTTAGGTCCGACTGTCGGTGGATATTTAATAGATTATTCTAGTTGGCATTTAATCTTTTTAATCAATTTACCCATAGGTGTTTTAGCTCTCATGCTGGCTGCAGCGAGCATAAAAATAGAGAATTTTATACCAAGTAAGGAAAAGATTGATAAATATGGATTCCTCTTACTTTTGATCGGACTTGCTAGCTTGCAATTTATTTTAGAAGAAGGAAATCGAGATGATTGGTTTGAAAGTAGAATTATTATTTTCTTTTCTATTGTCAGTTTGACATGTCTTGTTACTTTGGTTGTTCAGCAACTCGAAGCAAAAAAACCAATGATCAACTTTCGTGTTTTCCTAGAATGGAATTATTTAATTTCAACTTTGATTAATTTTATGCTTGGCACTATTCTTTTTGGTGTCTCATTTTTATTTTCACTTTATTGTGCAAATGTAATGCAATATACCCCTTTAAATATTGGCTTGCTCTTTTTAAAGGGAACTTTTATACAAATACTAATCATGCCAATTATTGGTAAAATAGTGCGATTTATTGACAATCGCTATTTAATAGCAGTCGGTGTTGTTATAGTTACAATAAGTTTATGGATGAATGGTAACTTAAATCAATCAAGTAGCGAGTTTGACTTAATATCAATTTTATTTTTAAGAGCCATTGGCATGAGTTGTTTATTTATTCCATTATCACTGATTGCAATTATGAGGATAAAAACTCAAGAATTGGGCAATGCTGTGGGTCTGTTCAATCTCACCCGTGAGCTTGGGGGATCTATAGGCATTGCTTGGATGAGTACTTTGCTTGTCAATCATATCAAAGAATTTGATTTTTTATTAAAAGTTAAAGTGAATATTGGCAATGATATTGCAGAAAATCAATTGCTCCTTATGCAAAAAATGTTGGTTGGAAAAGTATTAGATTCCAAACAAGCTGCTTTTCAATTGCTACAAAATAGGGTCAGTTTGCAATCAACAATTGAAGCATTCAACGCTGGATTTTTATTATTGGCTTTTGTTTTTTCCACATCGCTCTTCATGATATTTCTAATAAAAAATCAAAGAAAAGTGATTTTATCAGAAAAAAAAGAAGACGAACCGCTTAGAAATAGAGCCGTTTAGTTTTGCTGATAAACAAAGCAAAATTTTGAGTGCTTTTCATATCTAATATATTATATCCAGCATAGTTTTTGGCTTATATGTTTGCGATTCAACTTTATAGATGATTAAATAGAGCGAGTGTTTTTTATTTGTTTAAGGAGATAAGCGCATGGCAAAAGAAATCCGTAGTTTTAAACACCTCTTGGGTAAACTTGATGGGATAAGCGATCCTCAATTGGAAGCTCATTTTGGCCTCTATGAAGGATATGTGAAAAAGTTAAATGAAATCGAAGAAAAACTTGAAAAAGTAGATAAAGGATTAACCAATTATAGTTTTGGCGAATATTCTGAACTTAAACGCCGTCACTGTGTTCCATATAATGGAACTTATTTACACGAAATGTATTTTGATAACATGTTGGCGAGCGAATCTCCTTCGTCTGAGTTTGAAAAATTATCTAAGGAAAGTTTTGGCAGCATGGATGCTTGGAAAGCAGATGTCAAAGCAACTGGTTTAGCTGTTCCAGGTTGGGTTGTTTCTTGTATTGAAACAACCACTGGAAAATTAAGAAATGTGCAAATTATGGAACATCACATTGGTTTTCCATTAAATCACACACCGGTGCTTGTGATGGACACTTGGGAGCATGCTTTCTTTTTAGATTACAAAGCCAATCGTGGAGCCTATATCGACACGTTCTTTAAAAATATAAATTGGTCAGTTGTGAATGCCCGCGTTAAGCTAGCCGTGGTTTAAAAAAAGACTCTCAATATTTTATACTGTAGCTAATGCAAAATCCGAAGGTCTTCTTAAAAGAAAACTTTCGGATTTTATCTATTATTATTGAATATTTTTATTCTAATGCGGTTAAATTAAAATAATTTCTTTATTTTTATAAATTTCAGTATTTTCTATATACAATAAATTAAAAATAAAATTTGATCTTTCTTTCCTAGTGTTATATATATTGCAACACACAAAAATCGAATAACTCATAGATTAAAAATGGAAAATTAAATGAACCTTGCTCAGCAAAATAGGGTTGGCAATATTCGCCGTCTCACAATAAAAGATCATGATAAATTATTTACAATTTTAAGCCAGACTTTTCCTGGGAAAATAACTTTTGCAGGACACTATCAGGTACTAAAGGATTATTTAAGTAGAGATGAAGAGAAAGCAATAAGTTTGGAAGGTATCTTTTCTTTTGGTTACTTTCTTGATGATGAACTCATCGGTACATATAGAATCCATTCTTATAAAATGAATTATGGCGGTTCATTGATTCCTGTTTGGGGTCTTGGTGGAGTTGGAGTTTCTCTACTCTATAAGAAGATGAAGATTGCTCATAAACTTTTACAACATTTTTCCCAACAAGCCTTAGATAATAATGTTTCACTAACAGCTCTTTATCCATTCAATTATGAGTTTTATAAATATTTTGGCTATGGATATGGTTCATTAATGCATAAATTTGAAGTGTCTCCGAATAGTTTTGATAAGAGCGTATTCATTACGAACGAGTTTCAGCTGCGAGCAGCTAAACCATCTGACAAAGAGTGTATGCTTATTCAGTACAATTCCTTCGTGAAAAAGCAGCATGGTTTCTTTATGCGGCAAGAAATTGCTATGGACGAGTTATTTAATGCGGATCGTCAATCTTATGTTTGTATAAATAACAATAAAATAAATGGTTATATAACTTTTAAATTTGTTAAGCTCAGTCAAACTAATCACTTTTTAAATAATATTCAGATATGTGATCTTGTGTATGAAACCCCAGAAGTGCTGCATTTTATTATTGCATTTTTAAGAAAACAAGCCGATCAAATCAAAAAGATTGTTTATATCACGAGTGATCCAAATATTATTCAACTTACGCAAAATCCAGAAGCAAATGATCAACTTATTTATCATGCCTGTCATGACAATAGCCGAGCGGGAATCGCTCTCATGTATAAAATAACTCAATTAGAAAGATACTTTAAGAATTTAAGAAATCATTCCTTTGGTGATTGGCTACCCAAATTTACTTTGCAAATAAAAACATTTGGGAATGATGCAAACAAGAATACTGACTCAGTTCATCTTTTATTTGAACAAGGCAGAACAAGTATTTTATCCAAAGATTTTGAAGTGGATTATAAAACCTGTGCTTTTAATTGCCAGATTAAAGGCAGAATGGATCTTTTAGCTTCGCTCTTGCTGGGCTCTGTTTCTCTTGGTTCACTGCTGCAAAAAGGTTTGATTGAATTTTATGCAGATATGGAAGTGCAAATGGCGCAAAATATTCTGCAATATATATTTAGCCAATATGGAGAGCTAGGTTGCAATGCAGAATTCTAATAAAAATTTCCACCCAATTGGTATGTATATTTTAGCTCTCACTGAAGTATTCGAACGTTTAAGTTTTTTTACGCTTATTTTTTTATTGGTCTTGTATGTATCTTCGCCAACTAGCGAAAATGGTTTAGGCTGGAGCAAAGCCGATGCATTAACTCTCAGTGGTCTGTTTATGCTTGCAGCCTATATTTTTCCAATCATTGGTTCACTCTTAGCAGATAAATATTTAGGACATTATCGTTCGATCCTCTTAGGTGGAGGTGTCATATTGCTTGGGCATATTTTTATGTTTTTTTCAGAAAATATAACATTTTTATATTTAGCTTTATTTTTTATTGCGCTAGGAACAGCATTTTTTAAACCTTGTATACCAGTCCTCATTGGCAATCTTTATAAATGGAATGATCCAAGGAGAGAATCAGGATATTGTTGGTATTATTGTGGGATTAATATTGGAATTATGTTTGCAGGAATAACAAGTGGACTTTTGCTACAAAAATTTGGTTATCACGTGGCACTTTCCTCTGCAGGTTTTGGCATGGTTTTAGGTATCTTAGTTTTTATTTTAGGTAGAAAGCACTTAGTTCTTTCGCAAACCCATGAGGCGGATTTACGGAAAGGATCCGGAGACTTATCTCTTTTACAATTAAAAGCGCTTTCTATTTTGCTTTTATCGCTATGTTTTTTTTGTCTGTGGGCGATCATTTATAATTTATGTACAACAGGAACACTTTCCTTATTTATTGAACATAATACTCATAAAGTTGTTTTTAATTATGATATTCCAGTAGCTTTTTTTTCGGCTTTACAGGGACTAACAATTATTGTAGCTACACCCTTTATAACTTCATTTTTAGCAAAAAGAAGTGCAAAAAATAAATATCCTCACTTCTTTTCGCAAATGAATTTTGCTCTTTTAGTTTGTACAGTGAGTCTTATTTATTTTACAATTTTAACTCTGAAGTTTAATAAAATTTTATATCTTCCAAAACCATTTTATTCTTATGAAATCGCATTTTTTCTTTTTATTTTCACATTAAGTGAGGCCATTATAAATCCAATCATGATGTCAGCTATCAGCTTAATAGCGCCTGAAAAATTAAAATCTTTTTTCCAATCCATCTATTTAGCATGTTATGGTATAGCGGCTTTTATCGCAGCAAAGATTGGTGCTTACGCTTTGGAGAATCCATTTAAAATTTATTTATGGGTCACTGTTTTTGTGCTCTTTTCAACCCTGTTTTATTTTTTAATAAAACGAAAAATGATTCATATTGTTGATAAAGCTATGCTTGAAAAGAACAGCTGTCAATTTTAAAGATAAAAAAATAAAAAATAAAAGGAATCCTATCTACTTTGGGATTTTTTGTGTATTTTATAAAAGAGAATTAAAAATAAAAATGAATATAATGATAAACAAATCAGAGGCTCTACAATGTTGATAGTGCGATCGACATAAGAGTAAGACAAAACCGTCCACTGATAAGTTGGGATAAAACTCCTCACTGTAGCAAAAATACCTGTGGCGGGTAAACTAAACGATCCAAAAAAAAGTAATAAATTTAATAAAGTAAAAATACTACGTGAAGATTCTGGATTGGCAGCGTAGCCTATAGCCATCCCCAAAAGTGCCATTGGAATAGCACCTAAAATTGCAATTGTTGCAAAAAATAATATTTGATCAGCAGTCACATTGATTCTTAAAATAAATAACGCGACCAAAGTAATAGATATTATATTTATAAATGATAGAGAAAGTGTGTGGAGAAGTCGACCAACAAGCATGGGTTTTATGCCAACAGGAAGTGAGCGCAAATACTTTGCCCATTCTGAATTTTTTTCTTGAGTGACCCCCATACCAAGTAACATAAGGGATACAGTTTGGACGGAATAATTGAAAAAAACAATAAGAGCGCCCAGAGAGTTTTTTTCATCCCACTGATTGGCAAATAAAAGAAGCATGAGTGGTGGAAATATAAGTGTAAAAAAGAGCGCAGGCACATTACGTACTGTGCTTAAAAAATAAATTTTAAAATAGTTTAAACCAAGAATCAAAATTTATTCCCCTTTAGATAAATTTAAAAATGCAGATTCTAAATTTTCTTTCTTTATTTGTAAGTTTGAAAATGGAATATTATTATTTACAAGTTCACAAATAAGTTGATCTGAGTTTTTTGTTGTTAAAATATAATTTGTTTTGTTTTTAGTAATTGAATCGATCGAATTGAAATTGTCAAATTCACATTGTGTTCCGCATTCAAATGAGACTTTTGCAAGCTTTGAATTAGCGATTTTTTGAATACCTTCAACACTTTCATCAGCAATAATTTCACACTTTTGTAGAAAAAGAATACGAGTGGCTATTTGTTCGATTTCTTCCAAATAGTGGGTGGTTAAAAAAATGGTTTTACCTTTATTTTTATATTCCTTGATAACTTCCCAAAGTAATTTTCTGGCTTCGACATCAAGCCCAGTCGTGGGTTCATCTAAAAAAACAATTTTAGGGTTGCCAATAAATGCGAGCGCTAATGCCAATCTTCTTTTTTGTCCGCCAGATAACTTTGTTGCTTTGTGCTCTAAAAAAGTATTTAAGCCAAATTTTTCGATCATTTCCTGAATAGGAAAGGGATTTGGATAATGTGAATGTATGAATTTTAGAATTTCGCTGGTCTTAATCCCTTCTGGAAATTCAATATTTTGGGGGGTGGCACCAATATGGATACGCGCAGCAGGGTTGGTTGGATTCTTGCCAAAAAGTTTTATTTCGCCTGCTGAAGGTGTTTCTAGTCCAAGCATCAATTTGATTGTTGTCGTTTTACCCGCACCATTCACACCGAGAAGTCCGATCACCTCATTGTGAAAAATGTTTAAATTAAGGTTTTTAATTATGCATTTTTTGCCATAATTTTTGGATATATTTTTAAACTCTAAGATACAACCTTGCGTCATATTGTTCTCCTCTGACCATGCAACATGTATTGCTTTTTACGAGCAGTTGCAAGTTAGATTTTTTTGAACTATATTATATAAAGATTCGTACTTTTTTCTAGCCTTATATATAGATATGAAGTGATGTTTATAGATGGTTAAATATCTAATTATGAATTAAAACTCTATGAAGCCTATATTTATTAATATTAAAATATTTTCATAAACTTTTAAATAGGTTGTAATTTTGTCGCCTATATTTATGGAGTCTCTATTTAAGCTACAATTGTAAAAAGATTGGTCTTGGCAAGAACCTTTAATTTTACTTTGAGAGGAATGGATGCGGACTCAATTTGTTTTTGTGTCTATAATATTAATATTATTAAATATTATATCAATATTTGTTTTTCCTTGGTTTTTGTTTTCTTTGATTCTCATAATCCCGCTCATCGTGATGGGTATCATCGATATGCTTCAACCCTCGCAGACCTTGAGAAGAAATTTTCCTGTTCTTGCGCGTGCTCGTTACTTGTTAGAAGAGATACGCCCGGAAATGCAGCAGTATTTTATTGAATCGGACACTGAAGGGATGCCGTTCAATCGTGAACAGCGCTCTGTTGTTTATCAACGAGCAAAAGGAGCACGTGACACTGTTCCCTTCGGTACGAAAAAAAATGTTTATCAGGTTGGGTATGAGTGGGTAAATCATTCTTTGAGTCCGACCAAAGTGGAGTTTGATAAACTCAGAGTGTTAATCGGTGGAAAAGATTGTCTTCAACCTTATAATGCGAGTCTGCTAAATATTTCGGCAATGAGTTATGGCTCGCTCAGTCGTAATGCAATATTGGCATTAAATGGAGGAGCAAAGGCGGGAAAATTTGCTCACAATACTGGGGAAGGCGGCTTAACTCCTCATCATCTTGAAAATGGTGGTGATATTATCTGGCAAATTGGCACAGGGTATTTTGGCTGTCGAAATTTAGACGGTACATTTAATGACCTCGAGTTTATTAAAAAAGCTGCGCACACTCCACAAGTTAAAATGATTGAAATCAAATTATCCCAAGGAGCCAAACCAGGACATGGTGGCATTCTCCCCGCGCAAAAAGTAACAAAAGAAGTTGCTGAAATTCGTGGAGTTCCTATGGGTAAAGATGTTTTATCACCTCCAGCGCATACAGCATTTAAAACGCCATCTGAGCTTTGTTACTTTATTGCAAATTTAAGAAGAATGTCTGGTGGGAAACCCGTCGGCATAAAGCTTTGTCTTGGGAATAAATGGGAGTTTATTGCTATCTGCAAGGCTATGCTCCTCACGGGCATGATGCCTGATTATATATCAATTGATGGAGCGGAAGGGGGGACTGGTGCTGCACCACTCGAATTTACAAATACTGTCGGCACACCTGGTATAGATGCACTGATGTTTGTTCACAATTCGCTTGTTGGATTTGGTATCAGGAATAAAATAAAAGTTTTGTCATCTGGTAAAGTAACAACTGCCTTCGAAATGATAAAATTAATTTCGCTTGGTGCAGATGCTGTTTATTCGGCAAGAGGGATGATGCTTGCTCTTGGTTGCATACAGGCTTTAAAATGCAACTCCAATCACTGCCCAACGGGTGTTGCTACTCAAAATAAATCATTAATGGTTGGCCTTGATGTGACGGATAAGAAAAAAAGAGTTGCAAATTTTCATCACGAAACAATGAAAAGTTTGTTGGAAATAATTGAAGCAATGGGGCTTGAAGGTCCACACGATTTAAGACCTTGGCATGTCATGCGGCGAGTCAGTGAAACAGATTCTAAGAATTATGCAGAAATTTTTGAATATATATTAGAAGGATCATTGCTTGGCAATGATTTACCTTCATCTTTTGAGTCTGCAGTTAAATTGGCATCACCTGATAGTTTTAGGCCTATTTTTGTTTGATATTGAAATATATTTTAATTTTATAAAAAAGTGTTATTAAATTTTTCTATTTTAATGAAATGCTTTTTATTGATAAAAAATATTTGGGAAGCAATTGTATTTATTTTTAAAGAGGTTTATGCTTTCTTGGGTTGATTTAAAACAATTTAAAAGGAGCGTTTACTTATGAATTTCCGAAAGCAATTGTTTGGAATTGTTACATTCGCATGCACATTTTTTTCTCTGTTAGCTGGGGCAGCTACACTGGAGATTAAGCCATATAATCCAGTTTTTGACCGGAAAGATAAAAAAATAAAACCAATTTTTCCTGTTGCTTCAGTCCTCATCACAGGGAAAAAAGATGCCGTTTTGATCGATGCTCAATTTCAAAAGGCATTTGCTACGGACTTAGTTAAGATGATTAAGGATTCCAAAAAAAACTTAACAACTGTTTTTGTAACTCATAAAGATCCAGATTTTTATTTTGGTCTTGATACAATAAAAAAAGAATTTCCAAATGTTAAAATTTTAGCAACTAAATATACTGTAAATGATATTAAGGCTTCGATGGACGGTAAATTGAAATATTGGTCACCTATTTTAAAAGACCAAGCACCAGCAAAAGTCATCCTACCTGAAGTTCTTGACGGAAACTCCATTATGCTTGAGGGAGAAAAAATTGAAGTCATTGGTTTAGACAGCGCTGCTCCTGGAGATACATTCTTATGGCTTCCATCCAACAAAACTGCAGTGGGAGGGGTGATTGTTTATGGCAACATGCATTTATGGGTTGCAGATAATCAGTCTGAAGAATCACGTAAACATTGGTTCGAAGCAATGGATGCTATGGAAAACTTAAAACCAACCAAAGTGATTCCAGGGCACTATTTATCTAAACCGATGAAAATTGAATCAATAAAATTTACCCGTGATTATTTAAAAAAGTTTGAAGAAGAAGCAAAAAAAGCAAAAGACTCTAAGGAACTTATCGGTAGTATGAAGAAACTTTATCCTAAAATAGGTGGAAATACAGAACTTGAAATGAGTGCAAAAGTTATTAAAGGTGAAATGAAATGGCCTATGTGATACTTCCTCTTATATAGGTTTGTATTTTTGATATATAGAAAAGTATTTCAAAAATACAACCTTGAGAACTTGATCTATTTTTAAACAATATAAAAAAATATAAAAATACATTCTCATTTAGCTTCATATACGCTATTATCAAATTCCATTTTATTAAAGGAGAAGTTCGTTAATGGAATTAAAGCGTGGAATTTCTACATGGGGCATCTTGTTTGCTTCTGTCAGTGCAACGATCGGCTCGGGCTGGTTGTTTGGATCTCTATACACTGCCAAAATGGCTGGACCTGCGGCTATACTTGCTTGGTTTATCGGCGCCGTCGCGATTATCATAGTTGCAATGTGTTTTGCAGAATTATCGACGATGTTTCCTGTATCGGGAGGGCTCAGTGCCTTCCCTCTTTTTACCCATGGCACAACAATTTCATTTATTTTGGGTTGGGTTTCTTGGCTTGCATTTATTGTTATTGTTCCAATAGAAGTGCTTGCAGTTATCCAATATGCTGCCACCTTTATTCCATCACTTATGCAAAAAGTTGCTGATTCCGATCAGCTTACTCCTTCGGGTTATATTGTCGCCTTTTTTCTTACGGGAATTTTATTATTAATTAATATTACAAGTGCTCGCATAATGTCGAAAACGAGTTTTTATATTACGATTTGGAAATTGCTTGTTCCATGTTTATTAATTATTCTTTTTCTATATAAATCGCATCATTTTGAAAATTTAACTTCCCACGGATTCGCTCCAAATGGCATGCAAGGTTTATTTGCCTCTTTATCAGTAGGTGGAATTATTCTTGCTTATAATGGTTTTCAACCTGGAGTTGCCCTAGCCGGTGAAACAAAAAATCCACAGCGGAGCATTCCAATCGCAATTGTTGGTTCGATGGTTATCTGTATGTTTATTTATTGCTTTCTCCAATTCGCTTTTATTTTAGCTGTTCCTCCTGAGAATCTCGCAAACGGCTGGAGTGCTTTGACTTTTGCGGGCCAAGAAGGACCTTTTGCGGGTCTTGCAATTATTATTGGTTTGGCTTGGTTTGGTATCATACTTTATTCTGACGCTCTTATTTCGCCATTTGGCAGTGGAGTTATATTTATGGCGGCTTCTGCCCGTGCTTCATATAGTATGAGTAAAAGTAAGTTGATGCCCCATTTTTTTCAATTATTGTCAAAAAATGCTGTACCTATTCCGGGATTGTTAGTGACTTTTATTCTTTCACTCGTAATATTTGTTTGTTTCGATAATTGGCAAGAAATGGCATCATTTTATGCAGCAGCAATTTGCCTCTGCAATGCCGTCATTCCTGTTACATTGTTTGTTATGCGCAAAGATTTTCCTAATTTGCCAAGACCATTTAAGATCTTTTCTTATAAAATTTTCTCAATGTTAGCGTTTTATATTAGTAATATGTTGTTTTATTGGTGCGGATGGCACATTATTTGGAAACTCGATATTGTTATTCTCATCGGAATCGTCATGCTGGCTACCATGAATTATTTTAACAAAAGCCAACTTTCGATTGATCTGAAAGCATCTATTTGGCTAGCTTTTTATTTAATCGCTTTTAACATTGTCTCCTACCTCGGTTCTTACGGCATCGGTGCTCTTAATATTATTGCAAATGGCTATGATTTTGTTTGGATTGCAGTTATCAGCTCTATTTCGGTACTTCTTGCTAGCAAGTATAAACTTGCAAATGTTAAAGCAGAAAAACTTATTCAAGAAACACTAGAATCTATTGAGAATGAAAAAACTAAACTCAGCACTTAAATCTCTATTAAGTGATCTATTTTAAGTGCGGTATTATTTTCATCGTTCGCCAATTTCATTGCAAATTCTCTATAAGACAAAATTTTAAAATCAATTTAGAACATTTTTTAAAATCATATTCTGGAAGTTTTAAAGGTGAAAAATGTTGAGGATTGTACTAGCCACATTGCTGAGTCTTCTTATGTGTGCTTGTTCTCTTGAGCGCAAAGGCATGATAACTATAACTGTGGTGAACAGTGATCAAAAAAAATTACCACAAACTGGGCTGTTTTTGTATGACATCTCAAATGATCCTAAAAATGAAAGAAAATTGATCCAAACACTAACCGATTCCACCGGAAAAGTGATTTGGGAGTTGAATTATTCAAATGTAAAAAAAGTTAAAATTGTTGCAAAAAATGAAAACTTAGAAACACTTTATTTACCAGAAATGAAATATTTTATCACCCCAGCTTGGTGGCAAGAACAAGATATTGAAATATTAATTACTCTCAAAAAAATTTCATTCAAAGAAAATTTGTCACTACTATCTAAAGCAAAGAGCGAAAATAATCTCAAGACGAAAGAAACTTTGCTTGATTTTCCTGACGATCCCATCAGTCAAAGTATAGCTATTTCACAATTTGAGAGCAATTTAACCCCTGAGATTATTAAACCCATTCTTTTTAATACAATCTTGAATACAAATATAAATAAACAGATGAATCTTGATTCTAAAGAAACTGAAATTAAGACGAACGAAAAAGTTACCATAACCGAAAATAAAAATGTGCTTTTTGATGATTCCGTCATTATTGAAGTTTTTGGAGAAGCGAAACCATTGGAAAATGTACAAGTTTATTTAGGGCGAAATGCTACACAGACTGTTTCTTTTGTTGGATCGACAGATATGAAGGGAAATATTGTGATCCCTATGCCGAAAAATAGAAGAGGAGATATGTTTTATTTAAAGAGAAATTCATATTTAACAATGGCAAAACCGATATCATCTGGGAGTGGTCGTCAGAAATTAAGAGTCGATATGTTGCCAGGAAAGAGCACAGAATTTTTATTAAATAATTTTGCCTATGGCTTTGGGCGGGGTATGGATAAGACAGAATTGCACTTTAATTCCTTGAAAGTGGATCAATCCACAATGCTGGGTTTTGTTACGTTGGCAAAGCCATTTGAAGAAAAATCAAATATATCTGTCGTGCAAAAAAATGCGATTCCAGAAAAACTTGAGCCTTCTTTTTTAAAAAAGAATTTGGAATTCTTTAATCTCGTTAATCAAATTCCTGTTATTTTTGTCACTTCTTTATCACCCTATAAACCTTCAGTTGGTTTAATAGAACCGCCGTTGATCGGGTCATTACAAACAAATATGTTATGGAGGCGAATCAGACGGGAATTTTTTTCTCGCTTTATGAATGAATTTTATATGCGGGGAATTATAGCGGAAGACGTGCAAAGAATGGCGAACTCTTTAGAAATGTCGCCACTTGAAATGGCAAAAGCAGGGTGGAAGAACGCTCCTTTTGCAACAGATCTCGATATGATTATGTCAATTCAATTTAAAGATGAAAATGATAAGTTCACAGATATAGAAGGTAAAGTTTATGATAAATCAGGTAGACTGATTTCAGAGAGGATTGTCTCTATAAATGAAAAAGATGGAGAAAAGTCTGCGGCTAAATTATTTTCTTTATTAAGTGCAGATCTCCCTATTGAAGGTTCGATTGTAAAAAAAGCAAAAACTGAAGTAACAATTAATATTGGAAAAAATTATAATATATCGATAGGCGATCAATTCGTGGCTTATATTGGAAAATCTTCTTTTTCCCAACCAGATAAACCCGTTGCACTCATAAAAGTAAAAAGTGTAAATGAGAAAGACAGTCTTGCTGATGTTATAACGGGACTTGATAAAATTGACAAGATAGATGTAATTCGTATAACTCGCTATCCTGAGAAATGGATTCAATCAGAATTGTCTAAGCAAATAGCAAATTCTCAATAATCTTTATAAGGAATTTAAATTGAAAATTGGATTTATTATAGCAACATCTTTTCTATTCAGCGGTTGTTACTCTATCAGTCAAGGATACGGCCAAGTTAAACTCCTCATGAAACAAGAACCCATCAAAGATGTGATAAAAGAAAATAAAGAAACAGAAGATCGACTCAAAAAACTTAAAATAGTTCAGCCTATTTTAGACTTTGCGCAAGCTGAAATAGGTCTGACTCCTGGAGGAAGTTATCAAAAATATATTGCATTGGATAAACCTTATGTCTCTTGGATCGTACAAGCTGCACGAAAGCGTTCCCTTGAGTTAAAAACATGGTGGTTTCCTTTTGTTGGTTCTCAACCCTATTTAGGATATTTTGAGAAAGAAAATGCATTGGAAATGCAAAAAACTTTAATAAATGATGGCTATGACACTGTTTCGGGGGGGGTATCCGCATTTTCACTCTTAGGATATTATCCAGATCCTTTATACTCATCGATAATTGATAATTCAACAGTGCCAGATTTTATAGAAACAATAATACATGAGTCATTGCATAGAACTATTTATATCCCGAATTACTATGCATTTAATGAAAATCTAGCGGACTTCATTGCTAAAAAAGCAACAGTTATTTTTTTAAAAAAGAACCAAAATATTGGAGAAAATCCAGCTTTATATGAGCAACAATATTTAAAAAATCAAATGGTGCAGAAGAAATTCCAAACATTTTTAAATAAAACAAAAAAAGAATTGGATACATTTTATCAAGATATTGCAAATCATTCAGAATATGTAGATGAGGAAAAGTTTTTACTCAAACGAGAAATGGAATTTAATAGAATTGCAGGTGAATACAAAAAATATATGAACGGATTGGAAATTGGCACATCTTATGAGCATTCATTTCAAAAAGGAAAAATAAACAATGCTCTTATTTTGGCTTATTCAGTTTATGAATCAAAACAAGAGCCGTTTGAGATTGCCTTAAAAAATGCGGATGGTAATCTTAAGCAATTGGTGAAAAATCTTGAACTTTGCTTTTCGACTTCTCCGCAGGATGAGCAAGATCTATGGCAGAAGGTTGTACAGTGTAAGACACCTTCTTCTTTAAAAGAATAGTATAAACAACAGGTGGTACAGCAGCGAGAAGAACAATACCGACAACCGCGAAGCTTGCCGTTTCAGACCACATTTCGCTTAAAGCACCTCCACACGTTGGACCGAGTATCATTCCCAAAGAATAAACAAGATTAAATATTCCATAAGCTATATGATAAAGCCCTTTCATTTCTGATTTATCAATTTCATCTGCAAAGGCAGAAAGCACTGGGCTCATGAAAAAGGCAGAAGAGACACCGAGTAAGCTCATTAAAATAAAAAAAGATGGGAGTGTTTGTGTGCTTGCCATCGATAAAAAGAGCACACCGCAAGAAAACATGCCTATAACTATCATTTTAAGTTTACCGTATTTATCAGCAAGTTTACCAACGAAGGGAGATAAAATTCCAAGGGTCAAGACTTGTACACCAAATAATAAACCGATGGTCATACTTGAAGCATCAAATTGGCGCGATACAAATAAAGCAAGAGTGGGTTCAAGCATGGAAATCATGAAAGATTCTAGTAATACAACGGCACACAAGCCAAAAAGAATATTGTTTTTAGAAATTAACTTAACAAAATCAAGATTATTATATTTTTTAAGATTGATAATCACTTCATTTCTATCTTTTAAGAGATAGAAAAGTGCTAAACTGATTATTGTAAATAAAGAAACACCAAAGAACGGTAAATACAATCCACCGAATTCATATAAAAAGCCGGCAAAAGGTGCACCGAGAAGGTGGCCTACGGAAACTCCGACCATAACGGTACCAAGAGCTGTCGATCTTTTTTGTGGATGCACATTCAATGCAACCAATCCTAACCCTGCTGTCCAAGTAATAGCTGCAGAAGCACCTTGTAAAAATCGCGCTAAAAACAGAAGACCGATAGAATTACCAAATGGGAAGAGTATTAAGCTAAAAAATAAGAGAAACCCGCCAAATATAAGAGTGGATTTGTTACCAATTTTTTGTGTCAGAAAATTCACAAATGGTACGCTCAATAAGAGACCAATAGCATAAATAGAAACAAATAAACTTGTCAAGGTGTTGGAGTGATTCAAATATTGGCTTGCATAGATAGGTAATAGAGGAACAACTATTCCATAACTCATAGCATCTACGAACATGGCAAACGCAACAGCAATCACAACAAATATTTTATTATTAGTTTGGTTAGTGACTGCGAACATAGCAGTCCCCCTTTTTATTTATTATTCTGATCTTTAATTTATATTTAACTTTTACATTAAAATTTTTAAAAAGATCTTAGTTAAAATTAAATGTTTTTATTATTTTACCTGTCGCGATTGAATATAGACAGGCTTGAGGGATTTAGGCCGGTCCAGGGCTAGCAGGTAAGAGGCTTGTGCCGTTAGAAATAAATTTCATAAAAACTCCACAAAATCGTGCTCTTATAACTGTATCACAATGATTGCACATTGACAAGTACAAAAAATAAACGTCTATTTTCATTCATTTAAACCGACAAAGCAACTGATTAAAGTCTGATAAGTAACAATTGGTTTATTCTTTGCGTCCATCTTGTCTTTTCGTATTTTTTTGGATAATAGTGAGTTGTATTAATGACAATTAAGAATGCTAAAATGAGGTGTGGAAGCTTGAGGGTTTTCAGAGATTTATATTCATTAATATCATATGCTTATATCTTGGTTGACTTCCATTTTTCTTAGAGGAGACAAAAATGAAGTTATTTTCGCATGTTGAACAAATGGGCCATGAGCAGATTGTTTTCTGCTGCGATAAGGAATCGGGCTTAAAAGCGATCATTGCTATCCATGATACCACTTTGGGGCCTGCGCTGGGTGGCACTCGTCTTTTGCCATATGAAAAAGAAGACGATGCATTTAATGACGTCTTACGCTTAAGCAGAGGAATGACTTATAAAGCAGCTTGTGCGGGGCTGGCATTGGGTGGTGGAAAAGCTGTCATCATAGCTGATCCAAGTCAAAAATCGGAAGCTATGTTTCGCTCCTATGGAAGGTTCGTAGAATCTCTCAATGGACGTTATATCACTGCAGAAGACATGAACACAAATGTGGCAAATATGGATCACATTCGTTTGGAAACTCGTTATGTTACCGGCGTTTCAGCTGGTCTCGGCGGAAGCGGAGATCCAAGTATTATGACTGCAAAAGGAGTTCTCTATGGAATTGATGCGTCCGTAAAATATCGCTTGGGTAAAAGTGAGTTACGCGGAATTAAAATTGCAGTTCAAGGGATTGGTGCTGTTGGAAAACACCTGTGCAAAATGTTACATGACAGAGGTGCTCAACTTTATGTCACCGACATCGACGATCAAAAATTGAAACAAGCACATTCGTTATACAACGCAACAATTGTAACGGAAGCAGAACTTTATGCCTTAGATGTGGACGTTTATGCTCCTTGTGCGCGCGGTTCTGTGCTAAACTCTTCCACTATTCCTAAGTTAAAAGCAAAGGTGATTGCTGGTTGTGCAAATAATCAACTTGAAGATGAAGAAAAGCACGCAAAAATATTAAAAGAAAATAAAATTCTTTATGCTCCTGATTATGTGATCAATGCAGGTGGATTGATAAATGTTGCAAATGAACTCACTGGGTATAATCTCGAGAAGGTTGAATCTGAAATTGCGCGTATTGCTAACACTCTAGATTCAATTTATATCGAGGCGGACAAATTAGGTTTGACAACACAGGAAGCAGCGAAGCGTTTTGCAGAAAAGCGCATTCAAAGTGTTGCAAATTTAAAGACAATGTCGAGTTTTAAACATTCTGCAATTGGTAATATAATAAAGTAACAACATGGATTTAGAAATTAACAGTGATAGTAAATTTTGGCTTATGAAGTCAGAGCCTGATGTTTTTTCTTTTTTTGATTTAGAAAGAAGAGAAAATCAAAAAGAACAATGGGATGGTGTGAGAAATTATCAGGCTCGAAATTTCATGATGAATGATATGAAAGTAGGTGATAAAATATTATTTTATCACTCCAATGCAACCCCTCCTGGAATTGCTGGCCTCTGTGAAGTTGTGGAAGAAGCGAAGCCTGATAACACTGCGCTTGATCCAAAATCAGAATATTTTGATCCAAAATCAACAAAAGAAATTCCACGCTGGTTTGCCGTAACGGTCGGTAAACCGCAGAGGCTTGAGAGTTTTGTTTCCTTAACTGAGATGCGTGAAGAAAAAGAATTAAAAGATATGTTGCTCTTGCGTAAAGGTCAGAGACTTTCTATCTTGCCCGTGTCTCAGCAAGAGTACAGTTGCATTTTAAAAATAGCTTCGAGCAGAAAATAGAGGAACAAAATGAAAAATGTTTATATCGTATCTGCAAAAAGAACTCCTGTCGGTCGTTTTCAAGGCGTATTTAAAACTGTTTCCGCTGCACGTTTAGGAGCAAATGCTATACAGGCCGCAATTGAAGCAAGTGGAGTGAGTAATACCCATATCGATGAAATCATTATGGGCGAAGTTTTAACTGCAGGAGTTGGACAAGCACCTGCAAGACAAGCTGCTATTTATGCGGGCTTACCGGATTCCGTCCAAGCTTTAACGATTGGTAAGGTCTGTGGAAGCGGATTAAAATCTGTCGTTTTAGGAGCTCAATCCATTTTGGTTGGCGACTCTCATCTTGTCATTGCGGGTGGGCAAGAGAGTATGAGCAATGCACCTTATTTATTACCCAATGCGCGTGATGGCTTACGCATGGGGAATAAAGAAATTATTGACTCAATGATTCAAGATGGTCTTTGGGATCCCTATAATAATTTGCATATGGGAAATTGTGCAGAAATTTGTGCAAAAGATTATAAAATAACGCGGGAAGAACAAGATGCTTTTGCTTTAGAAAGTTACAATCGTGCGCGGAGAGCAATGGATCAAGGATTGTTTCAAAACGAAATAGCACCGGTTTCAGTAGTTTCATCTAAAGTAACAACTGAAGTAACAGAAGATGAAGAACCCAAAGCAGCAGACCTCGCTAAGATGAAGAGTCTTAAACCTGCTTTTGAGAAAGATGGTACAATTACTGCGGCCAACGCTTCTAAAATAAATGATGGCGCTGCTGCACTTATTTTAGCGTCAGAAGAAGCAGTTAAAAAGTATAATTTAAAACCATTGGCTAAAATTATAAATTGGGCAGGGCATGCTCAAGATCCAAAATGGTTTACAACAGCGCCTATTGCAGCTATCCAAAAAGTATTGATAAAAGCAAAATTATCATCCCAGGATATTGATTTATATGAAATCAATGAAGCATTTGCATTGGTCGCTATGGCGGCTATGCGGAAATTAGAAATTCCCCATGAAAAAGTGAATCCCAATGGTGGTGCTTGTGCTATAGGCCATCCTATTGGTGCAAGCGGTGCGCGCATTTTAACAACACTTACACATTCTCTTATTCAGCAAAAAAAGAAGTATGGTCTTGCGACTCTATGTATTGGTGGGGGAGAAGGTATTGCAATGATTATTGAACGTGTCTAAAATCAAAGTATTTTAAAGGATGTTAATTTATGAAATCGGTTGGTAAAATTTCTTATCGAAATAAAGTTCTCTTTGGCAGTGTTCGTGCAAAAATCTCAATTTGGTTGAGTTCATTTATTGGGAAATTAAAAAAATAATTTCTATTTGGAAGTATTTATTTGCAGTATTTTTTTTAACACTTAAAATAATTCCTTCTTTTGCTTATATCAATCAAACAATTAAATATTTTTGATTATTTGTGATATACTATAAATCGCGTACTTTTTTCTTTTCTGCCTAGTTTCGGAAATTATAAATATATTTTAAAAGCGCTTTAAATATTGTGTCTTTTTAGTTTTAAATCTTGTAAAAATAAACCACAAGAAATAAATAGGGAGAGTGATAAAATAAATTACACAATCAAGGACTCAGTCGAGCCTTGTGAAAATTTTTATGAATACGTCTGTTCAAATATTCGGGATAGCTTTAAAACATCACTTAATAATAGTTCTTACTTATTTGCGAGCATATTTAGGGAACATGCACAAAAAATAAAAAAAGAAATTGGTATTTCAGTTGACGAACAAACAAAAATAAATTTTTTTAAAGAAAAATGCATTAAAATTGGAAAAGGACCGCAGAGATGCCAAGAGCTGGGAGAAAATTTTTATTTACAAGAGGTGTATGCAAAAAATATAAATAAATTTATCGAAAAATATTCAGAGAGAAAAGAGAAAGTTATAAATATTTTTAATAATCTAAAGATAACTGCGGTAAAAAAAATTAAAGACAGCTCTTATCTTAAAGAAAGTAATAAAAATATTGCAATTAAGAAACTCAATGAATTACGACTCATTATTATTGAACCCAGAATAGAAAAAGTGGAAAATGATTTATTAATTAATATAAATGACAATGAGTTAGAAAAGGAAAATAAATATGATTTTTTTAATAGTATGGCTTTTGCAAGAGATGAAGAAAATACAGTTTACATTGGATTAAGTGTTATAAATATCTTAGCAGCTCCTGCTGCGAGTGTTTTGAATGAAAATCGAGTGGCTTTTATTCTTGCCCATGAGTTTGGTCATATAATATTAATTCCTTTAAATCGTAGTTTATCAAACATTAGAGAATCTTTATTACAAGAATTTAATAACTTACCTGAAAATTCTATCATTTTACCAAACATTTTAAATATTTCTTATGGTCAGCAAACTTTTTTCGAAAATTTATCCGACTTATTAGGTATGATGAACGTTTATGAGAATTCTCTAGAAAATAAAGTAACAGAAGATGAAAGTATAAAATCAAGCGAAAAAGCAAGCGTTGATAAAGATTTCTTTATAGCCTATGCAAGAAATTTTTGTGCAACTAAAGAGGTAGAAAATAAACCCTTAGTGAGAGAAAAAAATGGTCAAAAGATTCCAATTGATTTGCATGCACGACCAATTTATCGTGTGAATTTGGGAGTGAAGCGCATGGCAGACTTTTCAAAGTTATTTCAATGCTCTGCAAAGCATAAATTGAATTTTGATCCATATGCAGAATTAAAAATATGGTAAATATAATATCATTTTGATTTATATTTTATAATATTAAAAGTTTAATGATATAAAATTAAAAGGACTCTCTACGAAAAAGGGGTGGAGCCTGTTCAGTTACAATTTCAAAGTTTTTAGAAATATATTTGGCTATAACAAATCCTAAAAGTCCATGGGTTAGAGCAGAAGGGTGCAGGTCATCAAAATACATGTAACGTTCATTTTTCTTAATTTCGTCAAGAAGTGTTAATCCATCTTTGGTATTAGTCAAGTTAATATCATAACGAAAGCCTTCATATTCATAATATTGGAATTTATTTTTTACCAAATCACGGAGCACCTGGCGTATATCAAAAAGTTTAATATTTTCAGCTTTCGCTTTTTTTTCTAAATCGTTGTTGAATTTATCGACAAGCCAAGCAAGATGGTTTTTTGTATCTTGTGAAGCTAATTGAAATTTTGGTGATATATAAATATCAGGCATATTGAGTAAGAGAAAATTTTTAGCACCACGACTTTTTAATTTGTTTATGCAAGTAAAAATTCCTTTTTGTGCATATTCGATCCCTTTTAAATTTTCCCATCCCAACGTAACAAGGTCATTGGGACCTGCCCAAATAATATTTAGATTATTTGAAATATTTGCATATTCTTTAAGATGTTGATTTACTTGTTTTTCTAAGCAATATAAAACAGTACCTAATAAAACAGTTTTGATCTGCAAGCTAGATACATTTGTAAAAAAGGAATAATTACCAGCTGTCGATCCACCAACAGCATAATTCAGTATGAAGCGATCCACTTTATCTTTTTGCAGTTTATTTGTTAAAATATCTTCATATGTATGGTACTTATCTAGATTTTTATTATCTGCCTTATACATTAGATAAGCGGATATCATGTCGCACCAGACAAATCCATTTGTAAAACGCCCAAATGGGGATTTATTTAATATTTTAATATTTTTGTTAAGTTCATTTAACTTAACAAATATTCTACCCATTGTTGAAGAATACATAAGACCTGTGTCCGATAAGCTGTCACCAAAAATAACGATACGTGATATTTTATTATTTGGGGAGCTGCCTAATTTTATTTTTTTAGCAGTGTCTAAGAAAATATCTTCAATGTAGTTATTTTCTATAATAGCTTTGTAGGTACATTCAGTTAAATTTAAAAGAGATTTAAACCATTGTTTAAATTCATTAATATTGAGTGCCTTTGGATCAATATAGGATCGATTGAATCCATTAAATGTATTTTGTTTAGATTCATAGATTATATAAAAATTTGCAATAAATTTTTGAATACTTCTGGGTAGTATTTTTCTAAAGATAAAATTTTTATTTTTATTTAATTCTCCGATGTTTTCAAGAAAACGTGAACTAAATATATTTTGCGGGTCATTTTCAAGACACAAACAAATTTGAATAGATTTTTTGAGATTAATTGGATTAATTACTTTAGTATAAATTTTTTCATGAGCTTCTTGAATGCATTCTTGTATAGCTGTGTCTTTTGATTTTCCAACTAAATTTCGACCACCTAAAACTTGTTTTATTGAACTTCTTAATTGTCTCATAGCTTTTCCATATCCAAGACGAGATATTATTAATTAAATAATATTCAATTTTTATTCTGCTATCATAATAAATCTTAACAAAATTATTTATATTTAAATAGCAAAGTTTTATCAAACACACAAAAATTTTAAGCTGTTGTATCTTTATAAAGAATGAACTGAATTATTCAATTCAATAATTATTATATGTAAATTAATATTTTTATCAAGTTTGTTAATGAGATTATTTAGTATTAAATCAGAAGTCAGATCTTATTCATTTATCTATGAAAGTATTATGAAAAACGGATAATTTTATTTTATTTGTGAACAAGATGTGATTTTTACACAGAATATCGATTCTGGCTGTAGTTAAAAATGCCTATTTAAAATAAGCTGAAAAATATAGCAATTTTTCTTTATCTGTTTGAGCCTAACCTTATTTTCCTTGCGCTTCATACTATAGATGATTATAGCAAATGTTGTATATTCATATTGAGATGAACTTTTAAGCAGTTCAGTTCTTTGATGAGTTTAGTGTCAATAATTGGAGGAAGTTTTGAAGAAAAAAAGTCGTTCGCAAAAGAACTTTGAATGGGATCGTTCCTCAAACCAAGATTTGAAATCAACACCGCGTAATCTAAGAGAAAAAAACTTTAGAGAGCGCTTTTCTCCTGATAAAAAAAGTCCTCAAAATCAAAATAACTTTTCTTCTCAAAAAAATTTCCAACGAAAAAATTGGCACGCTTCTGCTCATAAAGATCCACAAGTAGAATTTGATCAAATACTGATAGCAAAATTTGGTGAGGAAAAGCTTAGAAAATGTGCTGAAAATGCGAAAGATAAAATTCAGCAGTTAATAAATGGCAATACCAATGCAGTTGAACTCGGTTTGGCAATGACTACACATGGGGAAAATACCCAGAGAAAAAATGACGAGCACAACTCTAAGTTAATGCCTCGATTTACACCGAATAAGTCTTATATAAAAGAAGGAAATAGGCAAGCAAAGCATAAAGAAGTTGAACAACAATTAAAGCAAGAAATACCCCCAGATCCTATTCCAACAAGAGGCTTTGCTCTTGCAAAATATCGGCGCGAAGTTTTAACAGGTAACAACATTATTATGCCTGCGATAAAAAAAGCAGCAAGCGAAGAGCAAAATTCTCCAGAGAATTTTAGAATGACTCCTGGAGGTTTGAAATTAGATGAATGGCAATACCAAGCAGTCGAAGCACTCCTCGCAGGCAAACATGTTATCGTCGATGCGCCAACTTCAGCGGGTAAAACGCGTGTGATAGAAGCATTGCTTGAATATCGCTTAAAAGAGGGCGGACGACTTATTTACACAAGTCCAGTTAAAAGTTTAAGTAACGACAAATATCGTGAATTTAGTGAGAAATATGGAAGAGAAAAAGTTGGAATTAATACGGGTGATTTTAAAGAAAATTTAAGTGCGCCGATTATTTTAGCTACACTTGAAACTTATCGTAACAGCTTATTAGGCATTGAACCTAATATGAACCGTCGTGTAGTTGTTTATGATGAATATCATTTTTTACAGGATGAAAGTCGGGGGAGTGCTTGGGAAGAATCTTTGATATTAACACCAAAAGATAGCCAACTTGTCTTACTCTCAGCAAGTGTTCCCAATAGTAATGATTTTGCCCAATGGATTACAGGCTTAACTGGTAAAGAAACAGAAGTTGTTAAGGTGACTAAGAGACCTGTTCCTTTAGTGCATATGCTTTATACAAAATTTGGTTGGATATTTGCTGAAGATTTAAAATTGAGCGCAGAGGATTTCGAAAATCTCTCTAAAGCAGCAAAACAATTCCGCAAAGACACACGTCGTTTTCGTGGACGCGATGTGTACAATTCCTTTGCCCAACCTATTTTGCAGGCACTTGAATTAAATATGGGTCCTATTGTTATTTATGCAGGTCGGAGAGCAGATGTTGAAGGAATTGCGCTTAATTTTTCGAAACAACTGCGACAATCTTATGAAGGTCCCGAAGCAGAAAAATTAAGAGAGCGACTGAAAACTCTTTCTGGCTATGAATATGTTCCACAGGAATTGCAAAGGCTTATTTCTCGCTATGGTATTGCTTTTCACCACAGTGGGATGATCCCACCTGGACGTGTGGCCATTGAATCCTTATTAAAGGAAGGTCTATTAAGAATTTGCTGTGGAACCATGGGTATCAGTTTGGGAGTGAATTTTGCTGTGCGCAGTGCTTTTATCTCAGATGAATCTCGTCCAAGCGAAGGAGGAGAAACTCGTTATTCCAACACAGAAATAATGCAAATGCTTGGGCGAGCAGGTCGAAGAGGCCATGACAAACAAGGATTTTCATTATGGTTTAATGCAGGGCGTTATGCTGAGCAAAAGCCAAAAGAACGGGAAGCGTGTCGCAGTTCTCTTAAATTTGATCCAACCACTGTTATTGGAATATTAGGGCAACATCAAAGTATCGCCTATCTCTCAAATTTTTATCAGAAATCATTTTTTATGATTGGCAAGAATTCTTCACAAGTTCTTGTGGCAGATCACGATCTACTCTCGGGTGCTTTGTATAAAAAAGGTGGCTATGAAAATTTAGCTTGTAACGATATTCCTCAGATGTATAAAAAGTTTCAAAAAGGTAAAAATCGCTCTGAAATTGCCTGCAATCGTTGTTCTGCAAAAAAAACTTGTCATGATATGATGGCGACAGCGAGAAACAGCACTTTAAATAAAATTGTTTCGCATTTACAAGATGTCGGCGCATTAAATGAATCTGTCCCAACTGAAATGGGAAATTTAGCTCGCCATTTTCCTCAAGCGGGTGGACTCATCATTGCAAATTGGTTGGCTCAGGGGTATCTAAATAAGGATACATTTTTAGATTATATTCAAGCTATGGCTGCATTTGGTGCAGCACATTTTAAAGAAATTCCAGATTCATTTGCAGATATGGCTTTTTTAAATGATTTAAAAATTCCTACTTTAATTGATAAATATTATCCATGCACTCTTTTTCCAGAATTGTATGACGAAGTTAAATTAAGACGTGGTGAGGAACCACAAGAAGGAAATGAACTCGTTTTCAGGGAATTCAATTTAGGCGCTGCATCACTGATAAAACATTGGCTTAACCCTAAAACAGAATGGGAAGATTTAGTTGCCGAGCATTCCTCAAAATATTTTTCAGCAGGCGATTGTATGAATGTTCTATTTCGCTTTTCAACTTTTTTACAAAGCTGTGGGCGACTTGGAGATTTTAATCCCGCAATTGCAGCAGAAGCAAAAAGATTGCAAAGAATTTTATTACGCGAGCCACTCGATGCACGCAATCGAATGTTAGTGGAAGAGGCAAATGAGTTGGAAAATGTGCCCGTATCATTAATTTAAGTTGAAAGTTAAACTTTAATTTTATTATTTATTAGAAAATATAATAGGGTCTATGAGAAATTTTAGACCCTATTATATTTTGTATAAAATAATATTTTTATATCATTTATAAGATTAGTAAAACTATCTAATTAAATTTTAAAAATCTTAAAGAGAATATTTAAAATTTTAATTTTTCCTGAGTTTTTTCTTTCCTAAAAATGTCGTAACATTGCAAAAATTATTTTTAGGTAAGTGAGTAGGGGATAAAATTTATGAGAGTGATCGAAGCTATTTATGATATTTTATATGTCGAGCTGTCAAAATTAGTTGGAAAGATTCATGTCAGATATAAAATTCAATTGTTAGAAAAGCTAAGATTGAGAAAGCTGAGAAAGATAAGTAAATTTGCATTTGCCAATTCTAACTTCTATAGAAAAGTTTTTACTGAAAATGGGATAAAAGAAGAGGATTTAGATAGAATTCATTTTGATCAACTGCCGATCATTAAGAAAAAAGATATAATTGATAATATTCAAGATGTATTTACAGATAAAAGCTTAGTTAAAGAGGATTTATTCAGTTTTATCCATGACTCTTCATCAGGCAACATTTATAAAGAGAAATACATTTGCTTTACAACATCAGGAACTCTTGGATTAAAATTACCAATTTTGTTTTCTCTTAAAGATTTTAATAAAATAATTATTAACACTCTTTTTTATAATACATTTCCAATAAAGTTTTTGTTAGGAATAAAAACTCGGGTAACCATGATCGGCCTAATTGAAGGGAGAAGTGCAGGTATTACATTTTTTAAAAATCTTCCCAATTTTATTTATAATAAAAAGTCAATCTCTCTTTTATTGCCAATCCCAAAAATCGTTGAAGAACTCAATAGCTTTAATCCAGAAATGCTTATCTCTTATCCTGGAGTATTTGTGTCATTATTAGATTATAAGAAAAAGGGAGAATTAAAGATATCTCCTAAGAAAATTGTTCTTTCTGGAGAAATTTTAACAAAGGAAAATGCCAAAAAAATTCGTGAGACATTTAACTGTGAAGTTGTGAATTCATATGGATCATCTGAATGTCTAATAGTGGGTACACAAAAAAATGATAAACCTTATTTAATTTTTCCAAATACATGTCATTTAGAACTTATAGGTCAAGACAATAAACCTGCACCTATAGGAGAATTAGGTAGAATTGTAATAACAAATTTTCACAATTTCAGTCAGCCTTTTATACGTTATGATATCGGTGATTTTGCCGTGAATACTGTCAATGAATTCGGGGAGTTTAGTTTTGACGGAGTTGCAGGAAGAAATTATAAGCCCATTTTATTTCAAAACAACAAGGGTGAAGAATTTGAAATATTTCATTGGACATTTTATACATATATTCTTTATGCAGCAGGAATTTATAAGTCACAAATGCATATAGGTAATAATTGTTTTAAGACTTTTCTGGTAGGCACTCAAGACTGTATTGAAAAATGTAAAAATAATTTTGATGAGTTACTTAAGAGTTTAGGCGCTGAGAAATCTGTAAAATTTTGTTTTGAAAAAGTAGATGATATAAAGCCAGAATCAAATGGTAAAATACCATTTATAGTATTTGATGATTCTTTAAATTATTAAAAAAAGAAACTAATAAAGAAAAGTAAATATCAATATATGCTATAAATGTTTTACATTTAAATAATAAAATATTATATGATTGTGTTGAGTTAATTAAAGTGATAAAAGTTATTTGTGTAAAATATTTCTTTTGCACAAAATAAATATTGAGGTTTTGTATGAATATAATTAAATTTTCAAAGATCTATATTCTCTTTTTTGTACCCTTGTTATCATTGAAGTCATATGCAGATTGTCCAATATCTACAGATATAAATATATTAGCAGATGGGAGCCATTCTGCTCTCACGCAAAATGGTAGCTGGTCTCAACCGTTAGAAAGAAACGCATATAGATCAAATATTGGTGAAACAAATTCATTTAATTTAAAGTTTGTCTATGCATTTAGGACGGAGTTAAAAGCAAATCGTTCTATATCAGCAAAAAAAATAATCTGTTCTTATAGATCTATAAATAAGAAAATAATGTCTTTGGAATCTTTAGATGGACAAGAATTTTATATCTCGTCATCAGTGGATTTTAGTACCGATTATAATTCTCCAGGCTGGAAAAGTTTAGAAATTGGTGCAACCTGCTTTGCTCTGAATGGAAGCTGCATATTCACAAAAGTTAATTGATTGCCCAAGTTATATATTCGCCGCTCGGAATTTGCAGCTTTTGCTGTTTTGGGTCTGTAATATAATATTTTTTTAAATCTTCACCATTTGAGTGGTCTCCCGGCGAAAATTTTAAACTCCGTAAGAGACCGTCTATTTCTTCTGGATTTAAAGCCCATATAAGAGGTTCTTTATTTAATTTAAGAAAAATATTTGCTAAGAATGTTTGACTGCTAAAAAAGGGTTTTCCATTTTTAGCAGGGATTAAATAAGTAAAAATAAAACTAGCTTTATTTTTAGGAAAATAATTCATAATTTTTAAATTTTCCTTTACCACTTCAAGGGGTAAATACATAAATAAACCTTCGGCAAGAAAAATTGTTTTTTTATCAAATGAAAAATTTTCTAATTCTTCTAATACCGCGTGTAGTTTTTTATGCGCAAGATCCACAGGAATTAAAAATAAATTTTTTCCGATTTCTTTTTGATAGTTATGGAGCATTTTCTGTTTGATTTTCTGTGTCTCAGGATGGTCTATTTCGAATACCTTCATCGATCTCATTTCTTCACTTATTCTTAGACCTAATGAGTCAGCCCCCGCTCCAAGGATCACAATCTGCTCAGTGTTTGAAAAGAGATTATTAGTTAAAATAATCTCCTCTATCTTTTTCTTGCGCAACAAAAAATAGAGATTCAAACCTGGTGCAACTGTTTTCTCAAATGTTTGCATAAGCAGTCGGGAAAGAAAATATTTTCCAGAATTTTTAAAGACAATGGATTTCCAGCCAAAAGCAGTTTTTAAAAATCTTTCATTAATTTCCTTAACTTTATCAGGTACGAAATATTTAAGATTAGGATTTTTACTTGAATAAGCAATACTTCTTGAAATAAAAAGAGCAGTGGAACTAGCTTTGTTAGCTTTCATACGATCCTCTGTGAGATGAAATTAAAATAATAGGACTATTTGAAAGGTAGCATATAAAATTTATATTGTAATGTGTTTGGTTTTTATATTAAAAAAAAATGTAAATGTTATCTAATAAATATTAATATTTATATAAGAGTATTTAATAAATTGTATCAAACTTTGATTGACATATCTTACTATCTTTTATATAGGAAAACTAGCCTTGCATATTTGTCATATAAGCTGCGCTACAATTATAAAGTAATACAAACAATCTTATCAGAATAGAATTTTTTATAGAATAATTTATATTTTATAAATTTAACCAAGACATAAAAAAGAAATAGAAAATTGATTAATATTTTTAAAAAATAACTCATTTTCGCTAAAAAATTAAAATTAATTTTAATTACTTGAGAATAAAGGAGATTGTGATGGACTTATATTACTCTGAACGTATTGTTAGAGAATTATTTCTGGGCTGGGCAAACTTGACATCCTCTCCTCCCTAAAAACCTCATAAAATCAATTTTTTGAAAGTCATGGCTTTACGTTAGTTGTTGGTTAAAGGATTTGCTATTCAAATTGAAGCTAAACAAGGTCGTGGGGATGATACGGCAGCAAATGATTTAATGTTTGTCTGTAATGACAATTCTATTGCACATGCTGAAACGAAGACTCATTGGGGTAATTGGAGTAGTTTTTATTACTGTCCAACAGGGCAAGTCATTCTAGGACTTATTACACGAGTTGAAAAACAACGCTTTGATGGTGACGACAGAGCTTTAAACGGTGTACGAATGATATGTGGCAAGCCATCGTATAAATAGGAGGAGCAATTTATATCTTGAGTACTTCACTTAAGGTGAAGGGTAATCAACCTGCTTTTAAACAATTGGTGAAAACTGCATCCAACTTATCTATCATTATCTTTTCTGCAGCAGAGGTCTTTGATCCCAGACCAAGAAACCCACCGGCGGAATTTGCAACAGCTCTGGTTCTATTTATAAGATCTGTATGTAACTGCTGAAATGAATCACCACTTAATGCCTGACTCAATCCTTGAACATATTGCTGCCAAATATCAATAACCTCTGTAGGAGGAGCATTTTGCAGCCAAGAATTCAAGTGTTCGTAAGCAGGGTTTTTGCTATCGATTCCATGTGCACTTGCTGCTTTAATGATAGCGTCTCGTTCTCTTTGATCGATTTCACCATCAGCCCATGCGACTAAAATGAGAGGGAGTAGAGAGAGTGCGATCATTGTCGACGGACGGACTCCTGCTTCGTAAAGCTTGTCCAAAACATTTGTGTCTTTGATTCCAGATATTTCAGCAAGTTCCTTACAAGTCTCTATCTGCGTTGATTTGGCCTTCATTTTTTCGATCAATTCACGATTCTGCTTTGCAAAAAATATTTCTTCCAAGGCGTTCCGTCTTTCATTTATTTTATCATAGCTCATTATTTTCTCCTTTTGTTACTTAGTTTTAGACTGGTTTAATTCTCTAATTGGCAATACTATGTTCGCTCCGCCACCACCGTTTCCAGAATTTACCACTAAAGGAGAAACGCCATTCCATTTTTCTACGATTTGTAATTGCACAAGACCAGGGCTGTCTTGTAAGGCTTTTCCTCTTACCCGAATTGCCTGAGCCTCACCATTTGCTTTGATGATAGCTGTGCTAGCCTCAATTTCAGCTTTTTGTTGAACAAATTTTGCTTTTGCAGCTTCTTGTTCTTGGACCATTTTTGCTTCAATAGCAGCTTCGAGTTCTTTTGAAAGTGAAACTTTTTCAATCACAATATCTTCAATTAAAATTAAATTTGCTAATTTTTGTTTTGCCGATGCGAGAGCTTTATTTTTAATTTCTTCGCGTTTTGTCACTATTTGTTCTGCACTTTGCAATGCGGCAACTTCCTTAAGAGCTTCGCTCACTCTTGGAGCTACAAGGGTGTCAAAAGGATCTCCCGAATATTCCTGAAATATTTTAACTACCATATTTTCTGGAATTCTATAAAGTACCTTTAACTCAATACTAATTTGTTGAAGATCAGAAGAGTAACAGTCTGCACCTGCTGGTTTAGTTTGTTGGCGTATAGAAATAGGGATCACATGTGTAATGAAAGGTGGTTTAAAGCCAAATCCTTCTGGGGCAAACACTGGCGAAACTTTTCCCATAGTTACAAGGACTCCTCTATTGCCAGGAGGAATTATAAAGGCAGCAGAAAAGATACAAATAACAACAATAAAAGCAATGACAGCAGTCAAAACGTACTTTCTAAAATGCTTTGAATTCATAAATTTTTCCAATAGATCCATATTCTTGCATCCTTGTTGTCAATTGTCTATAAATAAACTTATTATACCAAAATTATTAATTTTAACATTAGAAACTGTCAATATAAATTTAAATTTGCTTTTTAGAATAAGGAAAATGATAAAATCCTGTTTCATTCATAGGAATATTTATAAATGTTAACGATAAACAATTCATGTTTTAAAATAATAAAAAAATCAAACGGAAGAAATAATTTTTGGAAAGGCAGCAATATAAAATATAGAAACCTTAGGATGAAGTATTTGCGTGATAAAACCATCAAAATAACTTTTTGAGAAATCCACAGGTTTTGTTTTGAAGTTAACAGTTGCATTCACTTTTTGATTCATATTTATATTTTTCATGCCAGTTAATACCTCGCAGTGCACAGATCCTACGCTTATATCTTTTAAATAAAAGTAAAATTTATTTGATATTTTGCATTTATAAATTTTTGCACTGGTTGTAGATGTGTATTTTTTAAAACGTGCAAGAATTTTTTCTTCCTCTGTCAAGGTAACTGTTTTAAAAGGTTGTCTGTGCCAATCTTTTAAAATTTATTGAGTATTTGTATTGTTTTCTTTAAAGCAAACAACGGCATCTATTCCACAATAAGGGCATAGAGCTGTGAGATTGTCATCAATATATTCTCTTATTTCAATTGTCTCATACGTTTTTAAGCAATAGTAACAGGAACAATTTTTATATTTTTCAATAATATGCTTGTTCTTAATGCTTAATTTGCATTGTTCATTCATTCTATCTCCGAGAATTTAATGTCTTTTAGTTTAAGAAAATTAATCCTTTTTTTTATGTCTCATTTTGCAATCTGAACTTTACTTTTTATGAAAAATTTCTCAATATGTAAATAACGATATAGCTCTATTTGAAGATTTTGCAAAGCCTTTTTTTCAATTCTGTTAATAGGTATTTTAATAAAACATTAATCACTCAATGGTATATTGCTTAAAATAAAATCACTTAGCCGAATTTGGCAAAAATCATTTTTTGTAAAAATAAGGTTATAAATTTATATTGATATATTTTTAAATCGTTTCTTATATTAAAAATAATTTTAAAATAATTGCAAATATTTCTGAAATTGTTAATATAAATCTCTTGACTAGTTGATTAAACGTTTTAAATTAGAGGCTTATATGGATCAAATAGAATCGGCTCCCATCGATCAAAGTGAAAACAGCAATCAGTCCCACTCGCTCAGTCGTGAAGAAATTAAAACTTTCTCTATATCAGCGCTGGGTGGATCTTTAGAATTTTATGATTTCGTTGTCTATGTCTTTTTTGCTCAAATAATTGGTCAATTGTTTTTTGATACAAGCACAAAAGTCGGTTCATTATTAATATCTTTTACAGTTTTTGCCAGTGGCTATTTAGCAAGAGTTTTAGGTGGGGTTTTATTCAGTCACTATGGTGACAAAAGTGGGCGGAAAAACTCGTTTGCATTGACCGTTTTTTTAATGGCAGCTCCTACTTTTATCATCGGCATACTTCCGACCTATGCACAAATTGGAATCACGGCAACCTTTTTATTGATAGCGTGTAGAATTGCTCAAGGACTTGCTATTGGCGGAGAAATTCCGTGTTCTATTACTTTTATTTATGAACATGCCCATAAATCGCGGAGAGGATTTGCTTGTGGAGTGCTTTTCTGTGGAATTATTTTAGGGATTTTTCTTGGTTCTTCTGCAGGAGCATTGCTCAATCACTATTTAACAAAAGAGGAACTTTATGCTTGGGGTTGGCGTTTGCCATTTTTAGTAGGCGGAGTATTGGGCTTAATCGGTGTCTATTTACGGAGATTCTTAAAAGAAACTCCTGTATTTAAAAAAATGAAAAAGGAAAATATAAAATTACCAGTTTCCCTCGTTCTTGCAAAATATAAATTTGAACTTTTGCAAACAGCGGTGAGTATTTTGGCTTTAGCAGTCGCTGTGACCCTTTATTTACTATACTTGCCTACTTATTTAAATGTTTATCATGGCTTCAAAGCGGATGATATTTTATTTATCAACTCTGCAGCCGTTTTCGTTTATGCCCTTATTATTATTTTAAGTGGAATTTTATGTGATAAAATCGGGCCTAAAAAAGTGCTGAATTTTGGTTTGATCCTTTTAATCGTTTTTTCTTACCCAATTTTTAATTCTTTTACTCCGAATAATTTTAATTCTATTTATTTTTGCTATGCTGTTGTTTCAGTGGCAACGGCCTGTATTACCGCGGGAAGTATTTATCGTTTAGCCCAATCTTTTCCCACTAAAATCCGCTATTCCGGTGCTTCATTGAGCTATAATCTAGCCTTCGGAATATTTGGAGGATTCACTCCATTGATTGCTACGACTTTGATTAAAGAAACTGAGTTAAAAACCTCTCCTGCATTTTATATGATTTTAGTTTCAATAATTGCTTTAATTTTTAATTTCTTTCATTCTAAAAAGGAAGTCGAGTGAGTTTATAAAAATTAAGAAAAAAACTTTTTTAACTCTGTAGAATAAGGTTCCAATTGAAAGCCATTCTTTTTAATCCACTCGCTATCGTAATAGGTTTTTAAATAACGAGAGCTCGAGTCACAAAACAAGGTTACAATGGAACCTCTTTCTCCTTTTTTCTTCATTTTTTTAGCAATTTCATAAACACCATATAAATTAGTGCCAGTTGAAGGGCCACGCGCATAAGCCATTTCATTGGCTAAAAAATGCATAGCAGCAATAGAGGCCGAGTCAGGAACCTGGATCATGTGATCTACTATATTTTTTATAAATGATTTTTCGACGCGGGGTCTGCCTATCCCTTCGATACATGAACTCTGATTAATTTGCGCATCTTCAGAAATTTTGCCATTAAAATAATCATAAAAAATAGAATTTTCAGGATCGACCACACAAACTTTTGTATTGTATCCTTGGTAACGAATGTAGCGGCCAATTGTAGCACTTGTGCCACCTGTACCAGCACCAATCACAATCCAAGTGGGAATTGGAAAAAGTTCTTGTTCCATCTGCTGAAAAATAGATTCTGCGATATTGTTATTTCCACGCCAATCTGTTGCACGTTCTGCATAAGTAAACTGATCCATAAAGTGACAATTTTTATTTTTAGAAAGCTTTTCTGCTTCCGCAGGAACTTGAGTTGCATTGTCTACCAGGTGGCATTTGCCTCCATAAAATTCAATTTTTAAAATTTTTTCTTTTGAAGTATTCTTAGGCATAACTGCTATAAACTTGAGGCCGATCATGCGGGCAAAATAGGCTTCTGAAACAGCTGTTGAGCCTGATGAAGCTTCTATAATCGTACTTTTTTCATTGATCCAGCCATTGCAAAGAGCATAAAGAAACAATGAACGAGCCAGTCTGTGCTTGAGGCTGCCTGTCGGATGTGCAGCTTCATCTTTAAAATAAATATCAATTCCTTCTAGGGAAGGAATATTTGCTTTAAAAAGATGTGTGTCAGCAGAGCGATTAAAATCAGCGTTGATTTTTTTTATTGCAATATTTAGCCATTCTTGACTCATTATAGACTCCAACTGTTATATTAAAGATTATTTTCGAGGTGGATATTTTTTTAACTTCCTTTGCAAACTTTGCCGATGCAGTCCCAATTTTTTTGCTGCATTGGTAATATTTCCTTGGCATTCAGCTAAAATATATTCAATATATTCTCTTTCATGCCGCGCGAGACTTGGAGCGCTTTCGTTGATAAGATTATTTTGTATTTGTTCTGTAGTTTCTTCTTCAAATAAAGCTTTTTCAAGTTGTGAAAAATTGATTGGTTTTGTGAGATAATTCACAGCCCCTTTTTTCATAGCTTGGACAGCTGTTGCGAGACTTGGATAACCCGTGAGCATAACGATCCGACACGCAGGAGAGATGCTATGTATTTTTTCGACACATTGAATGCCATTGTCATTCTTTAAGCGGAGATCCACAACTGCGTATTGAATAGGAGTCTCTGGAATTTCACTCATGTTTTCGATGGCAATAATTTCTAAGCCTCTGTCTTCAAATTCTAGAGCAAGAGAAGCGCGAAAATCTTCATTGTCTTCTAATATTAAAATCTTTTTTTTATGCATTATAATTGGCCTCCCTCATAAATAGGAATGAGAAACCGAGCGCAGGCTCCTTGTTTGATATTATTTTCCAATAAAAAATGTCCTCCTACTGCAGATGCAAAAGTAAATGCATTATAAAGCCCAAGCCCAACACCATCTGTTTTTGTTGTCACAAATGGTTGGCCAGCATATTTTTGCACGACTTCTGGCCAGCCAGAACCTTCATCTAATATAGAAAGTGAGATATATTTATTTTCAATGCTTAAAGTAACTAAAATTGGAATAAATTCGTATGCTTTATTTGTACTTATTGTTGCTTGCTCAGCATTGTCGAGAATATCTACAAATGCTTTGGTAAAAGCTAAAACAGGAATAAAACATTCTACTTTTTCTGCATTTTCATTTATATAAACACTTGCATTGCGAGTTTTAGAATTCCAACTTCGGCTAATATCTTTTATAATTTGAGCTATATTTTTCTTTTCAAAATTTGTTTTTTCATTTGACAAGCTGCTATTGCTCATTTGGCGAATCGCATTTTCACATTGAGAAACGGCCTTGAGAATAGTTTTATAATCATCATTTTCATACAATTGATTTTTACGTGCCAACCTTTCTATTCTTAATTTGATTGTATTGAGCGGTGTTGCAAATTCATGAGAAAAACCAGAAGAAAGTGCACCCAGTGCTCTTAATTTATCGATACGATTATTTTCTGCTTGTAATTTTTCAGAGAATTTCTTTTGTAAACTTAGAGAACAGGTTAACCAATATGTTAAGATAAAAATAAGTAAACTGACCATAATTTGAGAAGGAATTAAAACTTGACTTGAAGTTGGTCCTTTGCTGAGAGCAGGAGGCATATCTGCAGGAGAGTGCAAGAGTAACACACTTGAAATAACTATAAGACAAAAGATCAGAACCGTTCTTCCTCTTAGTAGAATTGCTCCTAACGAAATATGCAAAAAGATTATTGGAAGAAATGGATTCCAAGCTCCGCCTGTCAAAATAAGTAAAAAAGTAACAGCGCTGAGATCGCAAAGTAGCTGGAAAAATATAATTCCATTCGAGATATTTTTCAGTTTTCGAGTTAAATAAAATGCACAGGCATTAAGGAATGCTAAATTAACAATTGTAAAGAGATAAACAGAAATATAGGCGCGGTTAATCCATCCATGATTCAAAGCAAAATGCAGGCATATCATTTGTGATAAAATTGCTAGCCAACGTAAACGGATAAGCCATGTGAGCTTTGTTCTATTTTCATCAGGAAAGCCATGTCCCAATATGAAACCAGAAATTTTTCTTTGCAAGAGTCTGACTGACATATGATATCCATATTTTTTTATTGCTCCTTAATGGAGCTCTTTCTGCTTGTTTAACTCATATAAAAAACAATACCAAGGGTTTCTCTCGTTTTTTTTATAGAGAAATTGATATTTCTGAGAATCAAATCATGAAGCACTTTCTTTTTCGTTTAGATCTGCTAGCACTATTGTTTGTCCGTTGATTGAATTGTATTCGTTTTGATTTGTATGAGGAGTTAATAAGTGGCAAAAATTACAAAAATATTATTAATAGTTGGATTGTTAGTCGGGGCATTTGCAGTCGTTTTACTTAACCGGAAAAAAGACACTGAAGTTAAAAGTGAAAAATCCAATGAGCTTTCGATGACTACAAAAATTTATGATAAAGCAACAGGAAAAGTGGATGAAGCACCAAGTCACTCACCAGAAAGCTATTTTGGCTCACTGAGTTTTATTGGGAGTGAACCAAACTCTAAAGATATGGCCCAGGCTATTTTGTGCGTTGATCAAGTTGCTGATATTGAAAAAATAGATCTCTATATGCCTGATATGGGACATGGCACCCAACCTCCAGTTGTAAATAAGCATGAAGACATATCTGTTGCTTTTAAAGATAAAATATCTGCTGCATTAAAAGAGAAGGCTGCCGCAAATCCTTATTTTGGCTGTATACATATTTCAGCTATGCAATTATATATGCCAGGATTATGGCAAGTGCGTGTATTTTATAAAAATGACACCGTTGGCTTATTTGATTTTAATATAAAAGACTAGAGTTCTTTCGAAAAATTATTCTTTTCTAAAATACTTTTCCTGATCTAATTAATGAACTTAAAATTTTAAATATAAAGTATTTTAGAACTAATGTATCCGATATTTTGGAGATTATAAGTGAATATTAATATTTTTTATCAACGTCAGATTATTAAAGCAATGATTGTTTTGTTTTTCATCCTTTTTGCTAGAACAGCTATAGCGCGGTGGCAGAAAATCGAAGAAGTAACACATAATATCGATTATTATGATCGAGAAATAAATGTGGATGAAAAAGGACTCTTTACGGACAAAATGAAAGTTAAAATAACATTAACCAAAGATTCTGCCTCAGATAATTTCTTAACACAACCTATTAGTTACGATCCATCGATTGAAAATATTAAAATCTTGGAAGCATATACAATTTATGATGGTAAAAAATATAAAGTTCCACAAAAAGATATAGAAGACAAAAGTATAGCAAGTAATTCTTTGGGATTTCGCAATGAGAATCAAATTTTGATTAAATTCCATAATGTAAAAAAAGGAGCAGAACTTTATTTAAGCATATTTAAAAAGACAAAAGAAACATTTGTGCCAAAACTATTTGCAAAAGAGTTTTTATTTAATTTTTCTGGCTATTTACTGAGTGCAAATATTAAAATCAATTCTAAAATTCCTCTTTATTCAGCAATAAGTGATAAAAATGAAGCACTTGAATTTAAGGAAATTAAAAATAACTCGACTCAAACTATTAATATAAAATTAAAAAAACCATATTTAAAGGTAATTGTTGATGAGGATTTTGCTTTTTTAAATATTTCGGAAGTTCCATTGATCGCGATTTCAAGCTACAATTCCTGGAAAAAAATATCTGATAATAAGTTAAAAAAATATGAAGATATTCTTTCACAAAAAATTCCAGATATTTTTGAAAATATACTTTCTGAAGCTGCTAAAAAGGAAAATATCAATGATAAGATCAATGTTGTTACATCTGGGATAGCAGAAAAAATAAAATATTTTGGCGATTGGCGATCGTTAGAAAGTGGGTTCGATCCAAGAGATCTTGCTGAAATTGCCAAAACAGGTTTAGGGGATTGTAAAGATTATTCAATAATAACCACAGCGATTTTGAGAAAATTAGGAATAACTTCAAATGTTGCTTATGTTTATAGCGCAATTGATTTTCAAGAGTATCCAGTGAATTTGCCCAATCTTTATTCATTTAATCACATGATCGTTCAAGTTGAATACGACGGAAAAATAAAGTGGATCGATCCGACCCAAGGTTTGAGTTTTGCGCAAGGGGTATTTCCAAATATTGCAGATAGAGATGCTCTTGTGGTGAAAGCAAATTCAGTCGGACTTGAACATATCCCTGCACTGACTGCAGACGATCTTAATATAGTTAAAAAGGAAGTTCACGATTTTTCAGAAAAAGGAATGGTTTTTAGAAAAGGTTCCGTTGAATTGAAAAACTTTGCCGCTGAGAAACTTACTGGACTTGAGTTACAGCACTCAAAGGAAACTATTGATAACTATTTAGCAAATTTATTTTCTCCAAATAATAGTACAATTATGAGTTATAATTTTGAAGATTATGATTTTAAATCAAGGGTTGTGCATGATGAAACCATCAATTATATAATCAAAATGAAATCGAATGAATTAAGGACAGATTTAGGCAATGCATATATGCTAAATGCAATGGACAATCATGTGAATAACTATTTATTCAAAACGGATGACAGAAAATCTGATTTATATATTAATTATCTTATTAAATATAAAGATATAAAACTGTTAAAAAATGTTTATCGATCGAATAGAGATTTTAAAGGTTGTGAAGTTAAATCTAAATGGGCTGATTTTTCTAGAAAAATAGTAGACAAGGAAGATGGCGTTGAAATTATCGACTTTGTTGAAAAGAAACAGCGGCACATATTAAATCATGAGCTTTTGAGTAAGGAATTTAATGATTTTCAAGAAGAAATAGACTCTTGTATCAATAGGTTTGCAATTATAAATTCAAGTAAAATTTATAAAGGCTCATGAATGAAGTAAAATTTATAAAGGCTCATGAATGAAGTAAAATTTATAAAGGCTCATGAATGAAGTGAAATTATAAATTTATTGAGTGTGCAAGTTTTGCAAGAGCCACATAAACAACAATTGACACAGTATTGGCAAGGTTTAAACTGCGGACACCTCGATTAAACATAGGGATGGTTAATTTATAACCATTCTTTTTTTCAATCTCTTTCTCCATAATATCGTTTGGAATGCCAAAGGTTTCTGCACCAAAAACAAGGAGATCGCCTGGTTGAAAGGCAAAATCGATCGGAGTTTCTGTGCCACCTGTTTCGATAAAGATCAAGCGGCGGTTCGATCGCGTTTTTAAGAAATCTTTAAAGCTTTTATGCACGTAAACATTTACATGCTCCCAATAATCCAGTCCTGCGCGGCGCAGAGCTTTTTCCGTAATGTGAAAACCCATGGGTTCTATTAAATGGAGAGTGCAAGAAAAGGCAGCACATAATCGCGCAATTGTTCCGGTGTTTTGTGGAATTTGTGGGCAGTAGAGCACAACTTCAGGATGGTATTTTATAAGTTCATCTCGGCAGAGTGGCTCTAAATATCCACTTTTTTCAAAAGAAAGTTCGGGACATTTTGCTGGGACAAGATTGTCGTCTTCTGTTAGGCTTTCACCTAATTTATAAGCAAGTTTTCCTGTATACTCTTCCTTTTCTTCTTGTGATTTTTGCAATTTTGCATTGCGTTTTATCTGGGTTTTAGAAATGTTATGGGGCATTTTCTAAATCCTCAGTTTCTTTGTCGAGGGAGTCAAGCATTCCAGCTAAAGAACGTAGAATATCTGGTAGACCAATTTTTTTATCAGAACTCACTGTTAAGACCTGACTTGGGGAAAGCGCTAGTTTTTTGGCGTGTTGAATGCGAATCGCATTCCATTTGCTCTTATGCAGCTTATCGCATTTTGTTTGCAGAGCGATTACCTTTAATCCAAGTTGTTGGAACCAGCGAGATAAGGCTTCATCTTCAGGCTGTATATCTCTTCTGATATCAACCAGAATAAACACGGCAAAAAGGCCTTCGCGTTTTTCGAAATACTCTTGCATGGCTTTTTGCCAATGGGCACGAGTGGATAAGGAGGACTCTGCATAACCATAACCAGGCAGGTCGACAAGTAAAAACTCACCTTTTTCCGCTGAAAAAAGGTTAATCGTTTGCGTTCTTCCGGGAGTGTTGCTCACCCTGGCAAGCTGCTTTTGTCCTGCTAAGTAGTTCAGTAAAGAGCTTTTACCGACATTACTGCGTCCGACAAGGGCAAATTCAGGCACTGTCGAAGGTGGAAGATCGGAATTAATCATCCCTGAACTCACAAACTCCACATGGAGAGGAGTTTTCTTTTCAGAGAGATATTGGATAAAATTCTGTGTTGGCAATTTGATCTCGCGCATGGGGAGTTTTCCCTTTCCCAAGGTTGCGTTTTACGAAGGGCAAGACTACATACAAACAGCGGGTGATTCCAAGTGCCTTTTAGGATATTTTTTAGGTTATTGTCACTGGGGAGAAATTTTAATGTCTACAAATTATGATCTCATTGTTATCGGAAGTGGCCCAGCTGGGTATGAAGGCGCAATTTATGCCAGCCAGCTTGGGATGAAAGTTGCTCTTGTAGAAAAAGAGCAATGGCTAGGAGGGACGTGTTTAAACGTTGGCTGTATTCCAGCAAAATCCATGCTTCAGTCAGCACTTATGTATGAAAAAGCTAAAAAATTTGCGAGTTACGGTGTTAAAATCGCTGGAGCAGACAATCCAGAACTTGATTTCCCCCAAGTGAATAAGCGTCGTGATGAAATTGTGAAAACCATGACAAATGGCGTTGGTTTTCTAATGAAAAAAAATAAAGTCGATGTCATTCGCGGTTTTGGCTCTATAGTTGCCAAGGGGCAAGTTGAAGTCAATGCAGATGGTAAAAAGACAAATTACACTTGTAAAAATATTTTAATCGCCACAGGAAGTCGTGCAAGACATCTTCCTCACATTAAGGTGGACGGAAAGAATATTGTCACTTCAGAAGAAATCTGGGCTTTTGATAAAGTACCCGAAACTATGGCTGTGCTTGGTGGAGGTGTTATCGGTTGTGAATTTGCCTCAGCTTATGGCCGTTACGGAACTAAAGTAACAATCCTCGAAATGGCAGAACAAATTTGTCCAACTGAAGATCATGAAACAGCTGCTGAACTTACAAAAGCACTGAAAAAACAAAACTGTGAAGTTTTAACAAGCACAAAAACAAAATCCATTGTTGCAAAAGGTAATAAGGTTGAAGTGCAAATTGAAGGTGAAAATTCAGTTCGTACATTTGATAAAGTGTTGTTGAGTGTTGGGCGTTCACCTAACGTAGAAAATATTGGCCTTGAAAAAGTTGGTATTAAACTCGATGAGCGTGGATTTATTCCTGTAGACCTTAAGACTTACCAAACAAATATAGCAGGAATTTATGCTGTTGGTGATGTTCTTTCTACTCCTCAACTTGCTCACACTGGCTCTGCGGAAGCACTGTATGCAGTCGATATTATTGCTGGCAAGAAGCGCCATCCAATTAATTATTTAACGAATCCAGCAGCAATTTATACTTATCCTGAAATTGCAAGCATCGGTCATACTGAAAATCAATTAAAGAAATCTGGTCGTGCATATAAAGCAGCTAAGTTTCCATTTTCTGCAGTGGCGAAAGCGCGTATTGATGACATTGCAGAAGGATTTGTTAAAATCCTTGTCGATCCAAAATACGGCGAAGTTCTCGGAGTTCACATTGTCAATACAAAAGCAAGTGAAATGATTTCTGAGTTTGCGTTAGGTAACAACCTTGAAATGACAATCGAAGAATTGGCTCACACAATTCATCCACACCCAACCGTGTCAGAAATTATAAAAGAGGCTGCACATGCAGCAATGGGACATCCAATTAATATGTGATATGTTTGCTTTTGTATTTGAGAACTGATGAAGACAAAGGATTATTAAAAATGGCAACTCAGAATGTTCTTATGCCACAAATGGGCGAGTCTATTCAAGAAGGAACATTGACTCGATGGCATAAAAAAGTTGGCGATAAAGTTCAACGCGAAGAAATATTATTTGAAATCTCTACTGATAAAGTCGACACAGAAATCCCTTCGCCTGCAAGTGGTGTTCTGGTACAAATATTAGCTAAAGAAAATGATGTCGTAAGTGTTAATTCCGTTGTGGCCGTTATCGACGATGCAGCACAGCCAGGGACAATTGCTCAAGCGGCAGCACCTGCAGCAGCGAAAGTATCGGCCCCAGCAGCTTCCGCCCCAGCAGCACAGCCTGCTCTCGACAATGCTAAAGTTTTAGCAAGCCCACTTGCACGTAAAGTTGCAGAAGAGCATTCAGTCGATCTTTCTAAACTTCAGGGATCGGGTGAAGGTAATAAAATCGTTAAAAATGATGTCCTTGCCGCACTTGAAACTGGCAAATCCGTTTCTCCTTTGGTCGCAGCTGCTGCCGCTGCAGCAACAGCTCCAGTTTCAAAGGCGAGCGCTGATCATGTTAAATCGACTGGAGGTTCGTCTGAAGGTGTGATTGATGGCGTGCGGGTCAGTCGTGTGCCTATGACAGGTATGCGCAAAAAAATTGCTGATCACATGGTCATGAGCAAAAGAACAAGTCCACATGTGACTTCTGTCATTGAAATAGATTTGCAAAAAATCGTTGATGTGCGTGCAAAATTCAAAGATAAATTCGAAGCAATTAATGGATTTAAATTAACTTTTATGCCATTCTTCTTACAAGCAGTGGTCGAAGCTATAAAAGCCGTGCCTGTTGTCAATTCCAGTGTCGATGGTGACGCAATCCTTTATAAGAAAGACATCAATTTAGGTTGTGCTGTGGCTTTGGATTGGGGTCTTATTGTTCCCGTCATTAAAAATTCTTCTGAAAGAAGTTTTGTTGGTCTTGGCCGCGAACTGAACAATTTAGCAGAAAAAGCGCGCAACAAAAAACTGGCTCCAGATGATGTGCGTGGAGGTACTTTCTCAATCAGTAATTACGGCGGATTTGGCACAGTAATAGGGCAACCAATTATTAATCAACCACAAGTTGCTATTTTTGGCATTGGTGCTATGCAAAAGAAACCTGTTGTAATCAACGATGCAATTGCAATTCGCACAATGTGCTATTGTGTTCTTTCCTTTGATCATCGTGTCATCGATGGTTCAGACAGCGGTAAGTTTTTAAGCACAGTTAAAAATGTTCTTGAGAACTGGAATATTCCAGTTATTTAAAAAATTCCGGAATTTTTTCTGAGTTAAGCGAACTGTCTGTAACTTTAATGAACTCAAAGAGAACAACTCTTTGAGTTTTTTTATGGGTATTAAATATGAAAAAATTTTTGTTTTTAATTGTTTCTTTTGTTTGTTTATTAAATTTATCAGTCAATCTAAGTGCAAATGCGAAACAAAAAATATGCATGGTGCTCGATCGGGGTGGAAAAGACGATAAATCATTTAATGAATCTGCAGTGCGTGGTTTTCAAAAGGCTTTGGATAATTTGGATATTTCTTCAGAGAGTAAATTTCTTGAAATTCACTCCGATGCACAGATTCAGCATTATTTAAGAAATTTCTCTCTCGATCCTGATTGTAGTTTAATAATAACAATTGGCTTTAATCCTTCGAGTTATGTGAAAAATTTTGCAGAAAAATATGCAAATAAAAAATATTTAACAATTGATCATAAAGCTCTCTCTACGAAAAAGAATATTCGATCTGCTCTTTTTCGAGAAGATGAAGGCGCATATTTAATGGGAAGTATTGCTGCCATTAAATCGAAATCGAAAAAAATAGGTTTGGTTGGTGGTATGGACATTCCCATGATGAGTCGTTTTGCTTACGCTTATAAAGCAGGCGCAAAAAAAATTTCAGACAAAATCCAAGTGGCAACAAGTATTATTGGCACAACCCCAGAAGCCTGGAATAACCCAGCAAAAGCAAAGGAAATTGCACTTGCGCAAATTGCTCAAGGAGTCGATGTTATTTTTCAAGTTGCAGGCCCTTCAGGTATGGGTGTGTTTGATGCCATTCAGCAAGTAAAAGAAAAGAATCCCACTCAAACTTATTTTGCTATAGGAGTCGATTCGAATCAAAATGCAATTGCACCTAAAATTATATTAACGAGTATGGAAAAACATGTTGATATGGCGGTTTATTCATCGATTGAAGATTTAGTGAACGAAAAATTCACCAGTGATATAAAAGAATACAACTTAAGAAATGGTGGGGTAGACTGGGCTTTTGATAAGCATAATAAATCTCTATTTAGCGCATTTGAGATCCAAAGAATAAATAATATTCGCTCTGCAATTATTGAGGGTAAAATTAAAGTGCCAGATTTTTATACCCTGCCTAAAAAAGATCAGAAAAGTATTTAATTTTAGTTAAAGATATATAACCTTTACTTCATTTCTTTCATTAATAAGTCTTAGAATTAAATTTCTTTTAATAAGCCAACCATTTTTTTCAGGATGGATAAATTCTTCAAGAATTTTTTTTCTGGATTTTCCTTTTGCTTTAAAATAATATTCACAAATGGGGGCACTTGAAGCTCCGCTAATTTCTCGATTAAACATTTTAATACTCTGGACCGTATCTGTAATATTTTCTCGTGTTACAAGTTGACATTCATCATTTGCAAAAATATTCCAAGGCCGCAAAATCTTTCCAGCCCAATTTTTATTTAATTCTTCAAGATTCCTAAAAATAAATGTTCGTGTACGGACTCGCGCTATATATAAATCCGGATCTGGATTCGGGATAATATCATCATCATAAAATGCTTGAAAATCTAAATATGTTTTTGGAAAATAGAACACGATATCTTTTGCTGGAGCTAAAGTTGAATCAAAAAAAATAGTATTTTCTGTTTCAACGTATTGTCTGATAGATTGCCCTTCTGAAAAAGCAATTTGTGTGTATCCAAAAAATATAAAGAAAATAGCCAAGCGCTTTAAAATGTTCATTGAATTATCCCTCAATCCAATAACTTTCTTGCGATTCTATTAGGTTCCTGACCAATAGAGTTTGCAATCGCCTAATAAATTTCTATTTACAAAACCACTCTCAGTTTGTTGAATGCATCCAACTGAAAGTGGAAAGACTGTCTCAGAGATATTGATACCCCTTGGGCTTTGGAACTCAAATTTAGCATTTACATTTACTTCTTTTCTAAAAAATGCTTCATTTATTTTGTAAGTAAACCTTGGAGCAGCTGTTCCTGGTTCTGTTATGTTCGCATTTGTCCCGATTGCAGAAAAGAGTTGATCTTCTAGTTTTTGTCTCAATCTTTCTACAGATTGTAGAAGTTTTTCTTGTGCTTCTTTATTGTTTGGATCGACAGTTACATTAGAAATTATATTGCCACGACTATCTTTGTAAGTAATTCTCACTCCACATTGATCGGCTGCTTTATTAAGGCACAGTCCTTCTTGCTCCCAAAATTGACTCAATTGCGATCTATCTAAAAAACCATCCCATCTTCTCGAATATGAAACATATGATTGATAGATCTTTGAGTAATTGACTTCAACTGTTGCAGAGAAGGCGTCTCCAGCAGAATAGTATTGAGCGTGTAAATTTATTTGCAAGGCGTTACCACCACGCAGCATTTGCCGGTAAACACTGGCACCTACTTTATTTAACATCGCACTGACAGCGATATTTTGATTTAAAGAAGGTCCATTGTTGGAATATGCCAGAGCCGAATAAAGAGTAGGATCGCAAGTAGTTATTTTTTCACCAGTGGAAGGATCCTCTTCAGTGATACAGATTGGTTTTTTAGTATCAGGATCTATACCAGGAGTTAAGGGAACAACTTTGGTTTTAAAAAACGGAAATGGCAATGCTTTGTAACCAGCTTTTTCGATTGTTCTTATAAGAAGTTCTTTATCAGCACCAAAAACACCCGTTTCAAATTGAACATTAAATACACCTGAACCATCAGGGAGGGTTTGATAGCCAACTAAGGGCATGCCATTTATGGTTGCAACTCGTCCTGTTTTTGGAGCGTAATATACAATAGATTTATCTTGTGAATCATAAGCTAATTGAAAATCATGCAATGACTTTGCATCGAGACCAATGCTGACAGGAACTTTATTTGGATCGACAGGATAAGCTTGAGCAGAAGTGTGAAGCAGTGAAAATAACGGAGAAAGAAGAAGAACTTTAAAACTATTTTTTAGCATCGACATATTATTCCTCACTAAAATTTTGATATGAAAATAAAATATTATTATTGATATTTAAATTAAAATATCAATTATAAAAACAACTTCTCGTCTAATAATATTTTATATTTCAAACTTTTTTTTTGATTCTAGAATCGAGTTAGTCTAACTCAGTTCCAACTCTTTTAAAGATGAGTGCATAGAATTCGTCAAAAATTTGACAAAATATTTTAGTCCAATTAATAATTATTTTTAATTTCCTTAAGTGGAAACAAAAAAATCGACTAGATTATTAAATTTATTTATTATCTAAGGATAATCAAATGTTACTCAATCATCTTAATTTTACTATTGATTTCTTATCTAAACTTAATGTGCATTTGTGTCTTTTGTCAGGTGATCCCAGTCGCACCCGCATGATCGCCGAGAAATATTTGCGTAAATCCGAATTGGTCTGTGATAATCGCGGATTGCTTTGTTATATCGGAGAAACATCTCTAGGTATGCCTATTATTGCAGCAACTTCTGGTATGGGAGCGCCTTCAACAAGTATTGTAGTAAATGAATTAGCTCAAGCCGGGATAGAAGTTATTATTCGAGTAGGAACAACAGGATCTATACAAAAATATATTGCACCAGGTAGTCTTATTGTAAATTATGCATCGTTATGTAAACAAGGAGCGGCAAAAGATATTGCTCCTAATGAGTATCCTTCTGTAGCAAGTCCATTATTATCGACAGATCTATATCATACTGCAAAAGGAATTCACCCGTCCGTTTATTTTGGTATCAATGCCTCAGTCGACACTTTTTATGAAGGGCAAGAGCGGTATGGCAATGCTAATCCACATTTGTTAAGGAAACAGCAAGGACTTATTCAGGAATATCAACATTTAAATATTTTAAACTTTGAAATGGAGACAGGAACATTATTTAAAATGGCAAGTGTTTATAAATTTCATGCAACAAGTATTTGCGGTGTGGTTGCCGCAAGATATTCAGGCAATGAAGAGTCTGAAAAAATAATGCACAATATTGTAGATGATGTTACAGATAAAACTATACTATCTGCCTTAAAAACTTTAGAAAATATTCAAAGCGGAAAATTGATCTTAAATAATTAATTTACATCTTTTCTGGGGAATGAATACCGAGGAGTGATAATCCTTCAGAAATTATTTTTTGCGTATTTTGAACCAAGGCAAGTCGTGTTTCTTTAATATTTTCTTCTGCATTCTTAATAGGGCATAGCTCATAATAGCGATTAAAAGATTTAGCGGTATCATAAAGATATCCAGTTAATATTGAAGGGCGATTTTGCAGTGATGCTTGTAAAGCGAAATCATTAAAGCGAGAAAGAATAAACAATAATTCTTTTTCAGCAGCTTCGTTTAAAATAAATTTGATTTTGTCTTTGGGCTGACCAAGTTTATCGAGTATACTTGTACAACGTGCATGCACATATTGTAAATATGGACCTGTTTCTCCATCGAGCTTGAGCCATTCTTCGAGTGAAAAATTAATTTGGGTGTTGTTGTCAACACGGAGCATTCCATATTTAAGTGCACCGATGGTAATATTTTTTGCTGTGAGCTCAATTTCTTCATCTGTCCATTGTCCACGATATCTTTCTAGGTAATCGTTTTTTACTTTTTCTTCCATTTTATAGCGGAGATCAAGAAGTTGTAGACCATTTAGTTGTCTGGAACTGAAGGGTTTTCCATCTTCTGTGTTAACAGTTTCATATGACAAATGCACTGATTTCGCAGCTTGAGGGTAGCCCATCAGTTCAGCCGTTTTAAACAATTGTTGAAAATGGAGTTTTTGTCGAGAGTCGACCACCACGATTGATTTTGTGACTTTAGGATCGGCGAATTTACGGGTGATTAAATCGAGATCTTTTGTTAAATAAAGGCCATTTCCGTCTGATTTTAAAAACATGGCAAAACCTAATTTCCATGGGCTTAAATCAATGCCTATCGCTCCATTGTCTTTAATAAAGAATCCTTCTTCAAATTTCTTTTTAACAAGAATTTTGGATGGAGTGTGGCATTCACTTTCAAAGTACCAAATATCAAAATGAGAATTGAGCCATTTATATATATCTTTTAGATAGTTTAGGCTCCATTCACGGGTTTCTTTCCATAATTCAAAATATTCACCAGCAGAATTGTCAAGCTGATTGAGTATTTCAGAGATGTTTTGTTTGATTTCTAATTCTTGCTCAGTTCCTTTAGCTTGTTTAAAAGCTTCATCTGCTTCCGCGTACATTTGTCCAAGCCAACTGCTTTGGTTTTCTTTAGGCAATTCTTTTTTGCTTGGATGTGTTAAATACCAGATTATTTTCGCAACATGTGTGCCTAAATCCCCTGGATAAGTCGCACGTACAACCTGGTTGCCTGCATATTCTAAAAGATTGCAGACAGCATCGCCTAAAACGAGGCAGCGCAAATGACCAACATGCATAGCTTTGTGGGTATTGGGCTGCGAGTATTCAACAACGACTTTGTCTTTTTCATTTTCTTTTAGGAGCTCTTTTTTGAAATATTCTCCCGTTTTTACAGCTGAAGAAAATGATTCTGCAAGCTTTTCAAATTGACAATGAAAATTTAAATAAGCATTTACACAATCTACTTTTTCTACAAGCTGATGTGCTTTTGCGTTTAAACTTTGGGCAAGCTCTTGGGCAATCTTCTGCGGTGCTTTTTTAAACGCTTTTGCAAATAAAAAGCAAGGAAGTGCGGCTTTTCCCAAGGAAAAGTCAGGCGGAACTGTCAATTGATTATAGACGTCTTGTTCCGCAATTTGAAGTTCTAAACCCGACTCCTGTGCAAATTGGTTTAATTGAGCGCAGACAATTTGAGCTATTTCAGATTTAAAGGGGTCGTGTAAGGTCGGCATTTTTCACCAGAATTATAAAAATGTTAAAGCATAACTAGAATGGCATTCTGAGAAGCTGGGTCAAGAAATGCTCCCATCAGAGCCATAATATGGACGATACGTTATTGCAAAACCTAAACTGTGTCTAGAATTCTTAGGACTTAATTGTTAATTTTTATTGGAGTTAATTGTCAAAACGAATGACTTCATTGACACTTTCAATTGGAATAACAAAGAAAGGTTTTTCGGCTTTCTCAAGAAGTTTAAGAATATGTTCTTTTTCTTGTTGATAATTGCGCAGAGGGATATAAATCTTTTCAAAACCTAATTTATAAGCCTCTAAAATCCTTGGTAGAGCATGATTAACCATGCGCACTTCACCGGATAAACTGACTTCTCCAAAAAAAGCGGTTTTTGCAGGTAAAGGTTTGTTAAATAAACTCGAAGCGACTGCGGCTGCGGTGGCAAGGTCAATGGCAGGTTCAAAAATTTTAAATCCACCTGTTACGTTCGCATACACATCGACATTGGATAGGTACAGTCCTGCACGCTTTTCGAGAACCGCTAAGAGTATGGTAAAGCGATTCGTGTCGAACCCAGTTGCCAAACGTCTGGGTGAGGCAAAAGAAGTTTTCCCAACAAGAACCTGCACTTCTATAAGTAATGGGCGGGTGCCTTCCATACTTACTGTGATAGCAGCTCCTTCACTGTTTCTTTTGTTTTCATCTAAAAAAACAGAACTTGGGTTTGGGATATCAACTAGGCCATGACCTTGCATAGCAAAAACCCCGATTTCTCCCGTTGAACCAAAGCGATTCTTGTTTGCCCTTAATATTCTGTAACCACTTGAAGTGTCACCTTCTAAGTGCATAACCGTGTCAACCAGGTGTTCAAGAACCTTTGGCCCCGCGATCGAGCCTTCTTTTGTCACATGCCCAACAACAAACGTTGAAATCCCTTCACCCTTTGCGATTTGTAAAATGAGATTTGTGCATTCTCTTATTTGGCTTACATTTCCAGGGCTTCCGGGAAGTTCTGGATTATAAACAGTTTGGATCGAGTCAACTACGAGAACATGCGGACAAATTTGTTTGGCGGCATCGAGAATTGAATGAATGTTTGTTTCGTTTGTCACCAAAATATTTGGGTTGAGTGAGCCTAAGCGCTCAGCTCTGAGTTTGATTTGTGTGCAACTTTCTTCACCACTGGCATAAAGAACTTTGAATCCTCTTTGGGCAAGTCCATTTAAAGCTTGTAGGAGTAGAGTTGATTTACCTATTCCAGGATCGCCGCTTAAGAGAACTAGGCTTCCCACAACGAGTCCACCCCCTAAAACGCGATCGAGTTCTGGGACACCACAAAATATTCTTTTTTCTAATTTTTCTTCGACTTTTGGCAGTGGGACAACTGTAGCTTTAGTTGAATTATGGGTAAAATGTGACTTACTCACAGTTTCTTCTTGAATTGAATTCCAAGCGCTGCAATCTGGGCATTTGCCAAGCCATTTCGGATGGGTTGCTCCACAGGAAGTGCAAACAAAGATTTGTTTAAAAGAATTTTTCATCCATTTCCCCGTTCAAAACACCCAAGCACTTCGTAGTGCACTGTATGACCAAAAGCATCGAAAAGATTTAGATTTTTTAAGCGAAAACCACCTTCAAGCAACACACGTGTGTCTCGCGCAAAACTCGCAGGATCACAGGCAAGATACACAACGAGGGATTTTTTACTACAGAGTTCGACAATCTTTTGCATGGCTTCGATTCCTGAACCCGCGCGGGGAGGATCAAGAATTAAGAGATCGACTTCTTTATAATTTTCAGGTTGTTCTAATTTCTTTTTAAATTCTTTATCAATAAATATTTCAACGTTGTTTATGATACCTGTTACCGGTAAATTTTTACAGTTATTATTTAATGAATCGATGGCTTCTTTTATACCCTCTACTCCAAAGCACTGAACATTTAAATCAAATCTTTTGCCTGCAAAATAAGGAAGAGCAGTAAAAATTCCTGCACCAGAATAAAGATCCCAAGCTATGAATTGTTTTTTTTCACTTTTACTTTTTATAAAAGATTTTAAAAACTCATCCGCAGCTTCTTTAATATGTTGATAATATAATGCAATACAATCCATATGAGGCTGAATGAAACTTTGTTTTTTTAAGCGAAATCGAGGCAGTTCAGGATGTTTTAAATGAATAATTTGCTCATTTTGAATGGTCAAATATTTTTCTAAGATTGTTAAACATATTTCTTTATTTGGCTCTTGATCAACATTAAACTGAGCAATATTTAATACAACTTTCTCATCATCGCATTCAGTGAGTTCTATTTCACATTCCATTTGTCGACTGAATTTTTTCTCTTGTATCTCATTGAATGCTTTACTTAAATTATCTTTTAGAAATGCAATTTTTTCATTTATCTTTAAACTCGATATCAAACAATGCGAAATATCAACAATATTGTTTGAATTATTTTCTTTGAAACCGAGATCTTTTCCATTAAAATGAAAGCGCACTCTCCGACGATAATGTTCTTTTTTTAAATAAATAAGTGATAATATTTTCTCTGATAAATTAATATTGGTAGAATCCCATTTCCCAATTCTTTTTAAAGTTTCAAAAAACCAGCGGGATTTAAACACGGATTGCATTTCGGGGGCAATATGTTGAAGCTGACAGCCACCACACTTGGAAATGTAATTGCAAGGAGGTTCGACCCTGTGTGGTGATGGATTTTCAATTTTAAGGGCAATTGCATTTTTAAAATTAGATTTTTTATGAACAATTTCAACCTTTGCTGTTTCATTTTCGATCATATCTTTTACAAAAACAATAATGCCATCCTCACTTCGAGCAATCGCTTTTCCATCAGTGGACATTGCATAAGAGGTTAAAGTTTCTTTTTCATGCTTTATAGATGGATTATGATTTGCTTTTAAATGTGACTTTTTTGAATGAAAAGATTTTTGACGATTGCGATGATACTGCATAGTTTGAAACTTTGCCTATTTAGTAGGTGATGGCCATGGCTGTGAATTTTGGATAATGATATTTGTTTTTTGAATTTGTATGCGAGAACCTTCAGAAAGGGTTTCTATTTTTGAAGTACTAGAAAGCGTTTCTGAAAAAAACTTTATATAAGTTGGCTTTTCTTTTTCGCTGCCAACTTTTTTAACATTTAAAGTTCCCTTTTTCATAAAAATTTCACTGCCCGTTATTTTTCCTGGTTCTCCTAAACACTCCAAATTACCGTTCGTTGTGATTCGAGAAGCAAGAATTGCTTTCTCAACCTTTATGTTACCTTCAACAATAAAACAACTCGATTGAATAAAGTTTGCTTCTAGGTTTCCATTTATGATTATTGCTTTGGTATCATCATGAGCTTGATTAGTTTGGATACCACTTAAAGCGACTGCGTTTCCATTGACTTTGATGCCTGTGGCAGACCAGAATTGTTCGCAAGTAAAATCTCCATTTATCACCCAATCGAGAGATCCAATAATATCACATTTTGCTATGACGCTGCATGGAAACTCAATTTTTTTCATTTGGTCGACGCGCAAATTTTTAATGGTATAAACGGGTTCAAATTTAAGTTGTCCTTCTGGTGAAACAATAACTTGCCCCCCCTTATCACAAACAAGTTCACCTTTTTCGTTGGTTGTGAAGGCAGGATCGGGAGTCAGGACAATTATTTTTTTAGGTTCACCTTTTTGTGGAGGCATTGGAAATTCTTGGCCAAAAATAGATTTGGCAGGAGATGCAGGGGCTGCTTGTTTAATGATAGCAAATGGAATATTGGGACGGACAAGATCCTTTGGCATCGTGATAGGATTGAGCCAGCGGATTGTAGCTCCTTTTGTTTCAGTATAAGGAATTCCTTTAAGAAAAAGAAAATCTTTAGAAAATTGTGGGGGTTTAGAACTTGCAGCCCGCTTTATTTCTTCAAAGGCTTCAGGCGTCGGTTTTAAAATATAACCCAATTTTTGCAAATAGACACATATTTGTTCATAATTTAAATGTATAACATCTGGGGAAATATGAGATTTTGCAGGTATATGGGCTGACATACCATCCGGTGATGCTTTGATCGTAAAAAAAGTTTTTGTTGCAGGAGAAGGAACTTGACCCGAGGGTGGATTAGTAGAAGAATTCATCTCAGATCTCCAAAACACATTTCTTTTATACAGTTGTTACTTTAATTGTAGCAGAATTTTAAAATCAATCAAAGAAATAGGATTAATACGCATTAGGATGGATTAATCCTTTAAAAGGAGTCAAAAAAACGATTTTCAAATCAAGCCACATACTCCAATTTTGAATGTACCATAAGTCACATTCAATTCTTTTTTCAAGTGAAGTGTTACCACGCCATCCATTTATTTGAGCCCAACCCGTTATTCCTGCTTTTACTTTGTGTCTTAACATATACCCAGGAATTTGAGTTTTAAAATTTTCGACAAACACAGGTCGTTCTGGTCTAGGTCCAACGACACTCATATCACCCTTTAAGACATTTATAAATTGAGGTATTTCATCGAGACTTGTTTTACGGAGCCATTTACCAAATGGAGTTGTACGAGAGTCATTTGCTTTCGCCCAAACAGGCCCACTTTTTTCTTCAGCATCGACATACATTCCTCTAAATTTATAGCAGTAAAACATTTTTCCATCGAGTCCCATTCTTTCTTGTTTGAAAAAAACAGGTCCTGTGCTGCTTATTTTTACAAGAATAATACATAATAAATAAATAGGTGAAAAGAATATAAGAAAAGATAAAGAAAAAATAATATCAAAAAATCTTTTCGCAAAGCGTCCGGAATTGTGTAGACTGGATGAATTGAGAGCAATGGAAAGAATGCCTTCAATTTTTATTGATTTAGGTTCAAAAAATATTCTCTCCCCTAAATAAGGTATGAGCAAAATTTCTGAGAGATTTTTATCGAGATGCTCATAAATTTCATTTACATGTGCTGTTTCTTCTGCACTTGGAATGATAAAAACTAAACTTATATCGTTTCTTTTTAAAATTTTACTTACAACATCGACTTCTGTAAATGTATGGCACGATATAAGATCTAAGTTCCAATCGCTGCGTATAGAGATCGCTTCTTTTATTTTCAGGACCTGTGGTCCATTTCCAATAATAATAGCTTGCTTCTTTTTTTGATTATATTTTAAATATATTCTATTAAATTTTCTTACAAAACTTCGACCAATTGGGAAAACGAGAGGAAGTATAATAAAAAATATTAGCAATGTTAATCTGCTAAATCTGTGTTGATAGAGAAAATAAGATAGAGTTACAAAGATGAAAAATGCAATTGTGTGTTTTTTTATGATTTCGAAATTTTCATCCCATATCTTTTTTTTCTCAATATTTCTGCTGTAGACGTGTGTTGCTATGAAAATAAATAAATAACTGAAAATGAGTAATGGCCATAAGCGTAAATAGTTTATTAAACTTTCTTTATCTTCTAAGACTTTTAATAAGTCGACATTGAAACGAATAATAAATGCCAAAATCCATGAAATAGAGATGCAAAGTAAGTCAGAAATCGCTTTAAATATATTGAGTTTTTCAGAATGTCTGCTCAGTAACATTTTGTTAACCTTTTATAGCAAGTTTTCATTTTTTAAAGTTGCGATGACTTCATGGGAAAAGTTTTTTTGGAAATTTTCAATCGAGAATTTCTCGACTTGTTTTTTCATATTTTTGAGATCATTTTCAGATAAATCACGCTCAAGTGCTTTTAAAACTGCATTGAGCATGCATTCATTCGAATTTTCATTAAAGGTAAAACCAGTCAATTCATGTATTATTGTTTCTTTAGTTCCTCCCTGATTTGGGGCAACGACCCATAAACCTGATGACGTTGCCTCTAATGGAACAATGCCGAAATCCTCAATTGCTGGAAATAAAAGAGCATGTGCCTTCGAAAAAATAATTGGCACTTCTTCATCAGATGGATTGAGAAAAAATTCTACATTTTTTTTGAATTTTTTACGTGCCTTTATAATTTCTTCTCCATGACCTGCAGCTATAACTTGGACTCCATTGTGTATTAGAAATTCAAGAGTTTCATACATTTTCTTATAAGGAGTCCATGCACCAAAAAGTAACACTTTTCTTTTTTGAATAGATGCACAAGATATTTTCGCATTTTTTTGGAAAAATTTTGTGTGAATTGGGGGATAAATTACCGTAGAGTTCTTACCATAAAATAATGAGCATCTTCTTGCGACAAAATGACTATTTGTAATTAATTTATCTATTCTAATAGAGGATGTGATATCCCAAATGCGTAATCGATTGAGAAGAATTCTCCTTAAAATTTCTATTGGACGTATAATACTCGGACTTTTTATGAAATAACGGTGCTCTTGATCCCAAGCATAACGCATCGGGCTATGAATATATGCTATGTGTAACCCAAGCGGTGGAGGAACGATTCCTTTAGCAACACAGCTACTACTAGATATAATTAAATTATAATTTGATAAATCAAAGCTTTCAATTGCTATGGGGAAAAATGGTAATAGTGTTTTATAAAACTTTTTAATAAAAGGTATTCTTGCTAAAAATGATACTTTAAATTGATGAGTGTGCTCAAGCTTGAGGACTTCCTTTGGATTGCCAAAAAGATAATAAAGATCAGCATTTGGAAATAAATTAAGAATTTGTTCAAGAACTTTCTCACCACCCCTTCGGGAAAACATCCAGTCATGCACAACTGCAACTTTTAAATGTTTAGTTTGATTAATAAAATTTTCTTTATCCAAATATTTTACTTCCTCATTTCTTATTAAGCAAATGAATCTTGAATGTATGATTAAGATTATAGATTCTTTTCTCTTCCTTTGTAAAGTTAAATTGGGATTTAGGTCTGATTTTTCTTTGATTAGATGAATTGAAAAAGAAAAGTTTACTTTAAAAAACAAGATTGTTTATTTTTTGTTCAATTCAGGGGAGTATTTTTATAATTTATAAAATAATTTTTAATTTTTCAATAAAAAATAAAATTATATAAATTATTCAGATTTTATATTTTAACCTTCTTATGGGCAGGCTCGGTAATTTTATGAAGCTCCGCATTGTCATATTTGATTAATAATGTTTCACACCGACGGACAATTACCTTACCAGGGGGGAGATTTTTACGCTTTTCAATATCTGCTCGGGTAGCTATTTGCACATCAGCACTTTGAGCGCGACTGTGTTTCGAATGGTGAACGGCAAGTACGGAAGCTTCGCGCAAGGATTGCATGGAAGGTTTATTTCCTTTAGGTTTTTCTAACCACACATGGCTTCCTTCACCCGTTAAAACGTGAATCCAAGTGTGATGGGATGGCATTAATTTAATCATTTTATCGCCATCTTCTGCAGAGCGAGCCACTCGAATAAATTCCCCTGTTGAGGCTATAAATTCTTTAAATGGATATCGCTTCGCTTTTTCTTCACGGATTTTTTGCGCCTGTTCGCTTTCAGTCAGAGAAATATCAAGCATTCTGCATAATCTTGAAATAAGAGGGAGATCTTCTTTAATCAGAACATAATCGAGTGCATATTTCTCGAATTTTTTAAGATCGGTTTGCAGATGTATGTGCTTCTCTTTGTATGCTTCTACTGCATTCTTTAATTCTTCAGCACTGTCAATTATTAATTTTTGAAAATCATATTCCGCTGTTTTACTTTCAGCAATGCGAGATGTTAATTCTTGTCTTCTTCTTTTTAACACATCGATTTCTGCATGAATTTTGTTGAGAAGATCTCCTGGTTTTTCACTTTTCTTGAGAGAATAAAATGCAGGCATGCCAAATTCTTCTATGAACTGGGGCGGTACATACCAAATAACTGAATTTTGTGGCCATAAATAAAAATGAGTTTTAAATCCTTCGCTTTGTCGTTGTAAGCGCAATATTTCTTTGTCATCTGGTAAATCTGCTTTTTGCCGACTCAATCTGCGACTTAAAAATTGTAATTTTGTTTTTGCGCTTCTTCTTATGTGGGTTGGTAAAAATTCGAGCGCAGAAGTTAAATGTAGAGGAATTCCTGTTTGTTTTAATTTTAATTCATTTATTTCTGTAATTGGATTTGCTATTATTTTTTGCGGTTCAATATTTTCAATTTGTGGCAAAGGACAATAAGAGATAAGAGGATGCTCGAAGCAAGCCCTTTTTTTTGTTTTTGTGCAATCTTCACTCCATTCGCACCAGCTTTCAAAGAAAATATCTGTGTCAGTAAAATTCATTCCGTACTGTGCTCTGTAGCGAACAGGAATGGTGGTGTATTTTTTAGCAAGAATAATTCTTGGTGGTTTTGCATCTAAATCTAAAATAAGACAATTTGGTCCATCATTTATTTCTTGGAAATTTTCAATTTGTTTATTTGCCTCAGCAAGTTCTATAATGATAGATATAGGAGAGATTGTTGCATATGCAGAACAGATTTTTCTTCCCTGTATATATTTTCGAGAAATTTGTACGATAGAATTTGGTTGTTTTAATGTTGTTGGTTTGAGCCGAGTGGTTGATATTCCACTTTCCCCTTTTTTCATGGAAAGTAAAATTGCACTTCTATCATCTCCAGGTTTATAAACGGATAATATGATATGTCCTTGTTCCGATGCGGTTATTTTTTGTAAACTTGTGTTGATTATTCGATGCAGTGGTTGGGCGAATTTCCTTGTCCAAATTGCAAGTTGAGCCATACCAGTTCTTAATTCTTGAGAAAATTCAGTTTCTTTCACGATGATCTTCCTATGCTGCTCTTTCATTAGCTAATTAGGTTGACGACATTCATGCTTACAGTATTGTTCCTAGTGTGTCTATTCTCAGATTGGAGAGTGCCGAGTGCAAGAGTTACAAGATATTTACCGTTTGCAAGCCTTCGTTACAGTGGTTCAAGAAGGCTCCCTTTCTTCCGCAGTGAATAAACTTCACATCACTCAGCCAGCTCTATCGGCAAGACTCAAACTTTTAGAAGAAGGTTTAGGATGTCCTCTATTAGAAAGAACAGCACGGGGTGTGCGACCAACTTCTATGGGAAAACTTGTCTATGGAATTGCGGTCGATATTTTAAAAAGAATGGGCCAGTTACAAACGACAGTACGTAATCATCTCGAATTACGTGAAGGTTTTGTCCACTTGGGTGGAGGAGCTACTGCAGTTGCTGGAGTCTTTCCAGATGCAATCTCTGCATATAGAAAAAAGTATCCGCAAATTCAATTCACTTTGCACGAAAAAGACTCAGCAACTGTCATAGAATCTTTACATGATGGCTCTGTCGACGTTGGGCTTATCACACGGAATCCATTTATTTCGCAAAATGAAGATCCGCTCGTTGGCTTAAAAGTGCATGCAGAAATAATCGATTCTTTAGAAGTCATTGCCGCACCAGAGCACCCATTGGTGCAAATGTCTCAAATGCTTGAAAAGCAGGGAAAAGCTTTGTTACCTATACATATCAATCGGCAACCTATGATTTTATTTGAAACAGGCAGCGCTATTTATGATATTATTGAAATGGAATTTAGAAAATTAGGCATTCGGCATCGGACTGTTATGACATTAAGATCTGCACAAAGCATGATTAAAATGGTTGAGAAAAATATCGGTTTAAGTATTGTGAGTGCACATTCATTAAGAAATGAAAAAGGCATTCATATTTTAAAAATCCAAGGATTAAAAATGGAACGTTCCATTCTTATTTGCTCTGTCTTAGATCGTGAATTAACTCCTGCGGCTTCAGAGTTTGTAAATGTTCTTAAGCGTATATATAATTAAGGTTACAGTTTAATGAGTTCTCCTTTTCACAATAGTCTTTTTCACTTTTTACTTTCCCGTAAAGAAAATTTAATTTCATCACATGTTGCAATTATGGGTGGTGTCAGTGGATCTCGTTTTGCTTTTGAAGATAAACTTTTTGATCTACCCCTTGTGATTTTTGACTTTGAAACGACAGGGCTTGATACACGTACAGCAAAGATTATAGAAATTGGTGCTATCAAATACTTAGGACGCAAAGAAGTGGCACGCTTTTCTGAATTGATCGATCCCAAAGAAAATGTTTCGGAAGAAATTACCCGCATCACTGGAATTGACAACAGTATGTTAGTTGGCAAACCTTCAATTCAGGAAATTCTCCCTAAATTCCATGATTTTTTAAGAGGTTGTGTGGGTTTTGCCCACAATGCTGAGTTTGATGTAGGTATGTTGCATCATGAATCATATCGTCTTGGAATTTCTTGTGATTATACAATTTTTTGTTCATTAAAAATGGCTCGCTCACTGGTAAAAATAGAGAGACGTAACTTGGATGCACTTGCAGCCCATTATGGTTTGACATTTGAATCGCGTCACCGTTCTATTGGCGATATTTTAGTTACAGCAGGTGTGCTTTGGCGTATGATAGACGAGAACCCTGAGTTACAGACAATTGCAGATTTTTCGTCCTATCGAGAACCAATGTTAGGATAGATAAAATATTGGGAAAATATACGAGTGAAATATAAGCTAAACATATTTTTATTTTCTATATTAACCATTATTACAAATTTTTTATTTTTCTTTAGAGTAATTAACAAAGACTTAGCTTGGCTGTCATTTCCGATTTCGCTCCTTTTTTTAAATTGGTTGGATCTATTTATTTTTAGAGGTCTTTTCTTATATAAAAACCTGTCTAAACAAAGAATTGATCTCAATTTAAATGCTGCAGGAATAAAATCACATTCATTGCATAAAAAATTAATACTTAGAATTCTTATAGTCAGTTTGCTTTCACTAAGTGGTTTTACTTATTTTATGAAGGATGATCTAAACGAAACTATCAATTATATTTCTGAGAAATTTAAATTTACTCAGCCTTATATAAAGATAGAGCATCCAACATATTCAGAAGCCTCAACAGAAGAAATTAAACTTTCAAATAATAACATGAAAATATTGTTAGATACATCATCTTATTTAGAATTTAAAATAAAAAACTTTAAATCAAATACGAGTTGGAAGCTTAATATAAAATATAAAAATTATGATAAAGACAATGAATACAATTATCAATTATCGGAATCGGGTGTGTGGTCATCTTCTGTCGCTTCCCTTTATGAAAATTTAAAGAAAGATAAGAATGAGCTTGCTACCGTTAATAAAAATGAAGTTAAAATTGTAGATTATACTTTAACTAATGGTACAGATCAGTTTATTGGAAGCATTGAAATTACACCGACTCCCTTACCAATTCTAAAATTTGAGCATGTACAAATGCCGGAGCAAGATATAGCTAAAAGTATTGGTAAACTTTATTTTTACTTAAATGCATCTTCTTCTGTTCCTTTGTCTTTGATTTCTCTTTCTATACGGACGAAATCTGGATACCATTTTGATAAAACAATTGCTGAATTTGCAAACGCTTCTCAGCTTTCTTTTGTTTCTGAATTAACTGAGCTTGTGACTTTAGGTATTCCGTTTATGCCTGAAGACACTCTCTATGTAAAAGCAATAGCAAAAACTGTGCTCACTGATATTATTGGGGAGTCAAAAGAACTCGAGTTTCCTGTTCGCACTCCCATGCAAGTAAGAAAAGATATTATATTAAATTTGGAAAAAGCTTTAAAAAATCTTAATTCTATTAAATCTTTTATTAATTCTGAAAAGGAAAAGGTTTTTGAGCCGCTGGCAAAAAGCGCTCAATTGGCAATGCAATTAGGGCGCTCCGGCATGGTGCGAAAAAATATTATTGAAACAATGAGTTATGTTGAGAATATTAATAAAAAAAATGATAAATATTATAAAGATTCAGTAAAAAAAATTCAATTAACACTTGATATGCTAAAGCGACAACAGAAAATGGAAGAAGGTGGTAATCTTCTCGCACGACTGCAAAATTTAAAGTATAATATCGCAAAATTAAAAAACTCGGAAGGGAATTTCGATGAAATTCTTGCTGAGACGAATGATCTAAAAAATAAGTCAAGTGATTTAAATAAACAATTATTAATATTATCTCAACAATCTTCTTATGGATTATCTCAACTTGAAAAATCAATTGTCCAAAATATTTTACAAAGTGATAAAACTTTTGATAAATTAAAAGAAACTGAGTCACAGCTCAAATTAAAAAATTTTAATGAAGCGCAAAAAAATGCCCAAACAGCGGCTGAAATGGGTATGAGTCATCTGGGCACAGCTATGCAAATTCTCCAACAAGCAAGAAATCGGACAATCCAAGAAGCGCGCAAGAATTTACAAAATGCGGACAACCATATTGAAAAAACAAGAGAAAATGAGAATAGAAATATGGTTTTGCAGGAATTGGCTCAAGCAAAAAAAAGTTTGGATAAAACACCACAAATTAATGATGATTTTAATGAGTCATTATCTGAAGCAAAAGAAGAGACATCGGCTGCGCAACAAAATGCTCAGCTTGAAAATTCAAGTGAAATGGAAAAAAGTAGACAATTAGCGCAATTTGCTATAGAAAAAGCCCTAATGAGCTTGCAAAATGAAGAAGATAGTGACAAGGATTTACAAAAGGAACAAGATGCGCGCGCTTTTCGTTCATCGATGGATGTGCTTGCCGCTCAAGGCATGCTCGATTCTAGCTGGAGAAAAAAAATTCTTGAAGAAATTGCGCGCCTCAAAAGCCATGGAGAGCAATCCGATTCTCCCATGATCCGATATCTTGAAAGTAGGCTCCGATAAATGCAAAGTAATCAATATCGAAAAAAAATAAAAGGTGTTTCTTTCCATCATCGAAGTTCTCAGCCTATTTATAAAAAAAATAAAAAGTATTTATCTGAATATTTTGATTTAGAAATTTTAGACAATCAAATAAAAATAGAAACACCTTTACCCATGTATGCTCAAGATATTCGTAATCTAATGTGTGATCAAGGTCGAAATATAATCAATACTTTTGTCTCAGAATGCGTTGATTCCATAGCAAAATGGACTGGAATAATTAAAGCTATGGAAAGATGTTTTATGAATGAGAATCTTTATCAATCCGAATTATATCTTACAGAAAACTTTTGTGATGAAAATATATATAAAAATAAGGAACTCGAGATTTTTTTATCAACAAAAAGTCTCTTAGCATTGTGGCGTCATCGCCTAGCAATGTTAGAAATGATTGTTGAAGCGCAGGGTTCGCTCAGAAATATTAAATATAAAATTAATATAAAAAAGTAATGCCAGCAGTATATCTTTCGTCATAATAATTTTTTGAATTTAAACGATAGCCTGAAGGCGATATTTTATAAGCAACTTTGAAACGTAAATATTCTGTGATATAAAAAGATAAGCCACCTCCTAAATTCCAAGTTAACTTTTGATTTTGACAAGTCGCATCATTGAAATAATCGCGAGAACAAACACTTCTCATCAACAAACCACCAGAAATGGAGGGATTAACATACACCCAATTCGGAGAAACTATTAAATTGATATATGTGTCTGAGGTGTCGTTTTCTTGTTTTAGAGTCCCACTTGGCAGGATGAGACCTTTGTTTATCAACGAATTTTTGTAATCATCTGAATATTCGTAAATATCTTGAGTGAAGCTTTTTCCAATGCCCAGTTCAAAAAATCGATTGAGTGGAATTCCCAATTCTAATCCCCAAGTAAATTGAGTGTTTTTATACGTTGTGGAGAATGTTGTTTCATAATTCCCGTTAAAAGTTAAACTAAAGTAACGAGCTTCTCCTAACGCTTCCCTATTTAATAAAAAAGCATACAGAGAAACGAACAAAAAAAAATGTATTACAAATAACTTTCTCAATGCTTCTCTTAACGTGATTTTTGCATTTGATTTAATAAAAGTGCAGTTTGTCGGTTGGTATTTTCAATCAGTTTGGCAATTTCATCGGTGATGTCTGGGCTTGGAAACCAGGCCGTGTTTTCTTCGAGTTTGCTATTTGCACTGCCTGAATAATACTCAACAATATTTTTAGCAACCACTTCAGTTTGGCGAGGTCCTACTGGAAAAACCAAGAGACTTATCCTGTTGCGAAAGAGGCGGCCATCGATAAAAAATTTGTCCCATTCCGTTTGCAAATTGAAATTTTTCCTATCGACCGATGTAATAATATAGTTTTGAGAGAGGAGTCGTGCCATAATACCAAAAACAAGTGCTGGGTGGGCCGAAGTTCTCCAGGTGTTTCCTTCTATAAAAGTTAGGTTGAGAGCAGCTATAGCTGCTTGATTGTTCATTAAGGGATCTATTTGCACACTGCGTTTGCGATTGTTGCGTGCTATCGTTTCTTGGCTCAATCCGCCTTTTCCATTTTCCTTTTGAATATCATTTGTTTCGTTGTCAGAATCGTCACGAAATAGGCTCCCAAAAAAACTATTCGATTGCTTAGCATCTGCGTTATCTTGTCCGCGTTTTGAGTATTGAGGGAATAAGGTTGAGCAGCCGGCTATAACCAAAATACTAAGAAGGTAGGCAATGATTTTTATCTTCATATTGAACCTCGTAAACTTAAGCTTTACTTATTGAATTATTTCATATTTTCAAGCTTTCCTTCAGCAAATATTTTGCAGCTGACAAATTATATTGACTAACAATTGCCGTCTCAATCGCGAAAAATATAATGAAATTTGCTTCATAATGTGGAGTTTTTTTCACTATTTAACATTTGCCCCATGTTCATTTGTATGATATGTGGAGCATTGCTTTTTTCGTGTTCAGAATATGTCTAAACGAAAGGTATCTACACATGACAAGCTCAAGTTCATCAGGGCTAAAACCCACTGCATGCCGCACAATAATTTCAATATCTCTTTGTGTGTTGTCATCATTTGCAATATTTATCAAATCACATGCAGCTGTGAAACTCACAACACTTGAGGCAATAAAAAAGAAAAAAGAGCTCGTTGTCTGTTCTGAATCTGGCTATATCCCTTTAGAAATGAAAACGGCATCTGGTAAATGGCTTGGCTTCGATTATGAAATGTCCTTGGCTTATGCAAAAGAACTTGGTGTTAAATTGACTATGGCTGATACAAAATGGGATGGGATCATCCCTTCTCTCATCTCATCTAAGTGTGACATGATTGTTTCTTCTATGGCCAAAACGGTTGAACGAGAGAAAGCGGTTGCATTCAGTGACCCTTATTATAACAATAATTTTCTCATTGCTGTTTTAGATACACCTGAAAACCGCAAAAAGTTTGCAAAAATCGAGAATTTTAATACTAAAGATATTAAAATTGCAGTGAAAACTGGTTCGGCACCGGATCTCTATCTCAAAAATTCAGAAACATTTAAAAATGCAGAAATCATGCGCTTCGATGCAGACTCTGACACTGTCAGCGCTGTGCTCAGAGGCCGGTCGACTGCTTTCATTTATGACACTCCATATGTTCGAGTTGCAGAATTGAATAACCCAGGCAAGTTATACGTCTTCCCTGAGACTTTCGATAAAGGTGACCAATTTGCTGTCGCAATGCGTACGAAAGACACAGATCTAGTCTCAAGCTTCAATACTTTCTTAGCAAACTGGAAAAAAAGCGGCGGATATGAAAAGACTATGAAGTACTATTTCGAAAGTAGAGAATGGCTTTCTCTTCTGGACAAATAATTTATTTATACGTGTATGAAACTTTTTGAAACATCCTTATTTTGGAAATAAGAAATACGATGCCAGATAAAAAACTCTCTATATTATACTCTTTTTTGTCTTTTTTCGTCATTGCACTCATTGCGTTCGCAATTGTACGGAGCTTTTATCACCTTGATTATCAGTGGGATTTCAGTGTCTTAGGGCCATATATATGGCTTCCTTCAAGTGATGGTGGTGGTCCAGGACTCTTTTTGCAGGGGCTTTGGATCACAATCAAGATGAGTTTTGAAGGCATCATTTTTGGATCCATTCTTGGAGTGATATTTGGAATTCTTTTGACGACAAATGAGAAAGTCTCGAAGACTGCAGCCCTTATATACGTGGATATTTTTAGAAACACCCCAGTCTTGGTCCAGCTATATGTCGCCTATTTTATCGTTGGCACCGCTTTCAATTTATCCGGAAGTGTTGCAGGTGTTTTGACAATGAGCTTGTTCTGTTCAGCATATGTAGCAGAAATTTTTAGAGGGACTTTAGCGAATTTTGAAAAGGGGCAGATTGATGCTGCAAAAGCTCTTGGTTTAAGTCCTTTCCAAATTGCAAGAAAAGTAATTGCACCTCAAGCATTGCGCAATATGTTACCTCCCCTTGTAGGACAATTTGTTTCTTTAATTAAAGACAGTTCTTTGTTATCAGTGGTCGCTATTCCAGAGTTAACAAAAGAAGCTCAGAATGCCGTCACTGTTACTTTCCGTAGTTTCGAAACTTGGTTTTTTATTGCTCTTTTGTATTTTGTTGTAAATACGCTTGTGAGCTCTTTTGGTCGCTACCTTGAAAAAAGATTAAGTGTAAGTCTCAAACAGTAAATTGGAAATTATTTATTATGTCACAAGAAGTAGTTGTCAGCCTTAAAGAAGTTAATAAAATATTTCACACTCCCACTGCTGAGCATCATGTGCTTAAGGGTATCAATTTTGAAGTGAAGCAAGGGGAAGTCGTTGCTTTAATCGGTCCTTCCGGAAGTGGAAAGAGTACCTGTTTACGTACTATCAACGCTCTCGAAACGATCACATCGGGAGATGTCGAAGTTTGCGGAATCAATTACCGTAACTCTAGGCAGTCCCTGCATATGATTCGCCGCAACACAGGAATGATTTTTCAACGCTTTGAGTTATTCCCACATATGACGGCTATTGAAAATGTGGCTTTAGGTCCCAATCTTGTTCTTGGTAAATCTAAGGATGAATCCTATAAAATTGCAAAAGATCTGTTGGATAGAGTGGGTCTTGGCAGTCATATGAATAAGTTTCCAAAAGGGCTTTCAGGTGGGCAGCAACAGCGTGTTGCAATCGCACGTGCGCTCGCAATCAATCCCAAAATCTTATTGTGTGACGAGCCAACAAGTGCCCTCGATCCCGAACTCGTGGATGAAGTAGTCGATATTTTAGTTGATATTGCCGCTACGGGTATGACAATGATTGTAGTTACTCACGAGCTTTATTTTGCCCAAAAAGTTTCGCACAGAACGATGTTTCTTGAAAATGGTTATATAGTTGAACAGGGCAATACAAAAGAGATGTTTGCTGCACCAAAGACAGAACGTCTGCAGACATTTTTAAAGCGCATCACGCATCAGTCCTAAGCTTTCTAATTTTTCCTTATGTCATTTTTTTGACGATGTTTAATAAAAAGTCAAAGAAATGACATTTTTTTATTTATTTCACTTTTAAGCTATCGACAAATTTTAAAGTTAAATCAACAATCAAAGCGCATCAGCTCTTAAGCATTTTTCATTGACTTATTCAGTCTTAAATATGCTTTGGGAAGTCTAAAAATTATTTAATATAATATTGCTTTATTCAATTCTGAGTTTATATAATTGAGAATTGAACACAATATTTTTTGAAAAATTATATTTATTAATAAATAAAATAAAAAGTATTGCAAATTGACTAGCCAAAAAGTTTGATATAAATATGTAGCAAATTGATTCATAGTTTAAAAAAAATTTGGAGTTCATATGTTAAATATGCCTTCTATCGTTGCGAAATCAACGTGTGTTTTTGCTGCTTGCTTATCTGCTCAAACATTTGCCCAAGCAAAAGACTATTATATTGTTTGCTATTATTCTGATTCCGATGTTTCGCTTGCAAGTAAAAATTCAGAGTTGATGACGCATAAGTTTGGTGTCAACCCAAATTATTTTTGGGCAAAAGACTCGAGAGCATTTTATGCAAAATCCACGAAGTTAACTGGAAAAATTATTGATGGATTTTTTGTTGAAAACTCTTTGAATTATGAAAATGTCATAGATAATTGTAATAATGCAATCGCTAAAGGAACCTTCTTGAAACCGGCTAAAGAAAGTTTTGTACTGCTCGATTTCAAGGCTGCCGAGTCCGATTTTTCTGGATATGAATATCCAATTCGCTTTGAAAAAGCTAAATCAGAGCAATCAAAAATCAAACAGATTGTTTTATTTGGTGATAGTTTGTCAGATACAGGAAATTTAAAAAGATGGACAAAAGTCATGCCGTATTTTCCATTTTGGTATGGACGTTTTACGGATGGCTTAATTTGGGTAGATTATTTATCTCGGAGAACAGAAGTACCTGTTTTGAACTTTTCTTATGGAGGAGCGAAAACCGATGGGAAAAATGAATATTATGTAAGCACAATACCAGATACAATTAAAGCAGTTGGTAGAAATTTAGTAACAGGAAATTCTGCAGATTATATTAAAACCTATCTGGAGAAATATTTAACTTCTGACTCATATTTGTCAACAAATAAAGCGCTCGCAAATCCTGATGAAACGCTTTTTATGATCTGGATTGGTGCAAATGATTATATTGAAAAATTTGAAAATAAGAATTTAACCAAACCTTTTCTAGATGACCCAGAACATCCGAGCGGTATTAATCATGCTTATAAGAAGACAATTAGTAATATAATTGATCAAATAAAATTGATTTATGCTAAGGGTGGTAAACATTTTTTAATTTTAAATTTACCGGATTTAGGTAAATCACCAATAGTTTTGACTTCAGAATATAGTAAACATGAAGACGATATGAAAAATCGTTTAGAACTTTCTGCGCGATTGAGTGATTTAACTAAAAGGCACAATGAATTATTAAAGGAATCCATCATTGTATTGCAAAATTCTTTGGCAGATAAAATTGATATAAATTTAATTGATATAGATGAAAATTTTTCAGATCTTTTAAGTAACGTGAATATTAATGATAAGTCATTCTTTGATTATGGTTTCAGAAAAATAAATTCCAAATATCCTGTGCCAAATAAATCAGGCTTATATGTACAAGATTTTTGTTACTATGGGGGCTATATTAACGCAATTTTCACTGAAACAAATGAAGAAGCAAATCAATTTGCAGTTAATAATTCATGCAAAAATCCAGATGGCTCTCTAAATAAATATTCTGTTTTTTATAATTCACCCCATCCGACGAGTTACGCTCATTGTTGGTTATCCTATTCCATTGAAAAAGCATTAGAGAAAAAAGGGCTTCTTGCAACGGACGTTGGATCTTTGAGTGCGTTTAAAAATTATTGTATCGAGCAGATTGAAAGCAACGGGAAAACTTTTAGATGAGAAAATTATTTTAGCATTTTTGCTATATCATCTAAGATAATTTCCGCTGCTTGCATAGACAGCTGGGTGTCTGCATCGGAGCATGCTTGGGTGGGATTGGGGTGCACTTCCATAAATATTCCATCAACTCCTATCGCCATTGCGGCTCGTACGAGTGGATGCACCATATGCCGCAGGCCAGAGGACTTACCATTTCCTGCTCCAGGCAATTGAACTGAGTGAGTGGCATCGAACACAACGGCATGTCCTTGGGTATGCATTTCAACAAGATTTCTAAAATCCACCACGAGATTGTTATAACCAAAACACGTGCCGCGTTCGACTAAAATAACTTTAGAGTTGCCGCACTTTTCAACAAATTGGGCGATTTCAAGCATTTCTTCCGCGGAAGTCCACTGTCCTTTTTTAATTTGCACAGTTTTTCCTGTAGACGCTGCTGCTATAAGAAGATCTCTTTGTTTGCAAAGAAAGGCGGGAATTTGCAAAATATCAACAGTTTTTCCCGCTTCTAAGGCTTGTTCCGCTGTGTGCACATCCGTGAGAACCGGAACTTTGAGTTCGCTACGAAGTTCTTGCAACCACTTTAAACCTTGTTTGACGCCCGGTCCGCGGATGCTTTGAGCGCTTGTTCTATTTGCTTTGTCGTAGCTGCTTTTAAAAATGTAAGGAAGATCGTGTTCTGCACATTTATTTTTAAGGAATTGCCCGACTTCAAAGCCAATTTCTCTGCTTTCAAACATACAAGGACCTGCCATAATGACAGGTCGTTTGCGTGAAAGTTGAATATCGTGGGTAATACACCCATCCCAATTTCCAGGAAATATATTTTGCTTAACTGTCATTTTTATTTTCCTAAGGTGTATTTTAAGGCTTGGTCAGTGGATATTGCGCCTTTGCCATATGATTTTACAACATAAAAAGTAACTCCGAGAGCTTTTCCGGTGCAAACAAAAGCTTGAATGAAATCAGGTTCACTCAGCCATTTTGGTCGATGGGAGTAAGTTTTAGCTTCTGGCGAGAGGAGATCACTTAAATGAATACCTATTTTTTTGCCTGTTTTTTGCATAAGAAAAAGGACTCTTGGGTCTAGAACGCTGTCAGAGTAACCATTTGCAGTTCCGCAGTCGACAAGAGCCACGTCAGCATCTTTTAATTTTTCAACGATCCGAATGACATCACTCGGAGCTAGAAAGCAGCCTCTTTCGACAATCAGCGGAAGGCGAGAGAGTGTAGCGGCTTCAAGAATGTCACTTTGGCGGCATAACTCTCCAGGTATATACAGAAAATTTGCGTATTGAGCCGCGATTTCAATTTCTTGAGCTGAGCTTACGAGGGCACCAAATGGACGTTGACTGGTGGATTTCGCTTTTTTCAGTAATTCTCGACTTTGTTCAGTTGAAAAATCTATAGATGAATGATTTGTACGGATTTTCCAATGTGAAAAGTCGTAAACTGAGAAAACGGATTCATGCAAATATGTGTCGCTCAATTCAAAACCGATTTCGAGAATAAAACTATTACTTGAACCAAAAAATGACATCCTAAAGTCTCCCAACTAGGAAGCTTTTTCATTGTCATGAGAAAGGTTTGTTTCGCTTCCTTGAATCAATTCATCTTCTGTTTGACGCAATTTTGCAAGTTTTTGTATGAGTTTTTCTAGAACAATTGCATGTTCACCTTTAGGATGAATATAAAATCCTCCAGTCCGTTGTAGTTCTTCGTCAAACCATTTGACCGTCACTTTGAGTTTTAACATTTTTGAATTGTCGATTTGAAATTGTTCTATTGGGATTTTGAGCAGCAGTTCATTGCCATTTTTCAAATGTACTTTTTTTACAAATTCTAATTTAAAACCATTCCAAGAGAGATCGAGAAGAATAGCTTTTGTTTTTTTGAAAGGATTCCATTTGGCCGTACGAACTTCAATAACGATGGCTGTGCTGTATCGGGGTTCTTTACGTTTTGGTGCATCTTCTGACATGGGCGCCACCTTATCACAAAAGGTATTCTTTGAGTATTGTATATATAAATTTATATCTCTTCTCTCCACAGGATGCGTGTCAAAAATTGTTCAAAACATAACAAAGAGAGCGCCAAGGCCAAAAGCCATGGAAATGCATTTAAAAGCGGGACTTTTTCAATAACGGCTGTTTTTTCTTTTAAGATTTCTTCTTTTTGCGTAAAGGTCGCTACATTTTCAAATAAAAATGGATTATCATATTTTTCCATTAGTTTTGCAGTTTGTGGAAATATAGGCCAATTTCCAAATTTTAATATGCTTTTATCACTTTTTTCTTGGCCAAGTGCCATTTCGACCACGGTGCTGCTGAGATTGTTGCCCTTTTGTAAATGAACGATCGAACTTATGGGTGAACTAAACTCAACGATTTCTTTATTCAGTTTTTGCAAAGATAAAGTGGATCCACTTAAATTTTTATTTGCATTTGTTATAAGATAAATGCTTTTCCCAAGCTGAATTCCTCCGCGGCTCCGAATATCTATTGATTTCTCTTCTGCATACAGTCTTGGGCCCAAAATATCTGGCGCGCGAATTCCGCTGTCTTGTCTTCTTTGTAGAAATTCAATGAGCCAATTAAAAATTGTTTCACTGCTATCTGCATTGCGCATTCTTATTGTATTCTCATTACTTTTAATTAGTTTTTCTTGCACATAGCCATTTAACCAATCTCCCGCAAGAAAACTGAGGACAATTCCTTTTTGTACAGGCATTGCAAGTAAAATGGGATGATTTCCCTCTTTTGTTTTTGCTAAAATAACAGCTTCTTTTTTAGGTTTACAATCAATAGCTGTTGCATGTGAGACAATGTTATCAAGGCTGCGTGAAAAATTTGAATTATTTATAAAATCAGAGTCGTTTGCAGACCAATGATATGTTTTTTCCATATCCCACTTCGGTTCATTTTCACAGGGAAATAAAGATTTAATAGATTGACTTTCACTTAAAAAGGTTAAAGGGCCTGCTTGGATAAAAAGGCGGCCTCCATTATAAACATATTTAACCAAGTTTTCAGATTCTTTTTCTCCTAAATAGGTATCAAATAAAAAATTCTGTGCAATAATACCATGAAAATTTTGCAGTTCTGAACCAAATAATTTATCTGCAGGGAATTCAATAAGAGAAAGTTGAGAACTTGGAATACTTTGATCACTGTTTATTTCACGTAAAATATAATAGCTTAGAAGATCGAGATTGGGCCAGAATTTTAATTTTTGTCTTAATGTTCTTAAACTCCAATCTGGCCCTACTGCTATATGCAATAATGTTGTTTTAGAATAGACAACTTGTACTGAAGTACTTGCTGTATTTAATGGGGGGTGAGCAAGGCTTGAATTTATATCTGCAGTGATAACTTGTGTCCCCGTTTTTGCAAAATTAATCGGGACATCGAAGGATTGGCGAATAAGATTGTTTTCTGGAACAGTTAATTCTACTGTTTTAGAATTTAAAAATGAATTACCTGTATGGAGAGTGATTTCAATTTTAATTTTTTTATTTGCGTTTGCTTTACCGATAAGAGAAACTGTAGCAATACTTTCTTCACCCAAGAAACTTATTTTTGGTATGAAGATATCAGAAATCAATAAATATTCATCTTCTATATTTGTTTCTGCTGGGATTATTTTTTCAAGTGGAATGTAAAATAAACGCTTTTCTTTAAAAGCAGAAGTCTCTTTTAATGTGCTATTAAATTTTAATGCATTTTCTCCATATAAATGGGCACTCGCTAAAACGACAATTTGACCTCTTAGTTTGTCAATTTGCTGTAGTAAATCTTCAAAATCCTGTACTGGTGTATTAGACTTTTTACCAAATGAATTAAAATGTATATCTATATCATTTGAAAAAAAACTTGTGATCATATTTTTTAATTTAGTTTTATCTTCATATTTCAAGTTGAGATCAGCTGGATGCACAACTTGAAGATGCATGAGAGAAATATTGCTTTCTCTTTTGTCAATAAATGGAAATAAGAGAGGAATAAATAAAAATAAAATAATTAAAAATCGGATGCCATAGATTGTTATTTTTTTCATGGCTCTAATCCTAAATTGCGAATTCTATTTAATATTTCAGGTAATTGTAGTTGATCTTCTTTATAATCTGTTGTAAGAAAAGAATACATTATATTTATAAAGCTTCTCATTTTATAATCTAAATTATTTTTATAGCAATCTTCTCCTGAAGAAAAAAAACGAGCATCGGTAATAAGAGCGTAGGGCGCTTGTGCATTTATTTTCTTTTTTAGCATGAGAACTTTAGTTGAATCGTTAATACACCCATTTAAAGTATTTAATAAATAAAAACTACGATAAAACATACCACGTTTTGGCGGAGATTCCCATTCCAATCCTGTTCCGATATCATCCAATTCAAAAAAATGAGATGGGAATGATTTTGCCCCTTCAACAATAAATATTCCCCCATTAGAGATATGTTCAATTAATGATTTTTTTGAGAGTAGAGAAATGTTATCTGTCCACCAGATTTCTGCTTCTCCAGGTTTGCAGGCATCGGGAATAAGTTTTTTTGGAATTTGAATAGTCCCGCGCCGAATAAGAGCTGTCCTAAATTTTTCATAATTATTTTCAATATTTTTCGGAATTTCCTGAGAGCACCAAGCTATTTTAAATGGAATATTTTCAGTGTCAACATTGCGAGGTAAGTTTTTACCTGCATAAAAGAGAGGTAAATTGAAGCGATTGTTGTCATTATTTTCAATTTCTTGAGCAAAAACTCTTTTTGGATTTGCTGTTAACATGAAAAAACCAAAAATAAGAGCTATTATTTTTGGTTTTTTCCACAACCAAAATAAGAGAAAAATACAGATGAAAGCAATTATTAATTCTATGATTTTATGAGTGTTTTTATCTTCAATTTTTGTATCCATTTGAAGATTTATTTCTGAAAATTTCATGGCGAATTCATCGGGTGAAATAAAGATCTGTTGTGAGTCAAAGACAGATGTTTGGATTAAAACCCAATTCCTTCCATTCGCTATTTTATATAAACCTGATGAAAATTGTTCTGCAGGTTTAAAATTGAAATTTTTAAGATCCAGAATTTCTGTAAATTTTATGGAGGTATTTAATCCAGCTTCTTCTAAACGTTCTTGGAGCTTATTTGCATCATCAAGTTTAACTTTTGTAAATGATAAATTTGATTTCTTTACTGTATTTGCTACGTCAAACCAGAAATTTGTCCAGCCCCTCGATCTTCCAAGTTCGCCATTTGGAGTTGCTGTTGTGGTTCGTAAATAAAAAAAGGGCAGTGATGATGATTTCCAAGCTAATGGTGTGCCGTCTGTTGCAGTAAAAAAAGTTTTAAATCGCCCCTTGTATTCTAGTTTTTCTCCAGGAATTAAATGGCCAATTTCTGCAGATGGAGGAGGTGGTAACAGAACAATGGGAACAGGATAGGCACCATTATCAAGTTGAACGGGTGATTTTTTTACTTCGCCATTTTCATTATTTAAAAGAGAACTACCCACATAAATGAGAGTATCGAAATTTGCATCAAAACCTTGTGGGGTCCAAAATTTAAAATCCTTATTCATAAGGGAAATAATATCATTGGTAATGGGAACAATCCAGAGGGCAGGATTGCGAAATTTCCAAGCATCATTTTCTACAACAGAATCTTTTTGAATATTTAGACATTTCTTTTCTATAAATTCATTGTTAAAAAAATTTATTAAACTTCTTAAGCTTGAAAAGGGATCGAGTTCAATTGCGCCAGGAAAGCGATCTGTGCAAACAATAAAGAGTGGAAGATCATTTTTATTTTTTTTAGCCGTTAAATTATCATAAAAAGTATCTCCGTAATGCAATGTGCTCAAATAGAAATGAGGTCTAGCTTCTGCGGGAATTTTAGATACCATTGGGTCAAAGTTAATAAAATCACTTTTATTTTCAAATTTTTCATTCCACAAATAAGATAGTTCTGCTGGGATAATTTCTTTCTCATCTTCTTTTATAACTTGCGATGGAGATGATTTTCTTAAATATGCAGAACCAAAAAAATTTTTCAAAGTGAGTATTCCTTGCAAACTTTCAAATTTACCATCAGATAAAACAATTATTTTACTTTTGTTATTAGAAAATAAGGTGTTTTCCTTAATTATTTTTGCGACTTTCTCTGTTTGGATGGATTGGATGAAAGGTGATGGTAATTTATTATTTTCTGATTCAAGAAAATCTTTTATTTTTGTTTTTGATTCTAAGGGTACTATTTTGTAATATATATCTATTTCACCATTTTTAATGGTAAAATTATTTTCGAGCCCATAATTATTATAGCTTAGTGCGAGTATTTTTTCAGCTTCATCACTCGGGTTAAAATTATCTTGGTTTCTTGATATCTTTGCACTTAATGAAGGATCAAGCCATACCAATCCAGTATTGTTTTGTTTCTCAATACTTTTTGGCGTTTCTTTTGGAAAATAAATATAGGAAAAAGAACTTGTGATTAATATTATTAGAATAACTGGAATAGGAGGTGGTTTTTTAAGTACAATATTATTATTGATTATAAATCTATTTTTTTTGCCTAGGAACCATGAGGGTATTTCTCTTTTCTTGGAATTTTTCACCCTAAAAAAAAGTATAAAAAGCGTGATAAAAGAAATACTAATTGATAATAAAATAATAAGCATATTTATTTATTCCTAAGATTATTTTTAATAATAAATTGAATAAATTCGCTTAGATTATCATGAGGGTTGATTACTTGAACGATGCTTTTACTTTCAATTGCTTTATTTTTAAAATAATTAATTTGATTTTTTGAATTAATTTGATATTCATTGCCACTAAAATAATAACTGCTTTTAGAAAATTCATTCTTTTCCCATGGAATAAGTTCTTCGATAGTAATATTTTTATTGTCTTGAATTGGATACTCAAGTGGATCGCGGGTGATAAAAAAAACACATTGTTTAAGATGCATATAGTTTATAAGCTGTAAGGCATTTTCTGCTGCAGCAAATGGTTCAGTCGAGTCAAATAAAAGATCAGTTAATATGTAAATATAATCAGCGGCGATCAATCTTTTGTTATGAAGAAGAGCTCCCGAAAAGAGATCATTGTCATAAATTGGAAATATGTCAAAAGAATGAGCAAGGCTACGGTGAGCTTCTTCAAGAATTGCAGTGATACCAATTGCAAGTTGACCTTTATTAATAAGGGTTTTTTCAGAATGATAAAGCATATTATCATAGCAATGAAAAAGAACAACGACTCGTTGTCTTCCTTGCCCATAATCGGTTCGGGTCAATAAATTTTGTGTTTTTATAAAATGATTTTTTGAAATAGCAGAAATGGGATCGCCATTTTCGAATGGTTTTATTGTAATCCCCAAACGTGAAGGTAAGTTTCTGCGATTGAGATCATTCGCAGAAAAAACACCTCCGAATAAATTTCGCAAATGCGCCCTTATATAAAAAGGAAGCGCACGCGAAGGCTGTTGGCAAGGCCAATATTTTTTTTCGCTTGGAAAAACGCCGCAAATTTTTTCAAAATTCATTTTTCCTCTTGTCTTTGTTTTTTTCTTTGATTTAAAGACAAATTTATTATCTCTCGTACAAATATTATGATAACAGAGAATTTATGAAATGGGCAATTTTACAAAATAGATTTCTATTTTGTCTTTTCATGTTAGGACTAAGCGAGGTGAAAGCCATGAAGCAAGAACTTTTAAAGCGTTTGAATTTAGCTGAAGGCAAAGAATTTGAAAATCCTATCGATGTCATCGACGAAATACGCAATGCGCATACAAATATTATTTGTAAGTATATGCAGCCAAGTCCTTTGCGTAGGTCTGACTGGTTAAGTGAAATAACTGGTGGGGATATTTGGCTAAAGCTAGAATCCTTGAATCCAAATGGCTCATTTAAAGTTCGTGGTGCTCTCAACGCTGTTGCAAATATTATAACGAAACAAAAAAATAAAAAAGTTAAGGTCTGTGCCGCTTCCGCAGGCAATCATGCACAAGGAATTGCATTTGCTGCAAAGAATTTAGGATGTGAAGCGCATATATTTTTACCGAAATATGCTCCATTGGTTAAAAGAGATGCGACTGAGAAATTAGGCGCTCAAATTTATCTGATCGGCGACAATTTAGAGGAAGCCTTTGAAGCCGCTTTGGTCTTTTCTGAAAAAGAAAACGCACATTTTATTCATGCCTATAACAATTACGACATTATTATTGGACAAGCCACCTGTGCTTATGAAGCTCTTTTACAGCTTTCTGATATTTCAAAAACCCCTTTTGGCGAGTTGGATTTTTTTTCATGCAGTGTCGGGGGCGGGGGGTTAGCCGCTGGAGCAGGCCTGGTGTTGAAAGCTTTAACAAAAGCTAATGTTGTTGGAATTGAGCAGGAATTTTATAATTCAGCAATCAAAAGTTTTAAAAGTAAAAGTCAAACGGCAAGTGAAAAAGCTCCGCATGCGACTATTGCCGATGGTATTGCTGTCGGCATGATCGGTAATTTAAATTATAATTATATGACGCGCTTTGTTGAGAATTTGAGCACAGTGTCCGATGACACTATTGTGAAAGCGATTCTTGGCTTATGTGAACAAGAGCGCATCCTTTCTGAAGGCGCTGGAGCAGCAGCTGTTGCAGACATGCTCAAACGCCCAGATTTTTATAAAGGAAAGCGTGTAATTTCCTGTATCAGTGGTGGGAATATCGATCCCCAATTGCTTACCCGAGTTGTCACCCGTGGCTTAAATATCACGGGGCGTGTGTTAAGAGTAAGCGTTTGTGTGAGTGATCGACCAGGCGGGCTCAAGAGGCTGCTTGAATGTGTTTCATCTCTTGAGGGAAATGTAGTCGATCTCATTCATGATCGAACATATAGCGAAGTGAGCGTAGGTGACGTAGATGTCGAACTCTCATTGGAGACTCGTAATTCAGAGCATCAGTATTCTTTACTGGAAAAGCTAGAAGAAGCTGGTTTTAAACCTAGAATGAGAAACTAGTGGGATTGAATTGGTATTGTGTTTGAGGAGGAATTGTTGTGAATGCTGGACTTTTAGATTGTTATGACACCATAATTATCGGCGGTGGCCCAGTGGGATTATTTGGAGCTTACTATGCTGGTCTCCGTGATATGTCTGTGCGCCTTGTTGATAGAAGGCACGAATTGGGAGGGCAGCTAACTGCAATCTACCCGGAAAAATGGGTCTATGATATGACTGGTATTCCAGCAATTCGTGGTAAAGAACTCTATAAGAATTTAGTGGAACAAACCGCTCCTTATAATATTCCAAGCAGTTTAAATGAAGAAGTTGTTCTTATTCGTAAGAATAGAAACAATATCTTGTGTATTGAAACCCGTAAGGGAACAGTCATGCACTCTAAAACGGCAATCTTGTGTTTAGGTATGGGAGCGCATATTCCGCGTCGCCTTGACATTCAAAATCTCCGTGAATTTGAAGGAAAAGGCATTCATTATGGAGTGCATTCTCTCGAAACATTTAGAAACAAGAGAGTTATTGTAGTTGGAGGTGGAGACAGCGCTCTTGATCTTGCTTTGACCATAGTAAATGATTGTAAAGATCTTTATGTCTTGCATAGATCAGATCGCTTTAATGCGCATGAGGAAACCACAAAAAAACTTTATGCTTCCGATGCAGAAATTCGTACTTTCTCAGAGTTGTCAGCAATTGAAGGCAATGAAAATCATTTGACGAGTGCCACCATCAAAAATACAAAAACAGGTGAAACGACCACAATTGAAATTGATGAAGTAATTATAGCTGTCGGACTTCTTTTTAATTTAGAAGTTGTACAACAGTGGGGTATAGCTATGGAAGGAAATTCCATTATTGTTGATCACAATCGTCAGACCTCAATACCTGGCATTTATGCAGCAGGCGATATAGTAACATATCCAGGCAAAATGAAACTGATTGGCACAGGCACAGCTGAAGCTATGCAAGGAATAAATCATGCTAAGGGATATATTCAAGAAAAGTTTCCATACTTATAAGGAAATTTAAGACTCTGTATTATTTTATAGAAATTTTTTTCTGCGCAGATCAATCAATGAGCTAAAATTTCTTACATCATTAGGTATTGTTGCAAAGTATTTTTTAGAAAATTAGAATAATAATGGATTAATTGAATAATAAATTATTTTAAACATATTTTTATTCCAATTTCGTCTTTAAAACTCATTATTTGCTATTTCTTCTGGGGAAAGAAAAGCATCGAATCTTTTTGCTTGAAGCGTGTCGAAAAGATTATTTATATTTTTAGAAGAATCGACAAGTTTATGCTTATTGTCAAATAAGAAATTTTCGGGATAAGTGCCAAATCTAGAAGCATTTTCAGCGTTTTTTTAAGCTGTTTAAATTAGGCAGAAAAGAAGAGTTTATTTTTAGCAGGAATTGACATTGAATATAAGGAACTAATTGTAGATTATAAAAGTTTCTTAGGAAGCACTAAAATCCTCTTTTATATTTTAGAAATTTTCATTCTCATAATGGATAGCAATGAGTTCTTCAAGCGAGATAGTTTATTGAGTATCCAATAAAATATTTTGATTCAATTGATAATGAATGAATTTAAGCATGACGCCAGAGGTGTGTCAGCAAGAGTCCGATTATATTAAATTTTTTTTGCGATAATACAAGTGGCAGCCTGTCGACACACCCAGTTTCGAAAACTAACAATTAAAAAAAACAAACTTAAAAGTTCTACAGCGTAATAACGATACACATTATAGCGGAGTGGAAGGTGCATGAAACAAAATGCTGATAGCGTGAACTTGGGAAATCCGTTTATTTCTATCAAAGATTCTTTGTAAAAATATGAATAAATAAGTAAAGATAAGGACAGATTGATAAGTATACGGAAGTCGGAACGACCCGAATAGAACTCGAAGTTTGGAAATGCCAAGCATATAGGGAAGGGGGAGCGGAGATGGTGATTGCTAAAATACAATTGTCTTTAATATTTACAGAAAATATACAGAGAGTTTCTTAACTGAGATAATAGGAAGGTTCGCAAAATTTAGTTTTGAAGATGCTGAAGAAAGAGCGCAATTTATTGAATTTGGTAAGAAGGCTTTTGAAAATTTAAACAGAGCAACTCCCTCTTAGACTTTTTCATAACAGAAGCATTTTTATAGGGTAATAATTAAAAGCAAGACACTGGATTTAAGAAGCAAGGAGAATGTATTGGAGGAGGTTGATTTTGGGGATCTGGAGAGTTTGTCTGATCATTTGGTTTTGCAAATGAATGACTGCTAATAATAATTAAATTTATAAATATTGTGCAAAAGGTAAAAATTGTTATTTTCAATTTTATTTATTCCTCATTCAAAAAAAATTAATTAAGTATAAAAGTATAATAATCTAGTTAAAAATATTTGTCAATAAAATAACTAAATTGATTGAATAATAATATTTGTTTTTTCTTTAACCAACTTGACAAGTTCTATTAATGATATTAATAATCATTCTCAATAAGTTTTTTGCTATATAGGAGATCATCGTGAAAACAAAATTAATTATTTTAGCTTCTGCATTGCTATCTTTAAATGCCTTTGCACAGAATCCTCAATGTAATCCTAGAGTACATGTTTGGTACACTTTGCAAAATGATTCACAAACGGAATGGCTCGTGCAGATCTCTCGCCTTTATGAAAATAATATTTCATTTGTAGATTCTTCTTGTTCAGAAGTTGATATTATAAACCAAAAGATTTCTTTACAACCAAAAGAAGTTAAGAAATTGGGTATGGTTGTAAATGCTTCGAAAGGATTCAATTCAACTTATTCCTTTATGGGTGTAAGGAATGATGCGCAGCCCAATCCTATGCTCAGTAAAGGAAGAGTTTCTTGCATTTTTATAGTGGCACCTTATGGGCCTGGGCAAATGGATCGTTACGACATTCGTTCAAATAATGCGGATTGTAACTCAACGAATTATGGAATGAATTTATATTTTAAATAAAGGTGGCGGATAAATCATCAGTTTGTTTTGTATTAATTTCTTCTGGTTTGAGTAAGCTAAGGGCTTCTCAGGGCAGAGTTGCTGTCCGCAAATACCCTTCGAAGACCTTAGCTTACTTTCCTCTCTAAATTTTATCTTCGCTGTGAAGATTTAAGCGACTTACTTTTGATGTTTTTGAAGTATCAGAGAATACTGAATATAAGCCTGAGTAAAACTTTCGAAGCGAGCCCAATAAAACGATTTTAAAAATATAAGTTGGCTTATTTAGCCTAAGATTTAGATAAAAGAAAAGCATTCTTGAAGGGTATTTGCGGCCAGCAACTCTGCCCTGAAAGGATGCTATTTCTTTTACCGAGAGTTTAAATAATAATCAAAAAACTTATATATTTAAAATCACACAAAAATTAAATTAGAGTAATACTATCTTTTAAAGACTCAGGAATTTCGATGGAAAATTTCTTTAATTCGCTTTCACTGATTAAAATACTACTTGTTGGAGCAACGATAGGCAAATCTATTGGTTTAATGCCATCGACAAGCATTTTTTTCAAGAGTTGAGCTGCCTGCACACCGGATTGAAAATAATCCACACCAAATTGCATAAGAGGTCCCTTTTTTTCTGCTGTCCCTGTTGCAATTATTGGCACATGTGCTTTGTCGGCAATTTGTCGTACGATAGGAAAAGCAGAAGCAATGGTATTGTCTGTTGGAATAAGAATAGCTTGTGAATTGATTGCGGCATGTTGAGCTGCTGCAGCAACATCTGCTTGGCTATTTGCGCCATTATCTTGGTATGCGATGCCAAATTTATCCAAGGAGATTTTCATTTGTTTAACAATAATAACAGAATTGGGTTCACCTGGATTATATAATAAAGAAACTTTTGTTACGTTAGGTAAGAGCGCTCGCATTATTGTGATCTGTTTTTCTATATCGGCCATATCTGTTGCACCGGTGATATTCGAGTCACTTTCTCTTAAATGCAGACCTTCTGGGTCTGTTACAGCGGCAAAGGCAATGGGTCTATTTTTAATTTCAGATTTTAATGCTTGGACAGCCGGTGTGGCGATAGCATAAAAACCAGAAATACTCTTATTTGCTTTAAAGCTTGAAGCAATCGCTTGTGCTTGCATCATTGAGCCTTGAGCATTTTGTTCAATTATTGTTATTTTATCCCCGAGTTCTTTTTTAATTTCAGACAAAAAACCACGCATGGTGTCATCTAAAGCTGGAAAAGATGCAGTTTGCAGAACACCAATTGTGTAATGACCTGCAGCGGTATTATTTCTCTTTATAAATAGAACTGTGCCTAAAATTACAACTAAGCCCAAAATAAGTGCAATAATTTTTTTATTCATGTGAGTTAACTCCACAAAAGTAGTTTAATACTAAAATATTTAATTTTTAAATTAAAGGAATTTATTAAAAAAAGAAATAGTAACGGTAGGCTAAATATGAAGTTTTACGTGCGGATGAGAATGGTAAAGAAAACTGAAAATTATGCTCTGTTTCTATAAACCCTATATTCGTTTGCATTGCTCTGCTCCGTGTCGTTTGCTTGAGTCATCCATATTGTACGATAAAGCCTACTGTTTAGTTAACTCTTCTTCGCACTATGACAGCAAGCATGATAACTTTTTTTCCATATATTGGCAAGTCTTAGTAACTATTTGCTCACAAAATTAAATGCATTATCATGCATTTAATTGCAGATATTGCTTTTGTTGCTAAGTATTAGCAACAACCTCTCTATATATAATTTAAGAACCTGTGTTCAGCTGGCCTTTTTGCAAAACCCAAGTGCGATTCGCGAGGAATTTTGCTTGCTGTTCTGCATGAGTGATCATCATAGTGGCCATATTGCGATTCTTCGTGAAGTTTTGCACAAATTGGAGTAGATTTTCAGTTGAAACGGGATCCAAAGCGGCCGTAGGTTCATCTAATAAAAGAATGTCAGGTTCGCATAGGGTCGCCATGATAATTGTAATAATTTGTCGTTGTCCCCCAGAAAGAATTCCAATCGGGGTGTTTAACAACTCTTCAAGTCTTAAACCTAATGGTTTTAATGTTTCTTCTACTATTTGTTCTGGAAAGTTCTTGATAGCGCTTTTAAAGCCAGCTTTTTTGCTTTTAAGCGTGGCCATAGCTAAGTTTTCAGCAACGGTCATTGTTGAGACAGAACCCATGTGGGTATTTTGAAATACGCGGCTGATAAAGCGAGCTCTTTTTGCTTCGGAGAGGGCTGATATTTCTTCATTATTGCGCAGAATTTTCCCGCTGGTTGGGGAAAGTCTGCCAGAAACGACATCAAGTAAAGTGCTCTTTCCGGCACCATTGTGGCCGAGAATAAGAATAAAATCTTTGGCATTAATGGAGCAGTTAATATCTTGTAGAGCTTTAAATTCTCCAAACTCAACATTTACATTTTCTAATTTAATCATACTGCAACAGTTCCTTTAGATTTTTTACTTTCTAATTTTTTGACAACTAGAATAACTACTATAAGGAGTCCTGTTATCAATTTTTGCCATGAAGGTTCAACTTGGAATTCTATTGTAATTGCAATTATCAATTGATAAACAATGGAACCCAGAATCGCCATAATAAACATATTTAATGCTAATAGCTCTGCAATCATACAACCTGCAAGTGCTGCAATTAATATACCAACATTACCAAAGGCAGAAAAAAAACCACTGTATTGGACAAATATTCCACCAGCTAAAGCGCTTAACGAGTTGGCTAAAATTAAAGAAAGAGTGATATATAAAGGCACACTTTTACCAAGTGAAGTCACAAATTGTTCATTTATGCCTGTTGATCTTAAAATAAATCCATTTTCAGTTTTCATATACCAAATAAAGATAAAAGCAACAGAAAGTGCCATAGCAGCAAGCAGAATTAAGGTGCCAAAAGGAATGAAATGAATAAGAGAAAATATAGTTGGAGCATTGCCAAGGGCAACATTCGCTCCACCAATATTAATACTAATAGAAAAAAGCATTGTCGTTACAACAATACCTGATATTAATTTGTTTAATCCAAGTTTTGTATGCAGCAAACCGGTAACGCTGCCTGAAATACCGCCGGCGAGGCAGCCAAAAAGCAAAGCTAGCCAAGGATCTGTTTTGTGCAAAAGTGACCAAGCAACAACGGCTCCGCCTAAACCAAAAGTGCCTTCAATACTGAAGTCATCAAATTTCATAACTCGAGATGCGAGATAAATGGCCATGACGATAAAAGCACCAATAAAACCACGTTCAAAAATACCGATAACAACAGGCAAAAACGACATCATGCTCATTTATCCTAACTAAACAGAAAAATCAGATTACATTAACGATACGCTGTCTTTAATAGACTCAGGAATAACGAGCCCAAGTCTCTCTACAACTTTTGAACTTATAAGTATACTGCTACTCGGCGATACTACGGGTAAGTCCATAGGTTTTATACCATCAATTAATATTTTTTTCATGAGTTGAGCTGCTTGGACGCCTGATTGAGTGTAGTCGACACCGAATTGCATAAGTGGCCCTTCGCTTTCACCCGTCCAAGTTGTGACAAAAGGGGTATTGGCTTTATCTGCAATTTGACGAACGATTGGTAATGCAGAAGCAATCGTATTGTCTGTTGGAATAAGAATAAGATCAGAGTTTTGTGCAGCATGTTGAGCAGCTGCAGCAACATCTGCCTGGCTATTTGCTCCATTGTCTTGATAAGCAATGCCATATTTGTCTAATGTTGTTTTCATTAGTCTAACTAAGAGCACAGAGTTTGTTTCGCCTGGATTGTATAATAAAGCAACTTTTGTTAACTTAGGCATTATCTCTCTTAGAATTGAAATTTGTTTTTCAATATCTGCCATGTCCGATGCGCCAGTGATATTTGAACCAGCTTCTCTTAAATGCAAGCCAATAGGATCTGTCACTGCTGCAAAAGTAATAGGTCTGTTTTTAACCTCTGATTTTAATGCTTGCACAGCTGGTGTTGCAATAGCAAAAAAGCCTGAAATGCTTTTATTTGCTTTGAAGCTTGAAGCAATTGCTTGAGCTTGCATCAAAGAGCCTTGAGCATTCTGTTCAATAACAGTTACATTATCACCCAGTTCTTTTTTAATTTCGGAAATAAAACCTTTCGCTGAATCATCTAATGGGGGGAATGATGCAGTTTGTAAAATTCCGATTGTGATGTGATTTTCTTTTGGATTATTTCTTTTTAATAAAACAACTGCTGCTAAAATGGCAATTAAACCTAAGAGAAGTGCTATGATCTTTTTGGTCATGAATGTAAACTCCACAAATGTAATTTAAATACAAAAATGTATTTTAAAATAATATTTAATTTTTAGATAAAGGAATTTTTAAAAAAAGAAATAAAATCGATTGGTAAAATAGGAGGTCACGCAGGAAGAAGATAAAGGTGAAGAAAGCTGAGTTTCTCGCTGTATTACTTTAGATCTTATTTTCGTTTGCATTATTTGCTCCGTATCGATTGCTTAAGTCATTCATTTTAAATGAGAATGTTAGAATTTGTCATAACATTAACACGTACGATGACAGCTGCTAGACTATCTATTTTTAATGCTATTGGCAAGTAAGAATTGAAAACTTTTTGCTTAAATTTTAGAAAACAGATTTTCTATAAAGGGATCGAACTATCCCAATAATTTTATCCGATTCATCAATGCCAAAGGGAATGGGTTCAAAATCGGGGTTTTCAGGTACTAAAAAAGCAGGAGGCAGAGGATTTTTGTGAGAAATATTCTTCAATGCGAGTTTATAGAGTGCAGATCCTTTTTGAGCGTATCTTTTGACTGTGACTTCACCTTGATTCAGGTAGGCCACAACAATATCACGATCATGAGCCGTCTGAATCGTTTCTACCAAAATTATGTCTTTTGGCAGAAAACCCACGTTTAACATACTATAACCTTCTATATTTAAAGCGAATACTTTGCCATCGCGCAAAGTATTGCGAGCTACACTCGGAAATATTATAAATTCTCCGGCATTTTCAATAGCTTCATGTGGGTTTCCCGCTTGGACAATTCCGAGCATAGGCACTCTCAAAAGATCTTCGAATCCTGGTAAGACATTCGAGTTATTCATTTTCTCTAAATATTTTTTCTTTGCGCTGGTAAAGCGACTCTTATGAGAAAGAGTGTTAACAGCTGGATATTGATTAAATATTCCATCGAGTACAGCCGCAGTGGGCACCAATTGACGTGACTTCCCTGGCATAGGTGATAGTAACAAACCCTTTTTTCTTAAGGCAGCTATAACATCTTGGGCACTGCCAACGGATTTCCATTGGAAATAATTTGCAATTTCCCGGATAGTTGGTGGAGTGCCAGTGGAATCCATGTGATTGAGGATAAATTCCATTACTTTACGTTGTACATGAGTAAGTTCGAGCATTGAAAGCCTCTCGAATTCAAGAAAAAAAGAGTACCATACGAAGATATGGTACTCTTTTTTTGCGCAGCTATCAAGAAGCTTAGTTAACTTAATTTGTCTAAGTCGAAATAAAGTCTTTTATTTTGTGTTCCATTTCCTTTTTAAGTTTATTAATGACGCTTTTATTTATAGAAGTAACAACGAAATCTCTTTTTTCTTTTGCATTCCAAGTTCCTTGTCTTTTAGCATATTGCCATGTGAGAGTAGCAATTCTTTCTTGTAATGTATTGATATATTCTTGTTTATTTAGTGTGTCTGGGTGAATTTTGCATTCTTTTATAAAGTTTAAAACTTCTTTGTAGCCTATAGCTTGAATTGCATGGAATTTTGCAAGCTCATCACCATATTTCTCATATAATACCTTAACTTCTTCAATCCAACCATGATTAAATAAAATAGGAACTCTTGTTTTAATACGTTCTTTCAATTTATCATCTTCGGGTTCAAGATGAATTACGTAACAAGGGAAGAGCGTTTCTTGATCATTCAGAACCCCCGTTTTAGAGCGGAGAGTGCTCATCGGTATTCCTGTTAAAATATAGATTTCAAGTGCTCTTTCGATTCGGGTTTTATCATTTGGATGTAATTCTTGTGCCCGTATAGGATCAACTTGATTTAACCACTCATGACACCATGGCCAACCGTTTGTTTCTGCTAGAATCCTTAATTTTTCACGAAATTCATCATTGCGAGCAGGAAAGTTATCGAGACCATGTAAAAAAGCGCGAAGATAGAGACCACTGCCACCAACGCAAAATGGAATATGACCCCTATCGATAATTTCTTTACAAGTCTCAGTTACTTTCTTCGCAAATGTATTGGCATCTAAATTTTCATTTATATGTATGAGATCGATACAGTGATAAATATAATTTTGTCGTTCTTCTGCGCTCGGTTTTGCTGTACCAGCAGAAAGTTCTTTATATATTTGAAAAGCATCTAAATTGACTATCTCGCATTTTTTACCTTCTGCTGCAAATTGATCAACTAAAGTATGCGCCAACCCAGATTTGCCGCTCGCAGTAGGTCCGATAAATATAAAAGCGAAAAGGTTGCCTGTTTGAATTATGTCCTTTGAAACCACGTAGAAATATCCTTCTCAGAAAATTTACGAATAACTGGTCGACCATGTGGGCAGTGGGCGTAAAAATCAACATCTTTTGCGCGCCCTAATAATCTTTTGACCAGTTCTTCATTCAATGGGTCACCTGCTCTAACAGCACTATGGCAGGCTATCGTTGCAAATAAAAGATGATATATTTTTTCACTATCTAAAGCTTGAGACTGCATATTGAGTTCAATAAATTCCTTGTTTATTTTTTGAGCTTTTTCAATAAGTGGGTGAATTTCGGTTTGTGGTATTCCGTTGAATGTAAGTATACGTGCAATGATTTCATCAAAAACTTCTGGTATTTTTTGTGGGGTCAGAAAGCTTGGAAAAGAATGAATTGCAATATGGTTATTTTTTAAGATTTCAATTTGAAAACCGAGGTTGTCTATTTTATTTTTATCTTCAGAAATAATCTCTGAAATAATTTCTGTTGATGGAATAATTACGGGTGTTAATAATTGTTGTTTAAGTATCATTTTATTCATATGGGAAACAATGAGTTCTTCAAATAATATTCTTTCATGAAAAGCATGTTGGTCAATTATCCAAAGTTCTTTAGATATTTCAAGCAATAAAAAGCATTGAGCGAATTGTCCTAAATAAATTGCAGAATCAAAAATTGAAGTTTTTATTTCTGTAAATAATTTCTCTTGATTTATTCTTGGTGAGGTTTTTTCTATAACTTTATCATTTAAAATATTATTTTTTTCATAACTCGTTTCATCGGTTTTCAGTTTCCCAACGGAATTCCCTTTGAGATTGTAACTGTAATCTTTTTTAAATTGATTGCTATTTGAAGAATTATTGAGCGATGAGGATAAAGTTTTTTCATACTTAGGGATCGTTTGAACAGCAGAACTTTTGGGCGATAATTCTTGATAATTTTGTGCTTCATATTTAGGGATCGTTTGAACAGATTCAACTTTCGGCAAAGAGGGGTGAGAATCATTGGACTCTTGTGTCGAAGTCCGCGATGCTTTATTATGAATGGCTTCTTTTAATGTGTTTTGAATTCCGATATAAATCAGATCTTGTATAACAGCATTGTCATAAAATCGGACTTCAACTTTGGACGGATGGGCATTCACATCAACCCAAGAGGGATCCACTTCTACAAAAATAATTGCGGGTGCAACGAGCCCTTTTAAGAGCAATCCTTGGTATGCTTGAATAACTCCTGTGCGAACAATTTTATCTTTAACATAACGGCCATTGACAAAAGTTATGAAATGACTCGGTGTTGTTTTGGCGGTGTGTGGTAAACCTATGAAGCCTGTTAATTTAAAAGATCCACGCGTATAGTTTATTTCGGTAAAATCTTTTGCATTAAAGTTAAATATTTCAGTAAAACGATCCGCAGAAGAATTTTTTGCTTTATAATTAAAAACTTCTCTGCCATTGTGAGATAATCGAAAAGTAATATTATAAAAAGCTAAAGAAACAGCGGTTAAGAAATCGTGAATATGCGCGAATTCAGTTGCAGTTGATTTTAGAAACTTTAATCTAACAGGGACGCCAGAAAAAAGATCTTTGACTTGCACAGTTGTGCCAACTGATGTCGAGACATCTTTTTCTGAAATACGCTTCCCACAGTTTAAAGTAATTTCACGGCCCAAATCTTGATCGTGTGGGCGTGATTTTATAGAGAAATGTGACACAGATGCAATACTTGGCAAGGCTTCTCCCCGAAAACCAAAACTGAGTAGAGTGTCTAAATCTTTAAATTGAGAAATCTTACTGGTAGCATGTCTTTCCAGTGCAAGGGAAAGATTTTTTGCGGACATGCCATAACCATCATCTGCAATGCGTATCATTTGCTTTCCGCCATCGAGCAGTTCGATGGAAATGTGTTTAGAGCCTGCATCGATGGAGTTTTCTACCAATTCCTTTATGACATTATAAGGTCTTTCAACAACTTCTCCGGCTTTTATTTGATTTATAAGTTCATCGTTTAGATGTCTGATCTCATTTTGTAGCAAAGGAGTTCTCCTACAGAATAATGAATTAATTTAAGTTAATTCATTATTATTTATTTTTTATAATAATTGCAAAAACACACCCCGTTCTATTGTATGTGTTCTTGTTAAAGGCAGGATACCGTTCTTCAGTTAAACCATCAATTGTTAATTAAAAGTTTGAAAAAGCGTTATGAAGTCCATTTTTTTTTATGGACGATGATCATGAGAATGCGTTTGTTTCTTTGACATAATATATTCTGTTAAAGATAAAAAAAGTGTTGAAGCAATAAAGGTCATATGAATGATAATCTGCCATTTAATTTTATCAATTTCCATTTTATCAATATCGATAAAAGATCGTAATAAATGAATACTTGATATACCTATCAATGAACTTGCTAACTTTACTTTAATTGCGCCAGGATCAATGTGATCGAGCCAATCAGGTTTGTCATCATGGTGATCAAGATTTAATTTGCTTACAAATGTTGCATATCCACCAATGATCACCATAGCCACTAAGTTTGCAACCATTGTGATGTCAACGAGACTTAAAATGCCAAGCAAAATTTGGAGTTCGGAACTGACATCTGCGGAACCAATTGTATGGACGAGCTCAAGAATAAATTTATAAGTATATATTATTTGAACTGCGATAAGGCCAAAATACATTGGCGCTTGCAGCCAGCGGCTTGCAAAAATAATATATTCTAATACATGTTCAACTAATTCTCTTTTTTTAGCTATTTTATTTTGCATCAATTGTAATTTATCCTCACTCACATAAAATATATATTAAAATAATTTATAATATATTTTCACAAATCCATTTCGCATAATACGTAACAATGAGATCCGCTCCAGCGCGTTTCATTGAAAGAAGGCTTTCGAGAACCGCTGCTTTTTCATCAATCAGATTATTTTGTGCTGCGCACTTAAGCATAGCATACTCGCCGCTGACTTGATAAATAACCACGGGCACTTCACTTTCACTTTTAATTCTTGTCACAATGTCCAAGTAAGGTAAACCTGGTTTAACCATAACCATATCCGCGCCTTCTTGAATGTCAAGTATTGCTTCGCGCACTGCTTCACGGGAATTGGCGGGATTGAGTTGATAAGTTTTTTTGTCTAAACTGCGTGCGCCAGAAGATATTGCTTCGCGAAAGGGGCCATAAAAAGCCGAAGCATATTTTGCACTGTAAGCTAAAATTCCTGTCCCAGTATAACCTTCGGTATCGAGAGTTGTGCGAATGGCTGCTATTCTTCCATCCATCATATCGCTTGGACAAACGAAATCGACTCCGCAAGCTGCATAGGAGAGTGATTGTTTGCACAACACTTCAACGGTTTCATCGTTTAAAACATAGCCTTTTTCATTAATAATTCCATCATGTCCGTGGGTTGTATATGGATCAAGTGCAACATCAACGAAAATTATCATATCAGGAAATGTTTCTTTAATTTTGCGGATACTATTTTGAATCAATCCATCTGGATTATATGCTTCCGTCCCAAGGAGATCTTTACGAGAAATGTCAATAACTGGGAAAAGCATAATTGCATGAATGCCAAGTTTTTTTATTCCATCAATTTCATTGATAAGATCATCATATGGGGTGCGATAAACTCCAGGTAAGCTTTCAATATCAAATCGTTTAGTTCCTTTTTCAGAAATAAAAAGAGGTAAAATGAGATCCGTCTTTTGCAATTTATTTTCTTGAACAAGGGAACGAATGTTTTCATTTATTCTAAGACGACGTGGGCGTATATGATTATTGCCAATAGGTAGGTCAGGAAAAACTTGAAAACGATTCATTTACTGCTCCTTTTTATTGCATTTAACAGCCTTTTTTCATAGTTTCTTGAAATGGGCTGCGTTGAGTATGTTCATTTGCAGTTTTTGAAGCAAGTGTTTTAAGACTTTAGCTTTGAAGTTTTTCAGTATCATCTTTGCAGGAACATCCACTCTAGGTTATATTTATTTTGTAATCAGTGAATTGCAATTTTTGCCACTGCACATTGTTTGGAGAAGACCTATGCCACTTGTTCCTATAGTTGTTGAGCAAACCAATCGAGGAGAACGTTCTTACGATGTGTGGTCTCGCCTTCTAAAAGATCGAATCGTATTTCTTGGCACCCCAGTTTATGATGAAGTTGCCAATCTGATTGTTGCTCAACTTCTCTTTCTGGAGTCCCAAGATCCTGAAAAAGATATTAGTTTTTATATAAATAGCCCTGGAGGAAGTGTCACTGCAGGTCTAGCAATTTATGATGCAATGCAAGTGATTCGCCCGCAGGTTCGTACTTTTTGCGTTGGGCAATGTGCGAGCATGGGTGCTCTGCTTTTAGCGGCTGGAGCAAAAGGAAAACGATATGCATTGCCTAATAGCCGTGTTATGATTCATCAACCGAGCGGAGGAGCTGGTGGACAAGCAACAGATATTGCTATTCAAGCAAAAGAAATCATCTCCCTTAAAAAGCGTTTGAACGAAATCTTAGCTGCTCATACAGGCAAAAAAATTACAGATATCGAAGCAGATGCGGACAGGGATTTTTTCATGTCGGCATCTGAAGCTAAGGATTATGGTCTGGTTGACGATATTTTAATGCCGAGATCTGACAGAGTGGCTTTTACGGGTCTCTGATAAAAGGTAGTGAATTGTTATGATACAAAATGGAATAAAATTTTCATCAGGACGCGGTGGCTCAAACAGCTCTCATGGCCTCCACTGTAGTTTTTGCGGTAAAAGTCAAAGAGAAGTTAAAAAGCTCATTGCAGGGCCAAATGTTTATATTTGTGATGAATGTATTGAACTCTGTAATGAAATTATTGCTGAGGAAATGGAAAAAGACGATGCTGCACAAATAGCGGAAGGCGTTCCAAGTCCAAGCGAAATTAAAAAAGTTCTTGATGAATATGTGATCGGGCAAGAAAGAGCAAAAAAGGTTCTTTCAGTAGCTGTTCATAACCACTACAAGCGCATAGAGCATGGTTCGAATGCTGCGAAAGAAGATGTTGAGCTCTCTAAAAGCAACATTTTACTCATTGGGCCAACAGGCTCTGGTAAAACCCTTTTAGCGCAAAGTATGGCGCGCATTTTACAGGTTCCTTTTACAATTGCTGATGCAACTAACTTAACTGAAGCCGGTTATGTTGGTGAAGATGTTGAAAATATTATTTTAAATCTTCTCCAGGCGGCAGAATTTGATGTAGAACAAGCGCAAAAAGGCATTGCCTATGTAGATGAAATTGACAAAATTGCCCGTAAAGGTGAAAACACATCGATCACTCGTGATGTTTCAGGTGAAGGTGTTCAACAAGCATTGCTTAAACTTCTTGAAGGAACTGTTGCCAATGTACCCCCAAGAGGTGGACGTAAACACCCTCAACAAGAATTTCTCCAAGTTGACACTACAAATATTTTATTTATTTGCGGTGGGGCTTTTGCAGGGCTGGAGGAAATTATTCGCAATCGTATGGAACAAACAGCGATGGGATTTGGCGCAGATATTAAGAATAAATCCAAGATGTCTGTTACAGATCTCTTTGCTAAAGTGAGAGTAGAAGATCTCTTAAAATTTGGTATGATACCAGAATTTATGGGACGTTTGCCGGTAATTGTTACATTAGCTGAGCTCGATGAATCTGCGCTTGTGCAAGTTTTAACTCAACCTAAAAATTCAATCATTAAGCAATTTCAAAAGTTGTTTAGTTATGAAAGAGTTATTTTAGAATTTACTCAAGAAGCTCTTATAGCTGTTTCACAAGAAGCAATAAAAAGAAAGACAGGTGCACGCGGTTTGCGAGCAATACTTGAAGACGTGATGTTAGAAACCATGTTTGATATTCCTGGACAAAGAAATGTTAAGCAAATTACGGTAACGCCTGAGTGCATTCGTGAAGGAAAACCACCTGAAAGAATTTTGTTAACCGAAGAAGAAATTCTACAGAGACAAGAACAACGTGCGCGAGCTCAGTCATCTGCTACTCAACCTGCTTCGACAACAGCAGCCAAAGTTAAAACATCTGCAAAGAAATAAATTATTTCTTTGCAGAAATTTTTGCACAGTAAATTTTTCAACAGATATGGTCTTATCTGCTTCCTGCCATTTTTGCGACTCACTGAGTTTATAAATAATCTGTAAAAATAAATAAGAGAATAAGAAAAATTAAAAACAATTGCACTAGAGGAAGGATTCTATGCTGCAAGGAATTGATAAAGTTGCGGAAAGTCTACCCCTTTTGCCATTAAAAGATATTGTGGTTTTCCCTCAAATGATTTTACCCGTCTTCGTTGCGGAGGATATTTGCATGCGAGCTGTTGAAGCTGCATGTGCAAAAGATAGATTTATTTTTCTCTCAGCATTTCGCTCAGAAATAAATCGTGAGCATGATTCCTATCCCGAATTACGTGTATCTACACCTCCGCCGTTTGACGTCTATGATGTGGGCACTATTGCTACAGTTATGCGCACACGTAAACTTCCTGATGGGAGAACGAAAGTTCTCATTCAAGGAGTTTCTAAAGGAAGTATTATTAACTTGAAACAAACTGAGCCATTTCCGATTGTTAACTTAAGAGTGTTACCAGATAAAGAATGTTCTCAAGAAAGTGAAGCTCTTTGTCGTGCCGTTAAAGAACAATTAGAGAAAATAGTTACTTTTGGGCGGACAATTTCTCCAGATCTTTTAATGCTCCTTGAAGATGTGACAGAAGTTGGTAAATTAGCAGATCTTGTCGCAAGTAATTTAGGTTTAAAAATTGTGGAAGCACAAAAAGTTTTAGCAACGATAGAACCTTTCGAAAGATTAAGAAGGGTTCATACTTTATTATTGCGCGAGTTAGAAAACTATACTGTAAATTCCAAAGGGTTTTCTCAAGGGCGGGAAGATGCCATTAAAAATCAGAGAGAACATTATTTAAGGGAACAGCTCAAAGCGTTAAAACACGAATTGGGTGAACTCGATGGCAAAGATGAAATTGAAGATTTGCGTGACAAAGTTCTTAAAACAGGAATGAGCTCTGAAGGGCAAACGGAGTGCCTAAAGCAATTGCGTCGGTTGGAAAGAATGAATCAAGACTCGAGTGAAGCAACCTTAACCAGAACATATCTGGAATGGATGGTAGATATTCCTTGGGCAAAAATGAGTGACTCTAAAATTGAAATGGCACATTGTAAAAAGATTTTAGATGAAGATCACTATGGCTTGGAAAAGATAAAAGATCGCATTCTTGAATATATTGCGGTCAAGAAATTAAATCCAGATTTAAAAGGCCCTATTCTTTGCTTTGTCGGCCCTCCTGGAGTGGGTAAAACCAGTTTAGGGCGGAGTATTGCGAGGGCACTTGGGAGAAAATTTGTCAGAATCAGTTTGGGTGGCGTACGTGATGAAGCAGAGATTAGAGGACATCGCCGAACTTACGTAGGAGCCATGCCTGGAAGAATTATCCAGACGTTAAAGACTGTTGGAACTCGAAATCCTGTGCTTATGCTTGATGAAATTGATAAGCTTGGAGCAGACTACAAAGGCGATCCTGCAAGTGCACTGCTTGAAGTACTCGATCCTGAACAGAATCATACCTTTTCCGATCACTACATTTCTGTCCCTTTTGATTTAAGCCAAATAATATTTCTCGCTAATGCAAATAGACTCGATACTATTCCTGCAGCTCTTCGCGATCGGTTGGAAATTATAGAAGTGTCTGGCTATAGCGAAGAAGAAAAGTCTGAAATCACCCGTCAATATATTATTCCAAAAGTGATAGAGCAAAATGGTTTAAATACCGATCTTGTGCAATTTCAAGACACAGCTGTTAATTTAGTTATAAATGCGTATACTCGCGAATCTGGGTTACGCAGTTTAGAAAAGCATATTGCGACAATAACTAGAAAACTAGCGAGATATATAGCAGAAAATGATGAGAAAGGGAAAGAAAGAAAATTAGTTAAGGTAACTGCTAAAATTGCCAAAGAATTGCTTGGTGAAGAACGTTACTTTAATGATGATCACGACATCTATAATAAAAAAATTGGTGTTGGAGTTGGACTAGCTTATACTCAAACAGGCGGTGAGATTCTCGAACTTGAAGTTAAATTGATGACCGGAACTGGGAAACTGACTCTCACAGGTCAATTGGGTGATGTGATGAAAGAGTCTGCTCAGACGGCTCTCAGTTGTGTCCGCAGTTTGGCAAAAGAACTCGAACTTGATAGCAGTAAATTCACAAATTTCGATATTCATTTGCATGTGCCTGCAGGCGCCATACCAAAAGATGGCCCGAGTGCAGGAATTGCCATTGCAATTGCCCTCGTCTCTGCTTTTAAAAATGTAGCAATCAGTCAAGATATTGCAGTTACAGGCGAAATTACTTTACATGGGCGCATTTTGCCAATCGGCGGAGTGCGTGAGAAAGTTTTGGCCGCGTTGCGAGCAGGAATCAGAAAAGTCTGTTTGCCAGAAAAAAACCGAGGTTCCTTTGCTGAGTTGCCCCTCACGATTCGCCGCAGAGTCAATGTTTCATTTGTTACCACTTTGGAAGATGTTATAAAAGAATATTTTATAAATGAAGAAAATACGTCGAAAGACTTAGATGAAAATAAAAATATTGTTGAAAGAAATTTATCTGTCGAAGATAATATATCAGTTGCATAAAATTTAATAAGTAATTTTAGGTATTTAATTTATTGTTACCTCTCCAAATAACTTTGTAAAAGTTATGAATCCAATGCTTTGTAGGCCTTATGGATGGGGTGGATTGTATTTTTTCAATGATTGTTCACTCGAATTAAAATCTATATTTTCAACGTTTGGAATATGGCTTCTTATGCTTTATATTGGAAATTATAATAATTCTCCTTGGGTTTTTAATAATATTTGGGGTTTCAGATCTGCGGATAATTCTTATCGCTCTATTATAGGACAATCATCTTTAATCCCTTTACTTAAATATTATCCTGAAGATTCTGAATTAATTTCCATTGCAGATGATAAATATAGAGATAATTTTATAATTACACATTTAGATGAACGATTTTAACTTAAATTCTTTAAAATATCTTTCTGTTGAACTTCATAAAGGAGAACTGCTTCTTCTTTTCCTTTTAAATTATGCTTACCTATACTTTTAACGATCTCTTTTTGCTTTTCAGTTAAATCTAAATACGTTTCATGTGACAAAAGAATTTTATTGGCCTGATTCTTTGTAAGACTTTCTATACGCGAAGCTACATTCACAGAATCACCAATAACAGTTGCATCCATTCTCTGTTCTTCTCCGACAATACCAATCACCACCAAGCCTGTGTTTAAACCAATTCCAATCTGCATCGGATTTTTTCCTTGATTTTGTCTTTCAAGATTTAATTTTTCCAAACAGCAACACATTTCGATAGCTGATTCTAAAGCATGGGAAGCTTTTGTAGGAAAAAGAGCCATGATGGCATCACCTATATATTTGTCGATAAAACCACCTTTTTCTTTTATTATAGGAGCAATCATTTTTAAATATTGATTGAGAAAATTAAAGCTTTCTTGAGGTGATAACTTATCTGAAATTGTAGTGAAATCTCGAATGTCAGAAAAGAGAATTGTCATATTAACTTGTTTGCTATCTCCTAATTGCACATTTAAAATACCCTGTTTATTTAAAATTTCAAGAAATTGACTTGGTACAAATCTTTGATAGGATTCGTTTATTTCTTTTAAATTACGAATAAGTTGTGCTATTGAATTGCGCATTTTATCGAAACTTCGTGCCAGTCTCCCCACTTCATCATTTTTTCTGGTGTCAATTTTTATATTTAAATCACCAGCTGAGAGAGCCATAGCATTTTTTTCTAGTTTCTTTAGTCCCCGTGTAATTCCAGAAGAGATTAAACTTGCCAGAACAATGCTGACAGTAATTGTTAGAACGCCAAATGAGATAATAAATTGCTTAATGTATTCAAATATATAAATATTTTCTTTATTGGAAACTGAAAATAGAGCATAAATGTTCTCGCCTTCATATTTGCTATCAAAGGGTGTAAGTAAATAAAATTCTGTGTCAATATTCCATATCTTCTGTTTTTCAGATTGATTTACTTTTGATCGCAAAAATTCGTCAAGTACTTTATTTTTTTCCTCTTGACTATCAAGTGAACTCGCAATTAGCTTTCTATTAGCAAATATACTGATATCTGCTTTTGATAATTCTTTTATTCTATCTGTAAATTTATTGTCGAGATGGAGCGAGGTTGTTAGAATGCCACATATTGATTTTTTATCAGAAATAACAGGAGAAATTGAAGTGAAATTTACTTTTTCACTTTCAACTTGGAATCGAATACTTGATTGACCTTTTAAAGCTTGTTTAAATGAATTTTCGATGTCTTTGTTTTTATCTAAGGAAAAAAAATTTAGGATATTATCTTTGCTTTTCTCATCTGCTAAAGCAATGGGATTCCCATCATTGTCATAACTAGAGAAATCATCGATCACCATTTGTTCTTGAAATTTTTTAGCAACTTTTAAGACAGCTTGGCTCTGTCGCGCTTCCACTGTTTTTATAAAATCAGACAGGTTTGATAATATTTTAGAATCACTTTTTAGCTTATTAAATTCATAATTTATAACTGCTCCCAATACTTCACGCCCCGTACTTAAAGTATTCATAGATGAAGTTTTGAGTTGTTCAAGGAAAAGCCATCCACCAAAAAAAAGGCAGATTATGGAAGAAATGCTTACAAGTAGACCCATTGATATCAGAAAACGAATGCGTATGGAGAGCACGTATGACACCCTTTTAACTTTGCATACAAACTGTTAAAATAAATGATTGCTAAATTGATTAAATTGAGTTCGGATTAAGTATGTTTTACTTGAAATAAATTAAAAAGAGACATGCTATCCTATCGTCAAAGGTGTTTCATGGAACTCATAATCACTTAATGGATCACGTTTTCAAGTGCATGAACTTTGATTTTGCATATTGCTATGACAATGGTGTTTTATTGACTTTGATAGAGCGGTTTGTTTTCTAGGTACATTAGTGATAACTAACACATTTGGTTGCATCCCGGGGAGTATTCTATTTGAGATAGATTTTATTGCATCTGCATTTCAATAACAAACTTAATTTTAGGATTTTGGACTAATAAATGAATTTACACAAGAAAATTGGCGTCTTAGTTGTTAATGTGGGTACACCTGACACCCCCGAAGTTCCTGATGTGAGAAAGTATTTAAGAGAATTTCTTTCCGATCCAAGAGTGATAGATATTCCTGCCATTGCTCGATTTTTATTATTAAATTTAATTATTTTGCCATTTCGCAGCAAAAAATCTTCTCATGCCTATAAGATGATATGGAAAAGTGAAGGATCTCCATTGCTTTTGCATGGAAAAGCCCTCGCTGAAAATGTGAATCAAATATTAGGTGAATCATATACAGTCGAGTTTTGTATGAGATATCAAAGCCCATCAATGGATTCTGCAGTTAAAAAGCTATTGGATAAGAACGTCGACGAAATTATAGTTTTTCCCTTATTTCCTCAATATTCATCTGCCGCAACAGGAACTGTTTTTGAAAAAATCGGAAAAATCTGTAATTCAATGTGGAATGTTCCTCGTTTAAAGTATATTTCTTATTTTTACGATGACGTTAGGTTTATTGATAGTTTTTATGCAGTTGCAAAACCACAAATAGATCAATTTAAAGCAGATTATGTCTTGTTTAGTTATCATGGATTGCCTGAGCGGCATGTAAGAAAATCAGACATATCTCCTAAGCAAGAGCATTGTTTAGAAAAGAAAAATTGTTGCGCATCAATTCAAGCGGAAAATAAATACTGTTATCGTGCGCAAAGTTATGCTACAACCCGTTCACTTGCTAAGTTATTAAAGTTAACAGATGAAAATCATATGACGAGTTTTCAATCTCGTTTAGGGCGCGATCCTTGGATTAAGCCTTACACAGACCTTGTTCTCCCGGAAATTGCTGCTAAGGGTTTTAAACGAATCGCAGTTATCTGTCCTGCATTTGTAGCTGACTGTTTAGAAACACTCGAAGAAATTCAAATGCGCGCGCGCGAACAGTGGCTTGCTCTTGGTGGTGAGGACTTAACATTAGTCACGTCGCTAAATTCTCATTTAAAGTGGTGCGAAACTGTCGCAGATCTTATAAGGGAAAATTAAAAAAGGAAGTGCTCTATGAGCAACGAGAAATTTGAAACAAAATGGCCTCTTGAGCCAATGGGTGATCAACCACAAGCAATACAAAAATTGGTCAGTGGTATTCAGAATGGAATTGCTGAGCAAGTTTTGCTTGGTGTGACAGGCTCCGGCAAAACATTTACCGTTGCCAATGTTATCGCTCAGACGCAAAAACCAACTCTCGTCATAGCGCACAATAAAACCCTCGCAGCCCAGCTTTTTCAAGAATTTAAAGAACTCTTTCCAAAGAGTGCTGTCGAATATTTTGTGAGTTATTATGATTATTATCAACCAGAGGCTTATGTTCCAAGTACAGATACCTTTATAGATAAAACAGCAACGATTAACGAAGATATCGATAAAATGAGGCACAGTGCCACCCGCGCATTATTTGAGCGACGAGATGTTATTATTGTAAGCTCTGTCAGCTGTATATATGGTTTAGGAGAGCCTGAGTCATATTTAAATGCCCGCATTTTACTTGAGAAAGGAATGAATTTATCGCGAGACGATTTTATTCGACATTTGCTTGCAATTCAATTCAATCGCAATGATATTTCCTTAGAACGCGGAAAATTTAGAGTGCGTGGTGATATTGTTGAGATTGTTCCTACGTATGAAAAAGAAAAAGCAATACGTATACAATTCTGGGGCGAGGAAATCGAGAAAATATCTTTTATTGATGCATTGCGCGGAACAGTAATAGAAAATATAAATAAAGTAGGAATTTATCCTGCAACCCATTATGTTCTTGAACAGGAAAAAATTGAAAACATTATTGCAGAAATTACTAAAGATCTCCTAGAGCGGTTAAATCTTTTTAAAGAAAATGGAAAGTTTTTAGAAGCGCAAAGAATTGAGCAGAGAACATTACACGATATCGAAATGTTTCGTGAAATAGGATATTGTCAAGGAGTAGAAAATTATTCCCGTTACCTTGATGGACGGAAAGAAGGAGAACCACCTTCGACTTTGCTGGATTATTTTCCAAAAGATTATCTTTTAGTCATCGATGAAAGTCATGTTACAGTTCCTCAAATTGGTGGAATGTATCGAGGTGACCGCGCACGTAAAGAAACTTTGGTGAATTATGGATTTCGTTTGCCATCTGCATTAGACAATCGACCTCTCAATTTTGAAGAATTTACTGCTAGAATGGGGCAGACGATTTATGTCTCTGCGACACCGGCTAAATATGAATTGGAAAAATCGGGTAATGAAGTCGTGGAACAAGTTATTCGTCCTACAGGACTTATCGATCCTATTATTGTTGTAAAACCAGCACAAGGGCAGATTGATAATCTATTAATGGAAATTCAGCAAACAGTCTCTAGAAAATTTCGGGTGCTTGTTACGACTTTAACAAAAAAAATGGCAGAAGAAATTACCCATTATTTGTCTGAATTTAAAATTAAAGTTAAATATTTACATTCAGAAATTCACAGTATTGAGCGTGTAGAAATTTTACGCGATTTACGCTTAGGAGTATTTGATGTTCTGGTTGGAATCAATTTATTACGTGAGGGGCTAGACCTTCCTGAAGTGGAATTGGTTGCAATCCTCGATGCCGATAAAGAAGGTTTTTTAAGAAGTAGAACAAGCCTAATCCAAACAGTAGGAAGGGCAGCAAGAAATGCAAATGGTAGAGTAATTTTATACGCAGATAAAGAAACTGAGAGTATAAAATTTTGTTTAGCAGAGACTGAAAGAAGAAGAAAAATTCAGCTGCAATATAATGAAGAAAACGATATTACACCGCAAACAATTCTTAAAAAAATTCCAGAAAATTTACGGAAGCTTTATAATTTAGATTACGGTGATGAATATCAAGAAAAACTACTACAAGCAGTTTCTCATTTAGAAGATCTCAACATTTTACACAGTCCCAAAAAACTTGATAAGCATATTCAAAAACTGATTAAAGAAATGCAAAAAGCTTCGCAAAAAATGGAATTTGAATTTGCTGCAGAATTAAGGGATAAAATAAATATATTAAAAGAGCAGTTATTAATTCTTTCAGGTGATTTAAATGGAACTCAGTGAATATAGAAATTTAAAACTCATTCTTTCTTGGAATGGTGAAAAATTTAATGGTTATCAATATCAGCCGCATGCATTTACTGTGCAAGAAGCTATTACGAATGCGTGGAATGTTTTCAGTGGTGAAACAGTGTCTTTATGTGGGTGTAGTCGGCTCGATGCTGGAGTGCATGCACAGTATTATGTCTTAAACTTTCATACAAAAACAGCAGCAGATTCTGAACGGATTGTTCGAGGAATGAACGGTATATTACATTCGCATTTAGCGCTTGATATATGTGTTTCATCAGCTGAGTTTGTCAAATCAGATTTCCATGCTCGCTTTCATGCCGCAGGTAAACATTACCGTTACCTTATTTGGTATGGTTTTTCAGAACACGCATTTTTAACAAAGAGAGCTTGGCATGTGCGCAGCAAAATCTCACCAGAAAGCGTTTGTGAAATATTAAAACAGTTTGAAGGGGAGCATGATTTTGCTGCTTTTCGTTCGTCTGATTGCTCTGCTAAGACAACTGTGCGGAAAATTTTAGCTGTCGATGCTTGGATTCATCCTATCCACAAAGAAATGATCATTGTCGATATCTGGGGGGAAGGCTTCTTAAAAAATATGATTCGCAATATGGTTGGAACTGCTGTGGAAATGGCAACGGGAAAAAGATCTTTAAGCACCATAACGGAATCTTTTGTCCACAGAGATCGAACAAAAACAGGAATGTGCGCACCCGCTTGGCCTTTGACATTAATGCACGTTTATTATGACAAAGAAAAAATCTTAATATCCTCGAAAAATAAAGCACAAAAGCAAGTTCCTTGTTGAAAAAAATGTGATGTCATTCTCATAGCATAAGCACTAAAGTGAATACCTCCTCCAATTTTTTTGCAGTAATATGTGGAAAGAATCTTTTTTCAATGGAAGGAGTATTTTCATGGACACACCTAAAAATGAAGTCAATGGTCGTATTTTGGTTGTGGACGATGAAGATGGCCTAGCCAGTGCCATTGAGGATCTTCTGAGTGAATCTTTTGATTGGGTTGAAACGGCCAATAATGGGCAAGATGCATTGGATAAACATAAAACAGAACCTTTTAATGTCATTCTATCCGATCTACGAATGCCTGTTTTAGATGGTCTAGACTTTTTGCGTCAATTGCGTAGTTTCGATCTAGAGACTCCCTTTATTATATTGACTGCTTATGGTGATCAAGAAGCCACTATCACAGCTCTTAAGCTCGGTGCGTTTGATTTTTTAAACAAACCTTTTGCTCCTCATGTTTTAGTCAATCGGATACAAGATGCATTAAATTATTCTCTAGCTATAAAACAAGCCAAAAAAGATATTCAAAATTTTTCCGAAACGGTGCAAATGGAGCAATATATTTCTCCACGCGTTAAGCATGCAGCACAAAAGTTACTTGCTATGCAAAATATTAGAGTCGTTTTTTCAAATGCAAATATAAGTACAAATTCAAATACTAAAAAAATCAATAAGTAAAATTAAATTATTCATTTTTTAAGGAATGACGATGTCAAATATTATAAAAACTGAAGAAGAATTTCTCACTGAATTAAAAAAATCATTTCTTGTAGAATGTGACTTTATGTTAGAAGAATGCGAAGAAGCTTTTATGAATCTTGAATCAGCGGGAAGTAAACAAGAAGAGCTTAATCGGATTTTCCGTTTAGTACATTCTATGAAGGGGTCTTCAGGATCTATCGGATTTTTGCATTTTAGTCATTTTGCTCATTCTGCAGAAGAATTACTTTGTATATTAAGAGTGAAGGAAGAGCTTTGTTCTACGGAAATAATTTCACTTCTTTTAGAAATAAATGATAGATTGAAAAATTATGTTGCTACTTTAAAGCAAGATTTATCTGCTGAACCACACTGTGTTGACTTGGTTGAGCGTATAAATAAATTTGTCAGCATAAATCATTTACCAGAGCAAAGTGAATCGCTTAAAAATCTTGAAAAAGATAAATCTGGTAGTCAAAATGAAGGTTTTTATGTTTTTGAAGAAAATGCACCAAAAAATTATGCTCCTAATATAATAGATAATAATGATGAAGAATTGCTTTTTAAATCAATGCCAAAAGAAGAAATTTATTCGGAAAGTTTAAATATTAAATCTAAGTGCTCAGAAGGGGAAACAGACTTTGAGCAAAAAAATATAACCACTGAAAATGTAAATTTTGAAATAAAAAATAATAATTTAATGAAAGTAACTAGTGAAAAGGAACAGGGGCAAAATAAATCCGCTATTGTTAAGTTGAGTGCGGATAGAATTGATTCTGTTTTAGATTTAGTGGGAGAGTTGGTTGTCGTTAAAAGCCAATTGATATGCAATGAAATTTTAACAGTTAATCAGGATCAGCATTTGAGTTCGCTTCTTGTTTTACTCGATAAAATAGTGCGTGAACTGCAAGAAAAAGCTCTTTCCATGCGAATGACTTCGATCAGACCTTTATTTCTAAAAGTAAATAGAGCTGTGCGTGATCTGTCACTTAAACTGAATAAACCTGTTGAATTCACTATGTCAGGTGAAGAAACGGAAATCGATCGTGCCGTTTTTGAATCATTAGGCGATCCTCTTATGCATTTGTGCCGTAATGCACTCGATCATGGAATAGAAGCTAAAGAAGAGAGACAAGTTAAAGGAAAGAATGAAATTGGGAAAATCAATTTGGCTGCGGGTTACCAATCTGGTCGAGTTTTTATTGATATAGAAGATGATGGAGGCGGTATTATTCGCGATAAGGTTATAAGAAGAGCTTTATTAAAAGGTCTTTTACCGAATAATGACAGTCATATGCATATGAACGATGCACAAGTCTATGATTTATTATTTGCTCCAGGTTTTTCGACAGCTGAAGTAGTCAGTGAGATTTCGGGACGTGGTGTCGGGCTTGATGTGGTGAAATCACATCTTGAGCAGGTAAAAGGAAATATTGAAATCACGAGCCGTCCGGGTGAGGGCACTCGTTTCCGTTTGTGGATTCCATTAACCACCGCAATAGCTGATGCAATGAAAGTCCGAGTCAATAATGATGTCTATGCCCTTCCCATGGAGAATATTTGCGAGCTTCTCCAGCCAGATTTTCACGCTATCACACGCTTAAGTAATAAAAATGAAGTGATTCAAGTGCGTGGAAATTTTCTTCCACTCATCCGACTGAGAAAATGGGTAAAAAATGAAATAAATTCAATCGAAACAGAGGCAATTGAAGGAACGCAAACAGTGGTTGTAGTCGAAGAAAGAGGCACACAAGTGGCTTTGTTGGTAGATGAAGTGTTAGGGCAAAGTCAAATTGTGATCAAAGGTTTAGGCGATGTTTTTAAACATGTGAAAGGCATTGGCGGGGGAGCTATCTTAGGCGATGGAAAAGTGGGTTTGATACTTGATTTAGAGGGCCTAATTTCGAGTGCACATAAAGATAAAAGTCATAATATTTCTATTGAGAAAAATTTAAATCCACAAAAATTGTCTGAAGCAAATTGAGGAATAAAATGAAAGATTTTGATGAAGAAACTTTGCATAAGCATATCCCAAATGCTGCTTTAAATATAGAAAATAGTATCGAAGAAAATATTTTCAACAAAATTGCGCATTTTTTAAAAGATCATTCAGGAATAAACTTACCTTTTAGCGATAAAAATCAAACCTTACTTGCGAGTCGCACCGCGCGCATACTAAAAAAGTTCCATTTAAAAAATTATAAAGAATTGTATGCGAAACTGGTTGAATGTGAGCAGACTATTATTAATGAATTCATCTTAGCTATGACAACAAATATGACTAGTTTTTTTCGTGAAAAACATCATTTTGATTTGATGCCGAATTTACTTCACGAAATTTTAGAGAAGAAAAAAAAACTATGTCAATATGATATCAGAGTCTGGTGCTCAGCATCGAGTACGGGTGAAGAACCTTACACTATAGCTATGATCTTAGATGAAAATATTCCAAAAAATGAAGGTTGGCAGTTGCATTTTTTATCTACAGATATCGATAGAAATGTTTTAAACAAAGCAAGTATTGGAATTTATGGTGAAAAAGAAATGGAGCAAGTTCCTGCTCAATATATTGATCGGTATTTTGAAAAGGGTAAAGGCCAATATATAGGTTCTTACAGAGTGATTAAGGAAATCAGAGAAAAAATAAATTTTGCTTTGTTTAATTTGATTGAAGAATATTATCCCTTTCAACATAAATTCGATATTATTTTCTGTCGCAATGTTTTGATCTATTTTGAAAAAGAACAAGTTGCAAAGACGATTAAACAATTTGAAAATTGTTTAAATTATGATGGATATTTATTATTAGGACATTCGGAATCTATATTAAATGGTCCGGATTCTCTAAAATCTATAGCACCATCTGTTTATCAAAAATGCAAAATTACAGAAGGCATAGGATGAAATCTTTTTTTTTGTACCCCGGACATGCTTATGTAACAAATGAACCCACAACGATTTCGACAGTTTTAGGCTCATGCGTTGCGGTGGCATTGTTTTGCCCAGATAAAAAAATAGGTGGATTAAATCATTTTTTATTGCCTAGACCCTTGGAGGAAAATGATTCAAGTTTAAAATATGGCTGCAATGCCATTCATTTTCTCTTAAATAAATTGCGGGAAGAATTAAAAGGTGAAACTTGTAAAATTGAAGCTAAATTCTATGGAGGGGGAAATATTATAGGAGCAAACATATTTAAAGAAAGTGTTGGTGAACTAAATATTGAAATGGCCTTTATGGAATTGGAAAAACTAAAAATTCCTGTGATAGACTTCAATGTAGGTGGAAATTTGAGTCGTAGAATTAAGTTTATAACAAACACTTTTGAAGTTTTTCATGAATTCGTTGGATAATATGAGATTAAAAACGAAAAGGAGAAGCTTTTGATCATGCAAACTGAAAGAAAAATAAGGGTGCTTATCGTTGATGATTCTAATATTATTCGCCAACTTTTTGCTCACATGCTCTCCTCAGATCCTGGAATAGAAGTTGTTGGATTTGCCCCTGATCCTTATGTGGCTCGTGAAAAACTTGTTGAATTAAAACCTGATGTCATGACTCTTGATATCCAAATGCCAAACATGGATGGGCTCACATTTTTAGAAAAAGTGATGGAACATTTTCCTATTCCAACTATCGTTATAAGCAGTTATGCAAAAGAAAACTCACAAACAGCACTTAGAGCTTTATCGATTGGCGCCGTTGATATATTTGCGAAACCAATTCTAGATAAAAAGACACCGATGGAGTCGGTTAGCGCAGAATTGATAGCAAAAGTAAGAGCAGCAGCGGGCGCCAATGTATCGAACATTCGTTCAATGAATCTTTCAGACCCATTAAAAACAAATGTTAAAAAGGCTCAGCCTTCAAAAACAACAAAAAATAACAAAATTATTTTAGCGATTGCGGCATCGACTGGAGGAACAGAAGCTCTTAAGCACCTCTTATCGCATATGCCAGAAGATATTCCCGGAACAGTTATAGTACAGCATATGCTTAAAGAATTTACCAAAGGTTTTGCCGAAACTCTGAACAATATCTGTCCATTTGAAGTGAAAGAAGCAGAGTCCAATGACATCGTCCAACCAGGCCGTGTTTTGCTTGCTCCTGGAGGATTTCACATGATTTTGGCGCGGCATGGAACACAGTTTTGTGTGCGTCTAAAAGACGGACCTCTTCTCCATGGAGTTAAGCCTGCGGCCGATCCTCTTTTTTCTTCTGTCGCCCAATTAGTAGGGAAGAATGCAATTGGAGTTGTTTTAACTGGTATGGGTTATGATGGTGCCCAAGGGTTGTTAGAAATGAAAAACGCTGGGAGCTTTAACATAGTACAAGATGAAAAAACGAGTGTGGTCTTTGGCATGCCTAAAGAAGCAATAGAAATAGGAGCCTCACATATTGTTTTACCATTACAAAAAATTGCAAAAAGTATAATGGATGTATGTACAAATCGAGAGTTAAAGCAAAACAGCTCTCTGCCTATTTAATGAGGAGCTCTTCATCGGAGAGAATGCTTTCTATATTAAGAATTATAAGGCTTTTCCCTTCAATATTTCCCATGCCTGAAATATATTTCATTTCATTTTCTTCTGTAAATGAATGATTAGACTTTATGTTGTCTTTTGCTACTTCAATGACAGAATCGACTGAATCTATAATCACGCCGATTTGTCGCGTATGCGCTTGCATCACAACAATGCACGTATAGCGATTAAAAGTAGTTGGTGCTAAATTCAACTTGCAGCAAAGATCGATGACAGGAATAACTTTGCCCCTCAAATTTAACACTCCTTTCACAAAAGGAGGTGTTTGTGGTACGGCCGTGAATTCAATCATGGCATTGACTTCCCATATATTCTCAATGGGTGCGGCATACATTTCTTTTCCTAAGAAAAAACTAAGGTAACGGCCCTTTATACTTTCATTTATTTCTTCATTCATTTTATATCCTTATACTCTGTTCTTATAATTTTATAAAAATCTTAGAGTTTCTCTTCGGAGTAAATAAAATAAAATTGATAATTATTGATATGTTAAGAAGGTTTTTGACATGAATGAGTGCTTGTTGTCAGAGCTGTATGAGGTAAATATTTTTAAAAAAGTTACTTTATTCGAGATTATTTTCATCCGATTCATAATATTAAGAGAATATATTTTAAATTTTAAGGTTACTAAAGGACAATGCTATGGCGATTGCTGAATGGATCCATGGTATACGTGGAAAAATGCTCAGGTTAGTCTTTTTACCTGTCATTATATTAATCGGCTTCAGCTTTTTTTCATTTCAAAAACTTTCAGAAACCTCAAAGTCTCTTTCATATATGACTTTGATAAGAATACCATCGACAATTAATACAGAACGTATGATTGGACAAGTACACGCAACAATTCGCTATGCGCAAGCCATTTTTATTTCAACCTCACAAGATGAAATTTTGAAAAATTTTAAAAAAACTCAGGAAAGTCTGAGTGCATTGCAAAAATTAAAAGAGGAATTTGACAGTCTGCCTCACTCAGGAAAAATAGCGGAGATATATTCAACATTTGAAAATAAATTAATCCTATTTAATGACATAGGAAATGAATTTATTAAACTTATGAAAAACAATGAATACAATATGAGCTTTGAAGTCAAAATTTTATTGCATGAAAAACTTTATCCTCTTTCTCTTGAACTCGAAGAAGGTATTTTTCAAATGCAAAAGACAAGATTAACTTTAACTAAAGAAGTTGGTGAAAATGTCATTGCAGATATTAATAATTTTCGTTATACACTGCTGGTTTGCGGACCTTTATTTACATTGTTTTTATTATTATATAGTTTTTCTGTTGTTAGGAAAATTTGCAATAAAATCCTTGAGAAAACAAATAATCTTTTAATTTCGAGTGAGGAAACCTATCACGCAAGTGAAAAAATGAAGAAAGCAAGTGAAACAATTTCACGCGGATCGACTTCAAGCGCAGCCTCTTTAGAAGAAACTGTCAGCTCTCTTGAAGAGCTCTCCAGTATGGTTAAACAAAATGCCAATAACGCAAAAGAAGTGAATAAATTGGCGCAAGTTGCGCGTAGTTCTGCGGAAGTTGGTGAAAAAGAAATTCATGGACTCTGCTCTGCTATGAATGAAGTCGCCGAGTCGAGTAAGAAAGTAAATGAAATAATTGGTGTTATTGATTCCATTGCTTTTCAGACCAATTTACTGGCTTTAAATGCAGCTGTTGAGGCCGCACGGGCAGGGGAACATGGCAAAGGATTTGCAGTCGTGGCGGAAGCTGTGCGTAATTTAGCTCAGAGAAGTGCTTCTGCGGCAAATGATATTACAAATCTGATTAAAGAAAGCGTCGAAAAAAGTGGAAAAGGTGTGTTGGTTGCAAAGCAAAGCTCAGAAACATTAAATGAAATTGTCACAAATTCAAAAAAAGTATCTGATCTCATTAATGAAATTGCCAGTGCAAGCAATGAACAGGCCGTGGGAATTTCTCAAATCAGCAAAGCAATGAATCAGTTAGATCAAGTCACTCAAGCCAATGCGAGTATAGCTGAACAATCGTTAGATATCAGTGAAGAAGTGAGTATGCGTTCAAAAGAAGTTACTAAAATAGTTTCTGATTTACAATATGTAGTCGAAGGCTTTAAGAAGGAGCCGTTAAAGACTTTACAATTTCATAATACAAAGATGCAAAATAATATTGTCGCAAGAGATTTTGCTTTTAAAAAGGTTAAAATAGAGAAGTCAGAGAAAAATAATTTTGCTGTCACAGCTACTCTTTCTAAGCTGAAGAAAAACAATGCTAACTTAAAAGAAAATATGAATCTTGTTCGTTCAGGATTATCTGACAATCCATCTCTCAAAAAATCAGCAAAACAATTGATTCCTTTTGATTCAGATAAAGATGGGTTTGATGATGAGCTAAAGCCAAATATTGGAACAATCCAAGGATTTTAAAATGGGAGCTTCAATGTAATGTCTGCAAAGTCTCAAAAAAGTGCATCTGAAGGGCGTTATTTAAGTTTTCAATTGGGACAAGAGATCTTTGCCCTCGAAATAAAGTGTGTCTCAGAAATAATTGGGATGGATAAAATTACAGAGCTTCCTGACACAGAAAAGTATGTTAAAGGCGTTATTAATTTGCGGGGACATATTATTCCAATAATGGATTTGCGGCTCAAGTTACATTTAATTGAAACGCAGTATTCAAAACAAACTTGTATCATAATCGTTGATACGGGAACAAATAAAGTCGGTATCATTGTAGATTCAGTGCAAGATGTTTTAGATTTTACAAATAAACAAATCGATATAACGCCTGAGATCTGTAGTGTTTCAAATCTTGGTATCGTAACAGGTATTGGCAAAGTGCAAGAAAAAAATGTTATTTTAGTAGATCTGTTTGCAATTTTAGCTTCTGCTAAAATAAATTTTGAAAAATTGAGAGTTTAAGATTTAAATTTTGCTAATGTTATAATAAATCGTGTGTTTTCTGAGTTTAAATCATATTTAATTGTGCCCTTATGTTCATCAATAATTCCTTTTGCTATGCTTAAACCCAATCCTGGAGTTGTTTCTTTTTTAGAATAAAATGGTTTAAACATATGCGGAAGAATATTTTCATGGATACCAAGACCGCTGTCAGTGATGGCGATGGATATGACTTCTGGAGAATTTTCTAAGACTGATATTTCAATCCATTTATCTTGTAAGTTTGCAATTGCTTCATAAGAATTATTTAAAAGATTTAAAACCGCTTGTGATATCTTTATGGGTTTACAGAATATTGTACTTTGACTTAAATTATTTAAGTAGATTTCAACCCCATTGCTTCTAAATTTTTCTTTACAAAAATAGAGCGCACTCTCGATTACACTTGTAATTGTTATGTTTTGCATTGCTTCATAATCAGAATGTTTGGCGAACTTTAAAAACTCGGAAACAATTTTGGCTATGCGGGCAAGGGATTTGTCAATAATTGTGAAACTTTCTTTTACTTTATCTTTATCAAAATTAAAATTTTCTATTTTTCTTTCTATTTGATAAATTTTTCCAATAATTATCGTCAGAGGATTGTTGATTTCATGAGCTAAACCGCCAGCCATTTCTCCAAGAGATGCCATATTTGCGGTATGAATCATAAGGGATTCATTTTTCTTTTTTTCTGTAATATCAAAGCGAATAGCAATAAATTGGATGATCTCATCGTTTTCATTTTTAATAGGAACAATTGTTGTATCTATCCAATAGAGAGCCCCACTTTTATCTCTATTTTGAATTTCTCCTTTCCATCTATCTCCTTTTAAAATAGTTCGCCAAAGGTCAGAGAAAAATGCTCTAGAATGAGTATGCGAATTTAAAATATTATGATTTTTTCCGACAAGCTCTTGACCAGAATATCCACTTAACTTACTAAAATTGTCATTGACAAAAATAATATTTCCGTTTTTATCTGTAATACTTATACTTGCAGCCGCATTTAATGCATAACTTTGTTTTTCATAAAATAAAAATGCGGACTGTAAAGACTTTTCGTACTTTTTTTCAGAAGAGAAATCTTTAACTTTAACTAGAATTAAGCATATATTATATGCATTATAATTTAAGATTGTACCTGATATAATATAAAAGTCAGAAGAATTATCCTGAGTATATTCAATTGTAATATTTTTTTTATCTTCACTTATTTTTTCAAACAAGGAAAAAATTTCTTTGTAAAAGTTGTCAAAATCTTTTAACTCAGAAATATTTCTAGCTTGAAAGTTGTCAAAAATAATTGAGTTTTTCCCGGCAGAACTATGTTCAATCAACCCATTTAAATCTATAATTAAGAAAGGATCATCGGTGCTTGCAATTATTGTTTTGAGTATGATCTCTTTAACAGTATAATTATCATTGAGAGCAATTGGATTTTGAAATTCTTCTTCTTTCAAATTTATTGACATAAATATACTCTCAATTATATTTTAGATAAACTAGTTTACTTATCGGTTTGAAATTTAGATTGATAAACCTACTTGGACAACCCTTCTCGATTCGTTAAAATTTTGTCTTGCATTTGCGGCAGGGTTTTTAATTGTAAAACTATTATTTTCAAAAAAACCACTGATTCTTAATATGCCGATTTCTATACCTCCCCCCACTTTATAACCTTGCTGAGCAGCATATGTCGAAGGAAATGCGCGCCAGTCGTCGTTCGAAAAAAGCCAAGAACCTTCTATTCGTAGTGCTTGAGCTATATAAATTACAGCACCTGCTTCCCAATTCCATTCTTCAAAATATTGTCCTTCCAGTCTTCTTTGTGTGTTTCTTAAATTAAGAAAGAGAGCAGAATCTTGTTGATTTCTGCCAAATAATCGGATGGAGGGTCCAAAAGAATCTATTTTTGAAACTCCTCGTGAGAGTTCTTCCCGATGGTCGCCAAAAACCCCTAAAACAAGATTAGGTGTCGTGACCTTAAAAATTCCTGAAATGAAGTTATTAAAATAAATACTCCCCCCACCTCCAGAACCTTCCCAAGTACTTCCATCAGTATCAAAGCCATTGTACCAATTTCCATAAACATAGGGCTCAAGGCGTGGCGAATTTTTGGAGTCTTTTCCACTGGTATAAAAGCGAATCAGAAGATCTGATTGTTTTAATTTATTTCGTTCAAAAAAAAATGTGCTGAGTGACCACCGTTCACTGTCTCGGTCATTTTGTCGTTTATATGAAAACGACACTCCACTTTTTGAGCTATTACCTTGGCAGTATCCTTTTTCTATATATAAAAATATGACAAAAAATGTAATAATTTTTATCCAACTTCTCGAAGATTTTAAAAGTTGCATTTTTGTGTGCATCCTTTCTTAAAAAGGGATCTGAAGAGTGAATACCTATAATACATGATTTTTCTGAGCATATAGATTATTGCACAATTGCTCTATTTGTGACATACTTCCCGCTTTGAATGGATGAATAAATTGTTTTATTAACAAAATGTTCTTCATGACTTTTTCAGAAATAATAAGCTCAATTAAGGTGCAAAATGACGACTTTACTTTCTCAATTAACTCAGCTTGCCGACATTCATGCGGATAAAGTCTCCCCAGCTCTTATAACGGTTGCTGGATGGGTTAGAACTAAGCGTGGCTCGAAAAAGTTTTCTTTTATTGAACTCAATGATGGAACCTGTGCGAAGTCTTTGCAAATCGTAATTGATGCTTCTATAGAAAATTATTCAGAGGTTGAAAAATTAACGACCGGCTGTTCTCTTAAAATTGACGGAGAATTGGTTTTAAGTCCTGGAAAAGGGCAGAAATATGAAATGCAAGCAAAAAAAGTTCATATTTACGGATTTGCTGATCCTGAAACTTTTCCTCTGCAAAAAAAGGAAATGAGTTTAGAATATCTGCGTGAAGTGGCCCACGTACGTCCAAGAACATCAACTTTTTCAAGTGTTTTTAGAATTAGAAGCCGCGTCAGCACAGCGATCCATCGTTTTTTTGAAGAGCGTGGATTCTGTTATGCACACACCCCGATTTTGACCACAGCCGATGGCGAAGGGGCAGGAGAGTCTTTTAAAGTAACAAACTTTGATTTTGATAAATTACCAAGAACAAAGGATGGGAAAACCGATTTTTCTCAGGACTTTTTTGCAGAACCCACTATGCTTTGTGTAACGGGGCAACTCGAAGGCGAATTGATGGCAATGGGGCTGAATAAAATTTATACTTTTGGCCCGACTTTTAGAGCTGAAAACTCAAATACTTCGCGTCATTTAGCTGAATTTTGGATGGTTGAACCCGAGGTGGCTTTTGCAGATCTCAATGACAATATGCAACTTGCGCAAGATATGATTCGCTTTGTCGTTGCTGATGTCCTTAAAAATTGTTCCGATGATATTGATGTCTGTGTCCAAAAAACACAACACGATACCCGTGAATATTTACATATGGCGCTTGAACGTCCTTTTGTCCGGGTAAGTTATACAGAAGCAGTCGATATTTTAATTAAGTGTAAAAAAGACTTTGAAAACCCAGTTTTTTGGGGATGTGATTTAAAAAGTGAACATGAACGTTACCTTTGTGAAGAGCACTTTAAATCACCCACTATTGTTTTTGATTATCCTGCAGAACTCAAAGCATTTTATATGTATTTAAATGATGATGGCAAAACAGTGCGAGCAATGGATATTCTAATGCCTGGAATTGGTGAAGTTGTCGGTGGAAGCCAGCGTGAAGACCGCGAGAGCGTGCTCATTGAGCGTATGAATCACTTAGGAATCGATACTCAATCTATGGAATGGTATGTGTGTTTACGCCGCTTTGGCTCCGTCCCACACTCTGGTTTTGGAGTTGGTCTAGAAAGGTTAATCATGTGGATTACAGGAATGAGTAATATTCGTGATGTCATTCCCTTTCCACGCACACCAGGCAACTGTAAATATTAATTAGAAATTTAAGGTTGCAATTAAGTTTGCAGAATATTCATTAAAATTTGTATTCGCTTTTTCTGATTTGGATTTCATAAAGTGTCTATTGTAACTCAAACTTGCACCTAGATTGATATTTGAGAAAATATTATAAGTTCCTGCGATATTTAAACCTGCAAAAAAATGCTTATTTATAGCAGTGCGAGAGTTTGCTGTCTCAGTATTTTTTATGCCGTTGTAGAAACTGTAAGCACCTTTACCAAGCAAATAAATAGATAATTTTTCAAGTGGATTTATTTTAACCCCTATATCTCCTTCTGCAGATAGGGAGCGTATTTTCGCTTTGACACGCTCACTTCCTAGATTAAAGGTAGAAGCACTTTTAACATCTGAATAATTTATACCAATTCCGATAACCGGCACTAAAATTGAATTTTTCATTACGGGTAACAAAACGTTTGCAGAGGTATTATATCCTTGCATCCTGCTTCCATAATGATTATTTGTGAAACCCTCATAAAAGGTATAACCACCGCCAAAAGAAGTTTCAAAATTGCTTTGATTTGGATGAAACTCAAGAATATCATGAGCAAAAGCAGCTGGTATATAAAATACGCTTGATATCAATAAGCATTTCTTCAATGACATATATATCTCCTAAAAATAAATATTTAATTTTGATATGTTTTGAAATAGAAATTATTAAAATAATAATTAATTATTCTAAATATTTAGCGCAAAAATAACACCGTATATCTGTTACGGTAATTTATTTATTAACATAAAACTTAATTTTGTAAAATAAGTTTATATAATTAATTGTTAAGTTAATTATAATAAAGACATTAATTTGATTAATTCATATATTATTAATTTATTGGAATCCTAAATCAAAAATAATCTTACCACTTAAACCTATTTCACTTTCTTTAGATAAAATATTTTCTGATTTTAATGGGTTTACTTTGTAAAATAACCTAGCTTCTAAAGCAAATTTATTATTCTGCTGTGTTAATTTCAATGCGCTCTCATAACCGAATTGAAGATTTGCAGGTGAAAACTGAACAGGTACTGTTATCAACGGTCCTGCTTCAACCTGTACGAAAAGGAAGCCGTACTTATAAAAGGTATAATTGGCTAATACTTTCAAACTTTGGAAATTTCTTATAAGTGTATTTACCTGATCATATCCGTCTGTTTGTAGCAAAACTTTTTCATTTAATGAATATTCATACATTATTTTCCAATCATTATTTAAATCAAACTGTATGCCAACATTTGCATTAAATAAATAAAATTGTCTTTGAGGGAAAGCATATATTGGTGATTTTGATATGTCAAAATATGTTACTCCCAAAGCAAAATGTGAGCGCATGTGATCTGACCAATTTTGTGTATGTTCTATTTGTGCATACGGGCTTGCAGATGTATAAAATGTATCATTGCTACCGATATTTTGATTCGTCTCTTTTAGTGTGTAAAAGGAAATTCCATTAGTTATTCCCAAAGAATTTGCAGTGTGTTTGCCAAAGAAGGATTTTATTTTTATGATATTCGATTCTAGCGATATACCTCCTTCATTTACTGCCAGCAATATATAGGAATAGTTTTCTTGCGGAAGAATTTCTAAATCAGTATAATTATTAGCAGTGATTTCTTCAGATAACGGGATAAAATCTTCATCATTTTCTGATTTTCTTTTTAGAATAAAGTGCGTATCAATATTTGTTTTAACAAAGTCCCATTGTAAAAAAATAGTATGACCGATCAGTTCCCCATGAAAATTCGATACTTTCTCTGGGGGGCTTACAATTGTGATCTCAAATGAATCTTGAGAAATATGACTCTCGTCTACCGCTGTTACAATATAATAATATCTTAGTCCTTTTTTTGCGCTAAAATCCGTTACTGATTTTTCAGTTAAATTATCTTGTATAATTTCGTAATTTTGCATACTGGATAAACTTCGACTCAAATGATATTTTATAGAATTATTTCCTTTGTCTATGTCCCACGAAAGATGAATATTATTATTCTTGTCGAGCCGAGCCCTAAAATTATAAGGAATAGGAGGGGTGGTAATGATTTTTATTTTGTTTGTGACAGTTGGATTTTTTTCGTCATCCATTATTTCAACATAATAGTAATACGTACTTCCATTTAAAGCGGATTCATCTGTGTAATTATTTTCTATAATATTATTAGCAATTGTAACAAAATCCCTATTATTTTTTTGAGACCTTTTAACTCTATAACTTAAAATTTTATTTCCATTATTTTTGGTCCACATTAGTTTGACTTTGTTACTTTCTATTATACCAGAAAGTTTAGGTTTGAAGTTTTTTGAAGAAATTTCTACTATATTTGAAAAAATATTGATATCCTTCTCGTAAAATATTTTTACTTTGTAATAGTATTTGCTTCCAAGTGATATATTTTTATCTAAGTAAATACTATTTGAATAATTATTCATTATGCTTTTAAAATTTTCTAGATTATTTTCTGAGCGAAGTATTTCATATTTAAATCCTTTAAATAAATTATTTGTAAGCCAATTGAGCTGAACTTTGCCATTTTTTAAATTTGCTGTTAGTTTTGGTTGTTTAGGTTCAACAACTAAAGAGATTTCATTGGATTTTATTTTTTTCTCTTTTCCATAATGCAAGACTATGGTATAAAAATACTCTGTACCTGGCTGCAATTTATTGTCTTCATAGTTGTTTTTAGTAGTTAGTTTTTTTATTGTATAATATGAGTTTTTACTTTTAATTGATCTCTTTATTTCATACATATTTGAATATTCTTTATTATTTGTATCCCACGTGAGTTTTATAATACCATTTTCTATTTTTCCTGTAAGTTGAATCGGTTTAATATCTATATTAGGAACATTTATATTGTTATAAGGATTGTCTTCATAAATTATATTTGTAGGTTCTTTATTTTTATTATCTAATGAATTCGAATTGTCTTTTTTATTATCCAATGTACTTGCTTCATCTTTTTTATTATCTAATGAATTCGAATTGTTGATAAATTCCATTTGGTTTTCGTTCTTTATCTTAAGATTGAACTTTTCATTTTCTTTGCTTTTGTATAGTTTTTCTAGTTCACTGAAAGTATAAAAATTATTCGAGTCTCGGTATGTTTTTTTATTCAACTCTTTCGGTTTTTCTTTAAGGATTAATACAGACTTTTCATCTTTTTGCATTAGTTTAAGAGCAATTTTCATAGGAATAAAGAGAAGTATTTTTTCTCGAGGAATGATAAGATCACCTTTTGTCATTCTTTTTTTAGGATTGAGTTCTATCGTGAAATTTAGCGATCCATAGGTGCCATAAATTGGAGTCGCTTCTAAATTTTGCAATAGCATACTTATCATATCGCCATTTTTAACCGTATAGAACATATATACATAATTATCATTGTCTTTAAAATTACGAAATTTTGTTTTAAAATTTTCTATTGATTTAGTATATTCAGCATAATTTACACTATCAGGAATTGTTAATTCAAGGCTTTTAATTGGCAATATAATTTCATTTTTAGGAAAAATTAGGTTTCCTTCATCATGAATCGTTTCAGGATTTAGTCTTATTATTTCTGATAAATAGCCATTTTTTCCATAAATAGGAGTGAGTTTGTGCTTTTTTAAAATAGATAAAACATTATCTCCATCTTTTATTTGGTAAGTCTGATTATTTTTTTCTTGAGACAAACTTGTATAAGATATTATTGATAATAATAATATTAAAATTAAATTAAATAAATATTTAATTCGCAAAGTATTTTGCTTTGCGTTGATCAAATTGATTTACCTCCAAAAGACTAAATTTATTGATATATTTCGGAATTTTTTATGCGCAATTGTTAGGCAATTTATGCTAAAGAAGATGGGTTCTGACTAGGAATTTTTTGCTTAAAAAAGTGTCAAAAATTTGTTATATTTGCTCAAATTTATATTGATATAATTAATAATATAAAGAAACAAATATATGGAGATATTATGGCTTTTTTTAAAAAATATTTTTTACGAATTCAACATTTATTTTTAATTTTTGGTATCATTATAGGCTTATTTGCGCAAAATATTTATGATTCTTATAAAACTAGAATGAACGTTAGAAGCGCTTATATTGAGGATACTTATTTTGGGAAAAAAGTTTTTAAAGTTGATGGGAAAATTTGGTCGACGACATCTTTGCCTTTAAATTCCCTTATTGAGTTTGAAAATTTAGAAAGTAATATTTATAACGCAAGAAAAGAATTTTATGAAAAGACAGCCTTGCTTATTGCGTTAGCAAATGAGAATGGGAAACAAAATGACTATGATAGTATCAAAAATTTCTCCGATTTATTAATAATTTCCCAAGTCGATGAGGTTGAGGCAAAAAATTATTTTGATGAAAGCGTCCAAAAATATGGCTCTGCAGTTTTTTCTGGGCAAACTTTTTCAGTTATTAAAAACCAATTAATTCAGCAACTAAATGCAAAAAAAACATCAGAAAAGTTAAAAGAAAAGTTAAAAGAATTTATTGCTAAAGAACGAATCGAAATTTTTATCGACAACTCAAAGCAAGGCGTGATCGATCAGGATCTCTCTCAATATCCCTCTCGGGGTAATTTAAATTCGAGCATAACACTTGCCTATATTTTTGATTATGAAAATCCAAAAAGTTTCGAGATGAATAAACGTATGAATGAATTCGTTAAAAGATTTTCAGATAGAATTAAGTTTGTTTATGTTCCTATAACAAAATCTCTCAACGGCATGGGATCTACTTTTGCTAAGGGGGCCTATTGCATACAGAAGTTAGATAACAATGCCTATTTTGCATACCATAACCGAATAATGGAAATTCCAGTTGAAGTCTTGCAGGCAAATTCTGAAGCGGAGCTTGTTAAAGTTGTGCAATCCATACATTTATTAAAACCAATTTTTATAAATTGTTTAAAAGAAAATAAGACTAAAGAATACATCCATGCAATGCGGAATAATTTTTTGAATTTGCAGGAATCATTTTATTTAAATAGGAAATTATTACATACAAACCTCAAAGAGCTCGAATATACTTTAAAAAAGAAGTTATATTGATTTTGTCATTCCAATGTCTTTATGCAAAAATTTCTATGCAGACTTTCACGATTTTATTTATTTTTAAGAAAATGAACTCGAGAAGGTTTGATTTTCATGCGTTCTTTTATTAATTCCATAAAAATACTTTTCTTTTATACGTTTACTTATCTTTTTGTTTTGAGTTGTAACTATAATCCTTTAGGGGGTTCGCATTCTGATATTCAAAATGGCGATAATTACTTTTTAAATACGCCTACTTCATTTGATATTACAGGAGTACTTGTTTCAAATAATAAAATTCAATTGGCTTGGAGTGCATCGAATAAAGTAGACGATTATACCGTTTCTTACGGGACATCATCTGGAAATTACGCCGTCAATGCGAGTAACTGCTCAGCTATAAAGCTAACAGTATGCACAATTGCAAATTTAACGAATGGGCAAATTTTATACATTAAAGTTTTTGCTCGCAATCGTTATGGCAAAACATCTTCAAAAAGTGAGGCTGTAGCAACTCCTCAGCCCTTCGCGTTAAATATTTTGAGCACCTCGAATGCATCGATTATCAAATGGACAGACATTACTGGTGGCCTTGGCAATACAACATATTCTCTTCAATACGGAATAAATTCTGCTTCACTCAATCAGAGCGTTGCTTCAATCACAAATACATATTTATTAACAGGGCTGCTCGATGGGAATACATATTATTATACTGTAACTGCAACAAATCCTGCAGGCACAATAACGAGTCTGATGAGTTCGTCTCTTATAATCAATCCACCTGCAGCCCCTACTTTTGCAGGCGCACCATCGGTGTCTTCGAGCCAAGTGACTTTAAATTGGAATGCAGCAGTGGGTGCTGGAACGATACGGTATACCTTAGCAAAAAGTTCTAAGTCAGGTGGACCATATAATGCAGTTCCAACTTGTACTAATGTGAACGCATTAACTTGTTCAGAAAATGCAAGTTCTTTGCTTGCAGGAAACATTTATTATTATATTGTTTATGCAACGAATGAAGGAGGAGACTCGCCTTTTTCAAGCGAAGCAACCGCTTTGACAATTCCTGCTATGCCGACAGGTCTGAGTCTTTTAGCACCAAATAGTTCAAGTAATTTATTAAGTTGGTCGGGAGCAAGTGGCAATGCGAATGTGACATATAATATTTATCGTTCGACAGTAAATCCTGTTGATACGACCAATGTAGCAAATAAAATAACGAGTTTAAATTCCACTCCAATCACTCAAATTACGACTTATACTGACAGTGGCCCTTTTATCGAAAATACGGTTTATTATTATGCTTTAACCGCTTCGAATAGCAGTGGAACTTCAAGTGCTTCACAGCAACAAAGTATAACTTCTGCATTGCTAACAGCAGCGACTTTGTCTGCTCCGACAGTAACAAGTAGTAGTATTAATTTAAATTGGACGAGCGCAGCAGGAAATGCAAATGTGAACTATATAATTTATCGTTCACTGAGTAGCTCTGCAGTAAATTTAGGCAGTAATATTTATTCTAATTCCTTGAGCGTGGGAGCGACTAAAGCATTTATAGATACATCTCTTTCCGAAAATACAAATTATTATTATACAATTATAGCAAATAACAATAGACCCAATTCCATAGGAATTCAGTCCGCAAAAACAGCAATTATTACAAGTTTAGGGAGTGCAATATCTTTAAGTTTACAATCTGTATCGACATCGTCGGCGAGTTTAAACTGGTCCATGGCAAATGGAAACTCTAATGTAACATATAGACTTTTTCGTTCTACAACGAGTACAGTCAATACAACAATTGGGAATGAAATATATTCTTCAAGTTCAGCTACAAGTTATACAGATAATTCTGTATCTGCAAGTACGAATTATTATTATGCTGTCACAGTTACAAATGGACAAAATGCGATAATTTCAGCGCCTGTTTTGCAAGTTGTTACCTTAGCGAATACACCTTTAGCGCCCACAGCTTCGGCAAGCAATCGCGTTATTACATTAACTTGGCCTCAAAGCCCTTCAGCAGGCAATGCCGCCATTACTTATAATGTGCAAAGATATCGTTTCGTAGGTGATACACCTATCGATGTTGGTGGTTGTCTAAATATAGCCGATGCAAGTCGAACCTGTACGGACATTGTGCCTGTTGCAGATGGACTTCCCTATTATTATATTGTGAATGCTGTTACTTCAGGAGGAAGTTCTCCGTCTTACAGTGCAGCAAGTGTAGTCACTCCTATAGCACAGTTTTCTTCTTTTACTCCGACAACATTTATTACAGTATCTCCTTCTGCGCAGATCACTTTGACCTGGAGTGGTGGCAGTGGTGCAACAAATTACTTAGTTTATAGCTCGACTACTGCGGGGGGATCTGCTCCGCCCGCTGGCACAGCCACGGCCTGTACAAGTTCCCCATGCGTACTTTCAGCCAGTGTGGGAAATATTTTTTATTACTCGTTAGTTGGTAGTAATACAGGAATTAATTCAACAGCCACAAGAACATCTAATGAAATATCTGTAACAGTGAATGATACGCCCATAACATCAGTCGTAGCGCAAACATCGCAAGTGACTATTGGCTGGAGCAGTGTTTTAAACGCAACAAATTATAAAATTTATTATTCAACTTCTTCTACTGCGGGGATAACTGGTAAAACTTTAGGTTGCGATGCTGGTCTATCGCTTACCTGTACTGTGCCAGGATTAACCGATGGCACACAATACTATTTTGTCATTGTCGTAACAAGATCTGTTGGAGGTACCTTTATTGGCTCTGAATTTTTAGCAACCCCAATCAGCTCATTTAGTATAACATCACTCGTGTCTGCCAGCGCTACTTCAGCAAATATTACATGGGATTTAGCTTTGGGAGCTACAAGTTATGATATTAAATACGGAACAAGTTCTGGCAATTATTCTGAAGGAACAGTCTCCGTTGCAGCAAGTGTGTCACAGCCCTATTTAATTTCAGGTTTGAGTGCAGGATCTACTTATTATTTTATGGTAACGGCAAAAAATAATTCTGGTGCTGTCGATGCTATAAGCGAAGTTCAACTGGTTCAGCAAGTGGGTACTCCTACTGGTTTAAGTATAACTTCAGTCACAAAAAACACTTCAAGTTTAAAGTGGAATATATTGTCAGGAAATCCATTAACGTCATATAAAATATACCGCTCAGATATTAATCTAACTCCATTTGTGGCAAACCCATCTACAGCTGTTTGTGTGGTTTCATCTTTGACAAATACGAACACATGTACAGATAGTAATTTAGATGAAAATACGATTTATTATTATGTCATTTCTGCATTGAATTCTGCGGGAGAATCGGCAGTCTCTGCTCCCGCAATTCAAGGTATCACGTCACTCAATACGGCTCCTTCGAACTTATTTGCATCGAATGTAAATACAAATTCTGCTACGTTGAATTGGAATTTTAATCAGGGAAATGGGCCAGTAACATATAATCTTTATAAATCAGCAACCGGTGCGAATGGTACGTGGGGCACTGCAATTTATACAGGAAATAATCTGTTAGCTTCGAGCACAGGTTTGACTGAAAATACAGCTTATTTTTATAAAGTTTCAGCAAAGAATAGTGCATTAAATGCGACTGAGCAATTTTCTCCTGTTATAAATTTTACAACAGCATTACAGACAGCGCCTGTTATAAATTCAGTAACGAATATAACTCATAATTCCGCAACAATAAATTGGTCTTTGAGTGCAGGAACAGCGTCAGTGACTTATAATTTATACCGATCTTTAACAAGCAACCCAAGCAATTGGGGCAATCCGATTTATACTGGAACAAGCTCGAGTTATTCCGATAGCGGCCTTTCGGAAAATACAAATTATTATTACATGGTTTCTGCAATAAATAATGCTCAGGGTGCTATGGGAATAAATTCCAATGAATATCAGATGAGCACAAAGATACAAAATCCTCCCGTAATTTCTGTTATTAATGTGACTGACTCTACTGTTTCATTGAAATGGTCAAGTGTGCTTGGTAGTAATTCAGTTACATATAAACTTTATCGTTCAAGCATACCTGGTGTTGTTACGAATGGGATTTTAGTAGCAACAAATCCAACAAATAATGTATATACGGATACTACAGTAACAGATAGTAAAATATATTATTATGTAGTGACTGCAACAAATACACAGAATACTGTTACATCAACTCCTGAGACACAGATTGTTACTTTACCAAAGACCCCAAATTCACCTACAATTTCTGCAAAAGGAAATGCTATTACTTTAAATTGGGTATCTAATTCTACAGGGAATGCTTCAATTTCATATAGTGTGAGTCGATCTCGTTCAGCAGGGAGTGGATATGTACCCGTCAGTGGATGTACAAATATATCAAATCCCTTAACCTGTAATGATACTGTAAGTGCAGATGGCGCAGATTTTTATTATACAATTACGGCAACAAATTCAAATGGCAGTTCTCTTTCTGCAAGTTCACCGACTTCTGTTATTCCAATAACTGCAATCAGTTTAATAAGCATATCAACGACAACGACCCAGATTAGTCTTGCCTGGTCAGGTGGAACCGGAGCGACAAGCTTTAAGGTTTATCAGTCCTTGGTAGCCAATCAATCTTCTCCAAATAATTCTGGAACAGTCACAGCTTGTATAGCATCACCTTGTACTTTTCCAGGGACAGCAAATCAAACTGTTTATTATACGATTGTCGGGAATAACACAGGTGTGAACTCCACTGCTCAAACATTATCATCTGAGGTCAGTGGTACTCCCTTGAGTTCAGCTAATTTAATGGTTGCTGCAGGTTCTTCACAAATGACTGTTTCGTGGGACAATACAATTGCAAATGCAACAAATTATAAAATTTATTATTCAACATCATCTGGGCAAGCCTTATCTTCTGGCACTTTAGGTTGCGATGCTCTCTTAGGAAATTCATGTGTGATCAGTGGGCTTACAAATGGGCAAGTGTATTATTTTGCCCTATTAGTGACTCGATCTGTCGGTGGGAATTTTCAAAGCTCTGAAGTTACAGGCACACCAATCTCTTCATTTTCAATTATTTCAATTACACCGACAGATAGCACTGCCACTGTTAGTTGGGGAAGTGCTGCAGGTGCAAATTCTTATGACGTGAGTTACGGAACAAGTTCAATGTTATATACCACAACTGTTACCGTGACTCCTGGAGCAGGTTCAACTCAATCAACTATAATTTCTTCATTAAATCCCGGAACGCAGTATTTCTTTATTGTAAATGCTAAAAATGCAAATGGTTCTGTATTGGCTAATGCTGAAATGTCAATAGTGACAAAACCAAGTGCTCCTTCAAATATTCAGGTTATTAGTTTAAGCTATAACAGTGCAACGATACAAGTAAATAACAGTTTTACGAATGTTGGGACGACCTATAAAATATATCACTCAACCCAAAGTGGTTTCAATACTTCCGATAACACTGCCGTTTTTGGCTGCTTTGTTTATGCGAATTCTGCAAATCCTACAACATTATCGTGTGTGGATAATACAGGGATTGTGCAAAATACAAAATATTATTTTAAAGCAATTGCAATTACAGATGCAGTAGGGGGAAATTTAAGTCAAACTTCTGCTGATTCAAGTGCGGTGAGCGATACAACCCAATTCGATCAAACAAGTTCTTTTGTTGTTTCTGTTTCAAACGTAACAGACAAAACTTTAACTCTAAGTTGGACACTCAGTGTAGGCAGCGAAAACATTACGTATAAAGTTTTTCAATCGGAAAGTGCAAATGCAAGTGTTAATGGTGCTTCAATAGTGTGTTCACCCGCAATCAATCCTACAGCACCTGGGGCATTAAATACCTGTAACGTAACAGGGTTGTCAGAAAATAAAAATTACTATTTTGCAATTGTTGCATCAAATAATGCACCTAATCCAGCAAGTATTTTATTAACACCTGATGCGACTGCCACAACTTCTTTTTCCACAACTACAAATCTCGCAATTACCTCTTCAAATAATACGGGGACGAGTATAACACTCAATTGGTTATTTAATGTAGGAAATAGTTCTGTCAATTTTACAATTAAACAAAATGGAAGCACAGTGAATGCTGCGAATATTTCGGGTTGTTCTCTAAGTAACGTAACTGCATCAAATTCACAAATCTCTTGTGTCATATCTGCATTAACGGAAAATACAAATTATTCATTTATTGTGCAGGCGACTAATAGTGCTACAGGGGGAAATTCTACAATTACTTCGAATACTCTTTCTTTACCAACAGTGCCAGTAACAATTCCGTCTGGATTGAGTTTATCTATTCCTAGTGTAGGAAATATACAGGCTCAATGGAATGCATATTCTGCTGGAAATGTAAGTGTGACATATTTGATATATGCATCAACAAGTTCTTCTGTTGCAATAACATCATCTAATTTATTTTGCACAGTATTACCTAATAACGCTGTAAGAACAGCATGTACGAATAATCAAGTGCAAAGTCAAAGTTTAGTTGTCGGAACTGTGTATTATTATGTCATTGTTGCAAGTAATATTTCTGGTAACTCATCACCTTCGAGCCCATCGACAAGTTTTAAGTATGATTCTCCGCAAAATTCTGCTACGCCAACAATAACAAATGGACCTGCTTCCGGATCTGGAATAGTTTCTGGCTCGGGTGTTTCTTTAGTTGGTAATATTGGAACATGGACCGACGCAAGCAACTGTACATATCAATTTTATGCAAATATGAATGCAATATCTGGTGCGACAGGCTCAATTAGTGCTACAAATCCTAACGTAACATATGTGACAACGAGTTCTGATATTTGTAAAATTATCTCATTTAGTGTAACGTGTTCAAATCCTATATCATCAAATATTGCTTATAATTCTTCACCTGATAACAGTGTTGGAATAAACACAACAGCTATTCTTACTGATTATTCGAATCGAGTCGGTTTGATTGGTGGCAATGCTTTAAATGCAGCCGGAAAAAATCAAATAAAGAGCTTCATAAATCAAATTATAACAAATAAAATACCTATTCCCGATGTTTTTTATCCTTTGCTTGCAAATCAAAATGCAGGAACCGGGACAAAAATTTTTGATTTTTATTGTGATTTGCATAATGGGACTATAGCATCTGGGTTACCTTGGGACACAACAGGTGGCATAATTCCAAATTCTGCAGGATTAACAACAATTGCAAATATTTTTAATAGCAGCGCATCTACTTTAATAGCTGTTGCACGTAGTCCCACAACAACTGCAAATGATAGAGGAATTATTGGGTATACGGGATCAGCTGCGAATAATAGTTTTGGCTATGGTGGAAACTTTTCTTCAATTAAATTTGAAAATTTATCCTCAAATCCTTCAGTGATAAGTTATCCTTTAGCTCCTTCTCGTTTTGATTATTGGGCTGTTTCTTTAAACGGCACATCCTTAAATATGCAAGTGAATGAATTACAACATACAGATACTTCATCATCTTCAAAAAATGGAGGATTAATCTTAGGATCATTTAACAATACAGCTGGAACGGGTTTACAAGATTATATGGCTATGGCAGCAGCTTGGACTTCCAATGCTTTTAGCTTATTAAACATGGAAACTGTAAGAAGAGCATTTCAAACCACCTTAGGTTCGACCTTGCAAAATTATCCAAAATTTATGTACATAGGAAATAGCCAAACAACTAAAGCAAATATTTGCAATATCCAGAGTGATGGCTCATTGTCTGGCTGTGTAGCTGGAACTCCAACATTTGTGACTCCGGTTGGTACTGCGCGCTATAATAATTTTTTATATGTTACAAATAATTCAAGCTCTGGAATTTCTGTCTGTGTAATCAATCAAGTCACAGGCGCAATGACATCACCGTGTACTTCAGTAACAACAGCGATGCCAACATCATCTTATGGTGTTTCGATAAGTAAAGGATTAAATTCTGTTTACTTATATGTTGGAGGTGTGACGACAGTCACTAAATGTACGATTAATACAAGCACTGGGGCATTGACTAGTTGCTCCGCAACTACGTTAACTGGCACACAGGTGCAAGGTTTGTCTTATGTTTATTTAAATACCCCATATCTTTATGTTACAAATAGAAGCGGAAATGCCATTAATAGATGTGGAATTAATACTTCAACCGGAAATATTATCACGCCTTGTACTTCTTTTGGTGGAATTGGTTTGGGGGGGCCTACAGGGATAGCTGTATTTAATAATTATATGTATATTGCTAATGCAGGTTCAAATACAGTTGTAAAATGCACAGTGAACGTGAGCGATGGTTCGTTATCTAACTGCGGCATTGCTACAAGTTCGACTGTAAATCCTCCCTCCTCAGGTTCATATAGCAGCACTGAGGGAGTTGTTATTATAAATGACACGTTATATATAGCAAATTGGGGGAGTAATACAGTCATTAAATGTAAAATTTCCATCACTGATGGATCATTAAGTGGATGTGCATCCACTGGATCGGGCGCAGCATTTTCAGGGCCAATCGGCATGAGTTATTGATATATTAATCATGGTAACTCACCAAAAAATTTAAATAGAATACCTATTTCAGTGTAATCAAATTTTACTGGAGGCACATAAGTATAATCTCTTAAGTAAAAAAGCTTTGTTTTAAAACCCCAACCTTTATCGTTATAGGATTGAATAAGGCCTAATTCATAACCTTGTCCAACATAAGAATTATAGACTTCATTGGTAAATGGAGTGCTGAGTAAATAACTTATTTCTGATTGAAATGATAGCTTATCATAATTTAGGAAAGTATATCCTAATGTGCTGAGCAGGTGGGCTGTGGACATTTTTTCAACTTGTATTGTTGAATCATCTATAGAGCGAAATATTACATAATCTCCATAAGAGAATTGAAAATTTCCATATAAACTTGGATAGAATTGATGTTTTATTCCTGCAATTATATTTGTTAATCTTAGGATACTATCACCGATGACAACATTTGTATCAGATTGCATTATTTCAGTAAATGCAAAGTTTATCCCAAAATAAGTTTCTAACTGTTTACTCCACCTTTGAGTAAGGCCCGCTTCAGTAAAAACAATTGGGCGAGAAAGAAGAGTTGAGCTGAAATTATTATCTGTATTTATCCCTATCAGGCGTAAATATTTAACTCCCAATTCTGAATAAAAAAGATTTGGATTTTCTTCAAAATTCTTATTATTTTCAAGTTTAATGCTTTTATCGAATGCATGCAGGTTTTTTTCGCTATTATTATCAGTGGTTAAAATTTTTGGCAGACATATAGCTGTGCCTTTTTCTAAAAATGGATTATCAAATGTAAGATTTTTATTGAGTTCTATTGTTTTTTGGTAAGAACCATTTTCGCCATAAAGAGGTGTGATATTTTTTTTTCTTAGAATATGTATGATATTTTCTTCTTTCTCTGTAGTATATTTATCACATTGTTGAATTTCAGATTGTGCTTCAGGAATAATTTTTTCATTAGAATCTTTTGTCTTATTTTGCTCAGGTTTTTTTTTATTTTCTCTTTTTTCATTAGAAATTTTTGTAGAAGACATATTTTTTTTTCTAGATTTTTCTGATACTTGAACGTTTTTATCTGTTTCAATTTTTTCATTTTTAGTAATTATCTTATCATTGGATTCAACGTCTTTGTCATTTTTAGTAATTACTTTATCATTGGTTTCAACGTCTTTTTCATTTTTAGTAATTATCTTATCATTGGGTTCAACGTCTTTGTCATTTTTAGTAATTACTTTATCATTGGGTTCAACGTCTTTTTCATTTTTAGTGATTATTTTATCATTGGATTCAACGCCTTCGTTGCTTTTAGTAATTATCTTATCTTTAGATTCAACGTCTTCGTTATTTTTAGTGATTATTTTATCATTGATTCCAGTGTTTTCCTCTGAGGGCAAAACAATAGGTAAGGATGAGTCTAAGTGCAATATTTCTTCAGTTTTATTATCTATTCCTTTTACAATCAGATTATTTTTCTCTTGAATTTCATTTTTATGATCAGCTAAATGATATTTTACATCATTGATTGGTAGGCAAAGGGAATTTCCTGGGAGAATCAGATACCCTTTCTTTCCTTCACGTTTGTTTATTTTTAGAGTTTTTTGTAAACTTCCGCTCTTTCCGAAGACAGGTCTAAGTTTATGAGTTTTAAGGATTTGGATTATTGTGTCTCCATTTTTAACAATATATGTTGTACATCTTTCATTTTTAATTTGTTTTTCTTTATTAATATTCAAAGGGATATTATTTTTTATTTCTAATGTTTGAGTTGAACTCATCATTTCTTTTTCAATATTTGCAATATCTTTATTGCTATTGTCATCTTTTTTTTTGATATTTTTATTTGATTCTGTATCATTAACAATTGTTTTTTTATAGTTTGCTGGAAATCGAATTCGAATGGGCAGACACAATTTATCGCCTGCATGAATAAGTTCCTTTCTTTCCTTTTTATCCAATTTATTTATTTCATATGTTTTTTGCAATGATCCTTCTCTGCCAAAGACTGGGAAAAGTGAATTTTTTCTGAGTATTTGAATTATTGTTTCTTTATTCTTTACTTCATATTGAGTGCACTGAAAGTTATCTGCAAAATTGCTTTCTGCATAAACTTGCAAGTTAATAGAAAAATAAATTAATAGAATTATAATAATAGTTAATTTTTGTATTTTTAAATAAATGTGCACTAAAATTACTCTCCGAGTTATTTCTGTAATGCTCTATAAATCGGATGAATACTTATAAGTATTGAATTTTAAAAATTAATTTTCAAAAAAATGTAGAAATAGAAAGTTTTTTCCTACACAGTTAAATTAGGCTTCTTCATTTTCTTTTTTATGTTTTTTCAAGTGCAGATTAGGTTTTGCTAAATAAGTATACATAGTTGGTACGACAAAGAGTGTAAATAAGGTTCCAATTGTCAGTCCAGAAGCTATAACAATACCGATATCATGCCGGCTTGCAGCACCTGCGCCAGAGGCAATAATAAGAGGTATTACAGCGAGAACCATAGCAGCAGTTGTCATTAAGATTGGGCGTAAGCGAATTGAGGCTGCTTTTTCAATTGCTTTGCGTATGTCATAATTATTTTCGTGGCGCAATTGATTGGCAAATTCAACCATTAAAATCCCATGTTTCGTTATAAGACCAATAAGTGTTATAAGTCCAATTTCTGTATAAATATTAATAGTAGCAAAGCCTAGATTGAGTGGAATGAGTGCGCCACAAATAGCCATAGGAACACTGATCATGATAATTAAGGGATCGCGAAAACTTTCAAATTGTGCAGATAAGACGAGAAAAATAATAACCAAAGCAAAGCCAAAAGTGAGAATCAGTGCATTGCCTTCCTGCTGTTCAGTTCTAGAATCACCAGAAAAATCGTAGCTCATGCCATAGGGCATAATTCTATTTGCTTCTTTTTTTAAAAAAGCTAAACCCGTTGAGCTTGTTTGACCAGGCATCATCACGGCAGAAAAGGTAGCAGAGTTGAGCTGCTGAAATTGATTCAAAGAATTGGGTTCGGAACTTATATTAAAATTAATAAAGTTTGATAAAGGAACAAATGATCCAGAGTTACTTTTAATATATGTTTTTTTAAGATCGGAGGGATTATAGCGATCATTATCAGCTAATTGTGGAATTATTTTATAGCTTCTTCCATCCATGCTGAATAAATTTGTATAATTTCCACCTAAAAATGTTGATAATTGTTGGCCAATTTGTTGCATAGATATATTTACATCAGCTGCTTTTGATTTGTCGATTTCGATATTTAATTGTGGCGTTTCGAAACTTAAATCACTATCAACTACTATAAAAAGTCCACTCTTTTTTGCCAGAGCTTTTAATTCTTCCATAACTAAATAAATATTTGTGTAGTTATCGGTTGATTTAAGTACCATCTGTACAGGGAATCCAGAACTCCCTGTGGGTAAATCAGGTAAAGAAAATATAAATGCTTTTATGCCTGATATTTCATTCAAATCATTTTGGATAATTGTTTGCAATTCTGTTGCACTTCTATTTCGGTCACTCCAAGGCTTGAATACAAAACCTGAAAATGCATCGGTTTCACTGCCCCTGCCATTTGCGATAAAGTGGGCGGCTCTTTCTGGATATTTACTAAATATATTGTTTATTTGTTCCGTGTATTTTTCTAAATAACGGATATTTGCATATTTAGGTGCTGTCGCAATCGTTAATAAAAATCCTTGATCTTCTTGCGGTGCAAGCTGTTTGGGAGTTAAAATAAAAAGAAAGAAAACACTGACCAGGACAACACCTCCAAATATTAGTACAACGGGTCTAAAATTTAGAACGGATTTTAATTTCTTTTCATAAAAATTTTGGAGTTCTGTAAACTTAACGTCGATCCAATGGGCAAAGCCTTTACTCGTGTCTTCTGTTTTTAAAATTTTTGAACACATCATAGGTGATAAAGTCAAAGCAATCACACCAGAAACTATGACAGAAGCAGCTAATGTTAAGGCAAATTCTTTAAAAAGCGCTCCCGTTAAACCCCCCATAAGTCCAATAGGAGCGTACACAGCGCTAAGTGTGATCGTCATTGTGATTACTGGCAATGCAATTTCTTTTGCACCAAGCAAAGCAGAATCGAATGCGCTTTTTCCTTCTTCTAAATGACGTTGGATATTTTCAAGAACAACTATAGCATCATCAACGACAAGTCCAATTGCAAGAACCATAGATAAAAGTGTGAGTAAGTTAATTGTGTATCCGAGCAAAAACATTATAGAACAGACACCGACTAAAGACAGAGGAATTGTTACGATTGGAATTATGACTGAGCGAAGGGAGCCTAGGAATAAAAATATAACAATGATGACAATAATAGTTGCTTCACCTAAAGTTTTGATAACATCTTTTATTGAAGCAGAAATAAATTCTGTTGAGTCATAGACCACAACTTGATTGAGTGATGGGGGAAGTGATTTTAAAATATCAGGTAATACTTTTCTAACATCTTGCACAACTGTTAGTGGATTTGCAGTGGGTACAGAATTGACCCCAATAAAGACTCCTTTTTTTCCATTAAAAGTAACAGAGGATGAATAATTTTCAGAACCCAATTCTACCTCTGCTACATTACGCATGCGAATCAATTTACCTTTTGTTTCTTTAATCACGAGATTGTTAAACTCTTCTACGCTGTGTAAATCTGTTTCAGCTTTGATATTTGTGATTGTGTATTGACCTTTCAGTTGGCCAGCGGCTGATAAATAGCTATTCGATGTGAGAGCTTTATTCACATCATCTGCAGTTATATTTAAGGCCGCCATTTTGTCAGGTTGTAACCAAATGCGCATAGCAAATGGATTTCCCCCAAGAATATCTGCACTGGCCACTCCTGAAACCGATTGAATATTGGGCTGTACAATGCGTGTTAATACATCGTATATTTGTTGACTCGATATTTTGTCACTTGAATAACTTATATAAAGTAACGCGATTGAACTTCCTGTGGTTTTCGTAATAACCGGACTATTTGCTTCGCGGGGCAATTGTCCTGACACTGCATTTACTTTGGCTAAAATATCTGCAAATGCAGTTGCGGAATTAAAATTTAATTTTAAATGCGCTTGAATTGTACTCACACCTTGACTGCTCGAAGAATTTATATAATCGATTCCATCAGCGGATGCGATGGATGTTTGCAGCGGTTGGGTTATAAATCCTTGCATAAGTTGTGCATTGGCGCCAGGATATGTTGTTGTTACTGTTACCACCGTGTTTTCAACTTTAGGATATTGTCTGACATCCAAATTAAAAACAGATTTTAAGCCGATGATAAAAATAAGAAGGCTTACGACTGTTGCTAAAACAGGTCTTTGAATAAAAATATCAGTGAATTTCATTTTATTCCTCTGCACATAAAATTTATAATTTTACAGAGTTATTAATAACAATGGATGTGCCATCAACAAGTTTAAGCTGTCCACTGATTACAATCATATCTCCTGCTTTAATTCCTTCTAAAATAACTACTGTGTTGTCTCTTTTTTCCCCAGTTTTTACAAGGATACGACTGACTGTTCCTAATTCTTGTCCAGTTTCTGACTTTTTATCATTTAGACGGACTAGAAAGGCTGAATCGCCATAAAGGGTGTAAGTTATTGCCGTTTGCGGCAGTGTGATCGTATTTGGAATAGCTGGGAGAAATATTTTTGCATTAACAAACATGCCTGGAAGTAATTTATTATCAATATTTTCAATCGTAGCTTGCGCTTCTATTGTTCGAGTTGATTCATCGATTTTAGAATCAATTGCAGTGATTGTTCCTTTGAAATTTAAATTAGGATATGCATCACTGACAACGAGAACTTCCTGGCGTAAAGCTATTTTACTTACTTCTTGTTGCGGTAGGGTAAATTGAACATTTAATATATGCGATGATTGTAAACTGGCACATGATAAACCTGGGGAAATATATTGCCCAACGTTTATGAGTTTTATGCCGATTTTCCCACTAAAAGGAGCGCGGATTAATTTTTTAGCAATTGCTGAACTTATATTTTCGAAATTTGCTTTCAATTGTTTTGTTTTCGAAGATGAGTCATCAACGGATGCTTGCGATGTTGCACCTTGAGTGAATAACTTTTTTGTGCGCATATCTGTTACTTTAGCTAATTGCAATTGTGCACTGATATCTCTTAACTGAGCTTGTTCACTGGCATCATCTAATTGCACAAGCGCTTGTCCTTTTTTTACAAATTCGCCAGATTTAAAATAAATTGCTTTCACTTGCCCTGAGACTTCAGAACTGATTTCAACACCGTCAACAGCTTTTAAATTTCCAACCGAATATAAGAAAGGTTGCCAAGTATCCGATTTTGCTATGGCAACGGAGACAGCTTGAGGAGGAGGGACAAACGAAGCAAAATACTTTTTCATGAAATACTGACGCATAATATACCAACCGAATATTCCTCCAAAAACTATAAGAAGACCGATCAGCGTAAAGGTGATTCTTTTTGCCATGGGATTCCTCGTTCAATTTTATTTGAATATTTATAATTATTTACTAAAAATCGCCATTCATCAATCTGACGATGGCGCTTAGTTTGACGGATAAAATTGTCAGGTTGGTAAGCTATTATAGAGGATAAAATTGAACGAGAAAATCACACTTCTGTACTTGCATTTGCTTCAAGAGCGGCTTTTATGACTTGTTCTTGTTCAATAAAATGCCATTTTTCAATACCAACTGCGGGAGTTGCACGTCTTCTTCTGCCGAAATATTCAAGATGGTTTGCAATCCCTGATTTTTTCAGAACATTTTCAAGTTCATGGCGAATAAAGCTCCAAGCTCCCATATTTGCAGGCTCTTCTTGGACCCAAGCTATGCATTTTGCGGATTTGTATTGTGAGAGAATGCTCACAGCTTTTTCCATGTGGAATGGGTAAAGTTGTTCAATGCGAATAATGGCCGTTGTCTCTGCTTTGTTTTTAAATTCATCTTTTTCAAGGGCATCAAAGAGATCGAGAGATATTTTTCCAGTACAGAATAAAACTCTTTCAACTTTGTTTGATTTACCAATGCGTAGATCGTCAAGAATTTCTTCAAAATGACCTGTCGCTAATTCTTCTAATGTAGTAGAAGCACGGGGACTTCTTAAAAAACTTTTTGGTGTCATTAAAATAAGAGGTTTTCTGAAATTACGATGCAATTGTCTTCTGAATGCATGATATAATTGCGCTGCATTTGTAAAGTAACAAACTTGCATATTTCCATCGGCACACAGCTGTAAAAATCTTTCTAGACGTGCGCTTGAATGCTCTGCACCTTGTCCTTCCATACCATGTGGAAGCAACAAAACAAGTCCTTGTGTCTGACACCATTTTGTTTCTCCAGCTGCGATAAATTGATCGATTATAACTTGCGCTCCATTAGCAAAGTCGCCAAATTGGCCTTCCCATAAAACGAGACCTTTTGCTTGGCGGACGGCATAACCATATTCGTAACCCATTGCTGCTTCTTCGGAGAGAAGAGTATTGATGACTTCAACTTTCGCAGTTTCAGATGTACATGGAGAAAGAAGCGTATAAAGGCTCGCATCTTCAGAGTCTACCAATGTAACATGGCGGTGTGAGAATGTTCCTCTCTGTGCATCTTCACCTGCAAGACGAATGCTGTAACCTTCTTCAAGGAGACTTGCATATGCGAGTAATTCTGCCATGCCCCAGTCAACTTTCTTTTTCCCATCTGCCATATCTTTGCGTTCAGTAATAATAATGCGACTGAGTTTAGGATTGACACGGAAACTTTCTGGTACAGTGCAGATTTTTTGTGCGAGGGCTTTAATTTTGCTCAGAGAAAGCTGAGTTTTAACAACTTTTAACATATCTTTTTCAGAAGCAAGTTTAAGTTCGCCTGCATCTCTTGGCGGGGTGAATTGCTCTATTTTAGCATGACTATTTTTTACTTTATCAAAAGTAGCATTCATTTCAGCGCGGAAATTGTCATACACACTTTTTAAATCGCCTTCTAAAAAGCCATGTGCTGTGGATAAATATTTTGCATATTCTTCATATGGTGCATGCTTATCTTTGATTAATTTGTATAATAGCGGCTGGGTGAAAACCGGTTCGTCGGCTTCATTGTGACCATATCTGCGGAAACAAACGAGATCGATATAAATATCTTTTTTAAATTTTGCCCGATAGTTTGCTGCTAAAACCATAAGGTTGTGCAGGGAATCAAGATTGTCGGCATTAATATGAAAAACAGGGGAGCCTGTTACTTTAGCCACGTCTGTGCAATAGGTCGAAGAACGAGAGTCTGATGGATCTGTGGTAAAGCCAACTTGATTGTTTGCTACTAAGTGAACTGTTCCACCGACATTATAACCTTTTAAGGACATCATTTGTACGGTTTCAAACACAATACCTTGTCCAGAAAAAGCTGCGTCACCATGCAAGACAACGGAAGCAACTTTAGAAGTATCGCCGTTGTAATACATAGCTTGCCGCGCTCTAGTGTCGCCCATAACCACGCTGTCGACGTATTCTAGGTGACTAGGATTAAATGGCATAGAAACTGTTATGTCATTGCCGGAACGGGATTTGCGATCGGATTCATATCCATAATGATATTTTACGTCGCAGTCGCCATGCAATCCATCATGATAGTAACCTTCCCATTCTGCAAAGAGTTTCTCAAGCGGTTTGCCGATTACGTTGACAAGGAAATTGAGCCGTCCACGGTGGGCAATGGCGACTGTGCACTCTTTAACACCTAGTTTTGTCGATTCATCAATAAAAGTTTCAACGGCAGGATATTGAGCGTCTGCACCTTCAATACTAAATCTTTTTTTACCAATATATTTGGTTGCAATGGTTTTTTCTAGGGAATCTGCTTTTGCTAATTCAGAATAAATTGATTTTTGAGTTTCTTTAGGAATTGGATTGTATATTTTTGCAAACTCGGCATGTAGCCATCTGCGTTCTTCATCGGAATCAACATGCTCAATTTCTGCACCAACAGTGCCTGCAAATCTTCTGTCCAGCTCAATCATGAGTTTTTCGAGGCTCATTGAACCTAAGCCAATCAAAGCGCCCGCATGTGTTGAGCGTTTTAAATCATGAGTGGTCAATCCATAGGATTCAAGGGCTAAAATTGGAAATTTTTTAGGTGGAATTGGGAGTGGATTTGTTGTGGCTTGTAAATGTCCGTTCGCTTTCCAAGCGTGTACATATTCAGCGACTTTCATTTCGAATACGAGTGCTTCAGATCCTACAGAGTCTGCATCCTTAGAATTCGCCTGAACTTGGGTTTTTTCACTGACATTTTTTAACAGCTCTTGAAAATGAGGAGTGTCATTTGCGAGAGCTGAAGCTGTCCCGAACCCTTCATTGAAGCCTTCAAAATAGGCTCGCCATTCGATTCCAACAGAGTTTGGATCCGAACTATAACGAGCAAACATTTCTTCAACATAGCCAGCGTTATTTTGAAAAATAGAATTAAAATTACCACTCATAATTTCCACAAGTCCTTATCAGGAAAGTAAACAGAATTTCAGGAAGCATTGGCTTAGAGATTTTTTACCCAAAGCGTTGTTGCACAGCCTAACAAATTTAATCGGGTATAAACAATTTTTCTTCATCAGAATCGTAAATTAATAAATTGGCATAGCGGCACCATTTGAGAAGTGTTTGAAATTGTACGTCGTGGTCTTCAAATGGAAGCATCATTACGATTTGTTCAATGGCAATATCAGCTTCGAGACCTTCCTGTCCGGCATTTTTGACGAGAGCATAAATTGAATAAACTACAGGAAGTTTAAGAATTGCACTGCGCATCATTTCACTGCGCACTTCGGTGTCATGTTCTGTCGCAAAGAGTCTTCCCTGTTCTGTCAAGACAACTCGAATTCCTGGAGTTGTGATAAAACCAAGCGTTTCTCCTGCTGCAACAGCTGGGAGCACTTGATCGACACTTTGACCCATTTCTTCACATAAATCATATAGATCTGTTTCTTCATCTTCTGTGCTCAAACGGCTTACCAAACCTTCAACAAGAGTGAGATTTGTATTGATTAGAGGTTTCACTCTCTTCTGTTTTGTTTGGTTAGGTTCTTTCGCTTTTTTATTTTCATTAAGAGCATGTTTTTCACTGCTTTTTGTAACAACAGCACTTTGTTCTTGGCTTAAATTTGTTTTTTGTACCGGAGTTAAGTCAGGCACAAGTGTTTCGTAGTCGTGTTCATCTGTTACTTTATCGAGGTGCAAGAGACCGAATGCTTTTTCAAGTTGCTCTTCAATTTCTTTATATTCTTTCGAGTTTGGCATACGTGGTCGGGGTAAATTGATTTCTATTGAGCGGAAAATAGTTCCTGGATTAGAGGAGAGTATAAGGACTCGATCGGCTAATTGAAGAGCTTCTTCAAATCTATGTGTGACAAGTACGCTCGAGCGGATTTTGCGATCAGGTTGAGACCAAATGCGAACGAGCTCAGCTCTGAGGGACTCGCTTGTTAATGGATCGAGCGCTGAAAAGGGCTCATCCATAAACATTATCATAGGATCAGAAACCATTGCGCGCGCCAAACTCACTCTTTGTCGCATTCCACCACTCAACTCGCGTGGGAAGGCATCTTCAAAGCCTTTTAAACCTACCATTTGTATAATGCGATCAATTCTTTCATTTTGTTCATTGCGACTGAGCTTGGGCATGGAAACTGCAATATTTTCACGAATTGTCATCCATGGGAACAAAGCAAAACTTTGGAAGACAAAAGCTCCTAATTGCATGTTTTCTGGTGAAGGTGTTGCATAACTCACTGTTCCTCTGTCTGGGGTCAATAAACCCGCCATGCAGCGCAGGAGAGTTGATTTACCTGAGCCTGAAAGGCCTACCAAAGCAAGGAATTCTCCATCATAAATATCTAAATTAATTCCTTCAAGAACAGTAAACATATTGCCATTAGGTCTGCGATAATCTTTGCAAAGTGAGCGTACAGAAAGCACAACTTTTTTCTTTTTCATAAATTAATCCTTAACTCGTTCGGCAAATATATACAATGTTCTCCAAACAGTGCGATTTAAAATCACAAGAGCAACGACTATACAAATAATTGCTGCAATAAGTTTTTGATAATTTCCTGAAGTTGTTGCGAGAACAAGTTCAGCACCAATTCCTTCTGAACGCAACGAACCGCCTGGATATTCAACTATTTCAGCAACAACGCTTGCGTTCCAAGCTCCGCCTGCTGCCGTGATCCACCCTGTCGCCAGTGAAGGTAAGATAGCTGGAAAATAGAGCTTGCTAAAGCGGTGCCAGAGAGAAAATTTATATATTTGAGTCACAAGTTTTAATTCTGCTGGAATTCTTGATGCACCACCAATGACGTTAAATAAAATATACCACTGACTACCAACGCACATGAGAAGAGTTGCGCTAATAAAACTGGGTAATTTTAAGAAACTCAAAGCAAGCGCTAAAAAAGGAAAGAGCACGGGAGCAGGAAAAGCAGCAAAGTTTTGGATTATGGGTTGAAAAATCCGTTCGAGGCGTGGATTTAAGCCAAGCCATAAACCTACGGGTATTGTCCAAATTGTGCTAATAATAATTACAAAAAAAACCTTAGAGCCTGTTAAAAAAACAGCATGAATTAAGGTAAACCAATCTTCATTGGACAGGGATGCAAGCGATTGACCAAAAGATGGAAGTTTAGGAAGGATTGAAAATACGAGCCCGCCCACTGCAAAAGTAACAAGCCAAGGGAGCCATGAAGAATGTTTTATTTTATTCACTTTATCTGTGCTCAACCAATTAGCTGGACTGATAACGGTGCCCCATTTTTCAATATTATCGATTAAATATTTGCGTGTGGCACCACTCTCAGCAATTTCTGCTTTAGGAAATAAAAATAAAACCGTACGTTTAAAACCAGAGGAAATCAGATCTGGAATACTGGTTTGATGAATAATATTTAAAAACCAACTTTCATCTACAGCAACGCTTTTTCCGTCATCACCATCACGAAAGCGCGTTACCCATGCAATTAGAGGTTTCCAAAGAAATAAATCTGTACCAATAATTATAACTATAAGAACAAGAAGTGCAGAGCAAAAATTAAAATAATTGCCAGTCGTAAAAGACTCTGAAATATAACTGCCAAGACCTGGTAAACGAAAATCTTTACTGCCTAAAGTAAAAGCTTCACAGGTCGTTAAAAAGAACCATCCACCCGCCATGGACATCATTCCATTGTAAATTAATGGACGATATCCATTCGGAAGATCCACAAAAAAGAATTTTTGCACGACAGAGAGACGATAAATTTTCGAAACCTCTTTAAATTCTGGTTGAAGTGTTCTTTGTGATTCATAATAGGCAAAAGCAAGATTCCAAACTTGACCCGTGAAAATAGTAAGTAAACATGCAAATTCAAGTCCCCAACGGTTGCTTTGGAAAATTGAAATAAGAGCAAGGACAAAGCCCGGGAGAAATGCTAGAACAGGCAGACTTTGTAAAACATCGAGGAGCGGAATTAAAAAGCGTTCAAGCGATTTATTATTTGCTGCAAGTGTCCCATAAATAATTGCAAAAATATAGCTCAAAAATAAAGCAAGCATACTGCGGATAAAGGAGAGGAGTGCATAATTTGGCAATGCAGAAATGGATGTGTCTATTTTTACTTGCTCAATAAATGGAGAGCTACCAGTGGATAAAAAGTTTGTAAAACCCATGCCCATAATTATAGCGATTAAAACAACAATTATGTCTGCGCGTAAAAATGCAGATCGGGAAGCTTGTACTTTGGCAAATTGTGTCATGCTCACCTCATCGATGGTATGAAGACAAACCCAATATGGGTGCTAACATCTTTTGTAAATCATAGGGGAGAGTATAAAAGCAAGGTATTAAGAAATAAAAAGTTTGGGGTCCTCAATTCTACAAACAATGGAATAGAGATAGGGATCATTTTTTTCTATTGAAATTCCTTTATCATTTCTGCGTGGATATTGGGGAAATATAATGTAACCATTGTGTGGGCTGCGCAATGGTTTCTTCAATTCATCGTAGCCGAGTATTTGGTCTTTTTTTATTTTTTGCAAATTAAAAAAACCTTCCTTTAATATTTTTTTTGGTGAAGAAAAAGGTTCGGAATATCTTCGCTCTAAAAATGTTAAGTCAGTATATTTTCTTGCAATATTTTTAATCTCTTTATTCAATAAATATTTTTGATCCATGATATTTAGACTTTTTTGAATTGCTTTAATACAATTTAATTCTGCATTCTTATAAAAACCTTTGACTCCAAGTTCTAAAGTGATCCCAACTTTATCTTGTTTTCGGACATATTCATCGGAGCACATTCCAGCAGGGGTATATGCTTCGCCCTTTTTTCGCGTTACAAAATATTTAGTCAAGCCGATTGAACGTGCCCATAAATAACTTTTTAAATGCATTTCAAAAATATAAAAAGGTTTTTTACAACGGAGATTGGTTTGATGAAAATCAATAAAGACATCAGAATTATTAAGAACCTTCATGATTTCTAAGGCACGGTTTTGTTCCAATGTATTATCCTGTTCGGATGTTTTTGCTGAAAAGCTTCGATTGAGATCAGTTTCAAGAAATCTTTTTTCTTGAAGAGCTGCTTGCCTGTTACCTAAAATAAAAGTAACAATACCTCCATATTTTATTTTTTGAGTTGATAATTCTTGGATTATCCGAGTGATTGCTGGTAATGAGCCGATTTCATCACCATGGATAAGGCAAGCAAATACGATGTGATGATTGTAGCGGCCAAAATTGAAAGATACGCTGTCCTCTATGGGGCCAGGAAACTGTTTTGCATAAGAATCAAATTTATTAAGTTGACTTTGCAACATAGCTAGAGATCCATATTGATTTAGTTTCTAAGGGTATCATTTTAGAGTAAATGACACTGAATTATATGTCAAATTTATTGTATTCTGTTTATATTTATAAGTCTTTACAAGGTTAAGTTCTTCGTATATTTTTCAAGTGTTCTTTTCAGGATTGGATGGTTTATGCTTGGTTTCTTAATTAAAGTTATTCGTTATTTTTTGATAGTTTTTCTCTTTACGTTCATAAATATATTTTGCCTCATATTTTTTGTTTTTAGGTATAAAAATCCGAATAATAATTATCTCTATTCAAGAATTCTTTCGCATGTATTTATTAAACTTCTCAGAGTAAAAGTTGAGTATAGAGGAAAAAATAATCTCAAAGTTATGAATTCCTCTGTCTTGATTGCGAATCATCAATCCTATTTTGATTCCGTGATATTCGGCGGGATTTTCCCCTATAAAACAGTTGTTATGGGTAAAAAATCACTTATTTGGTTACCCATTTTTGGTTGGATTTTTCTTTTAGGTGGAAACCTTTTCATCAATCGAAAAAATCATGCAAAAGCTATGGATACGATGAAGGTCGTTGACACAGCCATTCAGCAAGGGCGCTCACTATGGATGTTTCCGGAAGGGACTCGCAGTCATGGGCGTGGTCTCAATGGTTTCAAAAAAGGTGCTTTTTATGCTGCTATTCAGAACAGAGTAAATATACAACCAATTGTTTCTAGTACATTTAGAAATGCTATCGACATTTCAAAATGGAACTCTGGAAAAGTTCTTGTTGAAGTTCTCGATCCGATCCCAACTCTGGATGTCAATGTTGAAGATATTGAAACTATTGTTAATAATGCACATACTCTAATGAAGAACAAAATAGCGTCTTTGGATAAGGAAATTCAAGGAGTCCTTTAAAAATGCTAAATAAGAAATTTATTCTCATTTTTATCGTGTTTTTTTCATTTCAATTTAAGCAATTCGCATTCTCTCTTAAAAAAGAACCAATTAAAATTTCATTTTATGACAGCTTTGCTCCTTTTTCATATAAAGAAAATGGTCAAACAAAAGGAATATTTATTGATATAGCTCAGTTAATTTTACATGATATGATGGGGTATGAAGTGCAAATAGATTCGTTTCCTTGGGGGCGTGCACAGGATTTGGTTAAGAAAGCTGAATTTGACTCACATATCACAGCCAAAACGACTGAAAGAGAAAAATTTTTACTTTTTCCAAACACTGAAATAATCAGTTCAAACGTAGCATTGGTTTATTCTAAAGAAAGTAAAAAGATAAAAGAAATTCTTAAAATAAATAAAAAGGATGAATTAAATAACTATAAAATGGTTGGATATATTGGTGATGGTTGGGCTAAGGAACAATTTCACGATGATAAAGATGTTAAGTTTTTTAGAACAGCAAATTTAGTCGACGTCCTAAAAATGGTCGACGATAATTCTGCAGATATATATGTATCTAGTAATGAAAAAGCTGATAAATACTTAGCAAAAAAGCATGCATTTAAAAATTTAAGATTTAAATCGATATATTTTTTAAAACCTGCGAGTGTTCATTTTTATTTTTGCTTGAGAAAAGAATTTCCGGAATCAGAAAAAATAATGAATGAATTTGAAAAAAATCTTATACGTGTAAAAAAGTCTGGAAAAATATCGAGAATCATACATAAATATTATTAAAATATAAAAAGGGTGGTCTTCGTAATAGGAAGCCACCCTTTTTATGTTGCCGTAGATCGAAATTATCCGAGTCTAATACCTTCTTTGGCGCAATACGCTTCGATACCGATTTTATTTACAGTACGTAAAGCGCTTGTACTTAGACGAAATTTCACAAATTTACCAAGACCTGGAGCATAAAATTTCTTTTCTTGTAAATTTGGGAGAAGACGAACTTTAGTTCTATTTTTAGCGTGTGAAACGCGGTTCCCGACAAGACCGCTTTTACCAGAAAGCTCACATACACGTGACATAGCAAAACCTCCAAGAGTTTTTTCTTCAAAAATGAGTTCAACAACAGGCTTAATGGAAGTATAAAACCCCCAGAAGTCGTCGCAAGCTTAAAGGCTGTAGCAGATATTCTAAGAGGAGGCAAGAGTCTTTCAAAGCATGCGCATAAGATTCTTTTGGGATATTGACAGATTCCCTATTGCGTCCATATTTGCACAGAACGTAAATAAATTCCTTTGGTAAGTGCTATCAAAGGCGGTAAGAGGATATCATGGAAGACAAAAAAAGCGATAGATTATCTCCGAACGATAAAAATAAAAAACAAGCAAAAGAGCCGATTATAAAGCAAGAAACTGAGAAATTACCTGTTGTTATAAATAAAAAAATTAAAGTTATTCCAGGTAAATCTAAAGAAGTATTGGATAAATCGGACGAAAATGATTCCTCAGAAAATATTTTGAAAATTGTTCCAGTTAAAAATATTGTCCTATTTCCTCACAATGTTCTTCCTTTTACTGCAGGAAAAGAGTGGACATCAGAATCTGTAGATCGCGCTATTCGCATAGGTGGAAAAATTGGGATTTTGGCACAAATAAACCCTGACACACATTCTCCTGACCCAAGTGAACTCTACACGGTGGGAACAGAAGCTAAGATATTAAAAATAATAAAGTTTCCAGATAATACCTATGGAGCTGTTATCCAAGGTGTCAGACGTTTTAAAATTCGTAATTTCATCAGCACTGAAAAGGATCGCATTTCAGCTGAGGTTGAATATATTTCGGATTTCCAGCCTGCTGAAGAAAATATCGAAGCGATTGCGATTGGACGTGCCTTAAAGCAATTGGTACAAAAAGCAATTAGTCTCTCCCCAAACATCCCCAATGAAGCCAGTTTGTTTATTGATAATGTACAAGATTCCGCATACTTAGCTGACCTGATTGTTCCTTATTTGAGTGTCGATTTTAGAAGCAAACAAGCATTGCTTGAAATTGAAGATCTAGAAGAACGCCTTAAACAAGTGCATACGCTGCTTATGCGTGAAATTGAAGTTCTAGAAATTTCACAAAAGATAAATTCCGATGTGCGCTCTGAAATGGGCAAACAGCAGAGAAAATATTACGTGAGAGAACAGCTTAAGCTTTTGCAAAAAGAGCTTGGAGAACTCGATGGGCGGAACTCAAATGCTTCGAGTGATCCAATTGATCTCCACGAAAAAATTTTGAACAGCAAAATGTCACCCGAAGTTCGGGAAATTGCTTTACGAGAAGTTGAAAGAATGGGACTTATGCAGCCAGGCTCTCCAGAATTCATGGTCAGCCACACCTATATCACATGGCTGCTTGATATTCCTTGGGAAATTCACTCTCAACACGAGATCAATCTAAAAGAAGCAAAATCTATTTTAGATCATGATCATCATGGTTTAGCGAAAGTTAAGAAAAGAATTTTAGAGTTTTTAGCCGTATGCGCCTTAAAAGATTCTTTAAAAGGGCCAATTCTCCTCTTTGTTGGTCCTCCTGGTGTTGGAAAAACAAGTTTAGGCAAATCTATTGCAAAAGCTTTGGGACGTAAATTTGCTCGAATTGCACTAGGCGGTGTACGTGATGAAGCTGAAATACGAGGACATAGAAGAACTTATATCGGAAGTATGCCAGGCAAAATAGCTGATGCTTTGAAAAAAGCGGGAACAATGGATCCTGTTATCTTATTTGATGAAATAGATAAACTGGCCAATGATGGACGAGGCGATCCCTCAAGTGCTTTGCTCGAAGTTCTTGATCCAGAACAAAACAGCACGTTTACAGATCATTATTTAAATGTTCCACTCGATTTAAGTAAAGTTTTCTTTATAGCAACTGCAAATAGTTTGCATTCAATTCCTGCTCCTTTGCGGGACAGAATGGAGATCGTAGAACTGAATAGCTACACATTAGAAGAAAAGTCGCATATTGCTTTTGAACATCTTTTGCCACAGGTAATTGATTCGCACGGCATGACCAATGTTGTCGACATAAAATTTAATCAAGAAACGATGAAAAATCTCATTCATCTTTACACTCGTGAAGCAGGAGTGAGGCAATTAAAACGTGAATTAGCAGGTATTATTCGTTCAATTGCACGTGAATATGTTGAAGCTGGATATGCTCACACAAAAGAAAAATCATTATCTGAAATTAAGCGCACTGAAAGGCATATCACACTTGCAGAAATCAAAAAGTTTTTGGGTCCAGAAATCTTTTCTGACAAAAAACGCCCTCAGGAGTTGCCAATTGGCGTAGCGACGGGGCTTGCTTGGACTCCAAACGGTGGTGATGTTTTGTATATCGAGACAGCTTCCAGTGCACCCGGTTCAGGAAAATTTGGCCTGACAGGGCAACTAGGTGATGTTATGAAAGAATCTGTTCAGACGGCATTTGCTTATATCCGTTCAAATGCAAAGCTGTGTGGTGTCGATTCTCGAAGTGTGATTAAAAAAGATCTGCATATTCACTTTCCTGAAGGTGCTGTTAAAAAAGATGGGCCAAGTGCTGGTGTGGCGGCATTCTTAGGAATGGTCAGCCAATTTACAGGGAAACCCATCGCTTCCGATCTCGCAATGACAGGAGAAATATCACTGAGAGGTGATGTTTTAGCTGTTGGCGGAATAAAAGAAAAATTACTTGCAGCCCATCGATATGGAATTAAAAAGGTGCTTATTCCTCAAGAAAATGAAAGAGATCTTGAAGAGATACCGAATGAAGTGTTAAAAGAAATGAAAGTTATGCCTGTATCAACTTTAAATGAAGTTTTGTCTATTGCATTTGCTAAAAAAAAGAAAACAAATACTAAGTCAACATTAAAAAAACAAGAAAATAGCAGAAAGGTTATTAAAGCTTCGCGGACCAAGTCATCGAGGACTTATAAGTGAAGACAATCTATTTAGATCACAATGCAACAAGTCCACCATCGGCAGAACATTTACACACATTATTTACTAAATTAGCACAATGTTCTGGCAATCCTTCAAGTCCGCATGCCGTTGGGCGCTCTGCCTCGGTCGCTATCACCGAGGCGAGACGTAGTCTTGCGCAAGCATTAAAAGTTGATGTTGCAGAAGTTCTTTTTGTTTCAGGTGGTTCCGAGGCTGACAATCTCGGTGTCACAGGAGTTTTGCGGCAAAACGATATCTCTTTTGAAAACCAGCATGTAATAGCTAGTCGAATTGAACATCCTGCTGTGCGCGAGCAATTGGAGTATCTCCAGAATGCAGAAGGATTGAACCTCAGTTGGGTGAAAGCAAGTGTGGATGGATTTGTTTCCGTAAATGATATCGTAAAAAGTATTAATAATAAGACTACATTGATCACTTTAATGGCTGCAAACAGTGAAATTGGCTCTATCCAGCCAACTAAACTGTTAGGTGATTTCTTGCACTTTAAACGGTGGGGAAAAGTTCCAGACTCTGCAGATATCAATAAACTTGAAGAATTAAGTCTCATTCTCAGCAGTGAAGTGACACCTGAAGTCCTAAAAAAAATTCATTTTCACGTCGATGCTGTGCAAGCTTTTGGCAAATTAAAATTAGAAAAATGGTTTTCACTAGGTGTCGATTCTTGCGCATTTTCTGCGCATAAATTAGGCGCTTTGCAAGGGATAGGTGCTTTGTTTTTACGACGTGGCAGAAAGTTCAAGCCATTTATTTTAGGCGGAGCACAAGAAAAGAATCGAAGAGCGGGCACCGAAAATCTTCCGGGAATTGTAAGCTTTGGTCTGATTGCACAAAATATTTTATCTGATAAATGGTGGGAAAGTATTAAACAAATGGAAGATTTAAAAAACAATTTTTATAAAGAACTTGTAAAAATCTCCTCCATTGTTATGAACTCACCCGCAGAAAATGCAATGCCTAACACAATCAATTTCTCAGTCAGTGATAAAGGCTTAAGAGGAGAAGATCTGCTTGTCGAACTAGATATGCAAGGAATTTGTGCGAGTTCTGGATCGGCATGCAGCAGCGGGGCAAATTTACCTTCAAAAGTTATATTAGAACTCGGAAAGGGAAATGCTCTTGCAAAAAATGCGATTCGTTTATCATTGTCTATCAACACAACTCAAGAAGAAATCAATCGAGTCTTAGATTGTTTAAAGAATTATCTATTAAAATAAAAAATATAAAAAATTATAATATTATTAAAAGTTAAATGAATAGAAATTCGATTCACTCATTTCTTAATAAAATTCGTTCTATTTCATGCAGAGCACGACTGAACTTTTCACTTGTGCAACCAAGTCCGAGACGAAAACCATATCCTTTATTTATGAATGAAAGTCTGAGTCCATTATATTCATGTTCATTTTGAAATGCATATTGACCAAATTCCATACTTGAGAGAGGTAGAATAAATACGCCTCCATCAATTAATTTCTTTAAAAGTTTATCCACTTCATCTTGATTATTTACATTTTTAAAACCCAAGGCTGTTACAAGTCCGCCAACTGGAACCGCTCCATAAACCGTTTGTGAGTTTGCTAAAAAGTCTTTTAAAATTAGTTTATTTTTAATCCACTCTTCTTTTACTTCTTTAAATAAATGACTATCTCTATTTTTTAAAACTTCATATGAAATCCATTCTGTAATTGGATTGACTGTATGAGTTGTATAATTTTTCTCATTTTGCATACTGTCCAAAACTTTTTTTGTACCCACACACCAGCCAATGCGTAATCCAGGGACTCCAAAACATTTAATAAAAGAACCAGTGATAAACACATTTTCACTTGTATCAAAAAGAGTTTCCCCTAATATTTCAGAGTCAGTTGATAAAAAGCGATAATGTTCATCACCTATTATTTTACAACTCACATCCTTTGCTAACTTTTTTATTTCAAGTAAAAAAGTTTTTTCAAAGACCAAACCGGATGGGTTGTGAGGATTATTTATAAGTAAACAATCAGGATCATTTTCTTTTATTATTTTTTTCCATTCAGAAATGTCTACAAATGGAGTGCCATGCTCTAAAAAACGAATTGGCAATGGAATGATTTGGGCGCCAAGAGCACTTGGAATTTCGTATAGCAATTGAAATGCAGGAAGTGGTAGCGCTATTTTTTTTGGCGATAAATAACGAAACAATAAAAAAAGTGCTTCACTTGTGCCTGTCGTAATTAGAACATTGTCTATTTGTGCTCCGGGATGCATATCAGCAACTAATTTGCGCAAGTCTTCTCTGCCACGATTGGGGCTGTCGTTTAAGAGAGTGTCTAAAAAAATCTCGGAAGATTTTTTTTCTGAGAGGCCAGAACCCAAGAGCAATTCCTTGACAGAGCGAGGTGAACCTCCTGATTCTCCAAGATTAAATGGTGAATTAAAACGATATGTTTCAAGCCAATCCTCCATTATAAACGTATTAAGCGCTTTCATTTTTTTCTCCAGCTTCTTGACGTATTTATGCAAAAAGCCCCATGATATCTGTGTGATTATTTTTAGTAAGAAGGGGTTATGCACACGTGTTTTATTTAAAAATTTTACTATTTCTTTCCAAATTAATAAAATCCCAGTTTAAGGGATTTATAATTATCTTTTTTTTATTTAATTGTATAGCTTGTAAGTCTTCAGATATAAAAGTTCAAGACTCAATCAATTCTACTTATTCCGCACCCCCCCTTGAAGACAAAAAATACGGTCCAATATTGGCAAAATGGTATCGAGAAAATTCAATTTATAGAGATTTAGAAATGGTTTTTCAATCCTCTGCCACGTTGCTTACGCCAGACATGAAAGAGGCTTATGAAAAAAGACTTTTAGAAACGCAAGGAGTTGGAGCAAAAATCGATAAAAATATTATGAGTGATTCAACTACATTTGCTATAGTTGTCAATCATTTTATAAAGACGAAAGCTTTATTAGAATTAAATGATAACAAATTATGGAACTTACAACTTTTTATAAATGGAAAATCCTATTCACCAGAAGGAGTGATTTCTTATAAAAATAAGGAAATTTTATCCTCATATTTTCCAGATAGCTCATTTTGGAGCCGTTTTTATGTGGTGCATTTTAAACTTCCATCGCATCTGATTGAAGAGATTTCAGCAGAAGAAAATGTTGGGAAAAGGAGTTTGCCTCAAAACGGAGATAGAACTATTGTCTTCACAATGAATTCAGGGGAAGTGCAAATCAAATTCTCTTGGAATCGTTAAAAATAGTTTTATTGGAAGGAATATATTTTGGGCTTATTACAGAATTTTGAATCTGAAACAAATCATCTGACTGAAGAGCAACGCTTGTGGAGAATTGCAGATGGATTTCGTTTTTGGGTGTGCTCTGAACTCAGAAATCTTGAGTTTTCAGAGCGCATTTCACTCAGAGGGGATTATCTATTTGTTGTTGATGATAAACCACGATTTATCGTCATGATAGATGAAATCGGCTCGTGGTCCGTTGCATTGAACAACGACGATAAACAAATTCTTTTTACAGTTGATGAAAATTGCCCTTGGCCAGTCGATCTTTCACAAATTAATAATGTCATAATGGGTTCATCCCGTTCAACAATATTTACAGATTCCTTTACATTGCATAAATTATTAATAGGAACACTTAAGGCGCGTATTGCTTTTGTGACAGGTAAAGTTACAATAACAGGTGATCTTGCAGCATTTCTAAAAATGGTATCTATTTTAAAACGCAATGGAGTTAAGCCTGGAGTATGAAAAATCTCAATATCAATAGCGTTGGCAATGCAGGGAATGTGCTTATTACGGGTGCGTCGAGTGGTATTGGCCTTGAATTTGCTCACATTTTTGCAAAAGAAAAATATAATCTTCTTTTAATTGCGCGGAGTGAAGATAAACTTCAACACTTAGCAAACGAATTAAGTGAAAAATATAAGATTAATTGTAAAATTATTGCATGTGATCTTGCAAAAATCGGAGCTGCTCAGGAAATTTACAAACGAACAAAAACTTTAGGAATTAAAGTCGATATTCTTGTAAATAATGCTGGATTTGGAGCTCATGGTTTTTTTAAAAATATTGATCTAAAAACTGAAACTGAAATGATTCAAGTAAATATCACAAGTTTAACTGAGTTGACTAAGCTCTTTTTGACTCCAATGCTCGAGAAAGGTTCGGGGAAAATATTAAATGTTGCTTCGACAGCCGCTTATCAACCTGGGCCTCTTATGGCTGTTTATTATGCTACGAAAGCTTATGTTCTTTCATTTTCAGAAGCCTTAGCAAATGAATTAGCGGACTCGGGAGTGTCTGTAACTGTGCTTTGTCCTGGGCCAACACAATCAGGTTTTCAAGCTGCAGCACAGATGGGTAATGATTTAAAATTATTTCATTCGACTATGACAGCAGATTCCTCAACAGTCGCTTATGCGGGCTATAAAGGACTTCTCTCTTCTCAACGTGTTGTTATTCCTGGTGTAAGTAATAAAATTGGCACATATTCCGTTAAGTTTTTACCAAGAAGCTTTGCTGCTTCAGTTGCCCGTTGGTTGCAAGAAAAAAGATAAATTAACTTTATTTACGACTGATTCTCTCCCTCTCTTCTAGGCTCAATTCAAATCTCTTTCTTGGTAATTTAATGTTATGAGCTGGTGCAGTTGGAATTTTATCAATTCCAATAGAATCATGAGAGCCATAATCCAATAGTTCGGAAGCATTTTTAGTTTTTGGAAAAGGTGATTCTTCTTCGAAAAAGGTGTTTTTCTTTTTGCTATCTATTTTATTCGGTTGTACTGATTTTGTTTTTCCTGTTGCACCTAAATTTCCAAATATTTCTTGAGTTTTTGCTCTCAATTCCAGAGTCATTTCGAATAAATCGACAACTCTATGAGTTATTTTTTCAAGACTGTCTTCGGTTAATATCAGGCCAAAACGGCCTTCAACACCACTCTCTTCAATGATTTCACGGATAGCTTGACTTGTTGCTGTGCGGAATATTTGGCTCATCTGCTCTCCTTTTAATTGTGTGCAGCCTATATAAACAGCATATATTTCTTTTGTTTTTAAAAATGGAAAGGTGTCAATCTCAACCTGTGAAAAATATTCCTTAGTATTAAATTTAAATATATTTAAAATCAATATGTTAAGAGAAGTGAAAGGACTTGAAATTCAGTCATTCTGAGCTTAGTCTTGCCCAGTGAATGGGCTTCTTTTCATTTTAAAATTGAGCCTCTCATTATATCATGTTTTTGTGATGGAGATCCTATGCCTGAGCTACCTGAGGTGCAAAATTTTGCGCAATCCATTCAGTCCAATTATGTAGGAAAAAAATTTAAGAATATTATTTTTCATAGAGATAATTTAAGATATCCATTTGAAAAAGCAAAATTAGAGAAAATATTTGCTAATGGGATCGAGTTTTTAAATTGCTATCGAGAAGGCAAACAAATTATTCTGCAAACTTCAAATGGTTCTGTAACAATCAGTTTGGGTATGACCGGTGCATTTAAAGCAGCAAATCAGAATGAAGTTGAAAAGCATCAACATATTACTTTAAACTTTAAAAATGGTGAATCTCTTGCATTTGTTGATCCAAGAAGATTTGGTTTTTGGAAAGTTTTTGATTCAAAAGAACTAAAAAAAACGAGTTGTGATCCACTTGTAGAAACGGATCTTTTAGAGTTATTTTTATCTGAAGTCGTAAAAAATAAATGCATTTCTGTTAAAGATATGCTTATGGATCAAAAGTTAATTGGTGGAATAGGCAATATATATGCACTCGAAGCGCTTTTTCTTGCAGAAATTTTGCCAACAACTCGTTGTGTTGATTTATCAATAACGAAATGGAAAAAGTTAGCTAAAGAAATTCCAATTATCCTTAATCAAGCAATTGCTTTAGGGGGCTCTAGTATTTCTACTTATCGATCATTTAAAGGCGATAAGGGTTCATTCCAAACTTTGCACAAAGTTTATGGAAGAGAAAATGAAAAATGTTTGAAGAAAGGGTGTCAAGGAAATATAAAAAGGATTGCTCAGAGTGGGCGCAGTTCTTGGTATTGTCCCGATTGCCAATTTTAAAGTTAGGATTTTATGAATTACAAAGCACCCTTAATTAATATAGAATATGCTGTTCTTTATTCTGATATGAGCACAATGCCAGAAAGAACTGCACAAAATGTTCTTAATTATTTAAATAAACAAGTTATTGAAAAAAATATAAAACATTTTTATTGTGTTGTCCCAATTCTTCTCGAACAACCCTGGCTAAATAATTCTGTTTCCTTAGTGATTATTTATTCGCTCGTCAGACAAAATAATCAGCTATCGATTGATTCATTTATCGTCAAAGAATTAGCACAATCTTTATTTATCAAAGATCTGCACTCAAGCAAAAATTTAGTGTCGTTTGAGTGTGGAGAAGAGACTTTTAAGAATACCATAACCGTAAATTTTGATTCAAATTTATTTGTAGATATTAAAAATAATATTAAAAATGATTTTATTTTTAAATTAAATGAACCCTTTGTTTTTGAACCTGTCTCAATTCAAAAACCTTGGGGACAAGAAATATGGTTTACAGGTGTTGAAAAAAGAGGTGTTTCTTGTATCAGGCCTTTCACAAATCGGAACGGCAGCTTACCTCTCCCTTGGGTTTTTTCTGCCATGCCTCAAACGCTGCAAGGGACAAAATTTGCAGGGAAAAACTTAACTTTGGTGAAAATACTCGATCCACTGCCAGATGAAGTTTTTGGTGACCTCTATTTTGAATTGCACGTGGAAAAGAATGAAGTTTATGTTGTCACAGAAATTTCTGCAGCAAGTGGCCGGATAAAATTGGGGGCTAACCCAGAGAAACTCAAAATGCATAAGGAGACAAAAGAATATAAAGAATTATTTTTAAACAGCGTTAAAAAATATGAAGCAATAAGACGGGATATTGATGCAATTTATGATGAATATCGTAAAGAAGAAGGTATAGAATTGAATTTACCAATCTCTGCCGAAAAAATAAAATCATGGCAAGAGAAAATTCCAAAAAATATGCTTGATTTAGAAAAAAAACTGCGGCAAGAAATGGATTCTTACGTTGGTTATTTAAATTTAAATATAGGTGATGTTGTCTGTGTGCCAACATATCTTCCACATGCCTTACAGCATGGCGTCAAAGTGATAGAGTTTCAAACGCCAACTTATGAACGTAAAATTATAAGTTTTGGACAAAAAGTCTTAACTCAATCAACATGGGATACCGTTGAAGCCATTTCGATTATGAATGTCCTTCCTCCGGAGCGCTCCAGGCTATTAATTTTTGAAGAAAATGAACATTATTTAGAAGAAATTGTATGTACTTTTAATGAATTTGATTCGATGAGAGTGACAGTAAATAAGGATTGTGAATATAATTTTTCAAAAAGCGTCGATTATAAAATATTATTTTTACTAAAAGGAAATTTTACACTTATTAACGAAAATTCTGAAGAGTTTTCCTGTGATGTTGGTCAATGTCTATACCTCCCAGCAAGTAAAAACTTTTCCGTGCAAAGCTGTAAAGATTCAGTTTTTTTAATATGTTATCCCAAATGAAGCACTGCTAAACAGATTTTTTAAGTTCCCGAATAAAACTCCGATACCTGCCTGAACCCTATTTAAGGGAAGTTGAATAAGTTCTTGCCAAATGTGCTTGAGTTTGGGGAATTTGCATGAAATTGGCTCCTAAAATAATAATACTTTTACTTGCTGTCACATTCGGGGTGATGACAATTTATAGTATTATTCAAATTAAAAATATGGAGCAAGAACTAATAAAAGATGCAAAAGAAAATCACTCTCTTATGCTCTCAAATTCTCTGGGGTTTTTATCAAAATCACTCTGGGAGTTGGATAAAGATATTTCTATTCGAGGAATGAAGCCTTTATTTGAAACAGGAACTGTAAATAACATTTTAATCTTCGATTATACTGGTAGTTTATTCAATGGACTCTATAGAAAAAATAATGAAATTGAAGTAATTGATCCACAAAGTATTCAAAAGGTATATAATATAGATACTTCTAAAATAAATTCAAAAAAAATGCCTTTCACGCTTATCCCGTCTAAACTCCTTTATAAACCTGAAAAATTAACAGACACGACATACGAAATCGTAGGTTCGCTATGGTGGAAAGAAACAGAGTTTTCAGAACCCAGATTTTTGGGTCTCGCTATCATGCATTTTTCTACAGAATTTATTGCCGTGAGATTGAATGAACAAAAAATTGGTTTTGTATATTTAACAATTGGTTTATGTGTCTCAATTATTTTATTAACATATGCCTATCTAGAAATTGAAATAATCTCTCCTATTCGAAAACTTATGATAGCCAGTTTAAATGTAGCTTCAGGAGTTTTTACAAAGATCAAAACAACAAAAGGTAAGGATGAGATTAATAAGTTAACAGAAAATTTTAATTATATGATAGTTAAAATTGAAAATAGTTTGAGTTTAATCCGAGGGCTCTCAGAAGCTTCTCAAGAAATCGTGAAATGTAAAGATTTACAAGAAATATCAAATATTTATAGTAATTATTGTCAAAAATTAATCCTCGCTAAAAAAGTGAGCGTGTGGCTTGATACAAGCAATGCATTGTCAAATGCTGCTCGAGGGATGAGACGTCTTTCTGACGATAAAGAGCTCGAACAAAATGATCCTATATTAAAACTTATCCTTACATCAGTGGAAGAGTTTCACGATAAATTCGATAATCTTAAAAAGGATGAAAAAAATAATAAAATTGTCATTCCACTTTTAAATTCAAAAGGAGTTATGCTTGGACTCATCGAAATTGAATTTTCTTTGTCCGAGTTTAAATACGGTGAAGAAGAAAATAGAATTGTAAAAGGGTTAGGAGTTTCATTATCAACTGCGATTGAAAACTATTGGCATGTATTAAAAGAAAAAGAAAGAGCAAATATCGAAAGAGACTTTGAACTAGCGAGTGCTGTGCAAGATTCAATTTTATCTAATGATATTCCTGATTCACTGCACTTTGACTTTTCAACCTTTTATAAAACAGCCAGTCAATGTGGCGGAGATTGGTATGGAGTCTATGAAGTTGCTCCTGATAAAATTCTTGTTCTTTTTGGCGACGTAACAGGCCATGGCACACCCGCCGCTCTGATCACGGCTGTCACACGGGGGGCTGCTGATATCATTAAACAGTTTATAATATCAGGTAGCATGAAAGTAGATGAAAAATTGCCTGGTTATGTGCTTGAATTTATCAATGAGTGTATTACAGAGACTGGGCGAAAAACTTATTATATGACAATGGTTTCTGCGTTAATAGATTTTAGTTCAAATCAGATTATAGCAGCATCGGCAGGTCACACTCCCCCGGCTTTGATTACGATGAATTTAGGACAGCCTGAAGTCAAATACATATATCCCAAACTAGGTTCGAGGCTAGGTTATGAAAAGGGATCTAAATATGAAACTCAGGCTTTTCCATTTCTTCCAGGAGAACAAATTATTTTTTATACCGATGGAATCATAGAAGGAGAAAACTCGTCGGCAAAAGAATATGGAATGAAAAAATTTAAACAGTCTATGAAAAACCATTGTGCGAATAAACCTGACCTATTTATAAAAAGTATTATTAATGATGCTTATTTATTTTTTGAAGGAATTCCGCAAAAAGATGATATCGCTCTAATGATTATTAGATTTTTAACTGAACAGGAAAAAGAGTTAAAAAAAGAAACACAAAACCCAAAAATGAGAGCTGCGTAACAAAATTTTGTCGCTCTCTCTGTCTGAAAACAAGACAATTATATATTAAAAATAATTTTTAATAGCTGCACTAAAAATATAAAGGCTATATAAGTTTTAATATAGCATAATAAGTCAATGTGATCAAATTTTTATTATGAATATACCAAATGTCTTTTTTTTTTACAGACGAAGAGAAGCTTGTTCATATAACGACCTGAGGGCATATTAATTGCAAGATTTATGAGCTTCTCTTATCAATTAATACACCTACCTAGCATTGTCTCTCTCGCATTGTCTCACCTTTATTATCAATCAATCCTGCCAAAAAAAGAAGCTCATACGATTTTTAGCATCAGTGAGTCCATTGTTATTAGCAAAAATTTCAATTCTCATCAAGAATAATTTATATATTTATTTCAGCTCACGCTTTTAATTAATAGAAAAATAAATTGGTAATCATGAATAATTATCTGCGCAATTGCTCATAAAGATACAATATCCATATTTTATAAACCCAATCAAGATATTAAATTTGCTTTATGACTGGACACATAGAAATGCATACTGTTAAAAATGTGGATGGATAGACTCAAGATGAGTTTACTTTTAATTCAAATCGAAAAAGGTAAAAAAATGCGTCCTTTTTTTAATCTCAAAGCTGTTTCAGAAAGAACATTGGGTCATGGCTTTTTCATTGACTCTGTTCCATTATCACATATTCTTGATCTAAGCACTTCACCTGTTTATGTCACGAGTTTAAATGCAATTGCAGAAAGAATTAGTATCTATAAAAAATCTTTAGAAAATTATTTTATAAATCATTCCATATTTTATGCAATGAAAGCAAATTATGCAGAAACGATTTTGCAACATATTAAAGAAACAGGCGCTGGAGTTGATATTGTTTCTATTGGTGAATGGCGCGCGGCACGACATGCAGGCTTTTCTCCTCAGAAAATTTGTTTTGCGGGTGTAGGTAAAAAAGAAGTGGAGTGGATAGAAGCTATCGAAGGAGGAATAGGATTTATAAATGTTGAACATCTCAGTGAACTTCAAGATATTCTTAATTACCTTTCCACTCATAAATTGAAATTATCGTCTCTTCCTATTCTATCTTTGCGCTTAAACCCTTGTGTTGAAGTCAAAACGCATCCCCATCTTAAAACGGGTGCCCTTGACTCTAAATTCGGCATTCTGTTTGAACATTTTGTAAACTGGATCAATATCATTCAACAAGACTTTTCGACTCAGCAAGATTTTGCAAATTGGCTTTCTCCCTTAAAAGGAATTCATGTGCATGTGGGATCTCAGTTGATGGAAAATAAAATTTTTTCCTTAGTGATTGATAAAGTCTTAGAGTGTGCTCATTTTATGTTTGAAAAGAATATGCTTCCTATGCATTTGGATTTGGGTGGTGGACTGGGCGTTCCATACGAAGGTGTGGATCCAAATGGAGATGATATCAAGAAACATATCGAATTATTTAGTACAATTTTAGTAAATAATATAAAAAAGTATGAAGCACTACAAGATAAATGGGGTAAAAAATGTGAAAATCTCAATGTAAGTTTTGAACCAGGCAGAAGTGTCGTTGCGAGCTCAACTGTATTCATAACCAAAGTGCTCTATACGAAGCATAACTCTGCTGAACATCATTTTTGTTATGTAGATGGAGCTATGAATGATTTTCCTCGACCAAGTCTTTATAATGCACAACATCAATGTGAAGTGATCAATTTTCAAGAAATAGAAAAATTAGAAACTCAATTTCATTGGAAAATTGTTGGTCCAGTCTGTGAAAGTGGGGATTTCTTATCAAGTGATGCTTTATTGCCAAATCTTAAAAAAAATGACGTAATTGCATTTTTCGAAGCAGGTGCATATTGTCGCTCGATGGCGAATAATTATAATTTAAGAAAACTTCCATCTGAAATATTTATAAAGGATGGAAGAATCATTAAAATAATTAATAATGAATTACCACCTATACAATAGGTGAATATTTGTGGGAAATATTTTCAATTGCAAGATTTACAAGAAGATAAAAATGGACAAGATGAATTTATTAGTGAAGAAATCTTCGAAAAAGTAACATGTTTTCTTTCAACTTTTAGAAGTAAAAATACGAGAGAATCTTATGAAAATGATTTGCGGGATTTTTTTTGTTTCTGCTTTTATAAATTAAACTGCAAAATCAATGAATTAAACCAAATTACAGAGCGAATTATCTTATTGTGGAAATATGATTTATCTAGTTTAAAATCTGCGTCCGTGCGAAGAAAATTATCATCACTGTCTTCATTTTTTAATTATCTAGTCAAAAGAAAATTATATGATAGAAATATCATGATATTAGTAAAAAGAGCAAATGTGAGTAAAGAAAGTAAAAAAAATATACTCACTTTAAATGAAGTGATACAAGTCATAAATCATCTTCATTTAAAATGTTCTGAATTCAAACACAAAAATTTTCGTCTTTATGGAAATTGGCGATTGCGCTACACTGCTTTATATACTTTGTTCACTGTAGGAATGCGAGTTGATGAACTTTGCTTATTAAAAATAAACTCCTTAGAAAAAGAAGGAGATGTTTGGCGTTTAAATATGTTAGCAAAAGGAAACATTCAGCATCGTCCTATAATCCATTCAGAAACAGCAGCTGTATTAATGGATTATATAAAAGAATTTCGCACAGGTTCTGCAAGTGAAGCTCCTTTGTTAATAAAAACTCAAGCAACAAAAAAATTGACAAGATTAAGTCGTTCTTCGATTTATGATATGGTTAAAATTAGCGTAAAAAGCGCCGGAATTTCTAAAGAAATTAGTCCGCATAGCTGTCGTGCAACACTTGCTTCACTTTTACATCAGAATGGTGTTCCTATTATTGAAATAAAAAATCTTTTAAATCATAAATTAGTAACCACAACAGCAATCTATTTAAAAAACACGCATGATGAATTACAAGCAGCAATTAAAAAAATTGAATTATTTGATTAAAATTATTAAGAATTTATAAATCAAGACGATATGAATGACTATCAAGATAATCTGCTCAGTGTCAAAAATTAAGACAATCAAAATCAAAATTGTATTTAAAAATCTATTGTCGTATAGAAAATTTGTCTTATTTACTGATTAAGGAAGAACCATGATTAGAGTGGATCAAATAAGTAATCGTAATATCTTAATAATAATCAGGATTTTATCCGTGCAATTATTTTTAACGAGTTTACCTATATTTGCTTTGACAAATGATATTTTAATCAACGTTTTTTTTAATGATAAGAATGTGCTCATAGAAAAACCTGAGAGTGATTTTCTTGTGCCAGTAATTGAAGAATCTCTCAGAGAAAGCCTTGCGGTTTTTTCTGAGAATAAAATATTTACCCTTGATACTTCAATAGTTCGTGTAGAAAATATATCTGGATTAAGAGTTTGTGACAAAGCAATAGAATTTCATAAAAAAACGATAACATTTCATGATCCTGATAAACTACTAGAAACCTACACTCAATGTAAATACAAAATTACAAATAATAAAACAAAGCAGTCTGTATTTTTACGTATTGGTTTAAATAGGACTTTTCGTTCATGGTGTAGAAAAAAAGACTCTTCAAGTAGAGAAATAAGGAAGACCGTCGATGCAATTCTAGATATTCTTCATGTTAAGTGTTGTAATGATTATTCTGTTAAAAAGTCTTTAGTTATAGCAAAAATGTTAAATTTAGCAGATAAGAAAATTGTTGATGTTTCTCCAGTTGGGAGTTTTACAAATTTACGAGCACTCTGGCTTAATGATAATTTAATTTCGAATATAACCCCTTTAACTTCATTAAAAAACTTATTTGTTATTAGTTTATCTAATAATAAACTTTCTACTATACAGTCGATAAAATATTTAAAGAATTCTCGTTGGGTATTTTTAAATCAAAATCATATAACTAAAATAAATGCGATCACTCAACTTGAAAATATGAAAGTTTTTACCGCAGAAGATAATGATATTATTGATATATCGCCTCTTCTCAATTTAAGAATGAACGTAAAAGTTAAAATAGATGGCAATCCATTCGATAAAAATATTTGCAAAGATTTCTTAGCTAAAAAATCTTCTGTCTTGCATAAAGATATATTAAATGATATTTGTCACGATTATATAAAAATAATTCCTGCTAAAATAGCAAAGATAAAGCAAAAGGGTATATAAGTTACCACCAAAAATGGGTTTGAAATGGGCCAAATTTTGCTTTCGTAAATTCCTTTTTATCCTTAAAATTTTCAGGAATAGCAAATCCTTCTGGCCTATATTCTTTGAGGGGATATAATAATACGCGATTTTTTTCTTTTTTTCTTGATAAACTGTGATTTACGTAGGCAGATATATCATATGCATCCTCAATTTTAAGAAGAGGATTTTCGTGCGTAGCACCATTGGGCATATTCGTGTATAAAAAAGAAGTTAAGAGTGGAATCATATACATATGACCACCATCACTGTATGTATCATTTCCAGCAATAGGTGGAAAAATATAACCTTCGCCCTTGTTAAAATTGGGTTTTTTAATTCCCAATCCTTCTTCGCCATGGCAGCTCGAACATTGAGTGCTATAAAGCCCTTTTCCTTTTACAGGATCTGCAGCCCTCTTGGGTAAATGAATATTATTATCCAATTTTGTAAAGTACATATTCATATTTGGAATTGTTTTACTTCCTAACCAATTTATATATGCGACAATTGCAACCATTTCTTTTGAATTATCTGGCATTTTTTGTGGATTTGTTCCGAGCATTCCTCGGATAATTGTTTCTATGGATTTCACAGTCATAGATTTAATATCAAGCTGTGGAAATTCATTTTTACTATTTATCCAAGGGATTGAAAACTTTTTAGTTCCAGGTAAACCACTCGGCCCCGATTGATGGCAGTGTACGCAGTCCAAATTATTTGCAGAAATTCTTAAATTATTATTTTGTGCATTTGGTCCGATCAATTGCGAAGTATTGGTTACGAGATTGATACCATAACGAATATTATCGCCTTCTTTACCCTTTGGAATATCATTTTTATTTGGTTCAACCCAGTTTTGTTTTTTCCGTTTCTCAATCTTTTCTATAAGTTTTTTTGCTTCATCAACTTGGGTGATTTTTGTTCCGAGTGGGTATTTTTTTAAATCCCATGAATTTTGTGCAAAGCTTGCAGATGAGATTGCACATAAGAGGGCGCAAGATATTTTGTATGCTTTCATAGAACATCCTATTTTTAAATATTTTATTTTAACAAAAAAGAAATATATTTAAAAGTTGGATATTTATAGTTCTTTTAATCAATATTTTGACTCTTACGGAACAGGTAAACCATTTTGTTTCATAATATAGAGAGCATTTGTTGTAGGACAAGGTCCTTCTTTAATTAGATAGTCAAAAGCAAGTGCTTCTCCTTCAATATGTTCTCTAAAATGCATATTAATTAAACGTTTATCATTTTTATCGAGTTCCGTTAAAGCTAAATCATGGGTAGAGATAAAACCAAATGAATTTTTTTCAAATAACGCATGTATTATATGCCAGCTACCAATATAACGTTCTTTGTTATTTGTTCCTCTAAATATTTCATCGATCAGGAAAAAACCAGGATTTTTATTATTATCATCGAGTGAATTTAAAATAAAATGTAACCGTTTCACTTCTGCATAGAAATAACTCGTGCCATCTGACAGTGAGTCGTCAATGCGAATTGCGCATAAGAGGCGAAAGGCTGGAAAAATAAACTTATCGGCAAAGACAGGAGCTCCCATATTTGCAAGGACAATATTTGTGCCAAGAGTTCTTAAAAAAGTACTTTTGCCTGCCATATTACTTCCAGTGAGCAACACGACAGGGGAATTTTTATTTAATTTGATTGAATTGCAAATCCGCTTATGAGTTGCAATTAAAGGATGTCCTATATTTTCACATTCAATTTGTTGATCATTTGCCTGCTTTCTATCAAGCAAAGTGAGAAAACGGCTTTTAGGATTTTCACTCGCTAAGCGTGCAAAACTCGCAATGAGATCAAAATCAATTAATTCATTTTCCCATAATTCCAGTTTGGTTATAAATTTTTTAATTTTAAATTGTAAAATAAGGCAGACAAGCGCATCAAAAGGGAGAAAAATATGTAAAGTCACCCAAAAAATAGGATTGCCGCGTAAAGAAACAATGTCGAGTAAAAAATTTAAAGACTTAATTTGTCTCTTAGCGCTTTTCTTTAAAAATGAAAAATTCAAATTATCTGCGATTGTTTCGTTATTATTTAAATTTGCTATTATCTCTTGAATTGTTTTAGATGATTGAGAAACTTTCGCTGCTAAATTGGTTATAGGAGTAAAGATAAGAGTACCAAGAATAAGAAATCCTGTGTAGAGAAAAATTGGGTTTAAAAATGCTTCTGTATTGCCAGAAGATAAAAACTGTTTAAATGCAGGTAAAAGAATAATAAACCATGCAAAAATACTTACAAATGCGTAAACAATGCGAAATACGTTTGAAAAGATAGAGTATTCTTTTGATTCTTCGTTTTCATTTTCTTGTTTTTTTTCATTGAGTTTATAATAATTTTGCAAAAAGGACTCATTTAATCTCATGGCTTCAAAATGTCTTAAAAGTCTTGTTTTTGATTTTAGAAGTTGAGCTTTATTTGAGCGTTCTATGACCGTGTTCGTATCTTCAGGATGTATGCCTGAATCTAATAGAAGTGTAAAAAGCTTTTCAGAACCGTTTTGTGTCGAACAGGTATTTAACAAGGAATAAAGTTGTGTGTGAATATCAAGATCTGAAGAATAAACATGCGCGGCTGGAGTTTTTACGCATTCATCGTGCCAAGGTGATTTATGTAACGTTATGAAGGCAAAATCTCTTTGCAACCTTGCTTCCGAAAGATTGTAGCTTAAAGCAATTGCTTTCCATTTTTTTTGCCTAGCTTGAATAGCATTGTGAGCCCAAGATGTCATTAAGCAAAAGGATAGGAATAGTATAATGAGAATAAAAATCGTAGTCGAACTCGATTTTTGCGCATAATTTACGACAATTGCTAATAATGTGATGGTGCTTATAAGACGAAAGAGCGCGAATCGATTGTCTAAGGTTTTGAGTTTATTATAATAATTTAATGAGCGCTCTTGTGCGCGTAAAAAAGGTGATATTTTACCATAATATTTTATGTCATTAATTTTATGTAGATCTTCTTTCATTGTCGGCTCTTTCACTCGGGAAAATTAAAAAAAATTAAACGATTCAACCTTTTGAAGCTTACAGAGAAATTATTGTAAGGACAACTCTGTAGTGCTTCAGTCGTTACTGATTAAAATTTAGACAGATAGAATTAAAGTGTCTAGTATATATACAGTATAAATGAAAAATTACCTTTAAAAGACAATATAAATATAGCTTTATCAATGGCATAATTTTTGCTATATAAATAAGCATAAGCTTAACTCCTAAGCTTATAAGCATTTATCACTCAGCTTTAAAACCTAATAAAGGATATTAAATGAAATTGTTTTTTATTATTTTTTCGATTTTATTGAGTTTTTCTTCTTTAGCGATACCGTTAAAAAGAAAAGATATCAGAGCAAGTCGTCAGTTAACAAAAGAGCAGGTTGCCAATACATTGGAACGTGCTGGTTTTCCTCGTGAAATAGTGCCAGTTGTCACTTGTATTGCTGAATTTGAATCTAATTTTAATCCAAAAGCGATTAATAAGCACAACACGAATAACACAAAAGATCATGGTTTATTTCAAATCAATGATATTTGGATGGCAAAATGTAAAATGTCTGCAAAAGATTTGCAAAACCCATTCATGAATGCCAGATGTGCATTTAAAGTTTACCAGCAACAGGGATTGACTGCTTGGGTTACATATAAGAAATTTAAGAGAACTTGTCTCTCTTATCAAATTCCAAACTATAGCACAACTCATTTAGCTGACGTGATTGTGCAAAATAATCAGTTGATGTGATAGAGAATATCTGACATCTGCTCTCTATTGTTTTAGAGTATTATTAAAGGAACGCGCTCAGGCGTGTTCCTTTATTTTTTTTTATGGAGAAAAAAATGCAAAAAAATATTTCTTCAATTTTAGCAGGAATATTTAGTTTTATAGCACTCGTTATAGGTGTATTAAAATTATTTCCCCATTTTCAAAAAGGCTCTCCCGACCAAACGTGGATTTTTTTAATAATCACAGTTTGTCCTTTAATGGCTTTAATTTATTCAATCGCGGGAACCGATGAATATTCTAAGTCGGTTTCACCCAATGCTTATGCACTTGTATTGACTTTACCCAGTATTGTGGCTGCTCTTTATCTTCATCTGTGGGTCAGTGTGTTTTGTATGCTGCTCGTCGCAGTTTTTTCATTAAAAGAATTACTAAAGAATGACAATGAAAGTAATGGTAACAAGCATCACCATTAATTAGGAAAGACCATTCATATGAAAATGCATCTTCCTGAAGGTTTTAAGCTCCCTGCAATGCCTCAAATAGCAAGAGAATGTCTGGTTTATTTGTATAATCCTAATGCCGATACAGGTGTTCTTTCAAAGTCATTAGCAAGGGATATTGGAATTTCAGCAAGTATTTTAAAACTCGCAAATTCATCGCAATTTCTATTAGGAAAAGGCGCGCCAACCAGCGATTTAAACACAGCCATCCTGAGAATTGGCCATGACAGTTTAAGACAACTTATGATTTTGCATGCTCTTGAAGAAACTTTTGTCTTTAAAGACTCCATGTTTTTTGATTTTAAGAGTTTTACGAAGCATTGCTCATTTGTAAGTTTATTATGTACAGATTTTGCAAAAAAGATAAGTCCAGATTCGATTGCTGATATCCAAATGGCAGGTCTAATGCATGATGTAGGATTGGCAATAATGGGAAGTTTATTTCATGAAAATTTAACAATGATGGTAAAGTTTTGCTTTGAAAATAAAATTGATTTTGCAGCTGCAGAATCGCAATTAGGGCTTGAATCACACTCAAAGCTTGGAGCAAGAGCACTTGCAACCTGGGAAATTCCTGACCGTGTCAAGCTTATAGTGAGTTTACATGATTCGAGAAAGTCGGAAGATAGAAAAGATCTTGAAGCAGAGACAGCAAAATTACTTGATATCTTGATTTTATCTGACATTCTTGCGCACAGTTATGGTTTTGGTTTTAAAGAATATAAACGTGACACTCGTATTGAACTTTCCATGCTAAAGAGAATGGGACTCACAGCCGATGATGTGAAAGAAATAGTGAAATCTGCATTAGAAACGGAAGCTGCATTGCACTCTTCTTAACACAAAAGGAAACTGAGCTATGGGTGTTAATTCGTTTACTCCTGAAGAAAGAGAACAGATATATGCCATGGCAGAAAATATGACTGGAAACTGTCAGCAAGGTTCTTATAGACGAGATATTATTATCTCGAATATTTTGCGAAGAGTCCAAGTAAAAAAAGCTGAAAATTTACAAGCATATTTACAAGCAGCCATAGCAAATGATGAAGAGTTTGCTCAACTCCTAAGTGCTTTTACCATTCACACAACAGAGTGGTTCCGCGAACTTCCGCATTATAAAAAATTTGAAACAATACTGTCTGAAAGATTTAAAGGAATTAAAAAATTTAGGATGCAATCAGGCGGATGCTCAACAGGTGAAGAAGTCTATTCATTTAGCATCGTGCTCGAATCTTTTAGAAATTTACATCCTGGTTTTGATTTTGAATTTCAAGCTTTTGATATTGATCCCGTTTCTGTTAATTTAGCTAAAAAAGCTATTTATCCGATGAAAGATTTTAATAAAATTCCAGCAAATTATCAAAATTTAGTGAAAAAAATTGCTAATGAAGATAGTTTTGCTCCCGATGCAAATATTAAAGCTAAAACCCGTTTCTTTACCGATAATTTAGTAAAGTTACAAAGTCTGCCTCCATCGTTCGAAGCAGTTGTCTGCCGGAATGTTCTTATTTATTTTACTCCAGATAAAGTAAAAGAAATAATTGGTAAACTTGTTGAGAGGCTTGTTAAAGGCGGAGTATTAATCATTGGACACAGTGACAGCGTAGATGCAAAGGCATTTAACTTAAAATCACTTGGTAACTCAATGTTTGAAAAACTTTAAAACTTAATTATCGTGGTTTTTCCATTCTTGTTTCGTTATCAAGCGAGCCCCTCTGCCAAAAGTAATATATGACCAGAGCCATTGAAAAAATACAAAAACTTTATTGCGAAAGCCAACTAAATATAAAATATGAATAAATAACCATGCAATCCATGCAATTTTTCCATGCGCCTTATAACCAGAAAACTCTGAAATAGCACGTCCTCTGCCGATAGTAGCCATCTGTCCCTTATCAAAATATGAAAATGCTAAGAGTTCTTTTCCTTCACAGCTTCTCATTATATTTTTGGCAGTGTGAATCCCTTGCTGAATAGCGACTGGTGCAAGGCCAGGAAGGGGGCGTTGATCTTTGCCAAGGACACTTGCTTGGTCACCGAGCACAAATACATTTTTGTGCTCAGGTAAATGCAAAAATGGGGTGACAATAACTCTGCCCGCTCTATCTAACTCACAGCCAAGCAGAGCCCCAGTAGAGGATGGCTGTACGCCCGCAGCCCAAATAACTGTTCTTGATGGAATAAACTCTTTGCCTATGTGCACGCCTTGGCTGTCAATTGAGCTCACTCGCGTGCCTGTTTTAACTGTCACACCGATACTTACAAGATCTTTTTTGGCTTGTTCTGAAAGATCTGGAGAAAAACTTGCGAGAATTCGCTCTCCTGCTTCAATTAAGATGATACTCGTGCTTTTTAAATCAATATTTTTAAACTCTTTATTTAACGTATAGTGTGCCATTTCTGAAAGAGAGCCTGCGAGTTCAACTCCAGTTGGCCCTCCCCCAACCACGATAAAAGTGAGATATTCTCTTATCTTTTTGGGATCACTTTCTCTTTCTGCAAGTTCAAAGGCTGTAAGTACTCTTCTTCGGATTTCAGTTGCTTGCTCAATGCTTTTTAAACCCGGAGCGAATTCTTCCCATTCATCTTTACCAAAATAACTGTGAGTTGCGCCACACGCGAGGATAAGGTAATCGTATTTATATTCTTTGAATTCTGTTTTAACTTTTTGATTTTGTAAATTAATTTTTGTTACGTTGCCTAATGTGACATTTATATTTACACATTTTGCCAAAATTGATCGAATAGGGGAAGCGATTTCTGCAGGGCTCAATCCTGCCATAGCGACTTGATATAATAAAGGTTGAAATAAATGATAATTTTTTTTATCTAATAAAGTCACTTGAATTTCTTTATATTTTCCAAGCTGTTTAGCTGCATTAATTCCAGCAAAACCAGCTCCTACAATTACAATATGTGCAGATGTCATTTTATTATTCATAAGATCCTCATATCTATTAATATAACCACAAAAAATAATATCTTTAAATCATGTAAAGTTGCAAATACTGTTATTTTATAATAGCCCAAGCAAGGCGCAAACAATTGGCTATGGGAGAGGAGTGTGCTGTGGCTCATAAAATATCTGGGGCAACTGTCGAAGTTATTTGTGGTTGTATGTTTAGTGGAAAAACAGAAGAACTGATCCGTGTTTTAAAAAGAGCAACAATTGCTAAGCAACGAATACTCGTTTTCAAACATTCATCTGATATCAGATATTCTGATGAAAGCATTTGCAGTCACAATGGAGTTAAAATTCCATCCATTCTTATTCAAAATACAGCAGAAATATTTAATTATAATTTAGATAACATTGATGTTGTGGGAATTGATGAAGCTCAATTTTTTACTGACGAAATCTTAGCCGATGTAGAAAAAATACTTGAAAAGGGTATCAGAGTTGTTATTGCTGGCTTAGATATGGATTTTAGAAAAAGACCATTTGGAAAAATGCCTGAATTATTAGCAATGGCAAACAAGGTGACAAAGTTATCGGCAATTTGTTCTGTTTGTGCAGAAGATGCTCAGTACACCCAAAGACTGTTTCCTTCAGAAGAAACTGTTTTTGTGGGAGCCATTGAAAGCTATGAACCGCGTTGCCGTAAACATCACAGCATTTTTAAATAGAGAAAGTTTTCAAAAATAAAGTTAAATTTTAAAATATTTTTTAGCAATTTTCTCTATATCACTCAATTCAGCTTTTACATCCCAATACATAGTTTCTCTCATCAACAGAGTTTGCATCTGTTCAGGAATAGCTATGTTTTCTTGAATAATCGGTTCTATAATATCATCAAATTTACATGGATCCGCTGTTGAAACCACGATCCAACTTTCAGTGCACTTGCTTTTTCTCACAAAAAAACCTGTAGCAGTGTGTGGACATATTATTTTTTTATATTTGTTATAAAAATATGCGATTGTCTGCCTAATTTCTGCATTAGTTACACTTATTGATGTAACATTTTTATCGAAGATGGAATGATCATGAAATAATTGTGAAAGTCGTTCAAAATTACTTGGATTGCCTACATCCATAGCATTAGCAAGGGTCAGAACACTTTTGCGTGGGCTAAACACACCTGATTCAAGATAGTCATTTATGACTCTATTTTCATTGGTGGCTAAAGAGATTTCGCGAATTGGAAAACCCATTTCCTTTGCCCAATAAGCTGCTGTGGCATTGCCGAGGTTTCCTGTCGGTATGATATAGCCGGGCGAAGTCTTATTTTTGTTAAAGAAAACAAAGCTTGTATATGCATAATAGATCATTTGTGGAAGAAGCCTACCAATATTTATGCTATTTGCACTGCTCATATTCATAACATCTTGCCACCAATTTTCATTAAAAGCTTGTTTCACGAGACGTTGGCAGTCATCGAATGTTCCATGGACTGCAAGAGATAAAATATTTTGTCCCCAACAAGTGATTTGTTTTTCTTGTTTTTCAGATATTTTTCCTTTTGGATAAAGAACTATGACTCGAGTATTTTCCTTATTATAAAATGCACTTGCGACTGCAGACCCTGTATCGCCAGAAGTTGCAACCATAATCGTCGATTTATTTTTGTGCGAAATTTTATTTAAGCATTCTGCTAAAAAACGTGCCCCAAAGTCTTTAAAAGATAGGGTAGGGCCTTTACATAAATCGAGCATTAGCGTGTTGCTATCGATTGTTTCTATTTTTACTGGAAATATGAATGCATTTTCACATATTTCCCTTAGGTTCTTATCAAGAATATCTTCCTTAAAAAAGTTCTGTAAAAGCCTTTCGGCAAAATCAATATAAGACATTTGCATATTATAATCAGTTAAATTTACTTTCGGAAAATATTCTGGAATAAATAATCCGCCATCTTCTGCTAATCCCTTCTGCAAAGCTTCTGTTAAAGAATAAAGTTTATTTTTATTGCGAGTGCTAATATAGTGCATAATGATTAATCCTTAATGTGCTTCAACAACAAATGCATTTTTCGAATTCATTTTAGAAATCCAAAATTCAGTTTTAATTTCATGAGCCAGAAAAGTATTTTGCATATTTTCTGCAATAGTTAAGGCCATTTCTTTTGTTTCAGCTAGAGCAAAGAGTGTAGGTCCTGAACCAGAGAAAGAAGAAACAAGTGCTCCTGAATCAAGTGCGGCCTTTTTCACTTCGTAAAATCCAGGTACGAGGTGAGCTCTCTGAGGTTCTATGATAAAATCCTGAGCTGATTTTTTGAGCAAAGCATTGTTAGCTTGATAGAGAGCTGCAATAAAAGATGCTGTATTTGCAGATTGTTTAATACATTCTTTCAGCGGAACACTTGTGCATAAAACCCCGCGTGCATGCTTTGTTTCAACTTTTAAATAGGGATGAATAAGCACACAATGTAAATTGGGTACGGGCAATTCAACAACATGAATCGGATCGGTTGATTGAATGAGGGTGATTCCCCCATAGAGGCAGGGCACGATATTGTCCGCATGTTTTTGTCCGCAAGCAGCTTCTTCTCCTAGGAGGGCGTAATTCGATAACTCTTGCAAAGATAGAGGTTTCTTAAGGAAAGCATTGAATGCTGTGAGGGCTGCAACAGCAGAGGCCGCAGAGCCTCCCATGCCAGATCCGAGCGCAATACCCTTTTTAATTGAAATAGAAAAACCATTTTGTATATTTAAATCTTCACACAGCTTTTGAATAACAACGGAAGCCGTATTTTTATTTGGATCCAGTGGAAGTTTTTCTTCACACTCAATATTATCAATAATTATTTTCCCATCAACCCTTTTTTTTAACGTAACAAAATCACCAGCACCATCAAATGAAAAACCTAAAATATCAAAACCAATTGAGACATTTGCACAAGTTGCTGGTGCAAATGCAGTGACAGAATTTAAATTTTCTTTTAACATGTAATTTTCCTTTATTTAAGCTAGGGATGAAGCTAATCTTAAAAGATCGGCAAAAATTCCTGAGGCTGTTACTTCTGCACCTGCACCTGGTCCTTGAATTATAAGTGGTTGTTTTGAGTATCTGCGTGTATAAAAGATAAGCATATTGTCAGTGCCTTCCAAGCGACTAAAGGGATGGCTTTGCGCATAGGAATTTAAATTAATTTTGACTTCACCTGTTTTTGCAATTGAACCAACGTAACAAATTTTTTCATTTTTTGCGTTTGCTTTATCGACAAATTGTTTCATTTTATGATCAAAGTCTGGAAGTCTTTCTAAGAATTCATTTACATTGCACTCTTCAAGTTCTTTAGGAATTAAGCTGTGAATATCAATATTTTCGAGGGAAATATCAAAACCTATTTCTCGGGCTAGACAAATTAATTTTCTGGCTACATCCTGACCCGAGAGATCGGCTCTGGGATCTGGTTCAGTAAAGCCTTGTTTTTTTGCCGCATAAACAACTTCAGAAAACTTTTTGCCTTTAGCAAGTTCACTAAAAATATAACTTAAAGTACCAGAAACGATTCCCTCGATACTAATGATCTCATCCCCAGTTTTAATAAAATCTTGCAATGTGCTGATAACGGGTAATCCCGCACAAACAGTGGCTTCGTAATAGTAATGGCATTTCTTATCTTTTGCCAATGATTTTAAATTTTTATAATAAGTTAAATCGCCCCCATTGGCATGCTTATTTGGCGTTATAATATGAAGACCTTTATTGATAAAAGAGAGATATTTTTGGGCAATATTTATATCTGCTGTACAATCAATTAGCACCCCATGAGCGGATTCATCACTGGCAATGTGAGATGAAAATTTTTCGATATCTATACATTCAGAATATTGTGCTAAATATTCTTGGCATAATGAGATATCCATTGACTTGTCCGTTAAGTACATTTTCTTAGAGTTCATAATACCACGAACCGATAAATCAATTTGATATTTTGATTTTAGTTCTACAGATGCGCTTATTAATTGTTCAAAAAATGCTTTTCCGACTGAACCAAGTCCGATCAGCCCAATAGCAAGAGTTTTATGGGAGAGATAAAAGCCTGAGTGAACAGCGTTGAGAGCTTTATTAATATCTTTTTTGTTTATTACAACTGAAATATTTCTTTCAGAAGAACCTTGAGCAATGGCATTGATATTTATGTTTGCTTTTGCGAGTGTAGAGCAGAGTTTTCCAGCAACTCCAACGGAGCCAATCATTTCATCGCCAATAATTGCTAAGATTGAACATTCATATTCAGCGGATATATTTTCGATTTGTCCTTTTTCAATCTCAAATTGTAAATTTTCTGAAAGAGTTTCAATCGTCAATTCCGCATATTCTCGCGCAACAGCAAAGCAAATAGAGTGTTCAGAGCTAGCTTGCGAAATAAGAATAACAGATATATTCTTTTGCTGTATAATTGAAAAAATACGTGCAGCAATTCCAGAGACACCGATCATACCAGCACCTTCAATATTAATAAGTGCGACATCATCAATGCCTGTAACACCTTTAATAAGGTGATCGGAAGTGTGAGGTTTATCAGAGATTTCTGTTCCTTTAATAAGGGAGTTAAAACTATTTTTAATAAAAATAGGAAACCCTTCTTCTTGTGCAGGTGATATAGTGCGAGGATGGATCACTTTTGCACCAAAATATGCCAACTCTAAAGCTTCTTTGTAAGAAAGTGATTCAATAGGGAAGGCATCTTTTACGCGGCTTGGATTTGCGCTTAATATTCCATCAACATCTTTCCAGATATATAATGCTTTTGCTTTAAAAAGTTTAGCAAAAACAGATGCAGAGAAGTCGCTCCCATTTCTACCTAAAGTCGTTCTTTTGCCAGATTCATTCCCAGCAATAAATCCAGTGACTATTAATTTCTCAAATTTATTATTTTGTAAAAAATGATTTAGAAGTGAAGAGCTTTTTTCCCACTGAATTGAAATGATATTATTTACATATTGAGTTCTTAAAACTTCAGTGGCATCAAGATAGCGTGAATCATAGAATTGCGATAGATAAAGCGATAATATTTGAGCTGACCATTGTTCACCAAAGCCTAAAATAAAATCTTGTATTTCCTTTGAATAGCTTGAAATATGCATGACTGCAAGTAAAGTATTTCGGATAGTAAGAAAATCACCTTTTATTTTATTTTTTAAGTCAGATGTATTTATTTCGAATTGGAGAGCATCAATTATTTCTAAATGCACATTTTCAAGTGACTCAAGCAACTCAAGAAAATTTTTTCCATGAGCTGCGTTGTTTAAAATCATTTGTAAAGTCGTAGTTGCATCTTTAATTGCTGAAACAACAATAACTTCTTTGCCTTTGTTTAAAAGTTGTTTAATGGCCAGAAATCTTTGCGCATTGGCTATACTTGATCCACCAAATTTATGCACGATGATATCGTTTTCCATGTTTTATATCCCTTTAATGATATGTTTTTTAATATTATAAAATTGTTAAAATAATTTTATAAAAAATATTATTTTTTATTGTTTAAATTTTGCTTAAATGAACGTGAGTGTTGTCTGAGTGGAGTATGTAATAGGGGTGTTTTTAATTGATGAAATTTGTTTATAATTAAAAGACGCTCGCACTTTTAAGAATATCGGCTCAGAAGACTTCATAATTAACACCTTTCAAAGAAACCGCATTTGATGAAATAAATTCGAACTTTTTACTTATGTCTTTTTAAGTTCTCTTCATTCAGAAATAGAAGAGAGTTTAAATTTATAATTTATTTAGAATTGAAATTCAAGGTATTATAATGTTTTTTATTGAAATTAAACTCTGTTGCTTAATTTTTATGAATATGTAAACAAGCGTGCATCTTAATATTATGCGTTCTTTAGCTAAAGAGTCCTCTCTTTTTATAAAATGACTTATCTTTCCAAATAAGCTAGCTTAATATAGTCCTATGAACTTAGGGTTGCATTTTTCATTTAGTGTGTTTTAAGAATGATTATTGAGTTTACCAAAATACGGGTGACTCATTCTGCTAGAGAGAAAGGGAATATAATGATTATTGAACCAAAAATCCGTGGATTTATATGCACAACTGCGCATCCAACTGGGTGTGCTCAGCACGTACAAGATCAAATTAATTTTGTTAAAAACAATGAAAAAATCAAAGGTGCGCAAAAAGTTCTCGTAATAGGTGCTTCAACAGGTTATGGGCTTGCGAGTCGAATTGCGGCTGCCTATGGCACTGGAGCGGCAACTATAGGAGTCTTTTTTGAAAAGCCAGCAGAAGGCACCCGAACAGCGACAGCTGGGTGGTACAACACGGCAGCTTTTGAAAAGACTGCGCACAGCGACGGGCTTTATGCAAAAAGTATCAATGGTGATGCCTTTTCGAATGAAATTAAGCAAAAAACCATTGATCTCATAAAACAAGATTTAGGGAAAGTTGACCTTGTTGTTTATAGTTTGGCTTCGCCAAGAAGGACTCATCCAACTACAGGAGAAAACTTTTCTTCTGCTCTTAAACCTATTGGTAAAACATATTCAGAGAAATCAATTAACCCAATGACAGGCGAAATCAAATCTGTGAGTATTGAACCTGCAGGGGATGGCGATATTGAAAATACAGTGCGTGTAATGGGGGGCGAGGATTGGGAGTTGTGGATCGATGCTTTGCAAAATGCAGGTGTATTAGCTGATAATGCTTTAACGATTGCATATTCTTATATTGGTCCTGTTTTAACCTATCCTATTTATAGGGAAGGCACGATTGGGAAAGCTAAAGAACATTTAGAAAAAACAGCTGCTCTTATTTCAGATAAATTGCATAATATTGGTGGCAAAGCATTTGTCTCAGTTAATAAAGCTGTTGTCACTCAATCGAGCTCTGCTATTCCAGTTGTTCCTTTATATATTTCTCTTCTTTTCCGTATTATGAAAAATAAAAATATTCACGAAGACTGTATTGAACAAGCTTACAGATTATTTAATGAGCATTTATACTCTGGAAAAAACATCAGTACAGATAAAAAAGGCCTTATTCGCATAGATGATTGGGAAATGAGAGAAGATGTGCAAACTGAGGTATCCAAACTTTGGGAAAAAGTGAATTCAGAAAATATCAACGATTATTCCGATTTATCTGGATATCGCAATGATTTTTATAAACTGTTTGGTTTCGCTCTACCTCAGGTAGACTACAAAGCGGATGTTGAAATAAAGGTTGAGATCCCTTCTATTTCATAGTTTTAGACAGAAAAAGTCCGAAATGAGATTGCATAGAGCCCGAAATAAATGCATAATTTCGGGCTCTTTTTTATATAATGTAAGCAAAGTCATTATTTTGTCGTACATATGTTAATACGATTATGAAATTTTTTTCCACAATTAGGATTGATATTTTTAACCTCAATGCAGTATTATTAAATAAATGATTTTTACTATTTTTTATTTGCAAAAGTGAATGATTTTTAATTTCGAGATGTTTTATAATTTTATTTGATGAGGTGAGTATGAACTCAACGCTTGATATTATCAAACAAAGGACATCCGTAAATAAATTTGATCCTGCAAAAACTATAAGTGAAAATGAAATTAAAGATCTGATAAGCTATGCAATCGAGTCGCCGTCTTCCTTTAATATTCAACATTGGCGTTTTATTGCTCTTACAAATAAAGCTGAAAAAGAAAAACTTAAAGCTGTGGCTTTCAATCAAGAAAAAATAACAGATGCATCTGTTACATTTATCGTTTTAGGCGATATAAAAGGTCTCGAAAAAATGCCCGATATTTTATCATCAATTAAAACAGCAAATCTAATTGATCAACAAATGCATGATGGATGGCTGCAAATGGCAAATGGAATGTATAAAGAAAATCCAGCACTCGAAAGAGATGAAGCCATTCGATCAGCCTCTATGGCAGCTATGACTCTTATGCTTGCTGCTCAAGCTAAAGGTTTTGCAAGTGGTGCGATGATAGGTTTTGATCCTGTAGGTGTTAAGAAAGAATTTCAAATTCCCGACCGCTATGTGCCAGTCATGCTCCTTGCAGTCGGATATTTAAGTAATGGGAATTGGCCTAGAAAACCAAGGCTTTCAATAGACAGTATTTTAAGTTTTAATAAAATGAAACAATTTTAATAATGTGACTTAAAGATGAAATATACTCTATGGCGAACTTATATAATAAATTTGTTATACCTCCTTTAACTGAAAATATTGTGAGCTGTCTTTCTTCAATTTATAAAAATGAATTTATTATTGATACGATGGTTGAAAAAATTGCCAAAGATATTGGGTTATTTAATAAAATATTGTTGATCGCAAATTCGCAACGTTACGGCCAAGGGGTCCATACAAACGATTTAAAACAAGCTATTGTGCGAATTGGAATTATAAATCTTACTTTGGTTTTGACTTCTGAATATTATACTAATTATACTTCAATAGAAGAAATTGGTTTCTTTAATTTAAAACAATTTAATCTCCATTCGAGTTGTGTTTCTCGTTTTGCGTTTGAAATTGCAAAAATTAAAAATTTACCTACATTACACGATGTCACTTTAGCTGCAGCTTTTCATGATATAGGTCTGCTTGCTCGTGCTATTTTGCATAAAGATATAATGAAGAATTTAGTTGAAAAGTGCGTTCAAGATAAAATTCAATTTTACAAAGCTGAAACGGAACTTAATATTACCTCACATGAAATTATAGGTTCAGATATTCTAAACGAATGGGGATTAAATAAAAATATTATCTTGCTTGTAAGGAATCATCATACAAAAGAAAATGTAAGATCATCAGATACAGATTATTTAGAGAAAGAGTTTATCATTTTGGAACTTGCTGATTTATTAGCACATAGAATTTCATGTGGATTTGAAGGTTATACAAGGGATGTCAGAGTTAATATGATGTTAATAGATAGGCTGGGGATATCCAAAGATAAAATTGTTGAACTAATAAAAATTGTTAATCACTCCATGAATAGTTTTGGATTTTGATATTTTTATAATTCTATATTATTAAATTCTTCGTTAAATGAATCGGTTTGAAATTGATCGGGAAATATTTCATAAACATTGTGCTGAGTGTCTAGTAATTTAAAATTATTTATTTCATTCAGAGCGAGATATTCCATATTCCACATTTTGCACCAGTGCTCTAATCTATAATTATGGATATTCTGACAGAAATTTCCAGCCATTCCTGAAAGGACTCGACCAAAAATTTTTCCGCCGCTATTATTGATTACAATAAGGTGGGTATATAATGCTTTTTGATACTCTAAGACCCATGGAGCACTTAAGTCATATAGCGCAGTGAGATCTCCTATTATGGCAAAATTTTGTGTGTCAATTGCGGAGAATCCATAAAAAGTTGATATTTGTCCATCAATTCCATTTAAACCACGTGAAGCTTCCACGTAGAAGTTTTTTTGATTGTACTGAGCGGCTAAATCCCAATGGCGAATAGATAAACTGTTACCTAAATAAAGGCGAGAAAAATTTGGAATTATTTTTGATAGTGTATACATGATTGCTTGTTCAGAATTTGGATACTTAATAAATAATTCTTGTAGTTTTAAGAAAAACAAATTATCAAAATTTAAAAAGTTAATAACCTCTTCTGATTGTTCTCTAGAATATTTTTTATTGTAAAGAATGCTTTCTTTATCCGTTTCGATACAAAAATGCTTTGCTCTGGAGTGGCCAGGAAAAATATTGTCTGATAAAGAAATAACTTCTATATTCTTATAAATTTCTTCAAGATCCCGCCATATCCTATGGGTTGGGGTGTTCCCAATTTTAATCACTGTATCGATTTTGTAACCTGATTTTTTTGCATTTATCCAGATCTTATCTGCGCATTTGATTTTCAAAGACGAGAGTTTTGATTCCTCTCTTAAATTTGAAATACTTTCAAGATAAACAGGTAAATTAATGTGGCATAATAAATCAATAATTATATCTTTATATTTATTATGAATTTGTGAGACTATTACAATTAAATTCTCCGCATTGTCTATTTTTTTGTATAAATTTTGGATAAATTGTTCTGGAATACGATAATGCGTAGGGCAATTGTCTACACCTGGAGTATGAAAGATCGCTTCTAGAGCACCAGATTGCAACGGTATGTCAAAACAGACATTTATATGCAAAGGTTTATTTTTAGCACAACTCATAAATTCAAATTCTTGATCAGCTTCTATATCGTAACAAGAAGAGACATATTTACCAAAAATATTATTTTGTTCTGCGCTTTGAGGTGCGCCTGTGCCACGAAATGATTTAGGTCTGTCCGCAGTAAGTAAAACAAGAGGCAGTCCAGAATAATAAGCTTCCATAGCAGGTGCTAAAAGTTCACCAACTGCCGTGCCAGAAGTTGTTATTACACATACAGGTTTATTAAGAGATTTTATTCGACCTATTGCATAAAAACCAGCAGATCTTTCATCAAAATGATTATATATGATTTTCTTATTTGCAGTTGACAAATTTATTAAGGTTTCAACTAAAGGAATATTTCTTGCTCCAGCACAGACATAAAATTCAGAGACTCCCCAGTTAAGTAGTTTTTTTATTATATCGGATGAAATACTTCTATTGCTTTTCATTTTTAATTCCTTGCTCATTTCCTTAAAAAAAGACGCAGGGTTTAAATACAATTATTATAATGTAATGTCTATCTATGATTGATTTTTGTAGATTATATGTTTAATAAAGTTAATAATCTTAGTTAAATTGATTTTTTATAGGAGAAAAAAGTGGGCTTAAATAAATAAACCCACTTAGCATTAGTTTATATTGATCAAAGATCATTTCTATTTAAAACTTTAACTGCAGTATAGGAGACAGTAGGACTCGCAACTCCTAGGAAGTCAGAAGTGCCGCCTGCTGGGGGTATAGTATTGTTACCCCAGCAATAAACATCATCATTATCTAGCAGAGCACATGTGTTATTGTCTGCTGCTGCTATGTCAATAACATTTGCTGCGGGAAGCCCCACAACTGCAATTGGTATAGCTGACTTATTTGGATTATTTGAACTTGCGCCTAATTGACCAACTGAGTTATCACCCCAGCAAACGACGGATGCACCGTCGTTTGTGATTGCACATGTATGAACTTTACCTGCAACAATTGCAGTTGCATGCGAGATTCCACTGACTTGTAGAGGCGTTTTATTAAATCCAGCGGGCGCTGTTGAAGAGCCTAGCTGCAGCTTATCATTCGTACCAAAGCAATATATGTTAGCGTTCGTATCTGTGTAGCAGAAGTGTGACTGCTCTCCGCTCGAAATATTTTTTACATTTGAAGCTATGAGGACAGGATTTGGGTTTGCTGGTGTGGATATAAATTGTCCCCAGCAATATAAATTTCCACTGACTGCAACTGCGCAAGGGTTAAAGTCTGAAGTTGCAATAGACTTAATAGGTTCTGGTAAGTTAATGGGCACTGCTGTGAGGCTAGATGGGGTGCTAGTGGATGATTGGGCTAGTTGCATTTGAGAATTTTGTCCCCAGCAAGAGACACTTTGTGTACCAGAAAAAAGCACACACACATGCGAATCGCCAATTGCCATCATTTTAATTTGTTGACCCCCTAAATTTTTTACGACTTGAGGAGTTTGAGCTGGAGTGGCTGAGTTAACTTGATTTCCTAAGACCCCATCGTTTTGATCACCCCAGCATTTCATCCCTGATGATAAATAGGCGCAAGTTTGAAGATATCCAGCAGAAATTGAAACTGCGTTCTCTAGTAAAATATCAGCTAAAACAGGTGTTTTTTGATTGATAAAGCCTGCTTTGTTGCTGCCAAGTTGAAAAACAGCATTGAAACCCCAGCATTTTACTTTGCCTGAAGACATTACGACACAGCTTGAGATATCCCCCATGCTGATAAGCCCATTTTCTGAACCAGAGGTGGTGTATAAAGGAACTTTCCCTGATTTCGTGGCGACTGAAGAAAGATCGTCCAAAGAATAAAAACTATTCAATGATACCACAGAATCATTTCCACTTCCCCCCCCGCCTTTTGAACAGGAGTAAAGTGTTTCAAAAATTAAAATAAGTGCAATTATTTTCATCAATAATATCTTCATTTGACTTCTCCTTTTTTTATTTAAAGATCATTTCTGTTAAGAATTCTTATTGCTTTATTTGATAAACTTGGTGGATTTTTAATTCCTAAATTATCCCCATAACCGCTAGTGCCGGAATTGTTGTTACTTCCCCAGCAGTAAACATCTTCATTGTCGAGCAATGCACATGTGTTGTTGTCTGCTGCGGCTATGTCTATAACTTTAGCTGTGGGCAGTCCTGAAACTGCTATGGGTGCATTTGATTGAGCAGGAGTGGATGAGCCACTGCCAAGTTGTCCCTTTGAATTATCGCCCCAGCAATAAACGGATGAACCGTCGTTCGTAATTGCACAGGTATGGTATTGTCCAGCCACGATAGCTTTTGCATGGGAAATTCCAGCCACTGAATTTGGTGTTTTATTAAAAACATTAGTGGCAGTGTTGTTACCAAGTTGTAATTTCTCATTTTTCCCAAAACATTTTATAGTATCTTCTGAATTTATATAGCAGAAATGATCTTTTTCACCACTTGAAATATTTTTAACGCCTGAATCTATGAGAATTGGGTTTGGATTTGCACTAGTCGTGATATTCGAACCCCAGCAATATAAACTGCCAGAAACAGTAACTGCACAAACGGAATGATCTGAAGTTGATATTAATTTTACGCTTTCAGGTAATGGTATATTTGCGCCATTAATAAATGGATTTGCAAAATCAGATTGAGCCATTTGTCCTAAATTGTTTAATCCCCAGCAAGAAACTTGTTGTGAAGCTGAAAATAAAACACAGACATGTTCGTCTCCAGTGACCATCATTTTTATTTGATTGCTATTTAAATTCAAGACATCTTGTGGTTGAGTGGCAGTGGTATTATTGTTAATTCTATTTCCCAATTTCCCATTATTTTCTGAGCCCCAGCATTTTAACCCTGTAGATAAAAAAGCACAAGTGTGATTGAGTGCCGCAGACACCGCAACAGCTTTTTCAGTTAATATGTTTACAACAACAGGTGTCACTTGATTGTTTGTGCCTGCATTTGTATTACCAAGCTGAAAGGATTGGTTGTAACCCCAGCATTTAATGCTTCCTGATGTCATAACCACACAAGCAGACAAATCCCCCATACTTATCAGACCATTTTCTGCTCCAGAAGTTGTATAAGTTGGAATTTTTCCAGCACTTGTTGCAGCAGTAGAAAGATCATCTAGAGAATAAAAACTATTTAAAGAAACCACTGCATCATTTCCACTACCCCCTTCACCTTTTGAGCAAGAGTAAACAACTTCGAAAATAATGATAAGTGCAATTGTTTTGAAAATCATTGACTTCATATTACTTCTCCTTTGTTGAATTAAAGATCGTTTCTATTTAGAATTTTAATTGCTTTATTTGAGAAATTTGGTGGATTTTTAATGCCTAAAAAATCTCCTAAATTATCAACAGGTGCACTATTGTTTCCCCAACAAAAAACATCATCACTTTCTAAAAGCACACATGTTACGTTATCTGAAGAAGCAATATCGATTATTTTTTTGTTAGGCAGACTAACTACTTTTATAGGTGTACTCGATTTGTCAATTGCCAAGTCATCGTTACCAAGCTGTCCTTTACTATTATCTCCCCAACAGTAAACAGAAGTGTTATTGTCTGAAATAGCGCATGAATGATATGCTCCTGCAACGATAGCAGAAACATTATTTAAATTTTGCACTGTATTTTTTTGTAATTTATATTCTGGGTCTTCTGGCATTTTACCAAGTTGTAATTTATCATTCCTCCCAAAACAATTGACAAAATCATTCGCGCTTATATAACAGAAATGATCTTTTTCACCACTTGAAATATTTTTGACACCAGAATCAATTAATTTCGGATTCGGATTAGCATTTGTAGTTATATATGAGCCCCAGCAATATAAATTACCTGAAATAGTAATTGCACACATGGAGTGATCTGAAGTTGCAATGTGTTTTACGCTTTCCGGTATTTGAATATTTATTCCACTTATCACAGTTGTCTTTGAAAAAGGTTGTGCCACTTGTCCTTTATCATTGAGGCCCCAACAAAAAACTTGTTGTGAACCTGATAACAATACGCAAACATGTTCATCGCCAGTCACCATCATTTTTATTTGATTGCTATTTAAATTCAAAATATCTTGTGGCATACTTGCGTATGAAGTATTGCTTATTCTATTACCTAATTTTCCGTTGTTTTGCGAACCCCAACATTTCATACCTGAAATTAAATAGGCACACGTGTGATTGAGTGCTGCAGAAACAGCAACTGCTTTTTCTGTTAATATATTTACATATACAGGTTCTGCCTGGTTGTTTGTGCTCGCACTTGAATTACCAAGTTGAAAGGATTGATTGTATCCCCAGCATTTTATTTGTCCGGATGTCATCACTACGCAGGCTGTTAAATCACCCATACTTATGAGTCCATTTTCAGAGCCCGAAGTTGTGTAGGTAGGTATTTTCCCAGAATTTTTTGCTAAATTACTCAAGTCATCTAAGGAATATAAACTACCTAAACTCATTATGGAGTCAGAATTATTTCCACGGCCCTTAGAACAAGAAAGTGTGAATGGAAGGATTAGTAAAAATTGTATGAAGATTAATCTTCTAAGCATATATTGCATCCTCGTGCATGAAAACGAGCTTTAAAATTCTATCGGTTGGTTTTTTATAAAATTTAAAAATAAGATTTTAATATATGTAATATTTCTTTAAATAATTGTTATTTTGTTAAGACTAAGAGTTGCTTCGCTCAGCGTCAAAAATTTGAACCTATTGAAAATATTGAAAATTTACTAAGAAAAGCCGATTTGAGAGCAAGAGCAGAAGAGGAAATGTATGAGAAAAGTTATAATACTTATGGATGACTCTCCAGAAATGCATCTCATAACGAAGAAAGCATTAGAAACTTTAGATGTGAATTTTATTTCATGTAAAACTGAAGCTGAATTATTAGCGGGAGTCATAAATAACACGCGTGAATTGGCATTAGTTTTGTTAGATATTTATATGCCTGATAAAAACGGGTTCGTTGTCATTCAAAACTTAAAAGATCGTTTTCCAAGGCGGAAATTTAAAATTGTTTTTTTCACTTCAATCAAAGAAAAAAAATATATATTGCAGGGAATGAGTCTAAAAGCTGATGGCTTTATAATTAAGCCATTTGAAGTTGATGAATTTCGTTTAAAAATTATGAAATTAATTGATTTAAAAAAAACTTAAATTAAAATAATAATCAATGTTCGAATTGAATGCCTTTTTCAATTCTAGGTTCTGATCCATCAAAATGAATTATTTTATTTTCTGACTCTATGACGGTTGCTATATTTACAGGTCGACTCCAAACTTTATGAATATTTTTCAGAGTTTCAACAGCCCAATCAATTTTAAGATCTTTTCCTTGATGACGATGTCTTAACAGAATTTCACCTCTATTGCGAAAATTCCCGTCCACAACATCTATCAATGGGTGGCCAAAATTGGTCATCGCATCGAGAAGTTCCCTTTTTATAGTTTTAAAATCTCGGTCATGAATAATTGCTTGTCCTGAACGTCTATCTTGTACCCAAGTGAATAGTTTGGCTTCTTCACAAAAATCTTCATCTAAAAACTCATCAATAAAAGTGATGTCATTGTGAAATTTCCGCACCTCAAATATCTTTTGCATCCCTTTATTTGCATTTTTATTCCAATTTTTTCGCACAAGTGGATCATCACATAAAGTATAGTCTAAACCAAATTGACCTTTGTCCCATCTTTTTTCTATGTGTCGCATGAGTTCTACCCCAAGTTTATAAGGGTTTAACCTTTGCCCAGACATTTGCACGACTCCAGCATAATGATCGCAATAATCTATGACTTCAGAATCTTTTAAGACAAGTTGGGTCAGTATCTTTGAGTGCCAATAAACAGCCCAGCCTTCATTCATAATTTTTGTTTGACCTTGTGGAGCAAAATAATATGCTTCTTCTCGAACAATAGCAAGAACATCTCTTTGCCATGCACTTAAAGGAGCAAAATCAAGGAGAAATTTGAGTACGTCACGCACAGGACTTTCAGGAAATTTTTTTTCTTTTTCTTTTTCTAATATTACTTTTGCTTGCTGTTCCTTTAAATAACTCTCAGGATTTATATATCCTTCCATATATCCACGTAATGATGGTAATTTAGGAACCGGAAGTTTGTCTGGAGAGATTAAACTCTCATCATAATTGTCTTTTTCTTTCGGTTTATATTCTCTGCGAATATGAGGTCCATGTTGATCAATTAAATTTTCGAGTGATAAGCAAATATCTATAAAACTTTCAACTTCATCATGACCAACTTCTTCAATATAACGTCTAACACGACTTCCATGGTTTGCCATTTCATCAAGAGTTTTTCTGTTTGTATGAGCAAAACAATAATTATTTTTAAAGAAATCACAATGACCATAAACATGAGCAATCACAGTTTTCTGATCGACTAAGGAATTGCTTCTTAATAAATAAGCATAACAAGGGTCATTGTTAATTACCATTTCATAAATAAGGGAAAGGCCGTACTCATAGCTTTTCGCAATGCGTTCGTATTCCATGCCAAAACGCCAATGGGGATAGCGAGTGGGAAAACCACCATAAGCAGCTATTTCACTCATTTGTTGATAATCGACCATTTCAAATATGGTTGGGAAAAAATCAAGACCCAGATTTTTTGCGTGACTTTCAATTTCAAAAACAATATCCTTCAGTTCTGGGGTCAGATCACTTGTTAGTCTTGGATCCATAACCATATTTATTTACCCCTTCCTAAAAATGCCCGTAGGGCATTCATAATTCCATCTCGATCTTTTATTTGATGAATAATGACTTTTTCATTTTGTTCACCATAATGCTTTTCAAGATCTTTGAGAAATTGACCACTGCCATAACGACTTTCAACCTGCCCATAGGAAAATAAATTACTAGAAGGTAACAAAAAATTATCTAATAATGTCATACATTCATTTGTGTCGTTGCCACTCCAATTGTCACCATCTGAAAAATGAAATAAGTATATATTCCATTCAGCAGAAGGATAGCTATCCATGATTATCTTTTCACATAATTTATAAGCACTGCTAATTAAAGTACCACCAGATTCTTTTGTGTGATAGAAAGTATGCTCATCTACTTCTCTGGCAATTGCATCGTGGATAATAAATCGAGTGTCTAAATTGTCGTAATTATGCTTTAACCAGGCATTTAACCAAAATGATGTGAGGCGTACAATTTCTTTTTGTTCATCGCCCATGGATCCTGAAACATCCATCATATAAATAATAACAGCACTTGCTTCTGGTTTTTCTTCTATACGAAAACTACGGTAGCGTTTATCTTCTTTAATTGGAATAATAATTGGTCTGTCTGGAGTATAATCACCAATACTAATTTGTCTTTTTAAAGATTCTTTATAAGTTCTTTTGAAGTTGCGTAAACTTTCAGGTCCATTTCTGAGCACGCCTTGGTATTTGTATTTCTTCTGGGTAATATTTTTTTTACCTTTATCTTCAATGCGCGGAAGTCCTAATTCCTCACCCAATATTCCAGCAAGTTCATCAAGGCTCACATCAACTTCCATACTGTGCTCGCCTGGATTTTGTCCCGCTTCACCTTCTCCGGGTTGGGCTTGTCCTTGGCTGACGGCATCGCCTGGCTCGCCTTCACCTTGGCCAACTCCTCGCTGTTGATTGTTCCCAAATTCAAAGCGAGGAAGATCAATTCTTGGCAAAGGAATGGTGACTTGCTTATTTCCTTGACGTCCAATCAATTCACCAGAAGAAATAAATCTTTTTAAATTGTCTTTTATTTTTCCTCTAACTATTTTACGAAAGCGATTTACATCTGTTTCCATTTTCATCTTAATGAACCTCTCCTTGAAGAAGATATATTCATGAGACTTGGGTTATTAATTTATTTAATAACCCTTTTAATAACTTTTTAATTTAAATTTCTTTTAACATCGCCTCGAGCAAAAATGCTTGCGACAAAATGAAGAGCATCGGTAGCGCAGATATCACAATAACCATAATTTTTAATAAGTCGATTTTTAACAACATCAATTTTTGCTTGTGTTTCTTTATCTACGACGTTACTCACAAGGCTTGTTAACTTAATAGTATCTTTTTGATCTTCAAATAATTTAAGCTCAAGCGCTTTATGCAGGCGCTCATTGGTTTTATAATCAAATATTTTTCCTTCTAAAGCGAGTGCACCAATATAATTCATGATTTCTCTTCTAAAATCATCTTTACGGCTTTCAGGTATATCGATTTTTTCTTCTATACTACGCATTAATCTTTCATCAGGTTCTTCACTCATACCTGTGTATTTATTTCTAACCCGCTCTTTTTGTGTATACGCTTTTACATTATCAATATAATTACCACATAATTTTGCAATAGCTTCTTCATCAGCAGAAATAGCTCTTTGTACTTCATTTTTTACAATATCTTCATATTCTTGTTTCACAACTGCGAGAAGTTCACGGTATCTTTTTTTGGTTTCTTCATCGCGAATAAGGCTATGATTTTTAAGTCCACCTTCAAGCTCATTGAGAACAATAAAAGGATTTATACAACCATTCCCTCTGTCTTCAACAAGAGAATTTGATAATTTATCCTGTATATAGCGAGGAGAAATTCCGTCAAGGCCTTCACGCAGTGCATCTTTTCTTAACTCTTTGATATTATCTTCAGTATATCCTGATAAAGTTTTACCATCATATAGTTTCATCTTTTGCATAACAGTTAAATTTGCTTTTTTGGGTTCTTCAAGGCGCGTTAATATTCCCCACATCGCTGCGGTTTCAATTGTATGTGGTGCAATATGAATATGTGGAACTGTTTCAGGATTAAAATCTTTTCTATAAATTTTAACTTCTTCTTTTAATTTTGTTATATAAGGAACATCAATTTTAACGGTTCTATCTCTGAGTGCTTCCATAAATTCATTGTTTTGCAGTTTTCTATACTCTGGCTCATTTGTATGGCCAATAATCACTTCATCAATATCTGTTTGCGCAAATTTCTTTGGTTTGATTTTATGCTCTTGCGAAGCGCCGAGTAAATCATAAAGGAACGCAACATCGAGTTTGAGCATTTCTACAAACTCAACAATTCCTCTATTTGCAATGTTAAATTCGCCATCAAAATTAAATGCGCGTGGATCGGAATCGGATCCATACTCAGCAATTTTTCGATAGTTTAGATCGCCTGTTAATTCAGTTGAATCTTGATTTTTTTCATCTTTTGGTTGAAATGTACCTATACCAACACGATCTTTTTCAGATAAGAGTAATCTTTTAACGCTTATATGATTTCTTGTTAATTTATCCCAATCGCCATTATAGAGACGCATAAGATCATTATAAACATATCGACACGCTGGACATAAGCTTCCCTCAATATGAATTCTTTCTTGGAAGTTTTTTCCTTTATTTAATAAACTTAAAACTTTTACACGCGCTTCTTCAGGAATAAGACGGAGAGGATCTTCATGAATAGGACACGGCATCGTGTCTTCCATTTTTAATTTATCGTGTAAATTTGTCCATTCATAAGTATACAAAGCACCATCCGTTTGATGTGAATACCATTCAACACCTTTTTTTAGCATGCGCGCTATTGTAGACTTTGAACTGCCTACAGGTCCATGAAGTAACAAAACCCTTTTTTCTGGACCATAACGTAACGAGGCAGCTTTAAAAAAATTAACTAATTTTGATATATGAACATCTAAACCAAAAACAGCATCTTTTCCGCTATTAAGTGGATCATCAAAAAATTTGTAATGGATAAGTTTCTTTTTGTGCTCAACATATTCATAAGAACCAAAGTGCATAATAAGATCGTAAATACGTTGAAATGCTGTTCGACAAAGTTTGGGATTTTTCTCGATCATAGCTAAATAATCAACATAAGTTCCTACCCAATTCAGCTCATTAAAAAGCGAAGGACTATAAACCTCTTTCACAAGCTCGAAAACTTTTTCAGTATGCAGTTGCATGAGACCTCCAAAGAGTGTGATGGAATTTATATATTAAGAGTATCCCAAAAAAAACGCAGTCGCAAATAAAAAAAGTATTTGATTTTTTATTGATAAAGAGAGCTTATAAGTCCTGCTCGAGTCTCCTGAATTTTGAGACGATTGATTTCTCCATTCGAAAGTTTTTCACCAGTCGCTTCTGTAAATGGTTTATCTAGTATTGAAAACTTTTTTAATGTTACATTACGTGGTAAACTTTCATTCACTTTATCTACAATAGTCTGCACTTGATCTTTTATCTTTTCAGGATGCGCACGATAATCTGCAAGAGCATTGTGATTTAAAACAATCAATGCAGAAAGATAAGGTAACTTATCGCCAATAACACAAACATCTGCTATAATCTCATCTTCTTTTAAAAGTTGTTCTAGGCGAACAGGAGAAACTACCGTCCCACCCAAAGTGACGAACAAGTGTTTTTTTCGACCCGTAATAATAAAGCCAAAAGGGGTCATTTGGGCAACATCACCCGTCTCTTCCCATTTTCCTGCATTTTCAAACTCTGCAAAGGAAAGACGGTATTCAAGTGTAGAATGAGCACCTAATCTGAAATTTACATGCGGCAAAGGTGTGCCAATGACCTTGTAATGGGCTGCGTGGAATAAGTTACAGGAGAGCATGCCCGCAGCGTGGGTGGTGCCATAGGATTCTAGAACAGGTATACCAAGCTTTTCTAAACTGCGGACATAGGCTTCCTGTGCTGGAGCGAGGCCGTGGACAACAAATGATAAGTCTTCAACTGCTTCTTTCAAAAAAGAATGCCCCGCAAGAATGCGTGAAGCTTTGCGCAAGGAGCGTTTTAATATGTCAAATGCGCCTTCAGGAATTTTCATCGCTCTTGATGAAGCCATTAAATTCTGAATTTTGTCTATTTTTTCACTTAATTTAAAACGTGAATTATTTATAGAACGTTTAGAAACTTGCTCAATAAAAGAACAAACTTGTTCCATTTCGTGCGAACTTGCAAAAATGTAACTTGGTCTCAGAATTCTAATATTAGTTTCCCAATCAGCACTCGGATTTGGAAAGCCAATAATTCCATTTTTAAGCAGAGCACAAAATCGACTTAAATGAGAAAATGGATTACTCGGTGGCATTAATTCTATGCTTTTCCAAAAAATTTGTTTAGGAAATTCTGCATGAATAATAAAATTTTGCGCTGTAACAACAAGTGCATCTGGTTTTATAATTTCTGGTTTTTGAAATCCATCATGGCCAAAAGAAACAAAGGCAAAATTCCCAGGTTTAATTTTTCTCCAAGGAGAATCCTCAGGTATAATAGATGTTTTATTGGTGTGCTCTTTTGTTTCATTATGTTCGTGTGATTTATTTTCTTCGGCAACTTTTTTAGGTAGAGATGCTTCTCTTGCTATTTTATATTCACGATATAACGTTAATAGAATGGGTTCATTGTGTTTATCTTGTGGCATCCAGGCTGCTTGAGAAATATTCAAAACAGGTACAGTAAAACCATCTAACTGTGATGCTAATTCATGAATATCCGTTGCAATTGCAACTCCTTTAAAATAATTTAAACACCACTTTAAATCATTTTTAGACATATGAGGTGGAGCGCACATAACATCTAAACCAGCAAGTATTGCTCCACAAGTTGCGACAAAAGAATTATAAGAATTCCTGCCAATTAAAATTATACTTTGCCCACTTTGACGTTCTTCTATCGGAAGAGTTTTAGTCCAATATTCACTCGCTCTCCCAAGATGAGCACAAAAATCTTTTCCAGATAATTGATGCCAAGCTCCATTGCAGTAAGTTCTTATTGTTACATAATTTGTTCGAATTGATTGTTTGAGTAATAAATCAAAGAAAGCTTCACTTCCTTTAAATATTTGTAGCATTGAGGCAGTAGAAGTAGAATCATGAGCATGCATAGAAAACTATTCCAATCTCTTACATATTAAACCGCAGCATGTTTGTTTTGATGAGGTTTAAGAAGAATAATATTTTTTTTGATATCAAAGTATTTTCTTTGTGACCTTACCTGAATAGCTAAATCTACCTCAGGAAAATAACCAGTCAAGCTATTTCCGTAGGTACAACCAGTGTCTATTCCAACACAAATGGGTCGACCTGAAGGCAGAGTTTTACGAAACAATCCTTGTTTTGCATCGTGACCAAACACTATCAGCGCTGGTCCATTGTGCAATTCATGCCAACGAAATCTTTCTCGCAGAACATTATTTTCATTATTTTCGTGACTCATATTATTTTGATTCATAGAATTTAAAACTTCTGAGCGGTAGCCGGATGGGACTACCAATAGCTTTTTTTCTGTAGTTTTAGAATCCCAGCGCACATAGCGAGCCGTTAATAACATTCTTTCAGTTGTACCAAGCAAACCTTTTGTTGAGTCAATTCCAGCATGAACTATGATCAGTGGATATTCTTTTTCCCAATGACTTCTTTTTAATTGCGAAACAACCGTTGTCGTATAAGCGTGTGGCAATGAACAGAGTAAATCAAAAATTGCTCTTTTGTGATAGCGAATTAAGTGTAGAGTTTGCTTAGTGTGCTCAGCTAAAGTATGAAAACTTCTTTTTTGAGCCTGTTGGATCGTTGACCAAAGTGCCCAATCATGATTTCCTTTAATGCACAATGCAGAGTGTTCTTGAATTAATTCAAAAACGCCCACGGGATCGGGGCCTTTCGTAAAAAGATCGCCAACAAGGATTAATTGAAACTTTGATATATGTTTTTTAGCAGTTTCAATAAGTTCTGCAAGTTCACGCGCACATCCATGTACATCACCTACTATAAAAAGGGGCAAGCGCTCTGTTGATGGTGCCAAACTTTTTATAACAAGGTTATTTGAACTGTCCTGCAAAACACACTCTCCCTAATTAAAACAAAGTAAAGATTGGTTACCTCACTTCATTCTTTAAATTGTAGGCGTATACTATAAAACTTTCAATACAGAGAGTATGTAAAAGAAAAAATGCTTATTTGCTACTTTTACGAACAAACTCCTTTATAATAATACTACGTAATATTTCACTTGTACCACCGCCAATTTCTAATAATTTAGCATCGCGCATAAGTCGTTCAACAGGAAATTCTCTTATATAACCATAACCGCCAAGAACTTGTATGGCATCGAGCGCAACTTTTGTTGCCATTTCAGATGCATAAACTTTTGCAGCAGCTGCTTCTTGATTTGCTCTACGTCCTTCTTCAATAACTTGAGCAGCTTCATAAACAAAGGCTCGTGCAGCACGGTAACCAATATACATATTCGCAATTTTTTCGCTGACAGATTGGAAGTTAATAATATTTTCATTAAATTGCTGACGTTCTTGTGCATATTTTAATGAGTGATCCAAACAGGCTCTCGCTATCCCAAGCGCCATGGCAGCCAATCCAACCCGTTCAATATCAAGATTTTTCATCATATGTTTTACAGAGGAGCCTTCTTCGCCCACTAAATTTTCAACTGGGACAATGCAATCTTTAAAAATCAATTCGCCAGTTGGACTCGCGCGCATCCCCATTTTTGATAGTTTTTTTCCTACGGAGAAGCCTTCAAATCCTCTTTCAATAATGAAAGTTGAAATATCATTGCGATTGTCACCCGTGCGTGCATAAACTAGAAAAACATCGGCAACAGGACCATTCGTTATGAACATTTTTGAACCATTGATAACGTAATGATCGCCTTTGCGCACTGCTCTTGTTTTTAAACCAATAGCATCGGATCCTGCTCCAGGTTCAGTCATACCCATACCGCCAACCATTTCTCCTGAAATGCAACTGGGAAGATAGCGAACCAACTGCTCGGGTGAGGCATTTTGGGCAAAATTATGGGTAAAAAGAAGTGTGTGAGCAAGATAACTTAAGCAAGTTCCTGGGCATGCATAACTCAATTCTTCCATCACTGCGACAACAGAAACAGCACCTAATTTTGCTCCACCAAATTCTTCTGGACAAGTTAAACCTAATATTCCGAGTTCACCCAAACGACGGAAAATACCAGGAGCGAGTCTCTCTTCCCTATCAAGTTCGTCAGCATAAGGAGCAAGTTCTTTAGCGGCAAATGCTCTAACAGTTTGAATGACTTCCCTAATTTCTTGGGCATTGCTATGATAGTTTGTCATTTGAGTAATTCCTCTATAATTATTTGAAATCTTAAAATACTAAATTATTTTTTAAAAATTAAATGATCATTCTTTCTTTTATGAGATGCCTATAAATTTGAATGTACCATAGCCATGACATCCGTGCCCGACAAAATTTGACCTTGTTTGACAAAGATTTCTGTTACCTTTCCTTTTTCCGCAGATTTTACTTCAAGTTGCATTTTCATAGATTCAACAATAAAAAGTACTTGACCAGCTGAAATATCTTGTCCTTCTGAAACAAGCACTTCAAATACTTTACCTGCCATAGGTGCGCGTATTTCGCCACTGCCTTTAGCGGATTTATGAATTCTGCTTTCATTGTAATAAGGGCAATCGAGTTTTAAATACTCACCAAATAAATTGACTTGCATTTCATTGTGTGAGGTTTTAATTGCAGAAAAAGGTATTTTTATATCGTTTTTATATTGAGATTTATGTGATAAATATTGGAATAAATCAGAATAAATTTCTTTTTCTTTGTGTTCTCTTTTTTCTTTCAGTATTTTGCTAATGGAGTCTCCAGAGACAAAAAATTTATTTTTTTCATGTGATTTTGTTATGATAAAATCCAAATCTGAATTTGCATCCAATTTCGCATTCACATTGTGTAAATTTTTTCCTTGATTTAGAAAAACATTATTTATATGTGTCGATATTCTTCCACCTCGAAGCATATTAGAAAGCTGTTCTCGAAATTTTTTATATTGAAAAACTTCTATTAAATTTTGTGGAAGATTATAACGAGTTAAAGTTTCAATATTATTTGCTATCCAATGAGTCGATTCGTGACCTAATAAGAAATCTTTTTGCATTACAATCGAGTGTAAAAATGAAATATTGGTTGTAAAGCCAAAAATAGAAAAATCTTCTAGCGCATTTTTTAATTTTTGCACGGCCAATGCGCGAGTTGGAGCCGTAACAATTAATTTTGCAATTAGAGAATCAAAATTGGAATTTATGCGTGATCCTTCTGTGACTCCAGTATCGACTCTAATACCTTCTCCCTCGGGTTCTTTATAAAATAATATTTGACCTGGTGTAGGAAGAAATTGATTTCTTGGATCTTCAGCTAAAATTCGTGCTTCGATGGAAACAGCTTGAGGGGAAAGCAAATGAAAATGATTCGGATCCGGGAAATTGTTTGGCCATATTCCTTCCGCTAAATCAATTTGTGCATGAACAAGGTCAATTTTATAAACATTTTCAGTTACGGGATGTTCCACTTGCAACCGCGTATTCATTTCTAGAAAATAAAAGCGGCCCGCATCATCTAATAAAAACTCTAAAGTACCAGCTCCTTTATATGCTGTTTCTTTTACTAACGCTAAAGATGCTTTACCCATTTCTGCCCTGAGTTGCTCATTAACCTGAGTAGAAGGAGCTTCTTCTATCACTTTTTGATGCCTGCGTTGCAGAGAGCATTCTCTTTCTCCAAAAAAAACACCTCCGCCTTTTCCGTCACCAAATATTTGAATTTCTATATGGCGGGGATTTTTTAAATAACGTTCCACAAAAACAGTGCCATCATTAAAAGATGCTTTTGCTTCTTCTGAAGCACGTTTAATAGCTTGGGGAAGTTCATGAACATCATCAACAATGCGCATGCCCCTTCCGCCACCACCACCGCTGGCTTTGACAAGAAAAGGGGAAAATATTTTTCTATTTTTTAATTCATTTTCCCATTTATCTGCAGGGATTTTTTTTAAGTCGCTCGAAAATAAAGCATCGAGAGTCGGGACATTGCTTTTTTGGGCAATTCTTTTTGCTGTTTCTTTACTTCCCATCATTTTAATATTTTGTGATGTGGAGCCTATAAATGAAATATTTGCATTCTCAACCAATTCAGCAAAAGCCGCATTTTCTGATAGAAATCCATATCCAGGATGAATAAAGTTTGCTCCCCAAGATTTAGCTTTTTCAACAATTTCTTCCGCATTTAAAAAATTGGAAACTTCGATCACATGATCAACTTCTTGGCAAATTAAAGAATCTGAGTCTTCCTGTGTCGCTATAACTGCGACAATAAATCCTCGCTCTTTAGCTGCTTTCATAATTCTTCTCGAAATTTCACCTCGATTTGCGATTAATAATTTTTTCATTTTTTTATTCCATGGCACCAAAAGGGAGTGGTTTTTTCAAAAAAAGAACTTAATCCCGCTTTTCCTTCTTCACTGCACCTTGCTTTCGCAATTTGCTGTACTGTGAATTCAAATTGGTTCGGGTTTGGCAATGGAGAAGCATTTTTAATAAGCTCTTTGGTTCTTCTTGCAGCAGAAGGAGCTGCCATAATAAATTCAAGTGTTACTTTTTCGAGCTCTTTATTAAGTTCAAGAGCATCTGTTACTTTAGAGACGAGTCCAATTTTTTCACATTCAAGAGCAGACATTTTTTTTCCAGTTAATAAAAAAGGAGCCGCATTGCCCACACCTATTTTTCTTATTATATATGGACTGATAACAGCAGGAACTATGCCTAACAAAACTTCACTTGTGGCAAATATTGTATTTTCCTCAGCTAAAACATAATCTGAACAAGCGACAAGCCCTAATCCTCCACCAATTGCTGCACCCTTTACGAAGCTGAGCACAGGGCAGGGGAAATCTGCTAAATTATAAAACATTTTTCCAAGAGCTTGAGCATCGTTCACATTTTGTTCTTCCGTATTTTTTGCTTGATCTTTCATATAAGTGAGATCGGCACCAGCACAAAATACTTTTCCTTCCCCTTCTATTATGAGAAGGCGCATTTCATTTTCATCTTTTATTGCTTTCATTTGCAATAAAATTAAATTGATTTCTTCTATCATTGCAGCATGAAAAGCATTACGTATATCTGGTCGAGTAAAAATTAATTTCTTTACTCCATAAGGATATTTTTCAACCCGTATATTTTGTCCAGAATAATGAACTTTATTCATTCAGCATTTCTCCTTACGAGTTCTCCCGCACAAGCCTTGAATTCTGGAGAAATTGTCGATAGAAGTATTTCTGGTATATCAACTTCACACCGCAATAATGCTTGACTGAATGTTTTACCTTGAGCATCAATTTGTAAACTCATTGTCCCTCCTCCTCCAAGTGATTCCTCAAGAAGAAAATTTAAGGCCCATAAATTAGGTACTAAATATCTATGAACATTTCCTTTACAAAGGCTATGAAACCAATCATTCACTTTTTCAGCAGTGATATTTTCTCGTAACCAGACATAACATTCTGGACTGCGGCCAATCAATCCAATATTAACCGTGTCGCCTTTATCCCCACTGCGTGCATGGGCAATTTCCATCAGGCTCACGCGAATAGCTTTAGAAGTTGACATAACGCTCACTAAAGCAGGGCTATAAGGATCGTGAATAGGTGTCTCAATTAAAGAGCTCCCTCCTGTAAGCGGCCAATTCATTTTTAATTTTTCATAACTTAAATGACACTTATCTTCACCCGATTTTTGCTCATAGATATGCACATTTGGCAATGCACATTCTTGGGGTATCAATGCAGGCCAATAACTAACGACATCTGAAATAAGTGGAGCGCCTCCTGTGACTGCAACACCCGATGGACCACTCAATATTAAACTTGGTAAAAGTTTTCTAAAAATATTTAACTTATTTCTATCATGGTCACGCACTGTTAATTTTAATAAAATTTCGATTGCTTCATGTTTATTTAGCATACCTTTGTGTGTGCTGTCATCACCCACATACTCTGTATTTTTAAATTTAACGGTAGAAGAAAAACCTGCGTTTTTTAATTCACTTTCGAGCCTTAACCAAAAAACTTTTGCAAACATTTCAGCTTTAGCACGGACATCTGGTCCAGAAATGATAAGGGAACCAGAGCATTTATAACCGTCTTCATATGCTATGCTGACTTTTAAAAGATCTGTAGGCTTACGTCCTTTGATTCCTGTTACTTTAACTCTTTCTGGTTTTTCAGATGAAATTTGAATTGTTGAAAAATCAGCAATGACGTCGGGGGTGATATAACTTTGCGGAGTGCCCATCTCATATAAAAGTTGTTCACGAATTGTTTGGCAACTTATATATCCACCTGTATTTGGATGTTTAGTTACATAAAAACTTCCATCTGGATGACATTCAACAATGGGAAAACCTATATCAATAAAGCTCGGTACTTTTTGCCAATCGGTAAAATTACCGCCCGAAGCTTGTGCTCCACATTCAATAATATGACCTGCAACAATGCCATGTGCAAGCTTATCATAATCATCTAATTTCCAATTAAATTCATGCATCATAGCAGCGAGTGTTATACCTGTATCTGTTACTCTACCGCATAATACAATATCAGGCTCATGTTTTAATGCCTCAGCTACTGGCAAAGCTCCGAAATATGTATTTGCACATAAAACTCTATCTGCACAATTGGAAAAATCCTCATCGGTTTCCATGTTTTTAAAAGCAACACCTTTTGTCCTGAGCGATGGAATTAATGAAAAAATATCATCACCATCGACAACGGCAACTTTTAAATTTAAATTCTTTTTTCGCGCTAAATTAAATAAATCCTCAGCGCAAGACTTTGGATTTACGCCACCTGCATTGGTAATGATTTTAATTTTTCGTTTGAGACATTCTTCAAGTACGGGTTCAAGCGCATGGATAAAGTCTTTGGCATAACCTGCATTTGGGTCTTTTGCTCGTTGCTTTTGCAATATACTCATGGTTATTTCAGCAAGAAAATCGATAGAAATATAATCTAATTTAAGTTCACCAAATACTTGTCTGCGTAAAGCATATGGGTCATCTCCCCAATAACCTCCAGCATTTGCAATACGAATGAAGTCTTTCTTTGACATAAAATTTTCTCCAAAATCTGAAATAAAATTTTTACATTCTAAAAACACCTGTCGATGTTTCTGAAATAGGTGTGTTTAAAGTAACTGCTAAACTGGCAGCAAGTATGGATCGTGTCTTAATCATATTAATAATTCCATCATCCCATAATCTCGCAGAAGCATAATACGGATGACCTTCTTTTTCATATTTTTTACGAATTGGACTTGCTATTTCCTCTTCTTCATGTGCAGTCAATTTCTTATTATCACGTGAAAGTTGGTCTTTTTTAACTGTTACCATGACTTGTGCAGCTTGTTCTCCACCCATAACAGAAATCCGACTTGATGGCCAAGTCCAAAGAAAACGAGGTGAATATGCTCTTCCACACATACCATAATTTCCAGCTCCGTAGGATCCACCTAAGAGAAGAGTGATTTTTGGTACTTTAGCAGTTGCAACAGCATGTACCATTTTCGCTCCATCTTTTGCTATACCCGCTCTTTCATATTGAGAGCCAACCATATAGCCAGTGATATTTTGCAAAAATACCAATGGTATTTTTTCTTTTGTGCAAAGCTCGATAAAGTGTGTTACTTTAAGGGCGCTTTCACTAAAAAGCACTCCATTATTTGCTATTATCCCGCAGGGAATTCCCTCGATGTGAGCAAATCCTGTAACAATTGTTGTTGCATAGCGTTCCTTAAATTCAAAAAAACGACTTCCATCGACTATGCGTGCAATTATTTCGCGAATATCAACTTGTCTGCGCAAATCTTTCGGCCAAATTCCAAGAATTTCTGATGGATCATAAGCTGGAAGTTCTGGGGAACGGATATCAATATGCGCTTGTTTTGTTTTGCCAAGGTTATCTACAATATTTCTTAGAATTTCAATCGCATGTTCATCATCGTGCGCAAAGTGATCCGCAACTCCACTGAGTTCCGTATGCACCTGCGCTCCTCCTAAATACTCCGCTGTGACATCTTCACCCGTTGCTGCTTTTACGAGGGGAGGGCCTCCTAAAAAAATCGTACCGGTTTTATTAACAATAATAGTTTGATCACTCATAGCAGGAACGTACGCTCCTCCTGCTGTACAGGAGCCCATAACCGCAGAGATTTGAGGAATTTGTTGTGCACTCATGTTTGCTTGGTTGTAAAAAATTCTTCCGAAGTGTTCTTTATCTGGAAAAACTTCAGCTTGCATAGGCAAAAAAGCACCGCCACTGTCCACTAAATAAATGCAAGGTAATTTATTTTCTAAAGCTATTTCTTGTGCACGTAGATGTTTCTTTACTGTTAAAGGATAATAAGTCCCGCCTTTAACTGTGGCATCGTTGCCAATAATCATGCACATTTTTCCAGAAACTTGACCAATACCCGCAACAACTCCTGCACAGGGAACTGAGTCATCATAAACTTCATTTGCAGCGAGAGGCGAAATTTCTATAAAAGGTGAAGAGGCATCACATAAATTTTGTATACGATCACGTACAAGCATTTTCCCTTGAGATTGATGCCTTTCACGGGCCTTTTCACCACCTCCCATGCGGATTTTTTCATAGAGCGATTCAAGATCGTTACAAATTTCTTGATTGTAAATTTGGTTTTGCTTAAAACTATCAGAATGCGCCGATATTTGGCTTTTGAAGAAAGTCATAGCGTCCTTTCAATGAAATTTTCTACAAAAAAACAATTGAATTTAGGAAATTAATGTTTTCATTTCTCTAACAGCTCTTTCCAGTCCTACCAGAACTGCATAGGAAATTATACTATGCCCAATATTTAAATCTTTCATACCTGGAATTTTTGCTATTCTTTGCGCATTTTTATAATTGAGACCATGCCCAGAATGCACAATAAGCCCTAAATTTTGCGCATATATTGATGCTTGTAAAATACATTCATATTCTTTATCAGCTAATTCGCCAGTCAATTCAGAATATTTTCCTGTATGCAGTTCGACCATTTGTGCATTCATTTTTTTACAAAGTAACATATCGTTCTTAGTGGGTTCGACAAATAAGCTAACTGGGATACTATTCTCTTGCAAAATATCTACGGTCTTTTTTAAAGAATCAAATGTTTTTTCTAAATTTAATCCACCCTCAGTTGTCCGCTCTTCACGTTTTTCTGGAACAAGGGTCACCATATCGGGCTTAACTGCTAAAGCAATTTCAAGCATTTCGCTTGTATTGCCCATTTCTAAATTTAAAGGAATTTGCAGGATTTCACGCAAAAGTTTTACATCTCTATCTTGGATATGTCTGCGATCTTCTCTTAAATGAACTGTTATCTGATCGGCTCCTGCCATTTGCGCAAGCACTGCCGCATCGATTGGATCTGGATATTTAGTCCCGCGTTGTTGACGGAGTGTAGCTACATGATCTATATTTACCCCAAGAGTTGCCATAATAAGTGTCCTTCCTCATAAATAAGAAATATTTATAGCACATTATGTTTTATTACATTTAATGTGCCTCTCTGCAAATTACCCTGAGATAAAGTTTTAAAATGCATTGAGGCATAAAAATTATCTGTTGTTTTTGTTTTAACTTCGACGGGACGAGTGGTGCATAAATCATCAGTTAGTTTTGTCTTAACTTCGAAGGGTTCGAGTGGTGCATAAATCATCATTTAAAAAGTTTTAACTTCGAAGGGTTCGAGTCAGACAAGACTCCTCAGGGCAGAGTTGCTGGCCGCAAATGCCCTTCGGAGCCATTCTCTGTCTCGCCCCTCTAAATTATTCTATTCATCGCTCTGATGATTAATGCTGAGTTACTTTATTCATACGCCGTGCTCATTATTAATTCGATCCTGCTGATTTATGCTAAGTAACTTTACTTATATTTCTTCCATTCAGTCAAATCTATTTTATCACACGGATTTAGGCCAGCTTCTTTTAATAATTCAGTAAGACATTTTTCTTTCATTCCAGCATAATAAAATGGAGAATCATGGTCACGTGTGACTAATTTCTGAATTCTGCCATTTTTATACATTGATTTTATAGAGCATTTAAGTTCTCTTAAATCTTTTACAAAAAATCAAGCCTATCTTTATCTCTTCTTATATATGATTTAAGGTTTTCATAATTACATGCATGAATATCTCTTTTAAAATCCCTCCCAAAATAGAATCTTAATACTACCTCATAGTTTATATGGCATTTAGCAGGATGGAATCGCTTTGCAATTCATTTTTTATTGATTATTTTGTATTGTAGTGTCATCATTTTTTTGAAATACAAGCTAAAGTATATTTGCCATTTAAAACACCAAAATGAATGAAAATAAATAACAATGATAAATTCTCGGTGAAGACAGATATCAATAATTACCTTACAATACTTGATCAAATTTTTAAAAATTTCAATTTATGTTATATTTTTAACTCTGAATAAATAAAGTGGCTCACCATGGTGGTGTTTTCATATTCCACCTAAGTCAATGTCATTCGAATAAGATTCCTTTACCGCTAAATTTCCAAATTAGACTCTTTCAGGAAAAGGGCTAATTCGTCATTCCTAAAAAGAAAATAGTCAACGTCGCCGAATCGAGCGAAACAGGCATTGAACAAATGGGACAAGTCCTCTACAGCGCTAAAAAAAAGTCGCCGAATTAACTGGCCTTGCTCAAACAGGCTACCGCCTTGTCATGTACAAAGGCACTCACGGCCACCAAACCGTTTATTACATTCACTGCTATATGTTGGGTGGAAAAAGTTTGGCCTGGCCTCCGGAGTGAGGGGGTATTTTTTTTGGGGTTTTGTGAATAAATTTTCCTGCCGTGTTTTTTCTTGATTTCTTTAATCGTCAAATTCTCATCTAAATAAAAATAATTTTGAAATTATACGCAGTCCAAAAAGTTTCTTCCTAAGTTTAAATGACAATGTTTTATAATATCAAATTGTTATGCTGAAATCTAGTGGTAGAAATTTAATGGACTCCGTATTATATCCTCAAACATTTTTTCCCAGTATGTCAAATTAATAATTTGAAAAAAATAATATCTAATTTTAATATTTACAATAAATAATAAATTTAGGAAATAATATGATCTTATTCGCAATTAGTAATGACGCTTTTAATGGCTATGATACTCTTTCATTCGGTAAAAAAGGTATTCGATTTTGGTTAGATGAGAAAATACAACCATTTACCCATCATGAAATTAAAAAATTAATTAGTGCCCGTCCAGAAATACCTTATTTTAAACATTTATTTATCTAACAATAAATTGATATTTATTTTTTAAATATAGGATACTCTGCAGTCTAATAAAAACTGATTGATATTTTAATAATACGGAGTCCATTAAATTTCTACCATTAGATTTCAGCATAACAATTTGATATTATAAAATATTATCATTTAAACTTAGGAAGAAACTTTTTGGACTGCGTATAATTTAGTTTTAATATCGGACTATATTCTCTCCATTTCTATAAAAAATTTATACTTTGTTTGCAAGAATTGTTAAATTATATGAAACTAATGCAGACCAAATATAGCTTTTATAACCAGATAAACCTTTCCATGTTGCGCGATCTAAACCAAATCCTCTTTTTAATGCCGAAATGTTGCTTTCAATTCCAGCACGAAACTTTTTTAATTTATTATAAACGTAACTACTTTTAACTATTTCCAAGATTTTTAATCCACATCTTTTTGAAAAACACACATCTTTAACACCTGATTTCTTTGCATTTAATACATTATCTTTAGAAGAAAACCCGCCATCCGCTGAAATCTGACGAGGAAATCTTTCATAAAGTTTATTTTGTGCGTTTACAAGATCCATGAATTTAATTGCGTCTGATGGATTTCCTTGTTCAATTTGACAGTCCAGCACTAAATTACTTTTGCCAGTAGTTAAAAATATTTTATGCCCAAACTCAACTTCCCTTCGACTTTTTACAATAACATCAGTATGTTCTTCAAATATTGAAACTACTTTTTCTTCTGATTTAACAACCTTATGATCTATAATCCGAAATATAGTTTGTGCTAAAATTGCTTCTAAATGAGTTTTTACATGTTCAAGTTGCTCAATTATTTTTAAAACTTTTTTGCTTTTTTTAAGAGATTTTGCTACTTTAATATAAGTATTAATTTGATTAAAATTATCACCAGCCTTCACTATTAAATCCCTGTAAATTTCTTCTCTTTTTTCTTGATTATTCGTAGTCAGTATTGAAAGAACCATGTTTTTAGCAAGTTTGCAACTAAATTTCAATTTCGATATTTGCAAATGATTATTTTTATTTAATTTTTTTAGCAGAAATACATTTCTTGATAGAACTCTTATACAATCATAAATTAAAGAAGAATCTGTTGGTCTATGTATATTTGTTTCCACCACAGTGCTATCAACTCGCACTGTTCGTCCTTTCTCATATCCTTTTTTTTCTGCGTATTTTACCAATATTATATTTATCTTTTCCCATGTATTAAAGGATATTTTTTTTATATTCTCTTGTAGTGCTGAGTCTGAGTAATATATACCAAATGGTAACTTTACAAAAGCTCTTCCAGACTGTGAATCTGCTAAATGAAATTCAAGCTCTTTATATGTCCACTGCCTTTGCTGTTTCAAAATTGCTGCGCGAAATACCATTTCTGATGACATTCCTGTCGCCCCTTTATAGCTTACCATTTTCCCTTGGAGAAGATCCGCGTGAACCCAATCTAGTATTTCTTCATGTTGCTCTAAAATTTCACTCATTTTTTTTAACTCATCAGAATATTCATGGATTGAGTATTGACAAAATAGGTCTGGATATAGTTCAATCTTCTTGCGCATAGTTTGTTTTTCGCCTCGTTCTTTTTAAGTAAACAATTTTTTTCTAAGATTATTTATTTACTTTAAATTTAACGATCCGTCATCATTCTGTGCGTTTTTTATGTTGATTCGTCTATACTTTCATTTCTGGATGGGCAATAATTAGAATAAAAACTATTGCATTAAATGGACTAGGAATTGGTAGTTATCGTTTAGCAGATGCAATGATAGCTTTTCTAAAAAAGATATAAAATAATTCCAATAAAACCTATCATTAAAATTGAAATATTTCTACTGAAGAAGCAGCTTTAAGAATATTTTTGAAATCTATAGCAAAAATACCGATCGGAAAACTTAAGAATGATTTTACAAGTTTACTTTTTTATTAAGACATAATTATTATCTCCCTAACATTTTTATTGAAAGTAAAAATGTTATTTTTAACTTTATTATAATGTATTTTTTCATTTTTTGGTGTCGAAAAACTTCTTAAAAATATTTACTATAAAATAAAGTGCTTATTATAGGGTTTAAAAACGAATGCCCAAAATTTTATTAATTGAATTGACATTTTTTTGGTGTGAAGTTCCAAACTCAAGAAAATTGAGCTAGGATTGGGTAGAAAGATTTTTCTTTCGTACTTTTAAGTTTATTTACAAGGTTAAAATGAAGCTCAAGTCTATACATATATCAGGTTTTAAAAGTTTTGCAGATAGAGTTAATATTCAGTATCATAATGGAATTACAGGTGTTATTGGGCCAAATGGATCAGGCAAATCCAATATCATTGACGCTGTTCGCTGGGTGATGGGTGAGCAAACTGCCAAAAGTTTACGCGCAGATGACCCAACTGATATTATTTTCTCGGGTTCGCAAAACCGAAAACCCTTGAGTCTTGCTGAAGTGACTCTCGTTTTTTCCAATGATGGTTTGCATTGTCCCGCTGAGTATATGCATTTACCGGAAATTTCTATTGGCCGTAGGATAAACCGCGGAGCAGAGCGCGAATATTTTATGAATCGAGAGCCTTGCCGCTTAAAAGATATTGTAGATTTTCTTTTATCAATTGGATTAGGTTCAAAAAGCTACGCTATTATTCAGCAAGATAAACGTGATAGAATCATTCAAGCTTCGCCTGATGATCTTCGTGAAATTCTTGAAGAAACAGCTGGAATTACCGTTTTTAAAGTGAGAAGAAAAGAAGCAGAAAAACGCTTGAATTCAACTGCTGAAAGGATGAAAAATCTTGCAGAAATTGAAATTGAATTAGCAAGGCAAAAAGAATCGCTTGGCGAACAAGTTGAAAAGGCATCGCAAAAGCTTGCATTCTCTCAGGAATTAAAAGAAAAAGAAATCCTTTTAATAAAGAATCATGTTGGTTTTTATAGATCAATTGCAAATAAAATTAAAAAGGAAGTAAATCTTTCTTCATCACAAATAGAGAAATCAAGTTTAGAGGCAAGTGAATGGGAATCAGAAGCAAACGATCTCAAATCAACCCATCTTGAATTAACTCAACAGATTAAGTCAACAGAAAATCAATTAGATGATCAAAAAATTGCTTTGACAAAGTACCAAGAACGCAGTGAAAATTATAAGCGTAGGCATGAAGAGCGTATTCTGCAGAAAGAGCGATTGACAAAAGAATTGATTGAAGAGCGACACAATTTAGAGAGAGAAGAGGAAAGACAAAAAAATCTTGTCGTTGAAGTTGAAAATGCAGATAAAGTTTTACAAAAAATAGATCAAGAGCAGGAAAACTTTCAAGAAAGATTAGATGAAATCGATGAATCTCTTCAAGTCCAAAGAATGCGAGGAGATGAATATCGCTCAGAAATGAGAGCAATAGAATCGAGTCGAAGTTCTTTAAGAGCACGTAATGAATCTTTGCTCGATACAATATCCCGCTATAATATCCAAATACAAAAAGTAACGGAAAATTATTTATCCCAACTAGAAGCACGCAGTCAAATTGCAATTGATAGAAAAGAAATTACAAATAACTTAAGTAAAGTTTCTGCAGGTCTAGATGAAGTTGTCAGTAATAGAAATATCATAGAGTCCGATCTTGAAAAATTAAAGCAACAGTGTTTATTTGCTGAGCAAGAGAGAGATTCTGCGAAGCAAGAGCATTTAGAACTTGCAAGTTATGTTACAAGTTTACAGAAACTCATAGATTCTAATAGCGGTCTTTCAGATGGAACTCTTTCATTAAAAGAAAAATTTAGTCAACAGATATCAGGTTTTTTATTTGATGTAGTCTCTTTACATCGAGATGATGAAGCTATTTTAGAAAGCAGTATGCCTCAGCTTTTTCAAGCAGCAATCCTTGATAATTTTGATAATTTTGTTGATATGATTGATAAAATAGAAGAACTTTCGCTTTCTAAAGTTTCCTTATTTGTTAAAGATATGCTAAATTCTTTATCGCAAAGTGAAAGCGAAATTAAAAGTGATATTTTAAAAATCAATGGTATTCGTTGTGTTGGTGACAGATTAGAAAACTGTTCTATCCCAGCTGCAAAATGCATTTTTGAAAGAATATTTATTTGCAAAGATGAATGGCTATTAATCAAAGCAAAAAAATTATGCAACGATATACAAAATTTTATATTTGTGACTGAACGCGGAACTGTCTGCCAAACTTCGAATGAAATGAATTTTGGTGCACCGTCCGATGGCATTTCTCATGGAATTTTGCAGCGTAAAAGAGAATATTCAGAAGCACTTCTCAAAAAAGAAATACTGCAAGATAAACTTGCAAACAGCGAAGGATCTTTATATACCCTAATCGATAAAAAGAAAAAGTTAGAGTTTAAAGTTTCGGAATTGGCTTCTGTACTCGAAAAAGAAAAAGTTGAGTCTGTAAAGTTATCTAGTCAGTTGGAAAATTTTGACTTACAATTAAGACATATTGACGAAAACTTAGCTCGAATCGATGATGAAAAGAAGAGATTTCATGTTGAAATATCGGAAGCAAAAGAGTCATTTGCTAAAAATCAATCTGAAAATGACAAACTTGAAAATGAATATAATACCTTAAGTTTAAATCTTGAAGAGTTTGAAAGTGAATACAGCAATAAAAAAGAAATCCGCGATGAGATTTTATTGCAGTTCCAAAATAAAAAATCTGAGCGGGCAGTAATCTTAGAAAGGCAAGCTAATAATCGAAAAAATTATGAAGAAATGACTTTCCAACTGAGACGCATGCAGCAAAAACTTGATACATCAATAGCACAAGCAGAGGATTTAAAAACTCAAATAAACAATGCAGAAAATGATTTTATTCACCTAAATAATGAAATTGGTGTTTTACATAAACAGGTTAAAGTTTTTGAAGATAAACTTGAATATTTAGTTCAAGAAGAAAATGAAACCGAAGAAAAGTTAAGAATTGTTGAAAGTAAATTAAAATCGCAAAAAGACTCTGCAGCATCAAAACAAAAATTTATCAACGAAAAGCAACTCGAACTTGCCCGTTACGATACAATCATTGAAACAGCATTAAAAGATGCTTTTGATAAATATCAATTATCAGCACATGAATTACCAGAAAGTGCAGATAATGATGCTGCTTATCGCCTATCACTCGAGCAGAGGATCAAAGAGATTCAACAAGCAATTATCGATTTAGGTGCAGTTAATGAAAGAGCGCTTGAAGAATTTAAAGATGTCTCGGAGCGTTTGCATTTTCTCGTTACACAAAAGGAAGATATTGAACGTTCAATGCAAGAACTTTATATTTCTATCCAAGAAATTGAAGAAAATACTAAAGTTCGATTCAAAGATATCTTCGAAAAAGTTAATTTTGAATTTCAAAAAATCTTTCCAGTCCTATTTCCAGGTGGGCATGGAGAATTGCATATGTTAAATGAAGATTTGTTAAATACTGGGGTTGAAATTCTAGTGCGTTTGCCAGGAAAAAAAATGCAAAATATGAGTCTTTTTAGTGGCGGAGAAAAGGCCCTCACAGCAATATCTCTCATCTTTAGTTTATTAAAAACGACCCCTGCGCCTTTCTGCTTTCTTGATGAAGTCGATGCTCCTTTGGATGAGGCAAATGTCGGTCGGTTTAATGATGTTTTAGAAGCTTTGAGTGAAGAATTCCAATTTGTAGTCATCACACACAATCGTAGAACCATGGAAGTTCTTGATACTATTTATGGGATATCAATGTTTGAACCTGGGGTGTCAAAATTAGTTTCTGTTGACTTAACAGATGTTCCGCCACATCTGCGCAAGAAGCAAAAGGCCGCAATAAGATCAGGTGCTTCAGCTACCGTCTGAATTTTTTCAAAGAGCTAATTGAATCCTTTATTGCAATGATTTCGATTATAAAAAATTTAAGATAGTCTAAAAATTTTAGCATTTCAAATAAATTAGTTGATTTTTAAAATTCTTACTCTTGCTTAAAACAAGTAAATTTGTTACGCCGACAGAGCTTGATTTATTTTAAGATATGGAGGCAAATAAGTGCAAAATCCTATGTACAATCAATTGAATGTTGACGCGAATGAAGCAAACCGACTTTTTTGGAATGGAAAGTATTTTTCCCTTGAGGTCGTGCTTGTTTATCCAACTCAATTAACAACAATCGAAGAGGTGAACTCATATCTTGAAAATTCAACTTTAGTTTTAAAATTAACTCCTTTTAAAAACCAATTTCGTGCAAAAATGCTAGCAAGTCTTTTAGAACAAGATATTATTGAAAAGTCAGAAATAATTGGTTTAACTGTCAGTTTGAATATATTAAAAAATAATATTTTAGACATTCTTGATATACGCAAGACAGATGCGACGTTAGATGGTGATGGCTCAGGTAGCTTAAGTGCATCAGAAAGTGCAAAAATCGAGGTCAGTGAAAGCGAAAAAGCAGCACTGATAGAATCCCTGCAAAAACTGATTGAAGGAAATTTGAAACCACATTTAAGGCAGCCATTTACAAGTTTCGTTCCATCATTCCTAGATGAACAATGGACAGATAGACTGCCAAAGCAAAAAAATAAATCTGCTTTATTGCCTTTCCAAGCTGTTTTTCCATTTTCAGGCAGCATTGAAAGAGTTGTAGAAAATCAGATGTATGCATTAGATGATCTTTATTGTGTGAATCCATCTTGTAATTGCAACGAAGTAACTTGTGTTGTGCTGACATTTGATCCCCATTCTGGTAAGGAAATAACACATGGTGGATTCAAGTATAATCTTGAAAAAAATACTTATAAAAATATTCCAAATTTCCCTTCACAATTCAATGCGCAGGAATGGTTTAGGCAATTTTCTAAATTAAGCTCAATATCTTTACCGTTTGCATTTAATTCTCGCTATCAATTTTTGCGTAAACAAGTATCACTACTCAGTAAATAATGATTGCAAAAATATTAAATAATTTCAGTTATATTTTAATTTTTAGCAAAGAAAATAATATTTTATAAAACGCAAACTCTATTTGACAAATATTAATTAATATATAATAATTACAAATGTTGGTAAAAAAAGAATATTTTTTAAAATTTATTCAATAAAAATACAGAGGATTGTAATGAGAGCGGGTATTACCAAAAAGACACTTTCTATTTTTTGCATTTTTATTATGTTTATACAGACATATCAAACTACTTATGGATATTCATTAGTCATTTCTCAAGAAAAAACACTAGATAAAAGCACAAATAAAGACTTAGAAAACTCTGCAAATGTTCCTTTATTAAATAAATCTGATGATAAAATCCGAAATAAAATATCTAATGATAATAAATACAATTTAGATAATGCCTCAGCTAAAAAAAGAACTAAAAGGGATTTAAACTCTTCATCATCTGCAAATAAACTTTTGAGTGATGCTTATAATTTCAAAGATCTCACTCAGCAAGTTGATCCTAGAACGGGTGCCTTCTCAGTGTCTTACAAAATTGTGGATGTATCTGGTGTTAGTATTGAAGATCCTGCGTTCCCATTGCAAATAAATTATAATTCACTTTCACAGAGCGATACCTTTGGAATTGGGAAAGGTTGGACTTGGAATCTAACTCGTTATGATGTGCAGTCAGAAACTTTGTATTTATCAAGTGGTGGAAGCTATAAACTGCAATATGGTTCTGAAAATATTTTACAATATTATAAATTAAAAGATGTTAAAGTTACAAAAGATGAGAATGTGATCATAATAAATTATAAGGATGGACGAGAAGAAATAATAGAAAAAGTTTATGGCAACTTAGTAAAAATGACAAATGCAGAAGGTTTTTCTGTAGAGTTTTTCTATCATGATAATATAAAACTCCAATCAATAGAATATAACAGTATTTTTAATAAAGAACATCCTAAAAGAGTCGAAGTATTTTATTTAAACGACTCCGTTTCTATTAAGCATTTTGATGGTCGGGGGAACGAAGCTGAAACTTTATTAAATTTTAAATCTGAACCATTTGGAACACTTAAGGAAATTCAAAATCCAGTAAATCAAATCATTTCTTTTAAATATAGTTCAATGCTTTTGCAAAATAGAGAACATATATTGCTCAGTCATATAAAATATCCTTCACAGTTTGAATATGCTATAGAATATTTAGACAATGGTCTGAAGACTCTGATTCCTGGTATCTCTGTTCCTGCGGTTAGTCGAATTTCCACAATCAATTTTCCAGGTGTTAAAGATGGAAATATCAATCACGTTTGTTATCGTTTTTCAAGCGAAAATAATTATTTGGGTTATGGAGTCGCTAAATTCATAGAAAATGCCGATGCATTATTCTCAACAGCAAATACTTATGAATACACATCGACTGAAAAACGTAAACATCCGCGAGGACATTTAAAGATCAATAGAACTTATAATCATTTTCATATGCTTATCAGTGAATCAATATTTCTTAACAATGAATTACAACAAAGAAAAGAATATAAATATTTGCCCTGGCAGGACAGAGATTTCAATAATTTAGAAACTGCTTATCATCTTCCAATCGAAACTGTAGTTATATATTACGATGGAAAAGGCCAATCAAGAAAAGAAATCACAAAAAATACTTATGACGATTATGGGAATTTAATCACAAGCATAAACTCGTCAGGTTTGGTAAAAAATTATAAGTATTTAGCTGCTGCCGAGACATTTAATAATATTCCTCATCTAATTGAACGTGAAGTAACGAGTTCAATTTATGAAAAGAAGAGCACTGTTGTCGAATATCATTACGAAACCGTTCAATTAGAAAATGGAAAAAAATATCAAAGAGCTATAAAAGTAATTAATAAATTCAGTTCGTCAGTTTGTGATGTGAATAGCAGCGATTGTGGGACTATTTATAAAACTCAAATAAATTCATATTCTACAACAAATCAGAATGGTATAAATAAAAATATTATATCATTGCCTATGAATTCAATAACAACAGCAATCTTCGATGGAAAAGAAAAATCTGCAAGTATATCTTATAAATATGATATTAATAATCGCAGAAATTCTATATATAAGAATCATATCGTTACAGATAATGCTGATGAATTAGACTATATCGCTACTGAATATGTTATTTACAATGCGAATTCTAAGAAAGTAGTTAAAGAAAAAAAATTGGAAAGCTCGCATGAAATTTCATATCATTACGATAAAATTGGGAGATTAACAAAAGAGACAGTTGGCTTAAAAACGGCAACTCCTAGGACTACTTCATATAAATACACTATGAACTCTCCACTGAAAGGTCAAAGTACGTTGTTAACTACGTGGGAAAATGGTCATAAAACAAAAGTGATATATGATTCTATGGGGAGAGAAATTGAAAAATGGTCTCAGAATGAGGGTCAAAATAATTTTGTAAAGATTGTATCGTACAAATACGATATGGCATCGCAAAAAGAAGAAGAAATTCTGTATAATATAGATGCAAACGGCTCTTTATATAATTTAAGAATGTCATATAAATATGATATTTATAATAGAAATATTTTGATAAAACTTCCAGATGGTTCAAGGAAATATATAACATATGATGATGCAAATAACACTCAAACTCGTTATACATTATCTGCAACAAAAGTCTCTTCACCAATAAATATCACTTTATTTAATAACAACCAGCAACCTATTAGCTCAAAAATACTGCTCAGTGATAATAAAATTCACACACAAAGCTTCAATTATTTTGATGGATTTGGTAATTTAATCGAGTCACAAGATGTGAATGGTGTGTCAATTAAATATATATATAATGCTGTAGGCAATAAAGTAACTGAAATATATAATAATAAAAAAATAATTTATTATTCTTATGATGCACTCTTTAAAGATAAAATCATTGAAAAGTCAATCGTTATAAACAACGGGACCAAATATGTCATTGGCAAACGCAAATATAACACTCGCGGCCAATTGGTAGCAGAAATTGATCCCGAAGGACGTGCAATATCCTATATTTATAACAGTGCAAGTAAAATAATTAAACAAATTAATCGCGATGGTCAAATCATTCATTTTAAATACGATGATCTCAATCGATTGATAGAGAAATCTGTTGAAGGAATGACAAATTTAAAAACACTTTATACATATGATACAAAAACCTCACTTGTCAGACAAATGCTTGATGATTCTGGTATGACACAGTATCATTATTATGCCAATGGAAAACAAAAAAGTATAGTTTATCCAAATAATACTGAAGTATTATATAAATATGACTTGCAAGGAAAATTGGTTTTTATAAAAGATATTTTAGGTAATAAAATTTTTACAAATTATAATAAAATTACTGGAAAAAAAGAAAGTATAACTTATCAAAGAATTGATAATGATAAAGTTTTCAGTGAAAAATATCATTATGACGAATTTGGCAGAATGGATAGTAAATTATTACCAAACGATACCTTAGTCGAATATACATATGATACAGTCGGTAACTTAATATATTTGAAATATTTAAATAATTTAGATGAAGTGATACTTTCTTATTCCTATGAGTATTATAAAGATTCAAATATTAAATCTAAAAAGAGAAAAGAAGGACAGAATAAATCATCTATTGAGCAATATAAATATGATGATATGAATAATTTGCTGCAATATATATGTTCCGGTCAACTTTGCCCAAAAGACCAAAATGGGCACGTTATAATATCTGAAGATTATACGTTTGATGATTTGAATAATATTAAAACTGTAGCGAGAAAATTTATAGAAAACTTTGAAAATATAACGACATATTTTTATTCAGAAGAAAATAAAAATAAACTCAAGAGTTATGTCAATGAGAATTCATTATCAGGAAATACGATGAGTCAAGAATTTGTTTATGATGCGAATGGTAATATTATTAAAGATGATAATGGGAATCGTCTTTCATATAATGCATTTAATCGTCTCATTGCTTTTGAAAATTCTGATTTAAAATCAGAGTATATATATAATGGTGAAGGAAATCTTGTTGCACAAACAAATAATAACTCCCCCAAAGTACAGTTTTACTATCATGATAATAAAATGATTAATGAAATATCTGATAACAAATCGAATAGCTATTTTGTCGATGGTAATAATCTAATTGCAAAAATGACTCATGGTAATGAAGAGCTTTTTTACTTAACAGACCACGCTAAAAGTATAATTAAAATACAACAAGGTCAAAATCTTTTAGATATAAGTTATTCATATACTCCTTATGGATATCAATCAAATAATTCGATTTCCGACTTTGCAAATATGAAAAGCATAAATGAAATAGGATTTAATGGAGATCGTTCCGATTCTGTGACAGGTTATCAATTTTTAGGAAAAGGTTATCGTGCCTATAACCCTGTGCTTGGACGCTTTATGCAATATGATAACAATCAATCTCCTTATGAAAAAGGTGGAATCAATGGGTATATATTTGCTGCAAATAATCCCATTATGAAATTCGATCCTTCAGGAGAAAACCCTGAAGTTTATTTTGGTATAGGTCTCACTATTTCATTTCTTGGTATCATGCTTTCTTTATTTACTTTTGGAACGACTTTAGCAGCATTACCATCCATTATCACAGCAACCGTAGCGGCCAATTTAGCTTTTGAAAGCAGTGTATTTGCAATAAGTTTAGCTGCAACATCGACAAGCATAGCAGGGTCAGTTTATAATAAATTTGCACGAGATGCCGCTGCAGAAGGCAAAAAAGATGCACAAGAACAATATTTAAAAATTTCATCAAATTTGACTTGGGCTTCCATTGGACTTGGCTTAGGTTCATCGGCAATATCTTTGCCTAAAACTGTTTTGTCCGCAAAAGAGATGTTAAAAAATAGCTCACATTTTGAGAAAACAAAATTTATCTCTCAGAATGTTTTAGGAACAACTTCAGATATTACAGGTATTACAAGCTTAGCCTATAAGGATGAAGCTTTTCGTGAACGAGCTAATGGAAATAGCGAAGGATTTGAGTATAATATAAATAAAGCGATTAACTTTGGCTTAATTTCTTTAGGCACCGGAGTTTTTGCTTTTGGCTTTGATCTCTCTTCCTTTGCTAAAAAGCAATATAAAGACTTTGTGAATCCGAAAAAACAACAAGATGAAGAAAAGCTATCTCTTATAAAACATGATAGTCTAGATTTAGAATTTAAGAGTTTATGATTTCTTTCATTGGTTTAAGAAGGGTATACTATATAAATGGCAACGACTCTTTCAGAAAAAAATATACATGAAATGATAAAATCAGCAACTCAGCCATTGCACGAAAGAGTTGAAATTTTAAATCCTTTGAGCAAAAAAGTTCCAAGTCTCGATGATTATACTTTATATTTAAAATGTTTTCTTCAGTTCATTGAACCGATCGAAAATAAATTGATCGAATTTTATTCTGAATTTACTTATACTAAATCTGATTATTCTCTTAAAAGATCAATTTTGATTAAAAACGATTTAGAAAATTTAGGCATAATAAATATTAAACTTAAATCTAATATTAAAATGCCAGTTCTCATTTCTGCAGCTAATTCATTAGGTGTTTTATATGTGCTTGAAGGATCAAATTTAGGCGGCCAGTTTCTTTATAAAAAATTGAAAGCTATTCATGGCGATAAAATATCAAACTCATTGAGTTTTTTGCAAGGGAATGGCACTGACACTTTTAAATATTGGCAAGCATTTTTAGCTTTTATGCAAGAATATTCGGATAAGCATCCATCTGAAAACGAAGCCATTATACAGTCTGCAATAGAAACATTTGCATGTTTTGAACAAATATTTTTGTAAAACATAAATTAATTTATTTTTTCTTTAGGTAGAGTTAAAACAAAACATGTGTTTGGGCATTCAGCATCCAGTTCTATTTTTCCCCCAAATTTTTCAAGAATAATCTTGCTTAAACTTAGACCTAAGCCTGTTCCTTTTCCTGGTTTTTTTGTCGTAAATAAAGTATCAAATATTTTTTCACGAATATTTTCTGGTATACCTGAGCCACTATCCACTATAAGAATTTTCAGAAATTTTTCATTTATATCTTCCCAAGTTATTTTAATCCAAGCGTCTGGTAGATTTTCAATGGCATCACATGCATTTCGAATTAAGTTTACTAGTACTTGGAAAAGAGAAACTTTGCCAAAATAAACATACGAATCTGGAGAGCTACTTAATTCTATAAATTTAATCTTTTTTTCTGAAGTTAAATAGGAACAAACTTCAAATGCATCTTTTAAAATATTTTTTATATTTATCATTATACTTTCTTCATTCTCATTTTTATCAATCATACCGCGATAGTTTTGCACAGTGGATTTAATTGCCTGCGCCCCTTTTTCAATTTTATTCAGGGATTTTGTAAATTTAGGATCATTTATGAGATCAGAATCTTTTAAATTTTTATAAATTAAATCTAAAGAAGCATAAATATTGCTTAATGGTGCGTTAATATCGTGTATAATACCTGCTGAAAGAGTGCCAATTGTCCCAAGTTTTTCAGCGTTTAAAAGTGATAATTCCATTTCGAAATTTTTCTTTCGCATTTCAAACTGATTTAGAGCGATTTCTATTACAATTTGCAATTCTCTTTCTTGATATGGCTTTAAAACATAGCCAAAAGCACCTTCTATTTTTGCCCGCTCAAACGTTGCGGGGTCCTGATTTGCAGTTAAAAAGACAATGGGCACAGATTTTTGTTGGCGAATATTATCAGCTACTTCAATGCCATCTTTTGCTCCCTTAATTCTGATATCCATCAAAATTAGATCGGGCTCAGTAGAAAAGAAGAGCATAATAGCCTTGATCCCAGAATCAGCAATTCCACTCACTGTATATCCCATAGATATTAAGGAATCTTCGAGTGATTTAGCTAAGATTGCTTCGTCCTCTACAATAAGAATTTTAATATGTTTTGAATTATTTGCGTTCATGCAAATTTCCTGTCAAATTGAATTTTTAATTTAACACCTATTGAGCCATCCCAGGAAGGTATTGCATCGAGTTGTCCGATAAGTAATCTTATAAGCTCTAAGCCTAAAGATTTGTTTTGTTTTTTTTCAATATTTATAAAACCTTTGCCATTATCACTGAGAATAAGAATAGTATTATTTTCATATTCTTTCCATTCAATATTTATCATGCCTTCATCTTTTTCTGTAAAAGCATGTTTTATTGAATTTGTTATAAATTCGTGGGTAATTAATCCTAATGGCAATGCTTCTTGGATCGGAATAACTATGTTGGACGGAATTGAAAATTTGAAATCTATCTGTGTATTATTATTTTTTACTAAGGAAAGTGCTTCACGGGCAATTGATCTTAAATATCTTTCTATAGAAAGTGATCCAAAATTACCACCTTGATAAAGAGTTTCATGCAGGGCAGAAATGGCACGAATTCGACTTTTCATTTCTTTTAGATCTGCTATCAATTCTGTATTTTTAGATTCTTTCATTTTCCAATCAAATATGGAACTGACAATAGATAAATTGTTTTTGACTCTGTGGTGAATTTCACTTAAAAGAAGCTCATTTTCATCGTTTTTCTCTTTTAAAATCATATTTTCTCTGATTGATTTTTCAAGAAAATTTGAGCGAATGTCGATTAATTTAATTCTAATTTCTTTTGCTAATGATATTTCTTCATTGCTCCAAGGAACACACACTCCCTTAATTTGATTATACCATATTGCAAAAGAATTTCTAGGATTTAATGAGCCATCGGAATTTATATTTTGAATATTTGGATCGCCACTCCATTTTAAGGTCTGTATTTGTTCAGGTCGAAAAAAAGCAATATACGATAAATGATCTCTATCTAATGGAAGGTAAATCATTCCTGAATATGTTTCCATCCATTTGTTAAATTTTGGATGCAGATCACTTAAACGATTCAAAATAGTTATTTCATTATTATCAAATTTTTTCTTGGCAAAGAATTCTATTTTGTCAATCATTTCATCGGGGATGTTAGTGTCAGTTATTTTTTTATTTACATATTTGTATAGGATATTATCACACATAAATGTATTTCTTAAAAGATCAAAGCTCTCATTGGGTAACAATTGAAGATCGCAATTCATAATTTCATACATTTTTAAAAATTCAAATATATTTTTATTTATTTTAGGTGATTTTATTTGCATTTCATTTAATTTTTCATCAAGTAAGCGAGTGGCAAACAGCTCTACAAGAAGTTGAATTTTTGGCAAAATTTCAATAGGTATTGTTCTTCTTTTAACAGAATGACAGCCAATTAAACCTCGCAAAGTTTTATTTTCTACAACTGAAAACGAAGCAGATGACATGATTCCCATATTCTTTAAATATTGCAAATGGGTTGAACCAATTGAACGAAATAAAGACATACTGAAATCTATTTTTTCCTGTAATCCTAAAATTTTTATTGGAGTGTAAATAGCTTCTGTAATCAAACGATAGCGGCTTTTTAAATAGAGTTGTCGCACAATTGTAGGGACATCAGTCGCTGGAAAGTGATGGTGTAATATGGATTCTAAAGGTTCTGCTGCATCGTCAGCAGGTACATATCCTGTGCCGTCATCCTCAAAACGGCAATAATAAACACGATCATATTTTGTCATGAACCTAATAAAACGGCATAATTTTGCTGCAAGAATATTTAAATCTCCCTGATAAAGAGTAATTTCCTGATATGCAGCATCAAATAGTTCTTGATTGATTTTATATTCACTAGGACATTCTAACTGAAATTCAAGACAAAGTATATTTTTAATTAAATAACTTAAGCAATAATATTTGATATACTTATTTTCACTTTTTATCTCAACTTGTATAATAACTCTGATTTCATTTGCTAGACTCTGTAAATTCTTCACGTGTTTTTTAATGAAAAGATAAGAATCCTCGCTGATGCATTGAGCAAGTTCTTTTTTTATAATGTCATTGTCTGAAAAATAAAAAAGACTATTCCAATTTTCAGAGGCAAAAGCAATTTTAAATCTTTCTATATCAATACCTAAAAAAATTCCACAAGGTTGAAAACTATCAGCCTGCTGTACTTGAAATTGTTCACAAAAATCAGAAGGATAGGGTGTGTCATTCATATTTATAATACTCTCAATAATTTAATATATTAAGTATTCTCCAAAAAAATGAAAAAGAGCTTTAATCTATTAATATTAGCTACATTTGCTATTTTGTGGAGGAACTTTAAAAGCAAAATCTACAGTAATTTGACGCAATGGTTTGTGTAGTCTAATTAGAAATTAAATTGGGAATTTTTATAGCATGCTGTAGAACTTTTTTAGTAACTATAAAAGTGTCATTTTAGATTTCTCGAACTTGCTTTTAATGAAAAATTTAGTATTTTAAAGCTATTGATAATAAATTTCATTATCATTAATTTTTTTTGATTTTCAACCTCAAATTAGGAATTTCATAAATGGCTTGTATTTCAGTGCAAGGTTTAACAGCGGCTTATGAAAAAGTAAAAATTTTGCAGCAAATAGATCTCGAGTTTTTTCAAAATAAAGTGACTTCGATAGTGGGTCCAAATGGTTCTGGGAAATCGACCTTACTCAAAACAATTGCTGGCTCCTTAAAACCTGAAAGTGGTACGATTCATATTAATAATCGCCTCATGCAAGATTTTAAAAAAAAAGAATTAGCAAAGATTCTTGCCTTTTTGCCCCAATCTCCTGAGACCCCTAAGGACATTACGGTAGAGCAACTGGTTGCTTATGGGCGCTATTCCCATCAAGCCATTTTTAAAAATACAAAATATGAAGATAAAAAAATTATAGATTGGGCTCTTTCTGCGACAAATTTAATGCAAATGGCACAAGCTTCTATCAGTGATCTTTCTGGAGGACAAAGACAACGAGCATGGATTGCTATGGCTCTTGCACAGAATAGTGATTGTTTATTCCTAGATGAAGTAACAACATATTTAGATATTAGACATCAAATAGAAATTTTAAATCTACTGAAAAAACTGAACAAAAAGAGTGCGAAGACAATTATAATGGTTTTGCATGATATTAATCACGCACTGCATTATTCAGATTATATTGTTGTCGTAAAAAATGGCAAAATATATGCTCATGAATCTATAGAAAGTATTCTTGAAAATAAAGTACTTGAAAGTGCTTTTAAAGTTAAATTTAAAGTTCTTTATGATGAAAATAAAAAACCATTTATTGTTTGTAACGAGTTGATTCATTAACTTTTTTTAAAAACTTAGCAGGTGGATCATACAAACCATTAGACATTTTCACTAAATCATGGATTGATTTTGCCGCCAAAAGATCCTCTGTGGCGCTTTCTCTTAAAATATCAAGATCTTCTGGATAAGTAACAATTCTTTTTTCTCTGAGTTCATCGATTATCATTTTGTCTCTTTTTAAACCAACTGGAGTCAAACCTGCAACGCAGCGAATAGCTTGTTCACGTTCATAAGCCGTCTGACAAAGTAACAAATTGGCAATGCCTTCTTCAGTCACGATATGTGTAACGTCTTCTCCATAGATCATAATTGGAGCTAAGGGTAAGTTCATCTTTTTTTGAATATCAAATGCGTCTAATGTTTCGACAAAAGATGGAATACCGAATGGCTGAAAGGTTTCAACAATTTGTAAAACTAATTTTTTACCTTTTGGAATTTGATTGAAATGATTTTTATTTTCACGTCCTGCTAAAAGCCAACTTTCAGAACAGTGTCTACGCGCATTTGCATTGCTGCCAAAATTAGGCGCACCGCCAAAGCCAGGCATTCTTTCTGAAGTTATTGTTGTGCTGTTACCATAAATATCCACTTGGAGTGTTGCACCAGCAAATAAATCTATGGCATAAAGTCCTGCCATTTGTGCATAGCAACGATTTGAGCGGAGAGATCCATCTCTTCCAGTAAAAAAAACATCTGGTCGTGATTTCACATATTCATTCATTCCAACTTCACCACCAGGTGATACAATGTGTTTGACAAATCCAGCTTCGATTGCTGGTATAAGTGTTGGCAGAGGATTCACCACCATATATTCACATATTTTTCCTTTGAGCCCAAGGCTTTCTGCATATGTGGGCAAGAGAAGTTCTATAGCACAAGTACTGTAACCCACTCCATGATTCAAGCGATTTACCCCATATTTGCCATAAATACCCTTTATCACCATCATTGCCATCAATATTTTAGTATTAGAAATTTTAGCAGGATCCCGAGTAAATAAAGCTTTAATTGGTGAAGGATTTCGATTCAAAACAAGTGCATCAACCCAATCTGAAGGGATATCAATCCTTGGAAGTTTTTTCACAATTTCTTTAGCTTCGACTATGACAATTCCATCTTTAAAAGCAGTAGCTTCAATGATAGTTGGAGTTTCTTCCGTGTTGGCTCCCGTATACAGATTCCCTTCTACATCAGCTTTTTCTGCAGAAATAAGGCAGACTCTTGGAGTTAAATCTATAAAATAACGTGAATAAAGTTCCAAAAAGGTGTGCATTCCGTTTATAGTCAGTTTTCCTTCTTGGACAAGCTCGGCAAAACGTGTGCCATAAACTGATGCATAAGAAAAATCAATTTTATTTGCGATTCCATTTTCAAAAATAAGCATATGTGCCGGAAAGAGCACAGTAGATTGTAATACATGTAAGTTATTAATTTTTTCAATATTGACTTTTGCGAGTGCTTCTGAGAGAAGCAATGCCTGCTTTTGATTATTTCCTTCTATGCAGATTTTATCATGAGGTTCAATAAAACATTCAAGACAATCGATTAAATTATTTTCAATAATCCACTTTCCATCCATAAATGCACTTGCTCTGTTCACTCTCGATATCTTGTTTTGTTTTAGCAGAGATTGGTTCATAATGATCTCCATAAAAAGGTTGTTTAAATAATTGCTGTTTATAAATAATATTATATGAGAGAGTATTACAATATTTTTCTTGAGGAATTTGAAATGAAAACTATTAAAGCAAAAACATTTATACAATTTTTAATATTTGCAACTTTCTTAACTGCATGCAATAATCTTTTTTATTATCCCGATTCTGTTATTCAAGTCACTCCAGACCGATTGAATTTAGTTTTTAGTGATATTACTATAAGAACAATTGATAATGAAGAACTACATGGTTGGAAAATAAACGCAAAAGAACAAGCACCTATTGCCACAATATTACATTTTCATGGCAATGCACAAAATATTACAACGCATTTTATGTATTGCGCATGGTTGGCAGAAAATGGTTTTGATGTGATAGAATTCGATTATCGAGGATATGGCAAGTCAACAGGAGAGGCATCGCGCTCAGGAATTTATAAGGACAGTGTTAGTTTTTTACAATGGGCTTATGAAAACTCGCGCACAAAAGATAACTTTATTATTGCACAAAGTTTAGGAGGTGCTGTCGTTATCCCTGCTTTTGCCGATATCAAAACAAATAATGTTCAAGCCATTATTTTAGACAGCACTTTTGCATCCTATCGTGGTATAGCGAGACAAAAACTTGCAAGTATTTGGTTGACTTGGCCATTGCAGTGGCCTCTTGGATTTTTAGTCTCCGATGATTTAAGTCCAATAGATTATATAAAAAATGTTAATGTTCCTTTAGTGTTTATTCATGGCAAAAATGACAACGTTGTTCCGTATGAATCTGGTAAAGAACTTTTTGAAGCGGCCCAAGAGCCGAAAGAATTTTGGGATGTGGAATGGGAAGGGCATGTTTCTGCATTTGTAAATAAAGATGATCAATTTAGAAGAAAATTATTAAAATATTTGTGTTCACACTTAAAAAAACCGAATAAAAAGTGTGAAAAATATTTAAATAAAACCTCACAGACCTTACCTTATATTAGGTTATTGCCAGATTTTATAAATAATAATAAATAATTTTTATTTTTTGTTTTTTTCTTCTTGCGAATTTATAATTTGCTCATTTTTCCAACCACCACCTAAAGCAGCAATAAGACTGACTGCAGTCGTCATTCTTCTGCCGAGCACTGTATTTGCATTTTTGAGCGCTGTAAAAGTATTTATTTGCGCAGTAAGTACATTATTATATGTTTGAGTACCAACTTCAAAACTTTGTACGGTTAAGCTTTCCGATTGCTGAGCTAATAACGCAGCATTTTTTTGTGCCTGCTCTTCTCTTTTTAAGTATGTAGAGGCCACTAAATTATCTTCCACATTTTGCAGAGCAACCAATATTGTTTGTCTATATTGAGCAACGATAGATTTATAATTTGCATTTGCTGCAGTTACTTTAGCTTCTTGTAAGCCACCATCAAAAATGGATTGACTTAAACTTGTGCCAAGTGACCAAAAAAGAGCAGGAAATGAAAAAAGATTCGCAATTGTGCCATTTGAATTTGCATAACCAGCGCTTGAATTTAAATTTAAAGTCGGGAAAAAGCCAGAAATGGCAACTCCTATTTGTGCATTTGCTTGAGCAACAAGACGCTCTGCTTGGGCAATATCAGGACGTCTTTCTAAGAGTTCGGATGGAATCATCAATGGAATTTCTGGTGGTTGCATTTTAATTTGCTTTGCTACAATAGAAAACTCAGCTGGATTTTTTCCTAATAAGATTGCGATTGCATGTTCATATTGTTGTCGAGTGATAATATTATCTAAGGCCAGAGCTTCTGCTTGAGACACTTGTGACTCTGCTTGTAAATAATCAGCTAAAGTGGCTGTACCAGCAATTCTTTGTCTTACTGTAATTTCTAATGTTTTTTTATAACTTTCTACAGTCTCATCTAATAATTTTTGATTGATATCTGCAGTGCGCAATTGGAAATAATATTGTGCAAGTGAAGCCTGCGCTGTCAATTTAACGTTTGCAAGTTGCGCTAGGCTCGCTTCTGCGTTGGCTTTATCGGCTTCGACAGTTCTCTTAACGTTTCCCCACAGATCGGGTATCCAAGAAGCACTGAGAGATGTACTGAAGTTTGTTGAATAAGATGGGGGAAAGCTCGAAGTTGCTTGCGTTCTTTGCCGTGTAGCGGATCCTGCTCCCGTTAGACTGGGCAAGAAACCTGCTTCTGCTTGACTGATAAGCGCAAGAGCTTGCTCATACTGAGCAAGTGAAGATGCAATCGTTTGATTATTTATAATGAGCTGATCTTCAAATTCATTGAGCTCAGGATCTGCAAAGATTTCCCACCAATTGCCTTTATCTTTTTCATCTTTTGGTTCAGCTATTTTCCAATTTTTATTTTCTGTTTCCTTAAATTGATCTGTTAAAGTAAAATTGGGTCTTTTATAATCAGGTCCCACAGTGCATGCTGTTAAAAAAACAATGGATAAAATATAAATCATGAAAATATGCTCAAAGAATTTATATTTTATAAATTTCTGTTTCATTGTTTCTGTTACCTTTTATTCTTAGCTTTTTCAGACGCAACCAATCTGAAAGTTGTTCAAAATATAAATAAATCACTGGAGTTGTATATAGAGTTAAAATTTGACTGACTATAAGCCCACCAATAATTGAAATTCCTAATGGTTTTAGTATTTCAGAACCTACTCCGCTACCAAATGCTAAAGGAACTGCCCCTAATATTGCGGCAAAAGTTGTCATCATTATGGGACGAAAGCGAATTATTGCAGCTTTATAAATTGCATTTTGTGAGTTTTTATCTCCATTTCTCTTGAGCTGTAAGGCAAAGTCGATCATCATAATAGCATTTTTCTTAACAATGCCGATTAATAAAATAATTCCGATGAGTGAAATAAGAGAAAACTCGGTGCCTGTTAGGATTAAAGCTAAAAATGCACCAACTCCTGCAGAAGGAAGTGTGGATAGTATGGTAATTGGATGGATAAAACTTTCATAAAGAATTCCTAATATAATATAAATCGTAATAATAGCAGCTAAAATAAGATAGGGTTCTGAAGATAACGATGCTTTAAAAGCCTTTGCAGCTCCTTGAAAAGATGCCCTAATATTTGGTGGAAGATTCATTTCTTTCACAGTTTTTTCCACTAAACTGACAGAATCTCCTAATGCAACCCCAGGAACTAAATTAAAGGAAAGGGTTGCAGCTGGAAATTGGTCTTGATGATTTACGGATAATAGTGATGATCTATTTGAGAATTGCGCAATGCTTGAAAGAGGAACTTTGCCACTATTCGTTTGTATATAAATGTTATTTAAAGTATCTGGGTGCTGCCAAAATTTTGGGTTAACTTCCATAATTATATGGTACTGATTCATCTCTTTATACATAAGCGAGACTTGCCTCTGCCCAAAGGCATCATAAAGAGTATTATCTATAGTAGAAGCTGTGATACCATATTGCAAAGCGAGATCATGATTTACATTTATAAACGTTTCTAAACCGTGGACCAACTGATCCGTATTAATATCTGCGATTCCAGGTAATACATTCAAGCGCTGCATGATTTTGTCAACCCAGCTGCTTAATTCATTCAAGGTATCAGCTGATAAGGTATACTGAAATTGAGCATTCCCTTGACGACCGCCAATAACTAGATCTTGAGCGGCTTGCATGTATATACGTACGCCTGTTAATTTTGAAGTTGCTTTTCGCATGCGGGAAATGATCAAATCGGCTGATATTTTTCTTTCTTCAAGTGATTTCAAACTAATAAAAACAAAGCCAGAATTTTTTGAGCCTCCTCCAACATAACCAACGACGTGATTAACTGCAGGATCCTGTTTAATGATCTCTACTAATTTTTCAAATTTTATCTTCATATTTTGAAATGAAATATTTTGATCTGCTTGAATAGAACCAACGATTCTTCCTGTGTCTTGTTGGGGGAAAAAACCTTTTGGTATAATAATAAATAAGATTATATTTAGAATAATCGTTCCAATTGTTATTATTAATATTTTTCTTTTATGATTTAAAGACCAATGCAAACTTGTAGCATATAAATTATTTAAATTATCTAAAAATGATTTTTTATGTGCATTATTTTCTAATTTTATTTTTGGCTTTAATAACTGAGAGCACATAGATGGAGTAATAATTAAAGAAACAATTAGGGAAACAATTATTGAAATGGATAAGGTCATGGCAAATTCAAAAAACAATCGGCCAATAATTCCGCCCATCAGTAATATCGGAATAAATACGGCAATCAATGAAATACTCATCGAGAGTACTGTAAATCCAACTTCTTTTGCTCCGAGTAGAGAAGCATTTTTAGGTGACATACCTGCTTCCATATGGCGTGAAATATTTTCAAGCATGACAATAGCATCATCAACTACAAATCCAGTTGAAATTGTTAATGCCATCAGAGAGAGGTTATCTAAACTAAAATTCAAAAGATACATAATTGCAAAGGTACCAAGTAACGAAAGTGGCACTGCAATACTCGGAATGAAAGTGGCGTATATATTCTTTAAAAATAAAAAAACAATAAAGACAACGAGGGCAATAGCAATTACGAGTGTTTTTTCCACTTCTCGCAGTGAAGAGCGAATCGTGGTTGTTCTATCTAGAGTAACAGTTAAATCCATGCCAGAAGGAATAGAAGCATTTAATTGCGGTAACATTGTTTTTACCAAATCTACTGTTTCAATGACATTTGCGCCAGGCTGTTTAAATAATATTAAAACAATAGAAGGTTTACCATCTGTTAATCCATGATTGCGAAGGTCTTCAACGGAATCGACCACGTCGCCTAACTGGTCTAAAGTAACAGCGGCACCATTTTTATAAGAAATCATAAGCGGCTTATACTGATAAGCTTTAAAAATCTGATCATTGGTTACTATTTCATAGCTTTTGCTACCTGAAACTATTTGTCCTTTTGGGATATTTGAATTTGCATTTTGTATTGTTGTTCTGACAGAGTCTAAACTAATTCCATAATTATTAAGTGCTGTAGGATTTAATTCCACTCTGACGGCTGGGAGAGAACCTCCGCCCACAACCACTTGTCCAATTCCAGCCGTTTGAGAAATTTTTTGTTGCAAAATTGTAGAAGCTGCATCATACATTTCGCCTCTGGAATATATGTTTGAAGTCAATGAAATAATCATGATGGGAGCATCAGCAGGATTGACTTTTCGATAAGTAGGATTTCCAGGTAAATCTGTGGGTAGTTTTGCAATAGCCGCATCAATAGCTGCTTGCACATCGCGCGCAGCACCATCGATATTTCTTGACAAATCAAATTGGAGAATAACGCGAGCATTGCCCAATGTGCTGCTCGATGTCATTTCAGTTATGCCTGATATTTGACCTAATTGCCTTTCAAGTGGAGTGGCAACAGAGCTTGCCATAATTGCAGGACTCGCTCCAGGGAGGCTCGCTTGCACTAAAATTGTTGGAAATTCTATTTGTGGCAACTGAGAAACAGGTAAAAGGCGAAATGCTAGAATACCTGCTAATGTAATAAGTAAAGCTATCAAAGATGAGGCAATTGGACGTTCTATAAATGGTGCAGAAATACTTTTCACTGCGGTTCCTCCGCATGAATAGTTTTTTTATTTCGCTCTTTTTTTTCATTAATTATTTTTTTGAATGAACGTATGACTTTATCAAATAATAAATAAATTACTGGAGTTGTATAAAGAGTTAAAAATTGACTAACTGCAAGCCCACCAATAATAGAGATACCCAGAGGTCTTCGTAATTCCGAGCTCATTCCCGTACCAAAAGCCAATGGTATAGCACTAAATAAAGAAGCTAAAGTTGTCATTAGTATGGGTCTGAATCTTAATAAACACGCTTGATAAATCGCTTCATATGGAGTTTTGTTACCTTTTCTTTCCATTTCTAAAGCAAAATCAATCATCATGATGGCATTCTTTTTAACAATGCCTATTAATAATATAATTGCAATTAATGTTATGATATCGAATTCAGATCGTGTCATATATAATGCTAAGAGTGCCCCCATTCCTGCAGAAGGAAGAGTGGAGAGAATCGTAATTGGATGAATATAGCTTTCATATAGGATACCTAAGATAATATAAACAACAATAATTGCTGCTAAAACTAAATATCCTTCATTTTCTAATGAGTTTTCAAAACTTTTTGCGGATCCTTCAAAACTTGTTTGTAAGCTATCAGGTAAATTGAGTTCGGTTCTCACTCTATTGATCGCTTTTAAAGCATCGCCCAATGAATATCCTTTAGATAAATTAAATGAAATTGTTGAAACAGGGAATTGCCCCTGCCGATTGATTGTCAAAGGCCCATTGCTAAGAGATATTTTAGAAAAAGATCCAAATGGGATAGGAATACCTTGTGAGCTTTGAATAAAAATATTTTCAAGAACTCTTTCTGGAGTTAGATTTTCGCTTTGCTTTGCTTCTAAAATGACATGATATTGATTGATATCTGTAAACATGGTTGATATTTGTCTTTGGCCAAAAGCATCATATAAAGTTTGATCGATTAATTGAGTAGTGATGCCAAAACGTGAAGCAATATTTCTATCTATTTCAATATTTGCATTTAGTCCTGTACTTTGCAAATCATCTGCAACATCTTTTATTTCTTTTAAATTTTTTAATTGCTCTATAAATAAATCATTCCACTTTTCAACTTCTTTTGCACTTGTTGAACCTAAGCTATATTGATATTGTGTTCGGCTAACACGATCATCTATCGATATATCTTGCATAGATTGCATATATAAAGTTATACCCGATATCTTTTGCAATTTTTCTTGTAAACGGTGAATCACATCAGTAGAATTTATCCTACGTTCATCAATTGATTTTAAGATGATTTGTATACGACCGCTGTTTAAAGTGGTATTTACACCATCAACGCCAATAAAAGAAGAAATATTCTCAACGGCTGGATCATCTAGAATAATAGTAGCAACTTCTTGTTGTTTTCTTGACATTTCTTCAAATGAAATTGATTGACTTGCTTCCGTTACCCCTTGAATTACGCCTGTATCTTGAATTGGGAAAAATCCTTTTGGGATAAAATTAAGAAGTAAAGCAGTTATTAAAATAGTAAATAAAGCTATAATTAAAGTTAATCTTTGGTGGTTTAAAACCCATTTGAGTGAAATAGAATAATGCATGATAATTTTATCTAAAAAATCTTGAATATATATTTCAAATTTATTTTTTTCTGTCGAAGGTACATGTCTCAGCAATTGTTTACAAAGCATTGGGGTTAAAGTTAAAGATATAACTGCAGAGATTAATATTGCAACAGATAGGGTAATTGCAAATTCTCTAAATAATCTGCCAATAATATCACCCATGAAAAGCAATGGAATGAGAACTGCAATTAATGATATTGTAAGAGAAATAATAGTAAAACCAATTTGCGATGCACCTTTAATGGCTGCTTGTAATGGAGCTTCACCTGCATCGATATATCTTGCAATATTTTCAATCATGACAATAGCATCGTCAACTACAAATCCGGTGGCAATAGTCAATGCCATTAGTGTTAAGTTATTAATACTAAAGCCTAGTACATACATCACAGCAAAAGTACCTATGAGTGATAAAGGAACAGCTATGCTTGGAATAAAGGTAGCAGGTAAATTGTTTAAAAAAATAAAAATGACAAGTACGACAAGAATGACTGATAAAACAAGTTCAAATTGCGCATCTTTTACTGAGTTGCGAATTGTATTTGTCCTGTCGCTTAAAATTTTAATTTCCACTTGGTTTGGAATATTTGCCTTTAAAATGGGTAAAATCTTTTTTATATTATTTACTACTTCAATAACATTTGATCCCGTCTGTTTTTGAATATTTAAAATGATTGCTGGATCTTTATTCATCCAAGCAGCCAATTTTGTATTTTCTGCACCATCGATAACTTGTGCAAGATCTTTTAAACGAATTGGTGCACCATTTTTATAGGCAATAATAAGAGTTTGATATGATTCTTTAGTTAATAATTGATCATTTGAATTGATTGTATATGAAAGTCTTGGCCCATCAAAATTTCCTTTCGCAATATTAACATTCGCATTGCTTATTGCTGTTCTAATATCTTCTATATTTAAGCCATAGGATGAAACTATATTTGGATTGACTTGAATACGGATGGCAGGCTTTTGTCCACCACTGATATTAACTAAACCTACGCCTGTTATTTGTGAAATTTTTGGCGCAATACGTGTGTCTGCAATGTCTTCTAATTGAGGAAGCGATAAAACATCTGAGACAATTGCTAAAGTCATAATAGGGGCATCAGCAGGATTGACTTTATTATATACCGGGGGTGAAGGAAGGTCTTTAGGAAGAAAATTTGACCCCGTATTAATTGATGCTTGTACTTGCTGTTCAGCAACATCTAGGCTCATATTCAAATCAAATTGCAAGGTAATAATTGATGAACCACCAGAACTTGAAGAAGTCATTTGTTTCAAGCCAGGCATTTGGCCGAATTGCTTTTCAAGCGGTGCAGTAATGGACGATGCGATTACCTGTGGATTTCCACCGGGGTAAAAGGTGATAACTTGTATCGTTGGATATTCGACTTCAGGTAAAGCAGAGACAGGTAATAGTTGATAAGTCAACGTGCCTATAAGAAATATTGTAATCATAAAAAATGTGGTTGCAATTGGTCTTTTTATAAAAGGTTCCGATATACCCATCATGTAGAGACCTCTGCTCCATCCGTGAGTTTATCTATGCCCTCTATGACTACTTTTTCTCCAGGTTTGATTCCCTCTTTTACAACAACTTCATTTTCATTAATTTGTCCTATAGTTATTTTTTGAAATTTAACCCTATTATTATTTAATATGAAAACATAATCACCTTTTGTTCCATGCTGAACAGCTGCTGTTGGAATGACAGTAGCACTGAGAATCGTATCCGCTAATAATTTTATATTTACAAATTGATTAGGAAATAAAGTATGACTATCATTTTTAAACTCTGCTCTTAATTTTATTGTTCCTGTTGTTGAATCAATTTGATTATCTGTTGATAATAGATCTCCAGTTGCCAGCAAATTTGCTTGTTCACGATCATAAGCATAGACAATAAGTTTTGATTTTTCTCTTAATTTATCTATAATTTTTGGTAAATAATATTCTGGCAGTGAAAATAAAACAGAAATTGGTTGCAACTTATTTATTGCAACTATGCCGTTCGTATCTGTTACTTGTACAAAATTTCCTTCATTTACTTGACGGAGCCCTACAAGACCAGCAATTGGAGCTTTTATTTTACAGTAATTTATGTTTACTTTTACAGCCTCTAATTGTCCCTGATCCGATAAAACAATGCCTTCATATTGTTTTACAAGCCAAATTTGTGTGTCGAGTGTTTGGCGTGATACTCCGCCTGATGAAAACAATGTTTTATAACGTTTTAAGTCAAGACGAGCATTTGTTAGAAATGATTTATCCCTGATTAATTGACCTTCAAATTGTATGTATTGCGCTTGATATGGCTTTGAATCTATCTCGGCTATAAGATCTCCAACATTTACAATTTGCCCTTCATGAAAAAATATTTTTAATAAATTCCCACTAATTTGTGTTTTAACTGTAACGGATTCCATTGGAGTAACTGTTCCTAATGCAGAGAAATAAACAGGAACATCTTTGATTTTTGCTTCAGTAACCACAACTGATGGAGTATTATTTTTTTTCAAAACCCTAGATTTTATTGTGTGCCCAGCATGCATTTTTTTTTCGTTAATTTTATCGTTAGAATTAAATTTAATCAGAAATACAAGTGTAGAGATAAAAAAAAGTAAAGCTCCTAGCAGAATTGCATAGAAGCGCCATTTATTTTTAATATAATTAGAAACATTTTGCATACTCATATTGTTAAAACCTTTAAGAACTTTATCAATAAAAGCATAAATTTTATGGTTTATATATATTTTATCGATTAATTTTTATAAGTAAAGCGACTTAAGGCAAATTTTATTGAGTTGGTTTTATACTGATGTAATAATTATAAGGCAATATTTGCAGTTTAAAATTGTTAAAAATTTTAGTAAGTCTTAATTAATTGTGGTGAAAATATGTTATATTATTATTTTCAAAATTAATTAAATCTTGACAAAAATATTTATTTTAATAATGAGGAAAAATAAATTACTCATTATTAATATCCTAATTCATCCAATTTAATTTTTTAAATTAACTCATTTAAAGGAAAAATAAATATGAAAAATATAATTCCTGTTGGTATTTTATGTTTCGCTGCATTTATTTCATTAAATGGATTGACATCCAATGCAGATGAATATAATTCACATTCAGTCATCTTAGGAGATTATGAATCTATAGTTTATTTAATTGAAAACTCAGATAACAGTTTACAATTTAAAGTTGCCCGTAATATAAATGGAGATCCCTCAGATGGGGGTATCACGGGCGATAGCGATCAACTTCAAACGTTTTCAATTCCTATAAAATATAATTTTTTTGATGATAATATTATTTATAATATTAAAATTATACCTGAATCAGGACAAAGTGAAGTCTGTAATAAAATTGAGATTATCCCATCAAAAAATAAAATTGATTTTAAACCATTTGACATTGCATTGACCTCCGCAACTAATTGTAAATTTATTTTAAATGATTATAATAATATCTATATTTCTAGCTTTAATATATTAATAAACTATACATTAAAAAGTTGGCTTAATGTATCTAATAATAACACACAAGCACACAGAACGGCTTTATTTATAGCTTCTGAATTAGGTAGTAAGAATGTTTCAGAATTTAGAGCTCTAAATTTAGCTGAAAAAAATATTGATGATATTTCTCCAATAACGGGATTTTATAATTTAAAAATTATAAATTTAAGTGAGAATAATATAAAAAAAATACCATTAGGAATATTTGATAATTTTAAAAATCTAAACTGGCTTTGGTTACATTTTAATAAGATTAAGAAACTTCCTTTAGGAATATTTGATCAACTTAATAATCTTGATTTCTTAACATTAAATGATAATAAAATAAAAAAATTGCCGCATGGTTTATTTCAAAAACTAGAAAATTTAGAGCTCCTTGAATTATCAAACAATCAGTTAAAAAAATTTCCTTCTGACATTATGAGTTTAAAAAAACTTATCAGCTTTGGAATTTCATCAAATAAGATCAGAAAAATTCCTAAGAATGTATTTGTAGATATGAGTCGGTTGACATACATAGCATTAGATAACAATCGACTGAAATCTCTCCCTAAAAATATATTTAATGACTTGTATAGCTTAAAAATATTAGATATTTCTAATAATAAAATCATGAATCTTCATAATGAAACTTTATTTAACATAATTTCCAAAGAAGATTACAATATCAAAAATAATCCCTTTGTAACCTATTTGACAGATGATTGAGTGCTGCTTAATTAAGCCTATGAAAGGATAAGAAAATCTCTAAAGTAAGCAATTTCTTGCCCAAGCGCCTAATTATTATAATGTTTTTTATATTGCAAAAAGAACTTGTAAAAGCAATTAATTAATGCAATAAATAGAGCTTAATCCATATTGACCTTGAGCGGGGTTAGTTGTAAGAGAAGGATTTATGATTCTGGTTGCTCCAGAATTCAGATTTAAGATTATCCATTCCAGTAAGAAAATGTACCAATAAAATAAAATTTTCCTTTGAATGATCTTTAATCTGTTAAAAATTATTAGTAGATATAGATAGGCATATATATGATTCTTGCTTTAGAGAGTTTAATTCCATTATTTCTTTCGTTTGTCGTTGGAATTAATTTTCATAGATTTTGCTCAAAAATTTCATCTAAATTATTATCTATCTTTACAAATATTTGTCTTTTTTCTTTGTTATTTTTTATGGGATTGAGTATATCAACTGTCCCTAATATCTTGCATGAAGTATTTACTTTAGGTTTTAATGCATTTATATTGGCGTTTAGCACATCTTTTTTTGTTATATTGTTTATCGCAATTTATAAAAAGTCTGTTAATATAAAATGTCAAAAAAAATTAGTAAATGTTGAGTTAAGAAAGTCTAATATCTATTTTTTTGAATTTGTAAAAGATCCTATCGTTTTATGCTTTTTTGTAATTTTCGGTTTTGCATTGGGATATTTAAAAATTATTCCTCCATTTGAACATGAATTTTTTGTTACAATTTTATTGTGCTTTATGATTTTTTTTATTGGTGTAAAACTTGCTTTTTCTAAAGTTTGTTTCAAAAAAATATTTTTACAAAAATCGAGTTTAATCATTGCGCTTGTCACAGTTATAGGTTCCTTAAGTGGTGGTGCTTTTTCCTCTTTATTTCTGGATATATCATTAAAGAATTCTCTTGCTCTTTCATCTGGCTTTGGTTGGTATACTCTTTCTGGTGTTTTACTCACTAAAATGGATGAACCTATTTTAGCTTCCACAGTATTCTTATGCGACTTATTTCGAGAAATTTTTGCTTTAATACTTCTTCCCTTATTTTCTAAAATAGGAAGAAATCATGAAGCCATCTCAGTTTCAGGTGCTACAGCAATGGATGTTGCTTTGCCAATGATTGAAAAACATTGCGGAAATGAGTTTATTCCTCTTGCCCTTATTTCAGGAGCAGTATTAACTGTGCTAGTCCCTTTTCTTATTCCTTTTTTCTATTACTTATAAGTTAAGTTTTTATTTTCCTGATATAATGCTTAATAGATCGTTTGACATTTCTTCTATATCATAACTTTATTTGAGTAATTCCGCGGCATTCTCTGCAGATTTTTTTTGTGATTGCAATATTGCTATTGTTAACAGAAACCAATTCATTCATAGGTACGTTATTTTCCCAGCTTTGCTTTGCTGATTTAGAGCTTTCAAGAATATCTTCAATATATAGCTTTATCTCCGCAATTTTTCTTTTTACTTTTCTATGAAATGCGATTATTTCTTTGCATAAATTTTTGATAAATATTTTCAATAGACTGGATCATAACTAAAAGCATGATAAAAATAAAGGACTATAAATAGATAATTTCTCCTCGTCGCCATCGATATTATTTACAGTCAATAAATTATATTTATTTAAAATTTTTTTCATTATATTTTCTAAATGTTAAGTTTTATCTTCAAGATAATTATTTCCTTTTGTCTCTTGCACTCAAATTAGCGATGTAATTCCCGTAATAAAAACAATACCTATACTGAGTAAAAGTATTGTTTCTAGTAATGATAAATGTTAAATTTTAGGAAAAATTTTATCGCTTATTTCTCCAAATCAAGCCTGATATAAATAAAAATTATATTTTTCTGACAATCGTATTGAAGAACTCTTGACAAGAATTCTTATAAATATTAATTTTTTGTTATGGATCCTATTTTTTTTATGAACTTATCCTTTATGCTTTGGAAGTCTTTTATGAATGTAATTGAAATGAAAACCCCAAAATTTTTAGTTGGAATTGAAACCCGCACTCAAAACTCTTTAGAAATAAAGGGTGAAGGTAAAATTCCTGCACTATGGAATCAATTTTTCAATTTCTTTAAGATAGATAAAAAAATTTCTAGTGATATATATGCTATTTACTCAAATTACGAAAGCGATGAAAATGGTCAATACGACTACTTTATTGGCTATGAAATTGCTAACCCAGATAAATATTTAAATGGTGATAGTTACGTTGTTAAACAAATCGAAGTTGGAACATATTCGGTTATCTCGCCAATTAATAAGATCTCGGAAAATGTTGCTTACAGCACTTGGCAAAAAATTTGGCGAATGAATGCAAAACAATTAGGTGGAGAACGTTTGTTTCACACTGACTTTGAAGTCTATACAAACGACAAAAAGAATGGCCAGCAAAGCTTAGTTAATATTTATTTAAGCCTCAAAAAATAATTTAAGAATTAAATAACTCTGGAAGTAATTTCTCAACCGATTCTACTAAAAGGTCGGGTGATAAATCCAACATACAGCGAAAATGTTTTTGTGGACATATGCTTGAGCCATGCGGTGTACATGGGTGGCAGGCAAGAGTTTCGCCATTTTCATCTTTGTAATTTAGAACAACATTTTTATCTGAAGTTGGGTAAAAGCCAAATTTCCAAGTCGTAGGACCAAAGATGGAAATGACAGGTATATTTGAACCTGAAGCAATATGAATTGGGCTTGAGTCATTCGCAATTATGAATTGTGCTTTAGATGTTAAAGAAACAAATTCATCTAATGGCAAATATGCGGATGTGTCTATTATGCGCGCAGATATTTCAGAAAAGGGAGCAAAGAAAGATAAAATAGTATTTATATCCATTTTATCCTGTTGAGTTCCTGTTAAAATACATCTTATATTTTTATTTTTACTTAATATAGAAAAAATAGCCTTCGCAAATTGCTGGGCAGGATACTTTTTTGTTGCCCATACAGAACCTGGACTGACTATAAAAAAAGAATTGGCATTTTGAAAAAAATTCGGATTCTTTAAATTAAAAGTTGGCATTTCTTGAGCAGGTATTAAAATTGGTCGAGCTATTTTAACAGCTTTTTGATAGATAGATTCACTTACGAGCCAACGGGGAGCAATATCTAGACATCTGAGACACTCATGTTTTTCTTTATGAAAAGGAAGATTTTCTGTGTATAAAAATTTCAAAGCACTGTCTTCGTAAGAAATTCGTTTTGGCACATTGCTAAGATATGCACACAACGCCGATGTTGTCGATTTATGTGGGACAAGTAAAACTTCTAAGTTCAATTCTTTTATTTGATTTGCAATTGTAATCACTGAATTTATTTTCTTTATCCCTTTTGCTTTGTCGGCAGAAATAAATCCTTTAATTCTATGGTCACTTTTATATAATAAAATACTTGCTTTACGTGTGATTAAATATATTTCATGCTTTTCTTGAAATAGAGCCTCAATCAAAAGACTACTCAATGCTATATCACCTATAAAAGCTGTGTGCAATATTCCAACTTTCATAATTTTTTCTCCATTGACTCCATACTTACCCTATTTCTATTATTCTTTCTCGTTAAAATTAATTTAAAGAGCAAGCATAATTATTTCCTTGCAAAGGAATTAATTATAAGAGGGGAGAAGATACATGCAAATTTTGCTTTCGACAAGAGAATTGTTTTTCACATTGAATTTTTAATTAACTTCATTTGTAGAAAAACTCTTCAAAGTTTTATTCTGCAAATTCAAAATACGCTCTATTGCTTTCGTATTATTTGCTGCTTTACTATAAAATTTAGCTAAATCACTCTTCATTGCTGAGCGCGATTTACCATCTAAATAAATCATATGACCCGATGGATATCTTTCAGTCGTGATATTTTTTTGCAGTGCAGGATCCATTTCCATTGCTTTTATATCAAGATCTGTTTGATAAAATGGAGTTATTGAATCATAATAGCCACTCGCTTGAAATACAATTAAATCTGGGTTTAAACTCATTGTTGCTGCTAAATCCCCTGCTGTGTAAAGTCCACCTGTATCTTGTGTGCTGCCTCCTCTCTGCCGCCCAGTTGGATCAATGTGGCTATAGTTCCAGTTTTCTCCAACAATGCTATTCATACTTTGGAAATTAGATTGTGAAGTGTATTTTAATTCGTTATTTAAATAGTGATTCCAAGCTGCAGTATAGGCTCCTTGTACATTTACGACAGACGGATCTTTGCTTAAAAAATCGCGTATATCGCGAACAATTCCTGTATTTAAGCCCGTTGCGCGTCCATTGTAAATACCAATGACTTTTCCTTTATCTGCAAGTAAATTATTTATGAAAAAATCTGTGATATCGAGTAATTTTAGTAGAAGACCTCTCCGCATTTTTTTGGATGATAAGAAAAAAGACAAGGAAGAAGGAGAAAAAATTTTAAAAAAGCAAACTGAGAAATTTGTCAAAGAAAAAGAATTATATAAAGAATTGATTTCTGTGCCAGATGAAAAAGATGCTTATGAAAAACTAAATTCTGCTTGGAATGAATTTTTAATTATTCTGAATCAAAGTGTTGATCTTTCTAATAAAGGACTTAATTCTGAAGCTTTTAAAGTCTTTAATGCTAAAGGACGACCTTTCCAATTAGTAATTGAAAGTGCTTTAAATCAAATAACTGAGGTCAATAATAAAGGGGCAATTGAATCCACTCAAAAAGGGAAAATTTTAACATCATATACATCTATAACCGTTTGTTCAATTTTAATTCTGTCATTGCTTATTTTAATTATTATCATACAAATTGTTAGAAAGACAACATTATCAATTGAAAAATCTATTGATGAATTAAAAGAACAGAGCAATAAGATGAAAACTATAGGGGGCATTCTCAAAGAGAGTGCTCATAATCTTTCTCATTCAGTAACCGAGCAAGCAGCTTCTGTGCATGAAACGAGCGCGGCTATCAATGAAATTACTAGCATGGTCAATAGAACAACTGAAAATTCAAAAGAATCTAGTAATATTGCAAAAAGCTCTTCTCAAAAAGCAAAAGAAGGTGAGAAGATTATGAATGATCTTGTTCTTTCCATGGAAAGCATACAAGAGTCAAACACACAATTGCAAAATATATCAGATATTATTAAGCAAATTCATGCAAAAACAGCCATGATTAACGAAATAGTCACTAAAACTGAACTTTTATCTTTAAATGCTTCGATAGAATCTGCACGTGCCGGTGAATATGGCAAAGGATTTGCTGTTGTTGCTGAAGAAGTCGGTAATTTGGCAAAGGTCAGTGGTAAGTCTGCTTTGGAGATTCAAGAACTCATTACGACCAGCCAAGAACAAGTTAATAAAATATTAGGAATTACGAAGGAGCGTATCGATTCTGGAAAGAAAATTACAGGATTAGCTCAGGAAACTTTTCATTTTATTTCGGATAATATTCAATCTTTATCATCTGTTCTGGAACAAATATCTGATGCAACAAAAGAACAGGAAGTAGGTGTCAAACAAATATCAACTGCAATGTCGCAAATTGATAACGTAACACAAAAAAGTCAAGAAACTTCATTGCTCACTTCTGAGTCATCACAAAATGTCTCAGAACAGAGTGAAAAGCTGGCAAAGACTTCAAATAAAATTGAATTTCTTATTCGTGGAAAAAATTCATAGAAAAGAATTTAATAAATTATTTCGGCAGATCGAATTCACAGCTTACCCTTGTTTTATTGGGATATTTAACAAGAAGTGCTTGTAAGGTCGCTAGTAGTTCTATATTTTCTACATTATATTTTGCTTTATTATCTACAGCATTATCGGATTCACGATCTGGAATATGATCAAGTTTATGCTTGTCATAGTGGTCTGTAAACTGGTCACTATTCTCATTTGCTAAATAGAGTTTGGGCCGATAATGCATTAAAAATGCTTGGATGGCAAAATTTGTTTTATTGTCATCAAAAATATTGTTATCTGGCTTTTTGTTGCCAAAATCATTAACCTGATTGAGCTCACTTAATTCACCTATGGGTGATTTTCGCAAACTGTATTGGTACTTTAATATCTTATTTTGCAATGACTTATTTGAAGATCCCATTTTTTTGATGTCATAACCAAATTCATGAAATCGGATTTGCACAATAAGTCTTGATATATTGCCCTTTATACTATTTTTAATATTTCCAATTTCTTTACGAATTTCTTCCTCTGTGACCCAGGCACCGACACCGTTGTCAGCTAAGCGTTTCCATGGAAAAAGAGGTCCAGGATCTAATTTTCTCTCTGGAGCGATATCAGAATGGCCAACGACACACATTGGGTCGATATTATAGCGTTTTTGAATATCTTTTGCGAGAGCGACAATTAGTTTTTGTTGCTCTTCTGGATACTCTAGCCATTCGAGTGAGTTTTTAGGACAGTATTTTCTTAGGGCTCTGCATCTAAATCCTAAGTTTACAATTTCAACGCCTACTGAAATGACATTAACATTTTTCCTATATTTCCAGAGGCTCTCACCTGCATGGCGAGCTCTTCTATCTTCATTGACAATTTTATAGATAGTTTCCCCCTTTTCTGGCACGAGCCAGTGGGAACTATTCCCTCCACTGGTCAATGAGCGGAGGGATTTTTTAAACTTCTGCGCTGTGTAATGAAACACTATTGAGCTCACAGCATCTTTTTTAAAGCGAAAAGGGTATTTTTTGTCAGTTAGAAAATCTTCATCAACGTCGTATTTATAAGACTCTTCTAATGTAATTTTTTCTTTTTCTTCTTCTGGTTTTGCTCTGTCAATAATTATGACATTGAGCGGATTATTTAAACTTTTACAGCTTATGAAAAGATTTAAAAGCAATAAATAAATTACAAATTTCTTTAGCATACAATAAATGCTCCTAGAGTTTAAGCACTTGAATTTTGAACATTTATTTCATTTATAAGAGTATATCTTAAATACATTGTATATTCTCTTATTCAATTGTTACAAATAAATCTTATTGACGTATTTTATTGACGCTTCAATTTTGTGTATAATCAGCATAAAGCAGTTAAATCTAATGTAACAGGGTTTGGGTTAAAAATTTTCACGTGAGGTCAGTTATGAAAAAGCGTAATTTTCATTCTATCGTAAAATTTTCTCTCTCTAGGAAATTTCGCCTTCAATCAACAGCATTGTTGTTTTTATTTTCTATGAGCAGTTGTAAAACAAGTTCAGACAATGAAAATAGTGTGCAATCTCTTGTAAAAGTAACAAATAGCAAAAATGCAAATATTAAAACTTCCCAAGATTATTTGCTGATTGGCGCTCAAGGGCGGGCAGGTAAAGGTGCTGTCTTTAAATGCAATATAGACGGAAAAAATTGCATCGAGTTCTTAGGGGGGAATATAAAATTTAAAGCGCCTGATGATTTTACGGAGCATTCGATTGTTTTATACCCAAGAAATCGTTTTGGTTCGAGTCTTCTTATCAGCAATGGCAAACTGTTAATTGGTTCTTTAGGCAGAGATAATAAAAAAGTGTCAGATGCCGCAAGTATTTCAGATCCCAATTTTAAAGAAGATATTGGCACTGTATTCCAATGTAATTTAGACGGTTCAAATTGTGTTGAGTTTATTGGTGGGGAAATTCCATTTCCAAAGCCTACAAACTCAGCTCTTAAGAAAATAAGTTTATTTACAAGCGATTATTTTGGTTCCAGTTTATTTGCCCTGAAGGACAAACTTTTAATTGGTGCAGCTGGCAGAAATAGTGCAGATAAAGATGAAATTGGTGCCGTCTTCAAGTGCGGATTAGATGGCAAAAACTGTGTCGAAGCAATTGCCGGAAAAAACAAAGCAAGTAAAATATCAGCAAGTTTAGCAAAATATGATGCCCTTGGCTCAAGCATTTACGCTACAAACTCTTCACTTTTTATTGGGGCAAAGAATAAGAAAGGTATGAGTGGAGCTGTTTTCAAATGTAATTTAGAAGGGGAAAAATGCAGTCAGTTGAAAGGACCGAATTTAAAACTAAATGAGAATGATTGTTTTGGCAGTAGTTTAGTAGGAAATGCTTCAAGTCTTTATATCGGTTCGATGGGACGAAATGGCTTGCCCCCACATACCCCTTATCTTTACGATATTGGCGCTGTCTTTAAATGCGATTTAAATGGCAATAATTGTAAAGAAATTATTGGCGGTGCAAACACAAAAAGTGTTGAAAATCTCGGGCTTTTTTTCAGAGATTATTTTGCAGCAAGTCTTGCTCTTTCAAAAGAGTATCTTTTTATAGGATCTATTGGGAGAAAAAGTGAAACTGGATTAAAGACTGGAGCTGTCTTTAGATGTCAACTTGACGGAAGTAATTGTATAGAGTTAATTGGGGGTAGAAATAAAAATTTATTGGAAGTAGACGGTATTGCTTTATCTAATGATGATTTATTTGGCTCAAGCTTAGCAATTGTTTCAATGCCAAATTAAATATATTTTTTATTTTTAGCTTCATTATAATAAGAAAATTATAATTTATTTTTCCTATCGTGCTAAGATAAGTTCATTTAAATTGGTCGTGTATTTTTTTGAGACATGAGCTCTTTGTGGAGTCCAATTTTTGTTGATAAAAAGATCGGCAAAGTTAATGGAAGAAGCTCCATTCCTATTATTTATTTGATCGATAGTTGAAATAAGAGCATTCTCTTGTTCAAGGTTACGAAAATCAAATAAATGAGAAGGCAGTGTGCTTTTACTTTTTAAATCAAAAAGGAGAATACCACATTTTTTATACATCTTATTTTCCTTAAATATTTTTTTAAGCGCAATCAATCCGTATTTTAAATATTCTGGCGTAAAACTCGTATAATAAGGAAGGCGAATATTGATTGAATCGCTAAAAAAATTTTCTTTATGATAGCTTGTTGCGAGATAAATACAAAAATATTGAGCCTCAAGTCCTTCTTGTCGCAGTTTCCGGCAAGCAACAGCGGTATGGTTTGCAAGAGCAGAAAAAATATCGTTGAAATCACTTTGGGCACGGCCAAAACTGCGAGAGACCGTAATACTTTTTTTAGGTTCATGAAAAAGTTCGAGATCAAGACAAGAAATACCATGTAATTCTTGCGCCAGATGCACTCCATTGATTGTTAAGTTTTTTCTTAACCAGTCTATCTCTAAATTTCTATATTCGAGTGCAGAATTCACTCCATTTTCTTTCAGTTTTTTTGCATATTTTCTACCAATTCCCCAGAGATCGCCAATCTCTGTTCGTTTTAATGCTTCTGTAATATGACTTTGCTCATAAAGAGCAAGAACTCCCTTGGCCTTTGCCGATTTTTTTGCAATTTTGTTTGCAACTTTTGCGAGAGATTTTGTAAAAGAAATACCTATACCACAAGGAATTCCTGTGTGCTGATAAACTGTGTTTTTAATTTTCCAACCAAATTCATGCAACTTTTCTTGACTGACATGTGAGAGATCAATAAAAGCCTCATCAATGGAATACATTTCTATTTCTGGCGAAAATTGTTCTAAAGTTTTAATAATTCGAGCAGACATATCTCCATATAAGCTATAATTAGATGAAAAATATTTTATGTCATGTTTCTTTATAAATGGTTTTATTTCAAAAAAAGGTTGGCCCATTTTTATTCCGAGTTTCTTTGCTTCATCACTTCTTGAAACAACACAGCCATCATTATTTGAGAGCACAACCACAGGTTTATTGCGTAATTTAGGATTAAAAACTCTTTCGCAGGATACGTAAAAGTTATTGCCATCGATCAATGAAATCATTTTTTGTGTCTTATTGTATAAAATTCTTTTTAAACAGAGTGAATGACTGTCGTAACCACGCCCCAAATTTCAAAATCCATATTGTCAATTATAACAATACTTTTATATAAATCGTTTTCTGCTTGCAAAACAATACTATTATTTTTCAAACAAAGGCGCTTCACTGTAAATTCCCCATCAACAATAGCTACGATAATACTGCCATTGACTGCTTTCAGTGAGCGATCCACAACGAGGAGATCGCCGCTGTGAATACCAGCACCGAGCATGGAGTTTCCTTCTGCCCGCACATAAAAAGTTGCTGCAGGATGTTTTACAATAAACTCGTTTAAGTCGATTTTTTTATCCATATAATCTGTTGCAGGTGAAGGAAAACCAGCGCAAACAGAGTTAAAAGCAAATGGAAGATACAGTTTTTTTTCAAAAGATGGTAAGCAATGCATAAACCCTCCAACCATATATTTGTATGGTATTTGATCTTTTGTCAAAGTCTATTTGCGTTTCTCCCAACCTTTTTTTAATGGTCTATCAATAATAACTGACATTTTAGGTTCGTACTGCTTATTAAGTAACTCAATAAAAGAATTGCCATCATGCTTGCTAAAATCAAACCAATTTCCCAAATTTTTCATATTTTGCTTTAAAAATACTGGAGATCTTTCATGTCCTATTTTTTTCACGAATTTACCTGGCTCTGATGTCAAAATTGAGAAAGAGTGAATCACTTCTCCCGTACTTGTATCTTCCCAACTGTCAAAAATTGCGGGTACAAAAACACATTCTGCCAGTTCAAAGCGAATCATATTGCCTGCAAATTTTCCTTCATAAATCGGTTCAATAAAAGCAGTCATAGGCACAAGACAGTGATTCTTTAAAAATGGACGCTTCCAAGTCGGTTTTTCAAGCACTGTTTCCAAGCGTACATTGTGCGTTGCAAACTTTGGTTTACGGACTTTAGACCAGACAGGGATTAAAGAAAAATGAAATAAATCAATAATATATTTTTCATCTTTAAATAAAATAACGGGTGCTTCCAAGTGTGGTAAAATCCGACTTCGCCATGAAATACTTTGTAGATTCAAGGCAAAAATGGCCAAGGATTTTTGAAATTTTATCAATTCAACTTGAAATTGTGCGCACATTTGCTCTCAATATCTGTGATTTATTTTCTTGTGAGCATAGACGAATAGCGTTTTCGATAAGAGAATGCTAAAAACAATTCCGCAGCTAAAACGACAATAGCCACAGGCAAGCCTGAGGGAGCAAGAATAAGATGAAAAAGAAAAATATTAACCACATTAGGTGCCAAAACAGCCAGTGCTAAAGGCGTCCACATATTTGCTAAGAGGAGAAATCCACAGACAACTTCTACTCCTTTGACGAGTGAAAATAAATAACCAGTGGCTACCAGAGCCCCAATAAATGCTCCTGCCGTAGGTGGCATGCTTGTAGGAGCAGGTAAAAAATGAAAAAAACCATTCAAACCAGCGACAAAAAAAATAAGACCTAGCAGAATCTGTACAATCATAACAAGTTTATTTTTCATGTGTCGCTCCGTTTTTGGAAATACTGTCAATTCATTTTATATTAAAATACTTGTTATGAATAAATAGACTCATTTTTTTGACATACCTTATTATAAATGTTGTATTCTAAAGAAAGTTGTCTTTTTAATAAGACAAAAGAATCAACACATTGACGGATTTCTAAATAAATCATTAGAGTACTTTATTATGAAAAATTTTATTATAACACTGTTACTTTTGTGCGTATCTGTTATTGCATATGCAGAGGATTATTTTGTTGCTTGTTACTATTATGACACGGTTACTAACGAAAATAGCTCCAATCCTTCTCTTATGGAACCGAGCAAAATTTATATTGGTGCAAGTTCCAATTATTATTGGGCACTCGGTGGCAAAGGCTCTGATAAGTTAACACTGCATGGAAATATAAAAGATGGATTTTTTGTAGAAAAAATTTACACACGCAGTGATATTATAAAAAGTTGTGAAAGAGCAATTGAAAAAGGAGTTGTTCTCTGGCCAAGCAAAAAGAGTTATAAACTCTATGATTTTAAAGCCTCTAGGTCCAATTTTCACGCCTATGAGTATCCCATTCGCTTTATTAAAGATAATTTTAAAAAATCTAAAATTAAGCAGATTATCGTCTTTGGTGACAGTCTATCCGACACAGGAAACTTAAAAAGATGGACAAAAGTGATTCCCTATTATCCCTATTGGTACGGTCGATTTTCCAATGGCTTTATCTGGCCAGATTATTTAAGCAACACCACCCAAATACCAATTTTTAATTTTGCTTACGGTGGCGCAAAAACTGCAGGATCAAATGAAATACTTATCGATAATTTTAGTGATAAAGTAGATACAAAAGTTGCAAAATTAATATCTGGTAGTTCGAAACTTGCTATCGCAGATTATTTAAATAACTATTTAACCGTGAATTCTTATAAAAGCAAAACAAAAGCAATTTATAAACCTAAAGAGGCTTTATATATTATCTGGATAGGTTCAAATGATTATGTTGCAGATTTTGAGTTTCGTAAAATAACAAATTTATTATTAAAAGATAAAGAGAGTGAGAAAAAAATAAATATTATAATTAAAAATACTGTTCGAAATATTATGAAACAAATCAAAACTCTATATCTAAAAGATGCATATTATTTTCTTGTTATGAATATACCTGATATTGGAAAATCTCCTGCTGTTTTATCGGCAAAATATGCTAAATACAATGATGAAATTAAAGATAAACAAGAATTATCAGAGAAATTATCTGCAATTACAAATAAACATAATATTGAGCTACAATCTGCAATAGATGCTTTAAATAAGAAATTAAAAGATAAAATTAATATATTTTATCTTGATATAGCAAGAAACTTTGACTCTTATATAAATAATAAAGATTTCTATGCAGATGAAAATTTTAATTATGGCTACTCTTTATTGAATTCTAATATTCCAGTCATAGGAAAAAAAGAAACATTTATTCAAAGCTCTTGCTATACAGGTGGATACACTAAAGTTGCAATTATAAACTCATTGAGCAATGAAAGCTATTATAAAAAATCATTAGAACACACCTGCAAAAACAATCATAAAGAAGTCGATAAAAATACAATCTTTTGGGACTCTCCTCATCCAACCAGTTTAAGCCATTGCTGGCTCAGTTATGCAGTGCAAAAAAAACTTGAAGATTTAGAACTCATAAAAAAAACAAATCTTTCTATGAGTGATTATAAAGAATTTTGTTTGAATAAAGACTTTATTTTGGAATAAAAAATTCTTTCATAAAGGAAAGCAAGAATGAATACTGAAAATATAAAAGAAAGAGAATATATTTTTGTAGAAAAGTACGTCTACGATCCGATCTTGCGCATATTACATTGGGTCAATGCACTGTCAATATTCAGTCTTATGCTCACTATATGGCTAAAAAATTTATTAAAACCTTATGACAACTGGAAAGAAATTTTATATAGATACCATATCTTAATTGGCTATGTTTTAACTGCTGGAATTATTCTTAGAGTCGTATGGGGATTTATTGGGCCAGAGCATGCAAAGTTTAAAAATATGATTAACTGGAAGGCGTATCTTAAGCTTTTAAGAACTCGAAAATACGACACAAGCGAGAATTGGGGACATAATAAATATGCGGGTCTTTCATATATATTTCTTTTTATCTTGATGCTCTATCAAGCATATTCAGGTCTGTATCTTGCGGCACAAAAATATGAAATGAGTTTTTTTCATTATTTTGTAGAATACAGTGCGATAAAAACCCCTTTTGCCAAGCTTCTCAGCAATATTCATGAGATTGTCTTTTATATGACTATGATATTTACAGCATTGCATGTTATAATGCTCCGATTCCATGAAATAATATCCAAGTCTCCCTTGACTCAAGCCATGTGTAATGGAATTCAATATCGCAAGAAAAATAAATCATGAATTCTCTAAATTGCAATTAATGAATTAAAAAAATCAGGAAAAGTCATTCATGACAAGGATATTCAATATATTACTCCATGTTGATTAGCCTACTTGGGACACCTGATGATCGAATTCGCAAACGCTTTTCACGCTGCACCTGCGACAGATCCGTTTTCACCAAGTAAGATATTATTATAATTGCTTTATTTTTCTTTGCTTGGTTTTTTAAATGGGACGTTAAAGATATACATATAGGTAAAGGCGCCTAATGCCGCACCAAGACAAGGAGCAAGCCAAAACATCCATAGCTGTTCAATCGCCCAACCGCCTGCAAACAAGGCGGGGCCTGTGCTCCGTGCGGGATTTACTGAAGTGTTGGTTACTGGTATAGAAACTAGATGAATAAGGGTTAGACATAAACCAATTGCTATGGGAGCGAATCCTGCTGGAGCTTTCACATCGGTTGATGAGAGAATGACAAATAAAAATACAGCAGTCATTAAGATTTCTGTGATAAAAGCAGATAAGAATGAGAATTTACCTGGAGAATGCTCGCCAAAACCATTGCTCGCAAAATCTCCAATACTTATAAAGTCAGCTTTTCCGCTTAAAATAATACATAAAACAGCGCTTGCAATAATCGCTCCAAAAACTTGAGCAATGACATAATACGGAAGTTCTTTCCAATTAAATTTTCCAGCAACAGCTAAACCCAGCGAAACTGCGGGATTGAGATGGCATCCAGATATTGAGCCAATTGAGTATGCCATAGTCAAAACTGTGAGTCCAAAAGCAATTGAAACACCAACAAAACCTATTCCTAATCCAGGAAAACCAGCTGCAAGAACAGCGCTTCCACAGCCACCGAAAACAAGCCAAAAAGTTCCAATAAATTCTGCAAGTAATTTTTTTAAATCTAAAGCATTAGCCATTATTCAGTCTCCATCTTTTGGGGTCTCTTCTTATATTAAAGCCTAAATTTTATAAAGAAAATTAAATTTATAAAATAAAAAACACTTTTGACTTAAATATTTCATCATAAATAAAATACATTTTTTGATAAAATATAAAACCAATTTAACTATTACTTTTTAACTATAAAAAAATAAATATATTATATTAAATAAGTATATACTTACCCATAATTTAATTTAAATTAAAAGAGTTAAAGTATTTTAAAATGTCAGTGGAGAAATCACGCTTTAGAAGATAGGTACGTTCAAAGTCTTCTTTCTTCTCTAATGGTAAGAAAGATACTACAACTCAATTGGTTGGGCGTCTTATATTGAGTCCATAGACAGAATAGCTGTTTGAGTTGTCAAAGCTGTTTACGAGTACGAGCCGAACATACAAATAACTCCCCTTTTCTGTTGTTACTGAAGCAGCTAAACGAGTTAAATAATCTGGAGAAAATACAATTCTTGATTGTTCGTAGCTATTAATTGATTTTACTTTGTCTGAATTGTTTATATTATTTTTATAAAAGGTATTGACAGCTGAATAGTCTTGAGTATCAAGGCTATTATTTATAATAAAAAAATATTTATTGGCTGTTTGTCCCCCATTGTCAAGACTTAGGATATAGTTTCCAGAGAACCAAGCCCTCCCAGTTCTACCAAATCGAACAACAATTCCTGAAAAATCTGAATTATATTCAGGCCTTTTTACTTCTGTTACAGATAGAGTGGCTGAAGAAGTTATTCGAATTGAATTCATGCCAAATATTTCACCAATTGATTTCGTTACATCAGGATCAATCTTTTTAATACTTTTAGAATTTATTTCTATGTCGACATATGGAGATATGGAAAAATCTTCAGGAAATACTTTTGCAGTCACAAATTTTATTTCATTTTTATTTTTCTCATTTTCAAATATAATAAGGTCTTTTGAGTTAATGCTGTATGTTAAGTTAACTCCAGATTTGATTGTATATTTATCTGCATTAATAAAAAAATTTGTAAAGTTAAGTTTACACTTCTTATCATTTTCTTTAACAACTAAATTTGATATTTTCTCATTCTTACTTAATATCCACGAGCTTTTGTCTGATTTCCCTTCACATCCTTCATAATGACCATGAAATGAATATTCATAAATGGAAACATTTGAATCACTGTCATTCACTCGATTTAATTTTATTTTCAGAAATAATTCTTTATTTTTTGAATTCTTACCTCCACATCCTACTGCAGTAAATAAAATCACCAAAAAAAATAACAAGATTTTTATACAATTGCATTTTTTCATATGTATCTCCAGAAAAAAATAAAAAGAAAAAGCGAAGTCGCTATGCACTTAGCAATGCTTTATTTTTATAATTAAACTTGAATTTTTAAGCAAAATAATTAATAATTTTTATATTTATTAATTGATAAAAATAAGTATATTTTATAAGTTACTTTAAATATGTCTGCAGGCTAAAGATCAAGTTTTATTCTATTTAAAGTTTTTTAATGATTTATAGCGCTTAATTTATGTAAATAGATATTAACACTCATATATATTGATATTTTAAAGATTTTATAGAAATAAAATGGAAACAATTATTTATGCTAGTAGAATATTTTTGTAGTTTCGCAGTTTGTTAACCCATTTGAGAGAAAATATTAATTATTTTTTTTTCTTTTTTACAACAGAATCAAAGCGATCTAAGTTCATCACTTTGTTCCAAGCAGTAATAAAGTCATTGACAAAAACGTTCTTAGCATCGGAACTAGCATATACCTCAGCAATTGCTCGTAACTGAGAGTTCGAACCAAAAAGAAGATCAACAGAGGTTCCAGTCCATTTCAGCGTGCCTTTTTTACTGTCCCGTCCTTCATAGATTTCTGCCGAGCTTGTCTTTTGCCATTTTGTCTTGATATCAAGCAAATTAACAAAGAAATCATTGCTTAAAGCTTCAGGATTTTTTGTAAAGACACCGTGTTTCGAATGAGCGTAATTAGCACTGAGCACACGCATTCCACCAATTAAAACAGTCATTTCAGGGGCTGTCAGTGTGAGAAGATTTGCTTTGTCTATCAATAATTCCACTGCAAATTGCTCTTGCCCCTTACGGATATAGTTGCGAAAACCATCTGAAATGGGTTCGAGAACAGCAAAAGAAGCGGCATCTGTTTGCTTTTGCAAAGCATCCATGCGTCCTGGAGAAAAAGGAACTTTAATTTTGTGCCCAGATTTTTTTGCAGCTGCTTCTATTCCAACACAACCTCCTAAAACGATTAAATCTGCAAGTGAGACCTTTGTTTTTTTACCTTTAACTGAATTAAAATCCTGTTGTATTTTCTCAAATTTTTTAAGGATTTTTGCCAATTCGAGAGGTTCATTAACTTCCCAATCCTTTTGTGGTGAGAGACAAATACGTGCTCCATTCGCGCCTCCTCGTTTATCGCTGCCACGAAAAGTTGCTGCAGATGCCCAAGCTGTGTTGACAAGTTGCGAGACACTTAAACCACTTTTTAAAATCTTAGATTTCAGTGCTGATATTTCCTTCTCACTGATTAATTTATGTTTTGCTTTTGGAATAGGATCCTGCCAAATCAACTCTTCCGTTGGAACGAGCGGCCCAAGATAACGCGCAATAGGCCCCATATCTCGATGGGTTAACTTAAACCAAGCTCGAGAGAATGTGTCGGCATATAACTTCATATCTTTCATAAAACGACGTGAGATTTTTTCATAAATAGGATCCATACGCATTGCGAGATCTGCGGTTGTCATTATTGGGGCATGTCGTTTTGTGGGATCGTGTGCGTCTGGAACGGCTCTTCCTGCAGAAGGATCTTTAGGTATCCATTGGTAAGCGCCTGCAGGGCTTTTTGTCAATTCCCATTCATACCCAAACAAGGTTTCAAAATAGCTATTGTCCCACTTTATGGGCGTAGGGGTCCAAGCACCTTCAAGGCCGCTCGTTATTGTATGAACGCCTTTGCCACTGCCAAACGAGTTTTTCCAACCTAAGCCTTGTTCTTCAAGCGCAGCTCCTTCTGGTTCAGGGCTAACATATTTACTGGGATCTGCAGCACCGTGGGTTTTGCCAAAAGTGTGTCCACCAGCAACAAGCGCGACGGTTTCTTCATCATTCATTGCCATGCGAGCAAAGGTTTCTCTTATATCACGTGCAGAACCGATTGGATCGGGTTTACCATTGGGGCCTTCGGGGTTCACATAAATAAGACCCATCTGGACAGCAGCAAGAGGATTAGCCAGATCGCGATTCCCACTGTAGCGTTCGTCGCCTAACCATGTTCGCTCAGAGCCCCAAAAAATATCCTGTTCTGGTTCCCAAATATCTTCACGCCCACCGGCAAAGCCAAATGTCTTAAATCCCATGGAGTCTAAAGCCACAGTACCTGCAAGAATCATTAAATCTGCCCATGAAATTTTACGGCCATATTTCTGCTTGATCGGCCAGAGTAAGCGGCGCGCTTTGTCTAAATTTACATTATCTGGCCAACTGTTCAGAGGTGCAAAGCGTTGAGTGCCTGATCCTGCACCGCCACGGCCATCTGCGACTCTATAGGTTCCTGCGCTGTGCCATGCCATACGAATAAATAAAGGGCCATAGTGGCCATAGTCTGCCGGCCACCAGTCCTGTGAATCGGTCATTAAGGTATGCAAATCTTTTATTACTGCTTTGAGGTTAAGACTTTTGAACTCCTGAGCGTAGTTAAAGTTTTTCTCCATCGGGTTAGAAAGAGGCGAATGTTGATGCAAAATATTCAGATTAATTTGATTTGGCCACCAATTCGCTGCTGAATTCGTCAAACCCATTGTTGAAAGAGGACACTTTGATTTAGATGACAAGTTTCTCTCCTTTTTATAATCTGTGAAATTTCCTTTAATTGTATAATTTAAGAGCAAATGAGTCAAATAAGCTTTTACAAAAACTCGAGGTCTCTTTATGAGTCTTTCTTGTTTCCTTATTCTCAAAAAAAACTAACAAGAAAACTTAAGGAATTTTTTATTTTTTAATTAAAGAATTGTATATAGATTTGTAATTTCCAAATTTGTTGCTTATTGATCTTGAAGACACTTTTTTAGAAAAAAGCAAGATAACTTAAGAATAATATCCAAAGTTATCTGTCTGAAAATCTATTGCTCGAAAATGAACTTAACATTTTGTGGCAACTATTGTTACAAAAACTCCTAATACATCAGGAAGAATTTTGAAATTTGAAAATCCAGACTTTTCAAGTATTTTGCATAACTGATCTGGTGTTCTCAGATTATTTTCATTATAATTTGTGAAGTGTTTGAAAAATAAATTTTGAAATCTATAACTTGCAGAATTTATTTTATTCATGTCCCAACATGAATCCTTATTGATATCGGGTGGAGGTACAGTTGTACTTGTTAGAAGTTCTCCATTCTCTTTTAAAGAAGTATGTATTTTTTTATACATCTCAATTTGTTTTTCATCATTATCAACATAAATATTAAGGCCATTGCTAATAAATAAATCATATTCATTTTTATAATTAATTTCCCAAGCATCTTCTCTTGTGAATTTACAATGGTAAGTTAATCCCTTTGTTAATGAAATAGCTCTTGCTTGTTGCAGACTTGAAGTGTCAAGATCAATTCCATGAATCATAAAGTTTTTATAATCATGGAAATTCAGAGATAAAATGTCATTCATTAAACCACACGGAAGAGAAGCAATCTTAATATTATCTTTTAAACGTTTTTTGATTTCAGATTTAAAAATTTGATATCGACTTTGGGTGGCAATGGCGATAGGTAAATTTTCCATAAGATAATTTTCATCTTTATTTTCTGAAACATTAAAGCCAAGTTTTTTTGTTTCAGGATATGAGCACATATATTCAGTCCAAAAGCCATTAAAGCCACTATTTTCTATTAAAAATCTTCCCATTTCAGAGCTTTTGACTCTGTCAAGAATTTTAATAAGCTCATCTTGCAAAATGACATCAGTGTTATTATTTTTTATTTTTTTTATTAATTCTTGATAGGTGTTATTGAAATCGTCATTTTGTACATTCTTATGAGACAATATATTATGATTATTCATAGAGAGCTCCTTATAAATGGATTCGTTAAAAACTGCCTCACTGTACCCTTCTGAGAAAGAAAAAACAAATTTTAGGTTAAAAAATTTTAAGCTCATTGACTTGATTTTATATAAAAAACAAAATACTTTCTCATGGTTCCAAAATAAGAAGTAAAAAATAGAAGGGAGATTTAATGGAGAATAATATTCTTCTAAAAGGTTTTGTGAAAATTAGACCTGAGTATGAAATCGATCAAAGTAATTATGCAAAAATTAACAATACTATACAGTATCAAGCATATTTAAAAGAAAATAATAATAAAGAAAATATTGAATTCAAAGATTTAAATTATAAAAATATAAACCATTATATGTGTAAGTCTGATCGAATTAAGAAAAGAGCCTTTTTTATTCCTGATATGCTAAATGAAGATCCTAATTTAAGAATAATTAGTAATACAAATCATCATCATAATGGAGCAAATTTAAAAGAAAGAATGGAGGTTTTTGAAAAAATTTCGCTAAAGCTCTTCAACGAGTTTTATCATGAAGAAAACTATCGACCAGATATAATTTGCTTTACAACAAGCTCAGGTTATATAGCCCCATCTCCTGTACAAACTTTTTTATCACAAA